>CAVRVO010000017.1:0-459194 GCA_963724625.1 uncultured Gammaproteobacteria bacterium | reverse complement strand
AGGAGTGCATGGGGTTCATGCCCGCAGAAGCTGGCAGCATCTGCGCGCGGCGACGTCACCTCGATGCCCTGACGCGCGCGCGGCAACATGTCGAAATGGGTGCCCAGCAGCTTCGCATGCGACGTGCGGGGGAACTGCTCGCTGAGGAGCTGCGTGGCGCCCAGGCGGCGCTCGGAGAAATCACCGGCGAGTTCACGAGCGATGACCTGCTGGGGCGCATCTTTTCCAGCTTCTGCATCGGCAAGTAGCATCGGGCGACGTGAATATTCCTCGCGGGGCTGGAATACATTCGGCGCAAACCATCGCATCGGCAGGCGGGCGAGTGACTGGCGCAACGGATTTCGATCGACTGCCGGCCGCGGTACGCAGCGCGTTGCAGGAAATATTCGGCGATGCCGTCGCAGGCGTTGCGCTCATCGAGAATTCGTGGCGTGTGCGCTGGCATCCGCGCGCGATCGCGACCACGAGACCGAATCGAATCTATCTGCGCGGCAGTGTTGCGGAATTCGCTCGCGATTCCGGCCTGTTGCTGCACGAATATTTTCACGTACTCAATCAGTGGCGGCCGCGACGCCTGACGCGGCTGCGCTACGTCTTCGAGTGGCTCAGGCGTGGCTACTTCAACAATCGTTTTGAGATCGAGGCGCGCGACTTCGAAGCGGCCAATCAGCGCCGCTTCCGGCTGCTGGTGGCTCGCGCGAGCGCGCCGTCGGCGCCAGCGTCGGACGACGCGAACGTCTAGCCGAGAATTGCTTCGCGTTCGTACAGGCGGCCCGCGACCCACGCCAGCGCGATACCAGCCGCCAATGTGGTGAGCACAGAAATCGCCACATGGAGTGGCGGCAAAGGCTCATCGCGAATCAATCCGGTCATGAGCAGGTGCTGGCTCAGGCTCGGCACTGCCATGAGCCAGTTGCTGGGACGCAGCGAGTACAGGCCGGCGAACACGATCGGCAGCGTCGGGATCAGCAGCACGAGCGTGAGGTAGCTCTGGGCTTCCTTGTAGGTGCGCGTGAACGAGGCAACCACGGTCATGAGAGAGGCGCCGAGCAGCGTGAACGGCGCGGCCACGATGAACACACGCATCGCGACGGCAGGCCCGAAGTTGGCACTCATGCCGAGCGACTCGAGGGGCACGAGCTTGAGCCCGATAGTGAAAGCCGTGAGCGTAATGGCCAGCGACAGCAGCATGAAGCAGCAGGTGGCGAGAATTTTCCCGTAGATGAGCATGGATCGCTCCGCGGGAACGGTGAGCAGTGGTTCCAGCGAGCCTCGCTCGCGCTCCCCGGCCGTGGCGTCGATGGCCAGATACAGCCCGCCCATCAGCATCGCGAACAGGATGAAGTAGGTCATCATTCCGAGCACCAGCAGTGCACGCCCGGCGGGCGTGGATACATCGATTTCATCGATGGCGATCGGTCGGATCACCTCGGCGTTTACTCCCCGAGCCAGCAACCGGGAGCTGGCGAGCTGCGAACCGTAGGCCGTAAGCAACGCGCGCACGCGAGCGACATACTTGCCGGTGCGATTGTCGGCGCTGTCCGAAACGAGTTGCACCGGGGCGGGCAAGCCCGCCCGCAATCGTTGCGGATACTGCGCTGGAATGATCAGAATCGCGTCGTGCCTGCCTTTGCGGATTGCTGTGCGCGCCTTCGCCAGGTCGAAGTGCACGTGCTGAATCGCGACATCGTGCTCTTCGAGGAAGTGCATGAGGTTCGGTGCAAGGGCGCTGCCGTCTACCGCAAGGGCCACTTTCTCGTCGAACTCACTCACGGTCTTCTCGAGCAGTAATCCAATCATCACGGCAAACATCACCGGGCCGAACAGCGGACCAAACACCAGTGCGGACAGGAGCGTGCGCCGGTCGCGCAGGTTTTCCTTCATCTCCTTGAGCCAAACGACGCCGATAGCGCGCATTACTGCAGGCCCTCCGCACTACCGATCGCGGCGACGAAAGCATCCTCCAGGCTGGCCGTGCCGCTGCGCGTGCGGATCTGCTCCGGTGTGCCACGTGCCACGACGAGGCCGCGCGCGATGATCACGACCTCGTCGCATAGATTTGCGACTTCCTGCATTACATGACTCGAAAAGAGCACACAGTGTCCTGCGTCGCGCAGACGCCAGAGCAGACTGCGCAGCGCGCGCGTCGCCATCACGTCGAGGCCGTTGGTGGGTTCATCCAGCAACACGTTGCGTGGCGAGTGCACGAGCGCGCGCGCGATTGCGACCTTGAGCCGTTGGCCCTGGGAGTATCCCTTGGCGCGGCGATCGACAAAGTCGCCCATCTCCAGCAACTCGACCAGCTCACGCGTGCGCCGATCGATCGCGGCCGCATCGAGGCCCTGCAGCCGGCCGAAGTAGTCGATGTTTTCCCGGCCGGTGAGGTTCGGGTAAACGCCGCTTGAGTGTGGGAGCACTCCGATCAGGCGTCGCACGCCGAGTGGATCGCCACGCAGGTCCAGGCTATCGATGCGCCCGGCACCGGCATCGGGCTCCAGCAGCGTGCTCAGAATCCGCAGCGTGGTGGACTTGCCGGCGCCGTTTGGCCCCAGCAATCCGGTGATGCGGCCATCGAGGGCCGAGAACGAGACATCGCGAACCGCCGCGACGGAGCCGAAGGACTTGCGCAGGCCCTGAACTTCGATCATGGAGGAGGACCGGAAAAGGAGGTGAAAAAGGGGTCGGGCGCGATGCTCCGGGTGCAAAGGGTGTCCAGCCCGTGCGTGCTTCCGAGTTCGAGAAAGCGCGCCATCAGGCGTGGCATGCAGCCGGTTGCCAGCTGACCGTGCCCTTGCCCCTCCAGCGTGATCTGCAGCGCGTTGCTGAGACCCTGTGCCGCCCGTTCCGCGTATGCCGGCGGAGTCACCGGATCGGCGGAGCCGGAGAGCATCAGCACGGGACGATCGGACTTTAGCTGCTCATGAAAGTCCGCATCGAGCAGGCCGCGCGGCCATTCCTTGCAGACCTCGACCAGACCATCGAGCTGCGCGGTACCGAGGTAGCTCCGCGTAAGAGCAGCGCGGTCGAGTTTTGCCGGATCAATGAACGGCACATCTTCCGTGCACACGACCGCGTTGTGCATGCCATAACTCAGCGCGTCGACATAGCGCTTCGACATGATCACCGCCTGCGCCGCGAGCGGCACAAGATTGTTGTGCGCGACGGCCTGGTCGAGGATCAAGGGCAGCAGCGCGGAGCGTTCTGAAGCGTAGCTCAGCAATCGAGTAGCAATCTGCAGGTGCACGGGCCGCACCTCGAGCGCTGTGATGCTTCCGGTATCAGGATCGGGAAGCTCGATGCGTGCCGGCGATGCAGCCAGGCGTGAGCGCAGAGTCTCGAACTGGGCGCGTGGATCGGCGAACGCTGCGTGGCAGGCGGCATCAGTCTCGCAGCGGGCGAAGATCAATTCGAGGGTGCGCTGCGCATGCAGGGCGCCGTCCGCCGCAAGTACGGCGTCGGGCGGCACGACGCCATCGAGAATGAGTGCGCGTGCATGTTCGGGAAATCGGCGCAGGTAATGCTGGGCCACGCGCGTTCCGTAGGAAACACCGTAGAGATTGATCTGCGCGTAACCGAGGGCCGCGCGGACGGCATCGAGATCCTGCACCGCCACGCTCGTCGTATATAACGTCGGATCGGCGTTCAGACTCGCCAGGCAATCGCGTGCATGAGCGCGAAGCTGTGCCGGCGTCAGATCGGCGGATTCGTCCTCATCCGGAAACGGACAATTCAGTGCGTTCGAACCACCCGTGCCCCGCTGATCGACCAGGACAATGTCGCGCTCGCGCTGCACCGGTGCAAAAGCCGGTGCAATGAGTGTGTAGAAATCGGTCGCCGCCTGTCCCGGGCCACCGGCGAGAATGAAGAGCGGATCGACGGCTGCGCGCCGATCGAGCGCCGGAACCACCGCTACATTGAGTTCGATCTTGCGAGAGCCCGGGTCGTTGCGGTTCTCCAGGACCGCGAGTACCCCGCAGCGCGCTTCGATGGACTGCAGGTGGTCGGGATGCTCCAGGCGGCACGGGGCAAGGGACAAAGACGAGGCGAGCGGCGTCGCGGCGAAGGAAGCTGGTGCAAGGCAGGCACCGACGATGAACGCGCCGAGGCGTGACCTCAATTCAAGCTCCCGGGCGGCACAATCGCGGTAGGCATTTCAGGGGCGCACCTTACACGAGCGCGCGAACCCATTCCGGGCACGCGTTCTGGCAACGAGATGGCAGGGTGCTTACACTAAGCGCCCTTTTTCAAGTCCCTGAAGCCATTGAGTCTTTAGCCATGCGTTTCCCACGTAGTTTCGACGTGATCGTAGTCGGCGGTGGCCATTCCGGCACTGAAGCCGCGCTGGCGGCCGCACGCATGGGCGCGAGCACACTGCTGCTGACGCAGAGCATCGAGACCCTGGGTGCCATGAGCTGCAATCCTGCCATCGGCGGGATTGGCAAGGGACACCTGGTGCGAGAAATCGACGCGCTCGGCGGCGCGATGGCCCGCGCCACAGATCGCGCTGGGATCCAGTTCCGCACGCTGAATCTGAGCAAGGGGCCGGCAGTGCGCGCCACCCGTGCGCAGGCGGATCGTGCACTGTATCGGCAGGCGATCCGCACAATGCTGGAATCGCAGCCCAACCTGGCGCTGTTTCAGCAGGAAGTCGCGGATCTGAAGCTCGCAGGCGAGCGCGCGTGCGGCGTCATCACGCAGGCGGGCATCGAGTTCGATGCCCGTACCGTGGTCCTGACGGTCGGCACCTTCCTCTCGGGACGCATTCACGTCGGTCTGGAGAATTATGCGGCCGGACGCGCAGGTGACCCGCCATCGTTGCGACTTGCGGCGCGTCTGCGTGAATTGCCCCTGCGGGTTGGACGACTCAAGACGGGAACGCCGCCGCGCATCGATGCACGCAGCGTCGACTTCAGCGTGATGGCCGAGCAGCACAGCGATGATCCGCAGCCGGTGTTCTCGTTTCTGGGACGCCGCAGCGAGCACCCGCGCCAGGTGCCGTGCCACATCACCGCGACCAACGAACGCACCCATGAAATCATTCGGCGTGCGAGTGATCGCTCGCCGATGTTCACCGGCCGGATCGAAGGTGTGGGGCCGCGCTATTGTCCGTCGGTTGAAGACAAGGTATTTCGCTTCGCGAGCCGAACCTCGCACCAGATTTTCGTCGAGCCCGAGGGACTGACGAGTAATGAGGTGTATCCGAACGGCATCTCGACCAGTCTGCCCTTCGATGCACAGTACGAATTCGTGCGCAGCATCCGGGGATTCGAGAATGCGCACCTGACACGACCGGGCTACGCGATCGAATATGACTTCTTCGATCCGCGCGATCTGAAGATGAGCCTGGAAACCCGCCACATTCAAAACCTGTATTTCGCCGGCCAGATCAACGGCACGACCGGCTACGAGGAGGCTGCGGCGCAGGGAATCTTGGCCGGAATCAACGCGGCGCTGCGCGCTTCCGAGCGCGAGCCCTGGTGGCCAAAGCGCAGTGAAGCGTACCTCGGAGTGTTGATCGATGACCTGGTTACGCGCGGTGCGCCGGAGCCGTATCGCATGTTCACCAGCCGCGCGGAGTATCGCCTGCTGCTGCGAGAAGACAACGCGGACCTGCGCCTCACACCGGCAGGTCATGAGCTGGGCCTGGTCGACGAGGAACGCTGGCGATTATTCGAGAGCAAGCGCGACTTGATCGCACGCGAGCGCGCTCGCCTCGAGAGCATCGACATCCGGGCCGTGGACGCTGATGCGATACTCGACAGCCCTCTCACGCGCGAGCAGTCTGCATTCGACTTGTTGCGCCGGCCGGATGTTAGCTTTGAAGCGCTCACCGCCTTGCCGGTTGTGGGCGCGATGCCAGCGTCCTGGGTGGACGATGATCGCCTGCCCGAACAGGTCCGCCTGCAGGTGGATGTCCAGGCCAAGTACAGCGGCTACATCGAACGCCAGCAGCAGGAGATCGAGCGCCAGCGACGCAGTGAAGCGACAGTGCTACCTGCGGATCTCGACTACGCCACAGTCAAGGGATTGTCGAACGAAGTGCGCCAGCGTCTCGGCGAGGCGCGGCCCATGAGTCTCGGCCAGGCGGCACGTGTTCCAGGCGTCACTCCGGCAGCAATCTCTTTGCTACTCATCCATCTGAAGAAGCGCAGCCGCGCGGCGTGATCCGACGAGCTCGAGCCTTCGTGAGTGCGTCGATGGCCCTTGCCATCGCGCTCAGTGCGTGCCAGCGCAAGGATACGGCGTCCCCGACGACCGAGAGCGGCCATGAGCCGGTCGTGCTCAATCGCGGCAACGGTTCGGAGCCGGAATCGCTCGATCCGCAGCGGGCGCGCACCGATGCCGAGCTCACGATTCTGCGCGACGTATACGAGGGTCTGACGGCTCTCGATGCAGACGCGAAACCTGCACCTGGCTCCGCGCAGGAATGGTCGGTGAGCCCCGACGGTCGACAATACACATTCAAGCTGCGCGACCACCTGCGCTGGTCCAATGGCGATCCGGTCGTCGCGGCTGACTTCGTCTACGCACTGCAGAGGCTCGTCGACCCGCGCACTGCCTCGCCCTACGCGGAGATCGTGGATGTCATCGAAAACGCCGCCGAGATCACTTCAGGTCGCACAGCCGCCCGAAGTGCTCGGCGTCACCGCTCCGGACCCGAGTACGGTACTCATTCGGCTGGGTTCGCCAGCACCGTACCTGCCCGGCGTGCTTGCCCACCCCAGCACCTTTCCCGTGCATCGGCCCACGTTGCAGCGCCTCGGTCGTGATTTTGCGCGTCCCGGCAATGCCGTCTCGAATGGCGCTTTTGTGCTCGCGGAATGGACGGTGGGTTCTCACATCGTCGCCCACCGCAACGCGCACTACTGGGGCAACGCCAGCAACCAGATCGATACCATCAACTACCTGCATATTGCCGATCAGGGCGCGGAGCTGCGGCGTTACCGGGCGGGCGAGCTCGACATCACGTACACAGTGCCACCGGCACAGTTCAAGTGGATTCGCGAGAATCTCGGCGCGGAACTGCGCATATCCCCGCAGCTCAGTACCTACTACTACGGCTACAACCTGCACCGCGAGCCCTTCAAGGACAACACGAAATTGCGCCTGGCGCTCTCGATGGTGATCGATCGCGAGCGACTGACGGAATCGGTGACCGGGCGCGGCGAATTGCCGGCCTACGGCTGGGTGCCTGTCGGAGTTGCAAACTATGAATCGCAGCGACCCGAATGGGCGGATCTCTCCTTCGCAGAGCGCGTCCATCGTGCCAGGCAACTCTATGCGCAGGCCGGCTACTCCGCCGAGCATCCGCTACGCACCGAGATCCGCTACAACATCGACGAAAGCCACACGCGCATCGCCGTCGCGATCGCATCGATGTGGAAGGAATCCCTGGGCGTCGAGACCGAGCTGGTGGGCGAAGAATTCAAGGTGCTGCTGCAGAACATCGATCGCCACGATGTCACGCAGGTATTTCGCTCCAGCTGGATCGGCGACTACAACGACGCCTACACGTTCGCCCAATACCTCAAGAGCGATTTCGGACTCAATCTGCCCGGTTACCGCAACCCGCGATACGACGCTCTACTTGCAAGCGCTGCAGCCGAGGTCGACATCGCCCGGCGCAGCAGCACGCTCGAGGAGGCCGAGCGCCTCATGCTTCTCGACCAGCCCGTGATCCCGCTGTACTTCTACGTCAACAAGCACCTGGTGAAGCCCTACGTCGAGGGCTGGCACAACAACGTCATGAACGTGCAGTACTGCAAGAATCTCGTGCTGCGCAAGCACTAGCGTCTCGCGCCCGAATCACTCGCAGTGCCAGGCGGCTCGCGCCTGGACACCGTGATCGCGCCACGCCTGATCGGCGAGTGTTTGTGCGTCTGCCAGCGCGGATGGCGAGAGACTTAGCGCGAGCTGGCGCAGGTGGTCGTTGATACGCAGCGCGTTGCTCGGATAATGATCCGCACCGTAACACCCGAGCTCATTCAGTCGCTGCAGAAACGATTCGTAAGTGTAGATCTCGAGATCGGTGGGCGCGGCGGGGTCGTCTGCGGGAATCGACGCCAGCGCCTCCGGTGCACCTGCGGCGCCGAGAAAGACTGCTTCGCGCAGCTGCTGTGCTGCACCGGCTGTATCGGGAGGCTGGCCGCTGCAGCCAGCGATGAGGCACTCGCCAAGGGTCACCTTGCCCGCCCACGATTGCTTCGCCGCGGCTTGCAACCAGTACTGCATTTGTGCGCGCGCGTCCGCGTCCTTCGAAGTGGGGTGGTACATGAGGTTTTGCGCCAGGTCGACCTGGGCGGGGCCAAATCCCAACATCGCGGCGGAGAGCCAGTAGCGTCGTGCGGTTTCAATGTCGGCGAGGTTTCCGAGCTGCCAAAGACTTGCTTCGTGCCCGGCCGCCGCCGCCTCACGCAGACGCTGGCTGATCGTCGGCGAATCAAAACGCGCCTCTGCACATGCTTCCGACATGCGGGTGAATCGTTCACGCCTCGCAGCGATGCTCGCTTTGATGCGCTCACGTGTCTCAGCCGGCATTTTGGTCGCGCGCTCAGCGGCTTCAGCGTTGGCTGCATCGAACGAACGCGTGGTATCCGGGTGTTCTCCCCGGCAGGCAAGCTCGAGACGCGACAGCGCGACGTTGGCATCTCTGTCGTTGGCCCGAGCCCGCTCCTCGAGCGCTGCGGCCGCTTGCGCGATACGTAGCTCGGCAACAGAAACTCGAATGCCCTCTGGGACCGAGATGTCTCCGAGGACGGCGTAAGACCGCACGCGTTGCAGGCGGCCGACGAAGGCTTCCAGGTCGAGCGATGTGGCGGTAGCGTGCGGAGCCGATGGCGCGTTGGCCGGTGCGGCGAGGTCGCGCAGTTTCGCTACGTCAAGTCGCGGTCCGGTCGCGCTGTCAGAGGCATTCTGGGCAGCGTCGGGCTCGTTGTGCAGCAGGCGCAGCCCGAAAAAGACCGCACCGACGACGCCGACCCCGGCCAGCACCTGCAGAGCCCAGCGCGGCCCGGCCCCATGCCGCTCGGAAGGCGGCGGAATCGTGCCTCTTGGTCCACCGCGCTGCATGCTGTCAGTCTACCCGCACTTCCCTGAGTGAAGTGTCGGCGTAGAATCGGTCGTCGATTCGACTCCTCGACCGGGAGAAGCGGCCATGCTCACCGTCAAACATCTGCTCGAGCGCAAGGGATCGCAGGTTTATTCCGTCACGCCCGATACGCCGGTGCTCGACGCGATTCGCCTCATGGCGGAAAAGCACGTCGGCGCGCTCCTGGTGATGCGCGGCGCAGAACTGGCCGGCATCGTTTCCGAGCGTGACTATGCGCGCAAAGTGATCCTGCTGGGACGTGCGTCGGCCGACACGCCGGTGCGGCAGATCATGACCTCACCCGTAATAACCGTGAAACCTGCACAGACCGTCAACGAGTGCATGCAGGTCGTCACGGATCAGCGCATTCGTCACCTGCCGGTGGTCGAAAACGGCGGCGTGCTCGGCGTGATTTCGATCGGCGATCTGGTGAAGGCGGTGATCGAGTCGCAACAGGAACAGATCGAGCAGCTCGAGCGCTACATCAGCAGCTGACCGGAGCTAAAGCGCGCAGTTCCTCTGCGCGCTTCAAGTCAAGCCATTGTGCAGGTAGGCATGGATCCGGCGCCGGTAGGTGCGCCCGGAAGTGAAGCGCTGGCCACTCTTCAGAGTGATCACGTATTCGCCGTGCAACCAGCGCTCCATATCGCGGATGCGGCGCGTGTTGATGATCACGGAGCGGTGAATGCGCAGGAATGAAGCGGAGTCGAGCATCTCCTGTGCCTGGCGCATCGTGCAGCGAATGCGGTACAGATCCTGGCCGACACGGATCCCAACGTAGTTGCGGTCCGCCTCGACGCAATCGATGTCCTGCGGATCGATGAACGTCAGCCGCTCGTCCTTTTCCGCCACGATGCGCGGCAGCGGGGGAGCGGGTTGCGGCGTCACTCCCGCCAGCGCACCCCGCACCGCGTCGGCAATTTCGCCGCGCAACTGCGAACCGCGCGCGGTCGCAAGGCGCTGACGAACGCGGCCAAGAGCCTGCTGGAAACGGCTGCGATCGAACGGCTTCAGCAGGTAGTCGACTGCATTGACGTCGAAAGCATTGAAAGCGTAGTGCTCGAAAGCCGAAACAAATACGACCAGGGGCGCGGCGCCTTTCGGCAGTCGCCTTAGCACATCGAAACCGCTGGTCTCGCGCATCTCGACGTCCAGAAGCAGCAGGTCCGGTCGCAGGGCCTCGATGTGCTGCAGCGCCTCCCCGCCGTGACTGCATTCACCGACGACCTCAACATCAGCTTCCTGACGGCAGAGCTCACGCAGCCGTTGCCGTGCGAGCGACTCGTCGTCGACGATGAGAGTACGAATTGGGACGGCATCCGCTGCGAGGCGCAGGGGCCGCGCGGTCAAGTCGTCACTGAGCTGCGTATCCATCACTCCCTGCCAGAGATCAAGTGCCGAAACCGGCCGGGGCTTGTGCGAAGGGGATGCGGACGCGCGCGACCACGGAGCCGTCTGCTCGGGCGGTGAGCGACAATTCCTGCGCATCGCCGAACAGTGTCCTCAGGCGCTCGCGGGTCGCTCCGAGCCCAACACCTTCACGCCGGCTCTCGAGCAGCGCGTGCGCCGATGCGGTGTTAGCCACCTCCATCACGAGATCGTTGCGCTCGCGGCGCGCACTCACACGCACTCGCACCGTGTCGCTGTCGTTCCTGACCCCGTGCACGACCGCATTCTCTGCGAGCGGTTGCAACAGCAGCCCGGGTACCAGGGCACGCTCCAGGTCGTGCGGCACCTCGACATCGAACGTCAGTCGATCTGCGAAGCGCAGCGACTGGATCTCCAGGTACTGGCGCACGAATTCCGCCTCGCGGGCCAGCAACACCTGCTCCGATTCGCTGTCCCGGAAGGTACGCCGCAGCAGGTCACCGAGCCGTACCAGGATCTGCTCCGCGGCAGACGCATCGCTGCGCACCAGCGCCACCGCGGCATTCAGGGTGTTGCACAGGAAATGGGGATTGAGCTGCCTGCGCAAAGCCTGCAAGCGCGAGTGGGTCCATTCATCTCGCAGCCACGACGCGCGCAGCTTTTCATCCCTGAGCTCGCGGTACGTGCGCACACCGGCGACCAGTGCCAGGCCGAACCAGTACGACAGCAGGAAGTCGCTGACCGATGACAGCCACATCATCGCCCACGCGTACCGACCCAGCTCCGAGTCGATCAGCTCGTACAGCAGGCCCCATTCATCGCGGCGGTAGGCGGTCAGGAATACGAGCACCGGGCGCGCCGAGCAGGCAAACAGCATCGCGAGCCCCAGGTGTTTCGCCAGCGCGACGGGTCGCCCAACCTGAGGCCATCCAACCGACAGCGCGCCCTTGTAGCACAGGAGCAACAAGGGCAGCAGGAGGAGGTGCTGGCCAATGCGCACCTCGGCCGGCGCAATGATGACCATCGGGTTGTTGGTGCTGGCGAGCATGTAGGTAATCAGCCGCTCGCTGGTCATGAAAAGCCAGAAAGGCAGCGTGATTTCGAGAATAAGACGCCATTGCGCGGCCACCGTGAGCGGTGACGCGAGCGGGACGGGCGCGGGCGATGTAGTTGCGGTGGCGGCCATAAACTACGAAGTTTGCCGTAGAGATCATGCCACTCCTGTATGATCCAGGCAACACAGGAAGTGAAAAATTCCGCAAGGTTTTGCGAATCTGCGGGACGAATTCCGAGAATCTGGGACGGCCCGCCCGGAATGCGGGTTGAACCCGTCGATTCCGACGACAAAAAACCGAGCAACGCCAACGCGGCGTTACTTGCGCCAGAAGGTAGGCGTAAACAGCACCAGGACGCTGAAGATTTCCAGTCGCCCGAGCAGCATCGCGAGCGTGCAGATCCAGGTCTGAAAATCCGAGAGCGAGCCGTAATTGGTGGAGGGTCCGACGCGGTTCAACCCGGGCCCGGTGTTGTTGATCGAAGAGATGACCGCCGACATCGAACTGCTGAAATCCAGTCCCGAGAGCAACAGCGTCAGCGTCAGCGTGACCACAGTCATGAAGTACAGAAAGATGAATGCCAGCACCGCGTACACGATCCGGTTGGGGACCACCTGACCGCCGATGCGGATCGGCTCTACAGCCTGAGGGTGCACCATCAGGCGCATCTCGCGCAGCGCCTGCCGCCATAGAAGCAGGGTGCGAAACATCTTGATACCGCCACCGGTCGAGCCGGTATTGCACACGATGCAGGTGAGCAGCAGCAGCCAGTAGCCGGCGAACGGCGGCCACTTTTCCCAGTCCTCGGTGACGAAACCACCGGTGGTCGATCCCATCGAAATGACCGCGAACGCGGCATGACGCAAAGTAACCCCGAAGCTCGTGTACGCGCCGCTCATCGCGACGATGAGCGTCAGCAGTGCGATGCTGACGACGATCACCCGCAGCATGGGTCCAACTTCCGGATCGGCCACGTACGGTGCGAATGACAGGCGTCGCAATGCCAGAAAATGCCGGCCAAAGTTCATCGCGGCGATGAGCATGAACGCCATGAGCACCAGCTCGACGGCTGGCGAGTTGAAGTGCGCGATGGACGCATCGTAGGTCGAGAATCCACCGAGCCCCATCGCCGAGAAGGCATGGCAGATGGCATCGAGCCAGCTGATGCCGCAGAGCTTGAGCGACAACGATGCACGCCGCCGTGATGCCGGTGTACGTGAACCACAGTGCCTTGGCGGTCTCGGTGATGCGCGGCGTGAGCCTCGCATCCTTCACCGGCCCGGGTGATTCCGCCCTGTAGAGCTGCATGCCGCCGACGCCGAGCAGCGGCAGAATGGCGAGCGCCAGCACGATGATGCCCATGCCGCCGAACCAGTGCAGCGCGCAGCGCCACAGGTTGATCGCCGGTGGCAGCGAGTCGACGCCAGTCAGGACCGTGGATCCGGTGGTCGTCAGGCCCGAGGTGGTCTCGAAGTACGCGTCGGTAAAGCTCAAGTTCGGAATCGCCAGCAGCAGTGGAATCGTGGCAGCTCCCGCCATCAACACCCACGCGAGCGTCACGAGCAGAAAGCCGTCGCGCGACTTGAGCTCGCGCTTGAAGCGCCGCGTGCTGGCCCAGATCAGGAGGCCTGTGCCACTGCTCAGGAGCCCGGCCAGTACGAAATCCCACCACGTGCCATCCTGGTAGATGAGCGATGCCGCCGTCGGCAGCAGAAAAGTCACGCCGAAAATCGACAGCAGCTGGCCGAGGATATGGACGACAGCGAGCACGCGCAGCCTCAGTTGAACGAGGTGCCGGTCTGGAACAGCCGCTCAACGGCCTCGATATGCCTGCGGTCGGTGAGAAACAGGATCACGTGGTCATCGGCGTGGATCACCGTGTCGTGGTGGGCGATGATCACCTCGTCTCCGCGCACGATGGCGCCGATCGTGGTGCCCTCTGGAAGATCGATGTCCTCGATCGCGTCGCCCGACCACGCGCGAAGTGCCGGGCTCGCCGTGCACGATCGCCTCGATTGCTTCGGCCGCACCCCGCCGCAGGCTGTGCACGCGCACCACATCACCGCGGCGCACGTGCGCGAGGAGCGAGCCGATGGTGACCGTCTGGGGCGAGATCGCGATGTCGATCGGGCCGCTCTCCATGAGCTCGGCGTACGAAGGCTTGTTGATCAGCGCCATGACCTTGTGTGCACCCAGGCGCTTGGCCAGCATTGCGGAGAGAATGTTGGCCTCTTCGGAATTGGTGAGCGAGGCAAACACATCGGCGCTGTCGATGTTTTCCTCCACCAGAAGCTCTTCATCGGCGGCATCGCCATTCAGCACGATGGTGTTGGTCAGCAGTTCCGCGACGCGCCGTGCCCGCCGGCTGTCGCGCTCGATGAGTTTGACCTGGTTGTGCTCCTCGAGCGCCTTCGCCAGCCTGAAGCCGATATTGCCACCGCCCGCGATCACGACACGCTTGGCAGGGTCTTCTGCCTTGCGCATCTCGCTCATCACCAGCCGGATGTCCTTGCGCGCTGCGAGGAAGAACACCTCGTCGCCGTTCTCGATCACTGTATCGCCTTGCGGGACGATGCTCTGGCCGTTGCGATAGATTGCGGCTACGCGCGCGTCGGTACCGCGAATGTGCTCGCGCAATGCGCGCAGGCGCTGACCGACGAGCAGCCCACCGCGCAGCGCGCGTACGCCCACCAGGCGCACCTTACCGTCGGCAAAGTCGAGCACCTGCAGAGCACCCGGATAGCGGATCAGGCGCTCGATATATTCGGTCACCAGCTGTTCCGGACTGATCCATGTGTCGACGGCGATGCCCCCTTCGGCGAACAGGCCCGCGCGTCGGAAATATTCCGGGGCCCGGATGCGTGCAATCTTGGTGGGCGTGCGATACAGCGTGTAGGCGACCTGGCAGGCCAGCATGTTGACCTCGTCACTCGAGGTCAGTGCGACGATGATTTCGGCATCTGCCGCACCCGCGGCTTCGAGCACCGTGGGGCTCGACGCGTTGCCGTTCACGGTGCGGATGTCGAGGCGGTCCTGCAGGTCGCGCAGCACGTCCTCGTTGATATCGACGACCGTGACTTCGTTGGCTTCTTCGCGGGAGAGGTGATACGCGGCGGTGCGGCCGACCTGGCCGGCGCCGAGCACGATGATCTTCACATGAGCTCCAGGTTGGCGTAGCTGACCATCAGCCACTTCGTGCCCTGGCGCTCAAAGTTCACCTGGACCCGCGCGTGCGAGCCCTGGCCTTCGAAGTTGAGCACGACGCCCTCGCCGAACTTGCCGTGCCGCACCCGCTGCCCGAGACGCATGCCGGGAATATCCGGCTCATCCAGCCTGCCGCCATGAAAATGTACCGGTCGCGAGATCTGGATCCGCGGGCGCACTTCCTCGATCAGCTCGTCGGGAATCTCATTGACGAAGCGAGACACCTGGCCGAGCGAGTCCACGCCGTGCAGGCGTCGCTGCTCCGCGTAGGTAAGCACGAGCTCGCGCATCGCACGCGTTGTGCCGACATAGCACAGGCGACGCTCTTCCTCGAGCCCGCCCAGGTCATTGAGCGAACGCTGATGCGGAAACAGGCCATCCTCCATTCCGCAGATGAACACGACCGGGAATTCCAGGCCCTTGGCGGAGTGCATGGTCATCATCTGGATGCAATCCTCCCACGCCTCAGCCTGCCCTTCACCGGCTTCGAGCGCTGCGTGCGACAGGAAGGCATTCAACGGCGTCATGTCGCTGCCGGACTCCTGGGTGAAGCCACTCGCCGCGCTCACAAGCTCGAGCAGGTTGTCGACCCGCGCCTCGCCGCGATCACCCTTCTCCTTCTTGTAATGCTCGAGCAGGCCGCTCGCCTGAATCACGTGATCGACCTGCTCGTGCAGCTCCAGCGTACGGATTTCCTGCGCCAGCCGCTCGATCAGGCTCATGAAAGCGTGCATGGCTACCCCGGCCTTGGGGCCGAGCGCATCCGCGATGCATGCGCCGGCTGCACGCCACAGTGAGCAAGCATTGGCGCGCGCGTATTCGCGTACGATTTCCATGCTGCGCGCACCGATACCGCGTGTGGGCAGGTTCACTACGCGCTCGAAGGAAGCATCGTCGTCACGGTTCGAGGTGAGACGCAGGTACGCGAGGGCGTCCTTGATTTCCGCCCGTTCGAAGAACCGCAGGCCGCCATAGACGCGATAAGGGATGTTGGCGCTCAGGAACGCCTCTTCGAACACGCGCGACTGGGCGTTGGAGCGATACAGGATTGCGATCTCGCGCCGTGCGCCGCCGCGCTTCACCCATTCGCGGATGCGGCTCACCACGAAATCCGCCTCATCGCGCTCGTTGAACGCCGCATAGAGCTTGATGGGCTCGCCCTGTTCCCCGCTGGTCCACAGATTCTTGCCGAGACGCGACGAGTTGTTCGCGATCAGCGCGTTTGCGGCCGCGAGGATCGTGCCAGTCGAGCGGTAGTTCTGCTCCAGGCGGAACAGCTTGGTGCCGGGATAGTCGCGCTGGAACCGTTGCAGGTTCTCGATGCGTGCGCCGCGCCAGCCGTAGATCGACTGATCATCATCGCCAACCACGAACGGCACGCCGCGCTCGCCTGCCATGAGACTGAGCCAGGTGTATTGGATGAGATTGGTGTCCTGGAACTCGTCCACCAGCAGGTGGCGAAAACGCCCGCGATAGTGCGCCAGCAGGTCCGGGTGATCGCGCAGCGTCTCGTGGGCACGCAGCAGCAATTCGGCGAAATCCACTACGCCCGAGCGCTCACACGCGTCCTGGTACGCCTGGTAGATACGGATGAACTCGCGGCGCGTCGGATCGCCGTGATCCTTGAGGTGTTTTGGCCGCAGCCCCTCGTCCTTCTGGGCATTGATGAACCAGGTGATCTCGCGTGGCACCCATCTCGCCTCATCGAGATTCATCGCCTTGAGCACCTTGCGCACCAGTCGCAGCTGATCCTCGGCATCGAGAATCTGGAAGTTCTGCGGCAGCGATGCTTCGCGCCAATGCATGCGTAGCAGCCGGTGCGCCAGGCCGTGAAAGGTCCCCACCCACAACGCCGCGCCCGGTATGCCGAGCAGAGTCTCGATGCGGCCGCGCATTTCGCCCGCGGCCTTGTTGGTGAACGTGACTGCGAGAACGCTGTGTGGAGAGATGTCTTCGACGCGAATCAGCCACGCGACACGATGCGTGAGCACGCGTGTCTTGCCACTGCCCGCGCCGGCCAGCACCAACGTCGCGGCCAGCGGAGCGGTGACAGCCGCGCGCTGCGCGTCGTTGAGCGGATCGAGAATGAAGGACACATCCATGGGGGCCGCGCATTCTACCACCGGCCCCGGGCGTGGCTTCAGCGCGCTCAGGCTAGTGTCTTCTGATGCTCCTCCCCCCAGCGCAGCACCGCGATCATCATCGCCAGCAGCACCGGCCCCAGGAACATGCCGATCGGCCCAAATGCGGATAGTCCGCCGATGACGCCGAGGAACACCGCGAGCGTGGGTATCTCGGCACGTCCGGAGATCAGCAACGGCTTCAGGAAGTTGTCCATCAGCCCGACCAGCAGGGCGCCCCAGATCGAAAGAAAGATGGCCGCGCCGTAACGGCCCTGGGCGAGCAAGTACAGCGCTGCGGGAATCCACACCAGTGCAGTGCCGCCGATCGGGAGCAATGACAGGAGCGCCGCGATGACCGCGAACACCAGGGGCGAGGGCAGGCGCACGATTCCAAAACCGATGCCGATCAATGCGCCTTGCAGCACACCGGTGAGCAGCGTACCGAAGACTACCGCGCGCGTGACCGAGGCGAGGTAGGTGACCAATTGCTGCTTGCGTGCCTGCGGCATCGGCACCAGGGCGAGGAGTTGCGCTTGTATGCTCGCCCCATCACGCAGAAGAAAGAACAGCAGGAACAGCATCATTACGAAGCCGATCAGGGTTCCCAGCGCGCCGACGAATATCGATCCGCCGACCGACCCGACGTGCTCCAGGAGAGAACGAGAGCCCGCGATCAGCCAATCGCGCAACTGCTCTGATGTCAGGATCGTGTTGCGCTCGATCCACGCGATCGCCGGGCCGATGAATGGAATGCTTTGCAGCGATCCGCCACTCACTTCACTCAGCGAGCCGTAATTCGCCTGCAGCCGATCGACGAGTGCGGCAGCCTGGCGAGCAAACGCGACGCCGAGAGCCGCGAGCGGACCGACGAACAGCAGCAACGTCGCGAAGGTCAGCAGGAGCGCCGATCCGCCGGCGCGCCCGCCCAGCCAGGTGGTGAAACGCTTCTGCAAGGGATACAGCAGGAATGCGAGCAGGAGCGACCACGCGAGTGTGGTTGCGACGGGCTGCAGTACCTTCCACAGCAGCATGGCCAGCACCACGAACGTCGCGATCGCGAAGACGCGCGTATAGAACCGGCTCTGCGTAGGCCCCGATGGCGGTGTTCCGTCCTGCATGGCGCCGCTTCCTCCTGCCGATTGGCGGCGACATTACGACACTCTGCGGGTCGGCGACTAGGATCACTTGGGGTCGGGGCGAAAACGCGGATTCGCGACGAACTCTGCGTCCGTGAGGCTCTCGAGGAACGCGACAAGATCGGCCTTCTCCTGTGCCGTCATCTGAAACGGCCGGATGCGAGCGTCCCTGAAGGTGTCGTGAGTAGCAGGACCGAGCGGGATCTGTCGGCCACCAGCCGAGTAGTGATCGAGAACTTCGGCAAGCGTCGCGATGCTGCCGTCATGCATGTACGGCGCGGTGAGTGTGATGTTGCGCAGTGTCGGGACACGAAAGCGACCTTCATCCTGTGCGTTGCCCGTGACCGCCTTGATTCCCGCGGCATCGGGCGGATAAGCGCCGCGCCCATCGAGGTTGTAAAGGCCCGTGTTCGCGTAGACAGCTTCGACGGCAGGCTGTCGCGCGGTGCGTACCGGTCCAGAGAAATTGATCCCGGAATGGCACTGTGCGCAGCCGATGCGTTCGGAATAGAACAGCGCCATCCCGCGCCGTGCCGCTGCGCTCATGCCGGAACCGTCATCATCGAATACGTACCGGTCGAAAGCGGAACGGCCTGAAAGCAGCGTGCGCTCGAAGCTTGCAATGGCACGTGCGATGTTGGCGATCGAGACCGGATCGGCGGACTCAGGAAAAGCATTAGCGAAGAGCGGGGGGTACCGCGAATCCGCTCGTAGCGCCTCTATCACTTGCTGCTCGTGCCCCGCGACGCCCATCTCGATCGGATGCTCGTTGAACAGAGGTTGCAACACCTGTGCTTCGAGGGAATCGAAGCTCGGGTCCGCCCACGTGAACGCAGCGTTGTAGGCAACGTTGGCCAGGTTCATCGCGCTGCGTGGATGCAGTTGACCCGTCGCGCCCACAGCTCTCGGCTTGCCATCGGTGAAGGAGAACTCCTGGCGGTGGCAAGTCGAGCAGGATTGTTCTCCTGTGACCGAGAGTTTCGGCTCATGGAAAAGCTCGCGGCCGAGCCGGACCTTTGCCTCTGTAATCGGATTACCTGCCGGCACGAAGGGAAGTGGAAATCCGCGCGGCAGATTCCATGAGAACCCCGAGAGCTGGTCGGCGGTCGCAGCAAGTGCTGCCGGTGTGCAGGCACACGCGATCAGCGCCAGTGCGCCGCCGAACGTGCGCCGCGATCGCGGCACACACATCTGCAACCCGGTATGACTCGAGGTATCCGCGGTATCAGCGCCAGCTGGCCGAGGCTGCGCCGATGTCGAGCGAAGCCGTCTGCTGTGCGATCGTGGCGCGTTCCTCGACCCATTGGGCGAACGCGTCGAGAGCCTGGGGTTCGACTCCGTTGGGAGTCGTGCGCTGCGAAGCGACGAACTTCTGCATCGCGCCTAGCAGTTGATCCGCATGCTTGCGCGAGGCGGAGAACAGCTCCATGTATGCCTGGCGTGCGTCGTCCAGTCGGTTGAGGCCGAGATACGCTTCGCCGCGATACTCGATCGCGTCGGCGAAGCCTGGCTTGAGCCGCAACGCCTGCCCGTATGCCGTGAGCGCATTGTCATAGCGACCGAGATGCCGCTGCGCATACCCGGTGTAGTTCCACGCCTGGTACAGCGAGGGATCGAGCGTAGTGGCGTCCTGGAAGTATCCGAGCGCCTTCTCGTAAGCCGCACTCGCCTTCTTCATTGCCTTGTCCCGTTTTTCCGGAGTGCCCGCCTGCTCGGCGTCGTGCACGTAGTCGTCCGCCTTGCGGATCTGCTTCACGCCAAAGTTGTAGCTCGCGGCGGCCTCCTCTTGAGGCGTGATCTCTCTCCGGTCGGTGGCCTGGGGCGAGGCCGAGGGCATCGCGCCGCCGCCATTGGCCTGGGCCGCCGAGTCCGGCAACGCCGCGCAGGCGCCAATTGCCACCAGCAACATCAGTTTCTTGCCGATCGTCATGAGCGTCTCTCCCGCACGTGAACTTGCTCCGATCAAGCGCTTTCGAGGGTCGCAAACGCCGAAAGTTGCGGTTCAGCTGTCGCCCACGCGACAGTTGCAGTCTGAAACAGGAAGCTCCCGGGATCAAATCTGAACGCAAGGCCAGCGTTGGCTACAACAGCCACTCGATTGGTAACCAGGCCAGGAGCCGCACGATCAGGCGCTTGAGGAAGGTCGTATTCGGCTCCCTGCGATGGCGAACTTCGCCTCCAGGCTCGACCCACTCGAGTTGTCCGTCGGCGGCCAGGATGACTTCGTAGGCATCGAGCTTAACGGCCTCGTCAAATTCGCTCGCGATAGCCTCGGCGAGG
This sequence comes from uncultured Gammaproteobacteria bacterium, assembly GCA_963724625.1. Classification (GTDB taxonomy): domain Bacteria; phylum Pseudomonadota; class Gammaproteobacteria; order Steroidobacterales; family Steroidobacteraceae; genus DATBVX01. The sequence continues at coordinate 438,940 of CAVRVO010000017.1, read as the reverse complement.
GCAGCGCTCTCGATCACGAGTCCCATTTCGGTATTCAGGCGTATCGAGCGGGGATCGAGGTTGAGCGAGCCGACGAATACGCGCCTGCGATCGACCGAGAAAGTCTTCGCGTGCAGGCTGGCCGAGGAACTGCCGATACCATGCTGCCACCGGGCATGAGTTTCTGAGTGACTGAACGCTGCCATGAGCTCGTAAATCCGGACTCCGCGCCGCAGCAGGGGTTTGCGCCGTTTTGCATACCCTGCGTGAACCACAGCGACATCGGTCGCCGCGAGCGAGTTGGTCAGGATGCGCACTGCAATGCCCTGCACCGCGAAATGTGCCAGCGCCTTCGTGCCCTTCCTTCCGGGCACCAGGTAGGGCGAGACCAGGTCGATTCCTCGCTCGGGTGCTCCGAGCGCATCACTCAGATGTGCGAATACCAGATCCGCGTCCGGCGCCTTGCCTTTCACCTTGATGGGCGGGTCGTATAGCAGTTGCGTGCGTGCGCGCTCGAGTCGCAACTCGCTCGCAAGCAGCGCTTCAATGAGAGGTGTAGTGCGCAGCGCGTCGAAATACACTACGGCCGTGTCGCATGCGCGCACGGCGGCGAACCGTGCAAGCATGGCAGCCACATTCGGGCGTTGCTCCCCGAGGAGGGCTTCAACCGGACGGGCAGCATCGCAGTTCCAGTACTGCTCGAACGCCACTGTCACATCGCGCGCTGCCGGGCCTACGGCGAGAACATCGAGATCCGCGAACTCCATCGCCTGTCCGGCACCGAAATATTCGTCACCGACGTTGCGCCCGCCGACGATCGTCGCTTGCGAGTCCGCGGTAAACGACTTGTTGTGCATGCGCCGGTTCAGACGCTCGAATTCGGTCAGATACCCTAGCGCCTTGAAATGGCGATTCTGAAACGGGTTGAACAGCCGGACCTGGAAGTTGTGGTGGCTGTTGAGCGCGGCAAGCGTGGGGTCCATCCCAACAATGCCGTTGTCATCGAGCAGCAGTCGCACCTGCACCCCGCGCTCCGCCGCATTCCACAGCTCCTCCAGCAGCAGATGGCCCGTCGTGTCGCCATGCCAAATGTAGTACTGCGCGTCGATCGACCGTTCCGCGGCGCGTGCCAGCACTACGCGGGCGGCAAAGGCCTCGGGCGCGATCGAAAGCGCGTATACGCAGCTGCGGTCCGTGCTGGTCTTAGCCGCTTCGCGCATCGCCTCGCTCAGGCGCGGCTCAGCGGAATCGCTCAGAGGCATGGCTTGCATGTCGTGCGGCGCAGGACGGCCTGACCTTCCAGGTGGGGCGACTGATCGACGGGTCAGGCCATCACGACGTAGTGGTCAACCAGCAGCAGCGCGAACAACCACATCAGGTAGTTGATCGAGAACTTGAAGGTGCGGATCGGAAGCTCCGTGCCACGCAGCAGGACCAGCGCATGGCGCAGGAACAGAGCGTCGAGAATCAGGGCCCCGCCGAGATAGATGAGGCCGCTCATGCCGGTGAGGTACGGCAGGAGGGTCACTATGACGAGCAGGATCGTGTAGAGAAGAATATGCAGCCGCGTAAAGTCGATCCCGTGCGTAACAGGCAACATCGGTAAGCCAACCTTCGCGTAGTCATCGCGGCGCGCGATCGCGAGTGCCCAGAAGTGTGGCGGCGTCCATGTGAAGATGATGAGGAACAGCAGCAGAGCATTGGGATCGACACTGTTGGTGATCGCGGTCCAGCCCAGAACTGGCGGCGCCGCACCCGCTGCACCGCCAATGACGATGTTCTGCGGCGTCGCGCGTTTGAGCCATAGCGTGTAGATAACTGAGTAGCCAATGAGAGACGCAAACGTCAGTACCGCGGTCAGCGGATTGACGAGCAGGGCCAGGATCAGCATCGACGCGAGGCCGAGAGCGAACGCAAACAGCAGCGCGCTCACTTCGTTCACGTGACCGGTAGGAATGGGCCGTCGACGCGTGCGTGCCATCTCCGCATCGATGCGTCGATCGAGCACGTGATTGATCGCTGCAGCTGACGAAGCGGCGAGCCAGATGCCGAGCGTGGCATACAGCGCAATCGATATGGGAGGTAGAGTTGGCGTCGCCAGCAGCATCCCGACGACGGCAGTGAAGACGATGAGGGCGACAACTTTGGGCTTGGTGAGCTCGAAGTAATCGTGCAGGCGCGCGGGACGCGGGCCGAGATCCGATGTCTGATGCCTTAGACTCTCTTCAGTCATATTCTTCTTTCGCCCGCGAACCAGGTGGCGCTCAGCGGAGACAGTGCGCGAACCAAGCCGACCACGCTTAACAGCAGCAAAGCCGCGCCGGCATTGTGCGCCGTGGCAAGTGACAACGGGAACCCTTTCTCAACCATCGCAATGCCGATCGCCACTTGCAGGATCAGCATTGCACCCACGCCGAGGCCCGCGCCCCGCACCTTCGCGCTTCGGCCACGGACCACGCTCAAGGCTGCGACCAGCACGGCAACGAGGCTCGTGACCAGCGCGCCAGCTCGATGCACCACATGGATAGCGACACGCGCCGGGTGGTCGAGCACTCCGCCCTCGTAGTCGATGCCGAGTCCGCGCCAGAGCACGAATGCGTCCTTGAAATCCATATGCGGCCAGAAGCTTCCCTGGCAAGTCGGAAAATCAGGACAGGCGACCGCCGCGTAGTTGCTGCTGGTCCAGCCGCCGAGCGCAATCTGCACGCCAAGCACCACGACTGCGGCGATTGCTAGCGGGCGCAATGCGAGTTCGTTGCGATGCAGTTCGCGATGCTCCGGCCGCAGCACCATCCACCACAGTAGCGCGAGCGTTGTCATGCCGCCGAGGAGGTGCAGCGTGACGATCAACGGCTTGAGAAGCCACGTCACCGTCAGCATTCCCAAAGCGCCTTGCAATACGACAACCCCCAGGAGGATCAGCGGCAAGCGAAAAGGTTGTCGCGGCTCATTGCGATTCAGTATCGCGATCACTGCCACCACCACGATGAGCAGACCGAGTGTGCCCGCTGCATAGCGATGCACCATTTCGCGTACCGCCTTGCCGTAATGGAGCGGGCGCTCAGGATGCGCGGCGTTGATTGCGGCCGAGTTCTCCAGCGCCCCCCCGGCAGTAATGTGTCCATAGCAGGTCGGCCAGTCTGGACAACCGAGTCCGGCGGCACTCAAGCGAACGTACGCCCCGAGCACGACGACGGCGAAGCACAGGATGAACGCCGCTATGACGAACAGCCGAAACGCACGCAGACGAGTCATCGCGTCATGTCATCCGATATGCGAAAGATTCAGCAGACGCTTGAGGTCGGCGAGCATCCCTTTCGCGTCTGCTCCGGAGGCGTAGCTCATCATCAGGTTGCCGTGTGGATCGCAGAGCCAGATGCGGCCCGACTCCACTGGGGGAGTAGGGAAAGCACGCAGGAGTCTCCCTCCCACGTCGGAGTCGAGATTCAGCCGGATCACTCCTGGTTGCTGCTGCGCGAAGTACGGTTCATCACAGCAGTCCCCTGTATACAGGAAGATACGCTGCACGCGGTCGCTGTCCCGATTGAGTGCGAGACGCACTTGGCGCATCACGTAGAGCGCTTCGCGGCAGCGAGCATCACAGCTGCCGTCACCTACGTAGATCAGCGACCACGAGTGGTCAAACCGGCGCTCACTCGCCGCTCCTTCAGGTCCACGCAAGGTTACGGCCGGCAAGGCACGCGGTGGGACGATGAGGTCGCCGTGGTTGGTCGTCTCTGTGGGTCGCCAATTGCCATGTCCGTAGTACAGATAAAAAGCGAGTGCCACGGGCAGCAGGAACAGGAGACCGATCAGGAGCAATGTTCGGCGCTGGCGGGAACGGTCGATGCCGGGCTCGGTCACGATTCAGTCCTGGCGCCGCAGGTGTGTGGCCACATAGAGAATGAGGAGTGCGGCTGCCATCGCAAACCAGGTCACCGCGTATCCCAGATGTCGCTGAGGCGGAAACGTCGCCGGCTGCCAGTCCCGTACGAAGCCATCGGCTTGGTCCTGGTCGAGGAGCAGGATGTAGGGATACGCCTCGCGCGACAACGCTGCGAGAACTTCCTGCATTGTCGGGTAACTCAAGACTCGAGGCCAGGGCTCGCCCGGCGTTGATTTCGCAGCCAGGTGAATCCCGGCACGCGGCAACTCGTCGATTCGGCCAGCGATCACACGCTCATCCTCGCCGACGGCCACATTCGGGAGCAGCTGACGACTCACCCCCATGGGTATCCAGCCACGGTCCACGAGCACGATGCGACCGGCATCGAAACCGAGTGGTGTCAGTACGCGATATCCGACCTCGCCCTGGTGGGTCATGTTGTCCAGCAGGATCTGGTGCTCGCTGTCGTACCGGCCGCTGACCCATGCGTGCTGATAGCGCGCGCCTGGGTCCGCGCGCAACGACTGGAGGTCGACGGTCTCGCGCGTGCCGGCCGCAAAAGCTGTGAACAGTGCCTGCTTCTGACGCATGCGATCCAGTTGCCAGAATCCGAGGGTGAGAAGTACCGCGAGGAGCCCCAGGGTCAGGAGTGTCGACAGCCATCCCGCCTCGAAAACACGCGCACCAATTCGCAGCCGCATCGTCTAAGGACCTATACTGCCGTGCAGCGCAGCCTCACGAGGAATCGACGTGCCGCTCATCAAGCTGATGGTCGTCCTGATGCTGATTGCCATCGTCGTGAGCCTGGGATCGGCCCTGTTTCATCTGTCGCGCGGTAAGGGCGACTCGAAGAAGATGCTGCGCGCGCTCACCTGGCGAATCGGTTTGTCGGTGCTGCTCTTTGCACTGCTCATGCTCGCGTATTCGCGCGGGCTGCTGCAGCCGCACGCTGTCGGGCAGTGAACTTCGCCGCCTACAGCCAGTAGACGAAGACGAAAAGCCCCAGCCACACCACGTCGACGAAGTGCCAGTACCAGCTCACCGCCTCGAAGGCGAAATGACGCTGTGGCGTGAAGTGACCTCTCAACACACGCAGCCAGATGACCAGCAGCATGATCGCGCCGACGGTCACGTGCAGGCCGTGGAAGCCGGTCAGCATGAAGAATGTCGAACCGTACACGCCGGTGGACAATTTGAGGTTCAGGTGCTGGTAAGCCTCGCCATATTCGTGAGCCTGCAGGCCGACGAACGTGAAGCCCAGCAGGAACGTGAGCGCGAGAAACAGGGTCAGGCCGCCCCGCTTGCCGGCGCGCAGCATATGATGGGCGATCGTCACGGTCACGCCGCTCGACAGCAGGATGGCGGTGTTGAGCGCTGGGATCTCCCAGGCCGGAATGATCTCGAAGTCACCGCCGATATGCCCCGGACCGTTGGTGGGCCATGCGACCGAGTAGTCCTTCCACAGCAGTAAATTGCTGAAGATCTTCACGCCCTGGCCGCCGAGCCAGGGTACTGAGAACTGTCGTGCGTAGAACAGGGCGCCGAAGAACGCGGCGAAGAACATCACTTCCGAAAAGATGAACCACATCATTCCCAAACGGAAACTGCGGTCGACCTGCAGGTTGAATATGCCGCGCTCGCTTTCGTCGACGACCGTGCCGAACCAGAAGAAAAACAGCAACGCCAGCATCACGAAACCCGGCAACAGAGACCAGGCCCCGAGCGAGCCATCCCACTCGTTCAAGAAGGCGATCGCGCCGGCCATCAGCACGAACAGCGTGATCGAGCCGAAGAACGGCCACGGACTCCCGTGCGGGATGTAGTACTTGTTCGGATCGTGGGCTTCGTGAGCGTGTGCCATGTTGGGGTACCGGGGGTCGTTTCGGGTTCAGCGGTTATTGACCATCTGTGACTGGGCCATCTGCGACTGGCCATAAAACACATACGCCAGCGTGATGCGATCAGTATCCGGCGGCAGCGCCGGATCAAGAATGAAGCGCACCGTCATGTCGCGCCCCTCGTCCTTGCGGAAGTGCTGTGGCGTGAAGCAGAAGCACTCCGTCTTGTGAAAGAACCCGGACACGCGTCCGGGCGCCACGCTGGGCACTGCCTGGGCCACGGTGTCGTGGCCGGTCAGATTACGCGCGTAGAAAGTGGTCTCGTAGAGCTTGCCTGGATGCACCTGCATCGAGGTAACTGCAGGACGGAACTCGAAGCTGCCGTTGGTGGGCAGGTTGGCGACGAACTCCACCGTCACACTGCGACTGGTTTGCGGCGCCTCCACGGCGCGCGACGGCGTGGTGAGAGCCACGCGGTCATCCACGCCGATGACGCGACAGAAGGCGTCATACAGCGGCACCAATGCGAAGCCGAACCCGAAGCTGCCGAGGGCGAAGGCGCACAGCCGCAGCACCAGCGCTCGGTTCTCAGGCTTGGGCTCTTTGATGTCGTCAGCTCCCGGCATGGCTGCGATATACGCTCAACAGGATGAAGCCGACGTAAAACGCGAGCGCCACCAGCGCCAATCCGATGGCGAGGCGTCTGATGTCGCGGCGGCGCTGCCGGTCATCGCCCTGCACGCGGATTCACTTCGAATGCTCGGCATGGGGATCGTATTCGCCCGCCTCTTCGCCGAACTGAATGTTCGGCGCCGTTTCCCAGCTGTGATAAGGCGGCGGCGAGGGCAGCAGCCATTCGAGGCCATGCGAGCCTTCCCACACGTCGCTGGTCGCTTTCGCACCGCCGCGCACGCACTTCCAGATGATGTACGGGAACAGCAGCTGCGAGAGGCCGAAACCAAAACCACCGAGCGAGGAGACCATGTTCCAGTCTGCAAATTGCGTAGCGTAGTCGGGGATGCGGCGTGGCATGCCGGCGAGCCCGAGAAAGTGCTGCGGGAAGAACAGTACATTGACGAAGATCGCCGACAACCAGAAGTGCCAGGTGGCGAGCTTCATGTCATACATGTGGCCGGTCCATTTCGGCAGCCAGTAATAGACCCCGGCCATGATGGCGAAGATCGAGCCCGGCACCAGCACGTAGTGGAAATGGGCCACGACGAAGTAAGTGTCCTGGTACTGGAAGTCCGCCGGCACGATCGCGAGCATCAGCCCGGAGAAGCCGCCGATCGAGAACAGGAACAGGAACGCCAGCGCGAACAGCATCGGAGGCTCGAAGCTGAGCGAGCCCTTCCACATTGTCGCCGTCCAGTTGAACACCTTCACGCCGGTCGGTACCGCGATCAGCATCGTCGACAGCATGAAGAACAGCTGCGCCGCGAGCGGCATGCCCACCGTGAACATATGGTGGGCCCAGACGATGAAGGAGAGGAACGCAATACTTGCGGTCGCATACACCATCGCGTCGTAGCCGAAGAGCGGCTTGCGCGAGAATGCCGGGATCACTTCCGAGACGATGCCGAAGGCCGGCAGGATCAGGATGTACACCTCGGGGTGCCCGAAGAACCAGAAGATATGCTGGAACATCACCGGGTCGCCGCCGCCCGCAGCGCTGAAGAAGCGCGTGCCGAAGAAATGATCGGTCAGCAGCATCGTCACCGCGCCCGCGAGCACCGGCATCACCGCGATCAGCAGGTACGCCGTGATCAGCCATGTCCACACGAACAGCGGCAGATGCAGCAGGGACATGTTCTTCAGACGCAGATTCATGATCGTTACGATGATGTTGATCGCGCCCATGATGGAGGAGGCGCCCATCAGGTGAATCGCGAAGATGGTCATGGGCAGGCTGTTACCGGCCTGCAAGGACAGCGGTGGATACAACGTCCAGCCGCCCGCCGGCCCGCCGCCGGGCACGAACATCGAACCGATCAGCAGCGTGAACGCGAACGGCAGGATCCAGAAGCTGTAGTTGTTCATGCGCGGCAGCGCCATATCTGGCGCGCCGATCTGCATCGGGATCATCCAGTTCGCAAGCCCGACCCACGCCGGCATGATCGCGCCGAAGATCATGATCAACGCGTGCAGGGTGGTGAATTCGTTGAACAGGCCCGGGTCGACGATCTGCAGCCCCGGTTTGAAGAGCTCGGCGCGGATCACCATCGCGAAGGCGCCGCCGATGAAGAACATGATGCACGCGAACACCAGGTAGAGCGTGCCGATGTCCTTGTGATTGGTGGTGAAGAGCCAGCGCGTGATGCCGCTCGGCTTCTCATCGTGATGCGCGTCGGCAGCGTGATCGTGGGAAGCGTGGCTGTGCTTGTCGGCGTACGGTGCCATATCGGGTCTCTGTCGCGTGGATGCGTTGCGAGTGGGCTTCAGGGCGTCTGGGCGACGGTGGTGCTGAGATTCGGATCGGGTGTCGCCGCCGTGGCCGGCTCAGCGGGCTTGGCTGCGGCTTTCTGCTCCTCGAGCCAGCTGGCGAAGTCCGCCTTGGTCTTCACTTCCACCACGATCGGCATGAAGCCGTGATCGCGACCGCACAGCTCCGCGCACTGCCCGCGGTAGAACCCCGCCTTGCCTTCATCGACCTTGAACCACATCTCGTTGACGAAGCCCGGAATCGCGTCCTTCTTCATGCCGAAATCCGGCACCCACCAGGCGTGAATGACGTCGTTCGCGGTCAGGAGCAGTCGTACCTTGGTGCCTTCCGGAACGACCAGCGGATGGTCGACATCCAGCAGGTAGTGATCCACCGTCGTCGGATCGATGCCCGAGCCCAGTTGCCGCGCGGTATTGCTCGTTTGCGCAAGCTGCGAGAAGTAGCTCACGCCTTTATCCAGGTAATCGTAGTGCCATTTCCATTGATAGGCCGTGACCTTGATCGACAGCTCGGTGTTGCGAGTGTCTTCGATCTGGATGAGCGTCTTTGCCGCCGGGATTGCCATGACCACCAGGATCAGGATCGGCACGATCGTCCAGATGACTTCCACCTTGTGGCTGTGGGTCAGCTTCACGTCGGCGACCGCGCCCTTGGACTTACGGAACGTGGCGATCGAATAGATCATCACGCCGAACACGACGATCGCGATGGCCACGCACCACCAGAAGATCTTCATGTGCAGGGCGTAGATCTCCTTGCTGAGCTCCGTGACGCCCACCGGCATGTTCAGATCGTGGGCCGCGAACACCGGCGTCATCCAGGCGAGCGCGAGCAGCATGAGGACGCGACGCCAGCTCGATGCGAAATTCATGACCATGCGACCTTGAGCTCCACGTTTTGAGTTCGAATTGCCATCAGCGCGCCATGGCCTGATCCACCCCGCGCACTTCGAGGGGCGGCGACTCATTGATCGTACCAATCACCTGCTTGAGCCGTGCTGCAAGCCCGCGCCGCTCTTCCTCCGTGAGGAACCCGCCGATCTCGCACGCGCGACCGTGGGATTCGATCAGCAGTCGGCTGGGGTGCAGCGCCGTATACGAGGCGCGAAGTGTAACCTTGGCCCAGTGCCGAGGAAACACGAGGCGCTCCCGGGTCGAGCGGGTGTGGAGCTCTACTACGATCTGCGCCGCGGACACGCTCACGCGTTGACGGACGTATCGCCCCCGCAGGCTTACCCTCAGCGCCCAGCCGAGCACTACCATCTCGAGGCCAGCGAAGGGGAATACCGGCCAGAACCCTTGCGCGGCGAATAACCCGGCGATCGAAAACGATACGGCGCAGAGCGACGCAAAGAAGAGGAGTGCCGCGCCGGGCGTCAGCGCGCAGTTCGGGCGCAACTCCAAGTAGTAGGTCGGCTCCTGGGCTGCGCTTGTAGTCGTATCCGTCACGGTCTCTCACCGCCCCCGCCAGAGCGCGCATGGTAGGCGAGAATTCTCACCCACTCAAATACTTAACGGCGCGCCGTCAAAGCTTGAGCAGGTCGATATCCAGAAACTCGCTGCTGGTGCTGGCAGAGGGCTGAGCCTGGTGCGGAACGCTCCCCAGTAGCGGGGCGCTCAGCCGCTGCTCCAGGCTACGCAGGTTGTCCGACGCACGCTCAAAACGAGCATCGACGCCGTTGGCGACCCACCCCACCAGGCGCTGACCGCTGGCCTGGATTGCGTGCGCAGTCAGGAGCGCATGATTCAGGCATCCGAGGCGCATGCCTACTACCAGCACCACCTTTGCATGAATAGCGCGCGCGAGATCCGCGAAAGACTCGCGCTCGTTGAGGGGCGTCAGCCAGCCACCCGCACCCTCGACGACCACGACATCGGCCAATCCAGACAGGATGCGAAAAGCTCGCTCAATTTCGCGCAGATCAATGCGGATGCCCGCCTCGACTGCGGCGATATGCGGTGCAACTGCCGGATCGAACGAATACGGGTTGACGATTCGATACGGAGCGGGCTCGCTCGCCTCTGCCATCAAGGCGATTGCATCCTCGTTGATCCAGCCCTCGGCAGTCTGCCGGGCTCCCGATGCAACCGGCTTCATCCCCGCAACTTTGTGGCCGCGCATCCGCAACGCCCGTAGCAATGCCGCGGCAATCAACGTTTTGCCGACGCCCGTATCGGTACCGGTTACGAAAACGGTCTTGCGTGGCATGCGTTAGAGACGGCCACGGTGCGCGATGTCGCTGACAGGCACTCTTACCTCACTTTCACGCGGGATTGCACCCCACGCCTGGCCGAGGACCACTTCATAAGTGGCGGGCAGCCGCCCTTCGACCCGAAACTTCTCATATCCCGCCGTGACTGCGGTGAACGCTGCGCGACCGGTGAGCCCGGATGGCCGACCCGCGGTAGCGTTCTGCGCGCCAATGGCCTTCAGATCCCGCATCAGCGCGATGGCGGTATCGTACGTCAACGTGAAACGTTCGACGTCCAGCACCGGTTCCACGAGCCGGGCGCGCACCAGGGCATCGCCGATGTCGTGCATGTCGATGAAGCGGCTGACGTGCGTGCGCCGATCGACGCCGGCCCACGCGGCCCGCAACTCCATGAGCGTATCGGGACCGAAGGTGCTGAAGGTGACGAGCCCGCGCGGCTTCAGCACGCGCCGGAACTCGCGAAATATCCCATCGGGTTCGTCGCACCACTGCAGCATCAGGTTGCTGAAAATGAGATCGACGCTGGCATCCGCCAGCGGCATGCGCTCGGCATCCGCGCACACGCGCTCGAATCTGCGCCACCAGCCCTGGCTGTGCCTCGCCTCGCGCAACATTCCCATCGCGATGTCGAGTGCTATGACACGGGCGCGCGGGAAGCGCTTCTTGAGTTCGCGCGCCGCATGCCCGGTTCCGCATCCGGCATCGACGATGACCTGGGGCTCGAGCTTCAGATAGTCCAGCCGCGAGAGCAGGCGCTGACGAACCTCGGTCTGCAATACCGCTGCCCGGTCGTAGCTCTGGCTCGCGCGCTCGAAAGCACGGCGCATCTGGCGCCGATCGAGCGCGAAGGGCTCGACGGATGGGTTGCGGGACGGACTCATGACGGTCGTCGCAAAGCCTCAGCAAGAGCTTCGACGAGACCATCGATCTGTGCTTCGCGATGCGCCGCGGAGAACGTGATGCGCAGGCGCGCAGTCCCTTCGGGCACGGTGGGCGGGCGGATTGCAGTTACCCAGAATCCCCGCTCCCACAGCGCCTCGCTGACTGCGAGCGCGCGTGCGGCGGTTCCGAGCACGATGGGCTGGATGGGAGTCTGCGAGTCGGTCAGATCAATTCCAGCGCCACCTGCCAGGCTGCGAAAGCGCGTGACGTTGGCATTGAGGCGATCGCGTCGCCAGCTCTCCTCCTCTATCAGACGCAGTGCCGTGCGGGTCGCGCCCGCGATTCCGGGAGGCAACGCGGTCGTATAGATATGTGTTCGCGCTCTCTGAATGAGGTATTCGATGAGATCCTCGGTACCGGCCACGAAGGCGCCGAAAGTTCCGAACGCCTTGCCGAGCGTTCCCATCAGGATGGGCACCTGTCGGGCGTCGAGCCCGAAGTGCTCGATCGTGCCGCGGCCGCTTCGACCGAGGACACCGATGCCGTGCGCATCGTCAACCATCAGCCACGCGCGCTTTGCTTGGGCTATGCGCGCGAGCGCATCGAGAGGCGCGATATCTCCGTCCATGCTGAAAACACCATCGGTCATCACGAGCGCGGCGCCGGACTCGCTTTCCGCGAGCCGTGCTTCGAGTGCCGCGGAGTCACAGTGCGCGTAGCGCGAGAAGCGGGCGCCGGAGAGCAGTCCTGCGTCAAGGAGCGACGCATGATTCAGCCGATCCTCGAGCACCTGGTCGGTGCGCCCCACGAGCGCACTCGCGACACCGATATTCGCCATGTAGCCGGTGGAAAAGAGCAAGGCGCGCTCGCGACCGGTAAAGGCTGCGAGCTCTTCTTCCAGCGCGTGATGCTCGACGCAGTGACCGGTCACCAGATGTGACGCGCCGCTGCCAGCGCCGTAGCGTGCGGCCGCGTCACCCAGCGCGGCGATCACGCGCGGATGGTGCGCGAGGCCGAGGTAATCATTGCTGCAGAAGACCGTGCGGCGTGAGCCTTCGACCAGGGCCACTACGCCTTCGGAATCTTGCGGCCACTCCTGCACGATTCGACGGCGCCGATATAACTGGCGCTTGCGCAGCTCCTCGAGTGTTTCACGCAATGCAGGGCTCAGGCTCGACTCCAAGGCGTGCGAATAGCTCCTGGTCGTGCGCGACATCGGGGTTCCCGGTCGTCAACAGCTTCTCGCCGTAGAAAATCGAGTTGGCGCCGGCGAGGAAACACAGCGCCTGCAACTCATCGCTCATCTCGCTGCGCCCGGCCGACAAACGCACATGTGCTTTCGGTATCAGGACCCGAGCCACCGCGATCGCGCGCACGAATTCCAGGGGATCGAGCCGCGGGGCGCCATCGAGCGGCGTGCCCGGTACTTGCACGAGCTGATTGATCGGTACGCTCTCCGGGTGTTGCGGCAGCGTGGCAAGTGTGTGCAGAAGCTTGGCGCGGTCGAGCTCCGTCTCACCCATGCCGAGGATCCCGCCGCAGCACACCTTGATTCCTGCGGCACGTACCGCGGCGAGCGTGTCCAGCCGATCCTGGTAAGTGCGCGTGGTGATGATCTTCTCGTAGTGCTCAGCGGAGCTGTCGAGATTGTGGTTGTAGTAATCGAGGCCGGCGCTCTTGAGTTCTCCAGCCTGTTCAGGGGTCAGCATGCCGAGGGTCGCGCAGGTCTCGAGGCCGAGCGCTCGCACTTCACGCACCATCGCCGCGATCTGGGTGAGCTCACGCGCCTTGGGACTGCGATACGCGGCGCCCATGCAAAAACGGGTAGCGCCCGCCTGCCGTGCGGCCCTGGCCCGCTCGACGACGGTGTCGACATCCATCAACTCCTCGCGCTCGACACCCGTGTGGTACCGAATGCTCTGTGGGCAGTAGGCACAGTCCTCGGGGCAACCACCGGTCTTGATACTGAGGAGCGTGCTGACCTGCACCTGGTTGGCCGCGTGGTACGCGCGGTGAGTCTGCTGCGCGAGGAACATCAGGTCGGCGAACGGCAGAGCGAACAGGCCGCGAACCTCCTCGAGCGTCCAGTCGTTGCGGATCGTGCCGGGCGGTGCATGCAGACTATTGCTCATTCGATTTGATCCGTTTGCGGCGCTTTTGCCGCGTGGCAGGCGCGACGATGCCGCGCAGTATTCGGTGACGGATGAAACTCTGTCAACCTGGACGACAACGACTGGTTAACGGATGGCTACTGCGTGTACAGAGCCTGATCCTGCCGCCGAGCTGTGTCCTGTGCGGAGAGCGCGGACAGGCACCGATCCTGGATCTGTGCCGGCCATGCGCACAGGACCTGTCCCTTAACTTGCACGCGTGCCATCAGTGTGCCGCGCCACTCGCGGGCCCAGTGGCCGACGCTCTCACCTGCGGGCGTTGTCTGCGCCAACCGCCACGCTTCGACCGTGCCTTTGTGCCGTTTCGTTACACGTATCCACTCGACCAGTTGATCCGCGCTTTCAAGTATCGGGGCATTCTTTCTTATGGGCGTGTGCTCGGAAGTCTGCTGGCGGAGCGCTTGTCGGCGCGGCAGATGCCAACACCTGAGCTGATTGTTCCCGTGCCGCTCTACCCCTCGCGACAGCGAGAGCGGGGTTTCAACCAGGCGAGCGAGCTGGCGAGACCGATCAGCCAGAGCCTCAACGTGCCGTTCGACGAGCGGCTGTGCCGGCGCATCCGCGCAACCGCTGACCAGACCGAGCTTGATGCTCGATTACGTCGTCGCAATGTGCGGCGTGCGTTCGAGGTGACCGGCAAGACCGGTTTGCGACACGTCGCTGTGCTCGACGATGTGCTGACCACGGGCAGCACGGCAAATGAGGTGGCACGCGTGCTCAAGCGCGCCGGCGTCGAGACGGTTGAGATCTGGGCCGTGGCGCGCGCTCAGCCCGTGAACACGTAGTGCAGCAGGATCCCGATGAACACCAGCATCCCGAAGTAATTGTTGTTGTTGAAGGCGCGAAAACACGCCTCAGGGTCGCGGCGGCGGATCAGCCGTTGCTGCCAGGCGAAGCACAAGGCGCCCGCCGCGAGGCCCGCCAGGTACCAGTGGCCGTATTGCTTCTCGCGCCCGACTAGCACCAGCGCAAACAGCACCATGAGCTGCATGACTCCAACCAGTACTCGATCTGCATCCCCGAACAGGATCGCGCTCGACTTGATGCCGAGTTTCTTGTCGTCCTCGCGATCGACCATCGCATAGAGAGTGTCGTAGACGCCGGCCCACAGGACCGTGGCGCAAAAAATGACCCAGGCGATCTTCGGCACGCCCCCGGTCTGTGCGGCGAACACCATCGGCACCGCAATGCCAAACGCCGCGCCGAGATAGAACTGCGGCACCGGGAAGAAGCGTTTGAGGAACGGATAGCTCAGGGTGAGCGCTCCACCCACGACCGCATAGAGCTGCGCCAGTGGGTTCAATGTAAAGAGGAGTCCGACTGCGAGCAGGCACAGCACCAGAAAGAGCAGCAGGGCTTCGGTCGACGTGACCCGTCGCGCCGCCAGCGGGCGATCGCGGGTGCGGGACACGAACGGGTCCAGGTCGCGGTCGGCGTAGTCGTTCATCACGCAGCCTGCCGAGCGCATGATCAGGGTGCCGAGCAGAAAGACGATGAAAGTGCGCTCATCCGGTCGCGCATCGCTCGCGACCCAGAACGCCCACAGCATCGGCCACATGAGCAGCCAGATGCCGATCGGGCGATGCAGGCGCATGAGCAGCGCGTATTCACGCAGCGTCGCAGTCACCCGCGGCAGCGATGAAATCAATGGCCACGAGCGCAACGATTGGCGCAATTGCAGGAAACGTGCGGATGTATTCATCCGATCTTTCCGTAAGCCTCGCCGTGTCCAACCCAGCGAGCGATGAGGGGCGCTATGTTAGCGGCATGCTCGGCCAACATCAGCTCGGCAAGCTGTTGCACGCGGGGTAACAGGTCGGCGTCGCGCATCAGGTCAGCCACGCGCATCTGAGCCAGGCCGGTCTGCCGGGTTCCAAGCAGTTCGCCCGGGCCGCGCAGCTCCAGATCCCGTCGTGCCACTTCGAATCCATCGTTGGTCTGACGCATTACTGCGAGTCGCTCGCGTCCCAACTCGGACAGAGGCGGCCGGTACAACAGGACGCAGCTGCTGGCGTGTGCGCCGCGGCCGACCCGGCCACGCAGCTGGTGCAGCTGTGCGAGACCCATCCGTTCGGAATTCTCGATCACCATGAGGCTCGCATTAGGGACATCAACGCCGACCTCGATGACCGTGGTCGCCACCAGGAGCTGCAGTTCTCCCTTGCGGAAGCGTTCCATGGCCCCGTCTTTCTGCGCTGGCGTCATGCGTCCGTGAACAATGCCGACGCGAATGCCGGGCAGCGCTTCTGCCAGAGCCGCCGCGGTCTCTTCGGCAGCCTGATAAGGGATGGTTTCGGATTCATCGATCAAGGGGCAGACCCAGTAGACCTGGCGTCCTGCGACGCACGCGTCGCGAATCCGCGCGATGACTTCCTCGCGGCGGCTCTCCGGCAGGACGACCGTCTGTACAGGGGTCCTTCCGGGCGGCAGCTCGTCGATCACCGAGACGTCAAGGTCGGCGTAGGCCGTCATCGCGAGCGTTCGGGGAATGGGCGTTGCAGTCATTATGAGCTGGTGCGGATGACTGCCGTCGAGCATTCCCTTGTCACGCAGCTTCAAGCGCTGGTGCACTCCGAAGCGATGCTGCTCGTCGACGATCGCCAATGCGAGTTTGTGGAACTCGACGCCTTCCTGGAACAACGCATGAGTGCCCACGACAACGCGCGCTTCACCGGCAGCAACCGATTGCAGGGCACTCGCGCGCGCGCGACCCTGTACCTTGCCCGCGAGCAGGGTCACCTTGATGCGCAGCTCGCCAAACCAGCGCTCGAAATTTCTCGCATGCTGTTCGGCCAGCAGTTCCGTGGGCGCCATGAGGGCCGCCTGGCACCCCGCTTCGACCGCGTGCGCGGCAGCGAGTGCTGCAACGATCGTCTTGCCACATCCGACATCGCCCTGGATCAGCCGCAGCATCGGTCGCGATTCACGCAGGTCGGCGGCGACTTCCTGGTAGGCGCGCCGTTGCGCACTGGTGAGTTGGAACGGCAACGCAGCCCTCAAACGGTCGGCCAGCGCATGAGCCGGCAGGGCCACCGCTGGATCGGCACGAATCTCGCGACGCAAGAGCTTCAGGCTGAGCTGATGTGCGAGCAGTTCCTCGCACGCGAGCCGGCGCTGTGCGGGGTGCCTGACCGAAGTGAGCAGATCAAGGCGCGCATCGGGCGGCGGGTGATGTACGTAGTCGAGCGCTTCCATCAGCTCAGGCCATTGCGATTTCGGGAGCGCGGCCACTGGCAACCAGTCACTCAGTCCCTGCTCGCGTATGGCATCGAGCGCTTGCGCGGCAAGTCTGCGCAAGCGTCCCTGCGGCACACCCTCCGTACCCGGATAGATGGGTGTCAATGCCTCCGCGAGTTCTTCGCTCGCCAGGCCATTGAGCAGGCGGTACTCCGGATGAACGATTTCGAGCCCCAGCGAGCCACGCCGCACTTCGCCGAAACAGCGCAACCGCGTTCCGCGGGCGAGGGACTCATGCTGGCGTTGATTGAAATGGAAAAAACGCAGGGTCAGGAAGCCGGAGCCATCTGCGACGCGTGACAGGAGCTGGCGGCGGCCGCGGAACACGACTTCGCTGAGCTGCACTTCGGCCTCGACCACCGCGCGCGCGCCCACGGTCAGCGTTCCGATTGGCACCACACGTGTGCGATCCTCGTAGCGCAGCGGCAGCAGGAACAACAGATCCTGAAGCGTGAAGACGCCGAGCTTCGCCAGGCGTCCGGCGAGCGCCTCGCCAACTCCATGCAGCGTCGTGACCGGTCGCTGCTCGGGCGCCGCCGTCGGCTGAGCTAGCCCAGGTACAGAATGCATTCCATCTCGACCTGTGCGCCGCGCGGCAGTGCGGCGACGCCTACCGCGGCACGCGCCGGGTAGGGCTCCTTGAAGTAGCGCGCCATCACCTGGTTGACCACCGGGAAGTGCTTCAGGTCGGTGAGATACACGTTGAGCTTCACGGCTTGAGCCAGGCTGGCTCCTGCCCCTTCGGCAATCGCCTTGAGATTCTCGAATACGCGCTCGATGTGAAGCTCAATTTCCCCGACGACCAGCTCGCCGGTAGTGGGATCGAACGGCACCTGGCCCGAGATGAACACGAGGTCACCCGCGCGCACGGCCTGCGAGTAAGTGCCTATCGCCCGGGGTGCTTTGTCCGTATGAATGATGTGTCGCGGCATGCGATGCGACCTATGCAATCGTCCTTAATACCCTGAGTACGTCGGGCATGTTGCGAATCGTGCGCATCACCAGCGCCAGATGTTTGCGATCGCGTACCTGCAGCTCGAAGATCAGGCTCGAGGTATCGACATCGCGCTCGACCAGCGAGACGTGGTCGATGTTGGTCTCGGTGCCAGCAATGCTCGCCGCGACCGCCGCCAACACCCCCATGCGATTGGCGACTTCGACGCGGATCTCCGAACTGAAGAGCCGATCAAGACCCTTCTCCCACGCCAGGGAAATCCACTTGTCGGGCTGTTTGCGGTACCCCGAAAGATTGCCGCACGATTCGCGGTGCACGACGATGCCGCGACCGGAGCTGAGATAGGCCATGACGGGGTCGTTCGGAATTGGGAAACAACAGCGCGCGTAGGAGATCACCAGCCCTTCGGTTCCCGCGATGGCCAATGGCGCAGGCGTCGCGTTCTGCGTCGCCGGGTCGTCGATCGGGAGCAGGCGCCGCGCAATCAGAGGTGCGAGGCGCTCACCGAGCCCGATCTTTTCGTACAGTTCATCGGGACTCTTCATTCCGAACTCCGTGAGCATGGGTTTCATCTGCTCATCGGCGACCTTCTTCAGCGTCAGCGAGAATTCTGCGAGCGCCTGATTGAGAAGCCGGCGGCCGAGCTCAATGGCCTCCTTGCGCTTCAGGCTCTTGAGGTAGTGCCGAATGGCAGCGCGTGCCTTCGCGCTCACCACGAAGTTGACCCACGCCGGGTTCGGCGCGGCCCCTTTCGCTGTAATGATCTCGACCGTCTGTCCGTTCCTCAGCGGTGTGCGCAGGGGCACCAGCCGCCGGTCGACCTTCGCGGCCACACAGCGGTTGCCGACATCGGTATGCACTGCGTATGCGAAATCCACGGCTGTAGCGCCGCGCGGCAGGCGCAGGATCTCGCCCCGGGGCGTGAACACATAGACCTTGTCGGGAAACAGGTCGACCCTGACGCTCTCGAGGAACTCCTCGGAGTTGCCGCCCTCCTGCATCTGCATCAGCTGATTCAGCCATTCTCGGGCACGATCGTGCTGGGTGCTGTCCGCCCTTTCGCCGGTCTTGTACTTCCAGTGCGCGGCGATGCCGGATTCCGCGACGCGGTGCATGTCCTCGGTACGGATCTGCACTTCTAGCGGCACACCGTTCGGCCCGAACAACGTCGTATGCAATGACTGATAGCCGTTGACGCGTGGAATCGCGACGTAGTCCTTGAAGCGCCCGGGCATCGGCTTGTACAGGCTATGCACCTGCTCCCAGCGCGCGATAGCTGGTATCGACGCTGTCGACGACGATGCGAAAACCATAGACGTCGACGATCTCGTTCAGCGGTACGCTCTTCTTGCGCATCTTGCGATACACGCTGTAGAGATGCTTTTCGCGCCCTTCGACCGTCGCCTTGATGCCGGCCTTCTCCAGCACCGAACGCAGGTTGTCCGCGATCTTGCCCACGAACTGCTTCTGGTTGCCGCGGGCACGCTTCAACTCCTTCTCGATCACGCGGTAGCGCTGCGGGTACAGCGTCCGGAAACCAAGCTCCTCGAGCTCCAGCTTGATGCTGTATAGCCCGAGCCGGTCGGCGATCGGCGCGTAGATGTCGAGCGTTTCACGTGCAATGCCGCGTCGTTTCGGCAACGGCATCGCATCGAGCGTGCGCATGTTGTGCGTGCGGTCCGCGAGCTTCACCAGGATCACGCGGATGTCGCGCACCATCGCGAGCAGCATCTTGCGGAAGCTCTCGGCCTGCGCTTCCTGGCGGCTCTTGAACTTGATCTGATCGAGTTTCGTCACCCCATCGACCAGGTCCGCGACCTCACGCCCGAACTGCTCGACCAGCTGTTCCATCGCGGTGGGCGTGTCTTCGATCACATCGTGCAGGATCGCTGCGATGATCGTCTCCGCATCGACGTGCAGGTCGGCCAGGATGTTGGCGGCCGCGATCGGGTGCGAGATGAAGGGTTCACCGGAAAGGCGTTTTTGCCCTTTGTGCGCAGCGGCGCCGAACTCGTAGGCCTGCTGCACGCGCTCCACCTGGTCGGCCGGCAGGTAGTTCTCGAGCTTGGAAATGAGCTGATTGATGCCCAGGGCGCGCCTTCCGCCGGGCAGGAGACTGAGAATGGAGGAGGCGTAATCCATGGGAAAACAAGGGCTCGGAACCGCTGCTGATCCCATTCTGTGGGCGAATCGAACCGAGTTCAAAGCCCAAAAGAAAAGGGGCCAGACCGGCGGTCTGACCCCACTTCTATATCAGGACCCGGCCGAGCGTACTGGGTTAGTGCCGGCCGGAAGGAACCCGTTCAGTCGCCCAGACCGAGTTGCGGCGCCCGGAAGTCGGTCGGGAGCTCCATGTCGGGGATGGTCGGCTCGGGCGGGGCTTCCTGTTCCTCGAGCAGTTCGGGGCCGATGTTGCCCGCCGCGATCTCGCGTAGTGCGACCACGGTCGGCTTGTCGTTCTCCCAGTCGAGGGTCGGCTCAGCGCCGTTCGCGAGCCGCCGCGCGCGCTTTGATGCCACCAGCACCAGCTGAAACAGGTTCTCGACGTTTTCCAGGCAATCTTCGACAGTAATTCGCGCCATGTATCAGCCTCGGAAGGGGTTGGGGCGGGGCCCCACAAAAGGGCGGCAAGTCTACAGCAGGATCAGCCCTTCATGCCAACAGAGCCGCCGTGATGGCCTTGAGTTCCGGGCGGTCTGAACGCAGCGTTTGTCCTTGGCCGGCAATGATTTTTTTCAGGTCGGCCAGGGCATGGTCGAAGTCATCGTTCACGATCACGTAGTCGAATTCGGGCCAATGGGTCATGTCCGCGACTGCGTCTTGCAGCCGCCTCGCAATGACTTCATCGGAATCCGTGCCGCGGCTGCGCAGACGCTGTTCCAGCGCGGCGCGTGAAGGGGGCAGGATGAAAATGGAGACGCTTTCGGGCATGGCGCGACGTACCTGCTGCGCACCCTGCCAGTCGATCTCGAGGATCAGGTCTTCACCTTTCGCCAGAGACTCCTCGACCTCGCGACGCGGAGTCGCGTAGTAGTTGTCGAAGACTTGCGCGTACTCAAGAAATTCTCGGGCCTTAACCTTACGCTCGAATTCGTTGCGGTCGACGAAGAAGTAGTCATGACCATGGACTTCTTTGGGTCGTCGGGGTCGGGTCGTGTAGGAAATCGAGAACTTGAGTGACGGATCGCGTTCCATCAGCCCCCTCACCAGCGAGGTCTTTCCAGCTCCAGAAGGCGCTGCACATACAAACAGCCGCCCACGCTGGGCCCGTCTTGAATTTCCAGTCGAGGATGAAGTCGATGACATCGGGACCCGGAGCGGCGAAGTCGCGTCGCGAGATTACCCGATGTAGCGACGCGGTGGGTGGGCCCTGCCTGGCCACACACCCACCGCGTCGGGTTGGCTTTGATCAGACGTTTGTAGCTGCTTGCGCGCCTGTCTAGACGCGAACCGTCCAGCGCCGGCGTCGCGTGGCGAGCAGAGCGAGCAAGCCGGGAAGGAGCTCGAGGCCCAGGGCGCCACCGCCGCCGCCACCACCGCCGCCGCCGCCGCCACTTCCAGCGCCGCTTGAGACGACGAGGTCACCGCGGAGCCGCTCGCTACATTCGTGCCGGCCGCCGGGCTCTGGCTGATGACGCTGCCGGATGCGACCGTGCTGCTCGACTGCTGCGTGACGGTACCTACCGTGAGACCGGCACCGGTGATGGCGCTGGTGGCGGCCGCCTGCGTCTGGCCCGTCACGTTCGGCACCGCGATGCTTGTCGGGGCGCTACAACGAGCGAACGTGGAGAACTCATCGGTCGCAGTTCCGCTAATGGTGACTCGGACCCCCACCTCATGGTTGTTGCAGTCCGCGATCGTGGAAGGCACGGTCAGGAGGTACTCATTCTTTAGCCGATCGGCGATGCTGGTGTAGGCCGCTGCGATTTCAGCAGTGGTTGGCGCAGCGATGTATTCGCCACCAGTCAGTGCTGGCAGACGTTGTCAAAAGCGCGGTGTTCCTGGTGTCGGTTACGCCAATCGTAAAGATCGGAATGCTGTTGGCGAGGGCGCTGTCGACCACAGCGCTCTCCGGCGTCGTCGAGGCGTTCTCGATCCCATCGGTGACCATGAGGATCGCTTTCGGTCCAGGCGGGAGTGTCACAGAGGGTGGAGGCGTGACGAATTGATTGAGTGAGACATTGAGGGCGTCCATCAGGTTGGTCGTACCCTCCGCATAGGGCGCCATGAGAGCATTCATCAATGCGGACCGGGCCGCGCCACCGGAGTCAATCTCGACGAACGGCTGCACCACTGTAGGTCCAGCAGTACCGCTGAACTTGACGATCGCTGCGAAGTCGCCCACGCGCATTGCATCGATAAAATCCGTTATCGCACTCTGCATGGCGGCGAGTGCGGCGGTCTGCACGCTCAAACTGTAGTCCAAGGCGAAGACTACCGAGGCGTGCTGACCCAGATCCTGGCCCGGCGGCCGCGTGAAGGTGAAGGGCACCGAGCCGTGTCGCTGTCTGTCGAACTCCACCGCGAAGTTGCTAGCGGTCAGGTTTCCTACCGGAGTTCCGCCAGAGTCGGTGACAGTCACGAATACCTGGATCGGGTTTGGGCTCGTGCCCGGCTCGACGCGAAGAGTGACTGCTGCCCGCGCTGGGCTCCCAAGAAATGCGGCCGCCAGGAGCAGCACTACCGGAAGCCAGCGTGTCAGTTGTGCTGCCATTGTGGTGCGGGCATGAAAACAAGGTCGCAGAGATGGTTCGAGCATAGGAGTACTTCTGGTTCTCTATTCGATGTAGTTATTGGTGATCCCCGCGCATATTTAATACCGGGAAGCCGGAACAGCGTCACAAGGATTGTGTGACGCGCGTCACTGTTCGGCGGCAAATCCGGACGAACCGGTGCTTTATGGTGAATGGGTGGCGGTGAGTGCGTGTTAGCGGCAGCTATTCGACGTTCTGCACCTGCTCACGCATTTGCTCAATGATCACTTTCATGTCAACAGCAGCGCGCGTCGTTTCCGCGTCCTGTGACTTCGAGGAGAGCGTGTTCGCCTCGCGGTTGAGCTCCTGCATCAGGAAATCGAGCCGCCGACCGGCCGGCTCTTCGCCGTCCAGTGATTTGCGAATTTCTGTCATGTGGCTGCGCAACCGATCGAGCTCCTCGTCGACATCCATTTTCTGCGCAAGGATCGCGAGCTCCTGTTCCACCCGTTCCGCATTGGGCTCCGCCACGAGTTGTGCGATGCGTTCCGTCAGTCGTGCGCGGATGCGTGCGCGCACCTCGGGCAAGCGCGCGACAACCGCGGCTACTAGTTTGAGCAGCATGTCGCAGCGCTGCAGCAGCATGTCGCGGATGCGTTCACCCTCGCGCGCCCGTGCATCAGTGAGCGCCTTGAGGCTATCCGCGAGCGCTGCCTGTGCAGCAGCGAGGAGCGGAGTGACATCGCGTCCCTGATCCTGCACAACGCCGGGCCAGCGCAACAGATCGACCGGATTGACGGGTGCTGCGAGATCTCCCGCGAGATCGGCCAGCTCACGTGCGCGCGCTAACAGCCTCTCCGCCAACGCACGGTTGATCTGAATCTCGCCCGCGTCCTGTGCGGCGGCACGAAAATTGAGCGTGCAATCGACCTTTCCGCGGCGCACGACTGCGGCAATCGCCTGACGGAAGTCACCCTCCGCCGCGCGCAGCTCTTCGGGCAGCCGGCAGCTCACTTCGAGATAGCGGTGATTGACGGTGCGCAACTCCCAGGTGAGCGTGCCCCAGGAGCCCGACTGCTCGCGCCGGGCAAAGCCCGTCATGCTGCGGATCATGTTGATTTGGTGCTATAAAGCCGCGCCGAAGTCTAGCAGACCGGGGTGTGTGTTGCGGGTCGAGTACGCGGAGCTGAGTCTCGTCGGCCATCGCGAAGACAATCAGGATCGCGTCTCCGTCGCGGTGGGCGAGCATGCTGCGTTCCTGCTCGTGATAGACGGCATGGGTGGGCATGCGGAAGGCGCGCGTGCCGCTGAGACCGCCCTCAAATCCATGCTCGAAAGCTTCTGGCACACGCCGCACCCGATCTTTGATCCCCTGGGTTTTCTGCACCTGACGCTGGGCAGGGCACATGAGGACGTTGTCGCGCTGGGAACAAGCTTGACCATGGAAGTGCGCCCGCGTGCCACCTGCGCCGTGTGCCTGGTGCAGCAGGGCGCATCCTACTGGGGGCACGTGGGCGACAGCCGCGTGTACCAGATTCGCGGCGGGCAGGTATGCACACGCACGCGCGATCACAGCCATGTCGAACAGCTCCTGCGCGATGGTGTGATTACGGAGGAAGAAGTAGTCGGTCATCCGATGCGTAATTTCGTCGAATGCTGCCTGGGCGGAGACGCCGCGCTGCCTGACATGACCATTAGCCGGCGCAGACCACTCGCCATGGAAGATGTGCTGCTGCTCTGCACCGACGGTGTGTGGGCCAATCTCAGGGACACGGATATCGGCGCCTTCTATCCGCCGGACAACGGTGATCTGCGCGCTGCGCTGCAGGCACTCGGCAATCGCGCCGTGCAGGCATCCTCACCTTACAGCGACAACACCACAGCCGCGGCGCTGCGCTGGCTGGGGCAATAGTCGTGCGGCCGAGTGGACGCGCGCCCGACGAATTGCGAGCCGTGCACATCACGCGGCGTTTCACGCGCCATGCGGAAGGCTCAGTGCTCATCGCGTTCGGTGACACGCGGGTGCTGTGCACCGCGAGCGTCGAGGAATCAGTGCCGTCGTTTCTGCGCGGTGCGGGCCAGGGATGGATCACTGCGGAGTACGGCATGCTCCCGCGCTCCACGCATACACGCACTGCGCGTGAGGCCGCCAAGGGCAAGCAGACGGGACGCACACAGGAAATTCAGCGGCTCATCGGCCGTTCATTGCGTGCCGTCGCCGATCTGCGCGCGCTCGGGGAACGGACTATCACGATCGACTGTGACGTGTTGCAGGCCGACGGCGGAACGCGGACCGCATCGGTGACGGGTGGCTACGTCGCCCTCGCCGACGCGATCGAGGCGCTGATGCGCCGCCGGGTGCTCACCAGCAGCCCGTTGCACGGGCAGGTGGCGGCAGTTTCCGTCGGCATCTGCGGGGGCGTGCCGGTGCTCGACCTTGACTACGCCGAAGATTCCGAAGCCGAGACGGACATGAATGTCGTCATGAACAACGGCGGCGCGTTCATCGAGGTACAGGGGACAGCTGAAGGCCATGCGTTTCGGCGCAACGAGCTCGATGCGCTGCTCAATCTCGCCGCACAAGGTATCGGCCAGCTGCTGGCCCATCAGTTGCAGGCCCTTTCCGACTGAGAGATTCACGATGCGTGTAGTACTCGCGACCGGCAATACCGGGAAACTCCGCGAGCTGCGGGCTTTGCTCGCGGGCAGCGCTGTGCAGCTCGTGGCGCAATCGGAACTCGGTCTCGGGATGGCTGAAGAAACCGGCCTGACATTCGTCGAGAACGCAATCATCAAAGCTCGACACGCAGCATCGCAATCAGGACTGCCCGCAATCGCGGACGATTCCGGGCTAGAAGTGGACGCGCTCGATGGCCGGCCCGGCGTGCATTCAGCCCGTTATGCCGGGCGCGAGGCGGGCGATGGCGAAAACAATGCGCGACTCCTCTCCGAGCTTGCCACCGTAGGGCCTGCAAAGCGCACGGCGCGCTACCGCTGCGTACTGGTCCTGCTGCGATCGGCAAATGATCCAGCTCCGCTCATCTGCGAGGGAGTGTGGGAGGGACGGATCGCAACTGCTCCGTCTGGTGAAAACGGCTTCGGCTACGACCCGCTG
Organism: uncultured Gammaproteobacteria bacterium; assembly: GCA_963724625.1. Classification (GTDB taxonomy): domain Bacteria; phylum Pseudomonadota; class Gammaproteobacteria; order Steroidobacterales; family Steroidobacteraceae; genus DATBVX01. The sequence goes on along the minus strand of CAVRVO010000017.1, from coordinate 413,528 downwards.
TTCCTCGTCGGTGATCTCCCCACGACGGCGGCTCAGCTGTCACCGGAACTCAAGAATCACCTCAGCCATCGCGGACAGGCCCTGCGAAAATTGGTCGAGGCGATTGCGCATGGCAACGTGGTGCGCGGCACCTAGCTAGAATGTCGTCCGTGTCGCTGCTGCAGACCCCACCCCTCTCGGTCTACGTGCACCTGCCCTGGTGTGTGCGCAAGTGCCCGTACTGCGACTTCAATTCATACGCGATCGACAGCGTGCTGCCGGAGAAGCGCTACATCGCGGCCCTGGACCGCGACCTCGAGTCCCAGGCGGATTGGGTGCGTGACCGACAGGTGCAGAGCATCTTCTTTGGGGGCGGAACGCCGAGCTTGTTCTCTCCGGCCGCGATCGGCGAGATCGTGAGCTCGATCCGAACGCGCCTCACGCTGGAGCCGACCGCTGAAATCACCCTCGAAGCGAATCCCGGGACCATAGAGCGTGGGCGCTTTGCCGAATACCGTGCGGCCGGCGTGAACCGGGTATCGTTGGGCGGTCAGAGCTTCAACGAGCGCCACCTCAAGCTGCTGGGGCGTATTCACACATCTCGCGAGACTGACGCTGCCGCGCAGGAGCTGCATGCTGCGGGGCTGGAGAACTTCAATATCGATCTGATGTACGGACTGCCGCAGCAAGCAGTTGCCGATGCACTCGAAGACATTCGGGCCGCTCTCGCGCTACGGCCGCAGCACATCTCGCATTACCAGCTGACCCTGGAGCCGGGGACGGTCTTCTTTCATCGCCCGCCAACATTGCCGAGCGACGATGACACCTGGCGGATGCAGATCGAATGTCAGCAGGCGCTCGCGGCGAGCGGCTTCATGCAGTACGAGATTTCGGCGTACGCGCGTGAGAATCGCCGTTGCATACACAATCTCAACTACTGGCAGTTCGGCGACTACGTGGGAATCGGCGCCGGCGCGCATGGCAAACTCACCGATACCGACAGCGGCGCGATTACCCGGACCGCGCGCTTGCGCCAACCGCGGCAGTACCTCGAATCCATCGAGACAGGAGTAGCCGAGCTCACACGTGTGACGATTCCGTCCACCGACCTGCCGTTTGAATTCATGCTCAACGCACTGAGGTTGCCAAGCGGATTCAGCAGCCAGCAGTTCGTATCAAGGACGGGTGAAGCCCTGGATTCGATCAAGCCGATCTTAGAGGAGGCGTCGAAACGTGGGCTCATGGAAGCGTCGGCGGACGGTTCGCCAGGCTATCGGCCGACCGAACTTGGGCTTCGGTTCCTCAACGACCTTCAGGGAATGTTTCTGCCCGAGCGTTCAGCTTCGACACGAGCCGCCTCGCTGCCCCAAGTTGTAAATCTTCTGTGATCAGGCACTTACTGTTATGCACAGCGCCGGCCGGCCTGTGACCGCCCGCACGTTGTGTGGTCCTGGTGATGGCGGCAGTCGCAAGCTATTGGTCGTAACTCACTGAGCGTAGAAGTAAAAACACCTTGATTATTTTTTAGCCAATCCAACACTGCGACGTGCTTTCTGCTCACACTTTCGACGGAGCGCCGGGTCGTCCACAGAGTTGTCCACAAGTTTTGTGGATAATGGCAGAAATTCAAACTGCTGCAGCCCTTAACACCAGCTAGCTGAGGTCATCAATCAGCCGGGCGCTTCAACTATCGAACTGGGTTGAAGATTCCGCCCGCTCGGGGGGCGAGAAATCCCGGCGCACTCACGGTCTTGTACGAGTTGCGCACCGTCGCTACACTGCGCGCCCTCTTTTTTTCAGCAGATCGGGCCGCATAACAGGGCGCTACCGGTCCGGCGTCGAGGCGAGGCGAAATCCATGAAACTGTCTATTCATCCCGAATACAAAGACATCACCGTGACGTGCAGCTGCGGCAATACTTTCGCCACCCGCTCGACGCTGGGTCATGACCTGCAGATCGAAGTGTGCTCGAACTGCCACCCCTTCTATACCGGCAAGCAGAAGATCGTTGATACCGGCGGACGGGTCGACAAGTTCCGCAAGAAGTACGGGATGGGTGCACGCTGAAGCAGCGTGTTTCCAAGTTGAATCTCAAAGGGCGCCCGGTGGCGCCCTTTTGCGTTCCAGGCCTGGCGCAAACCTTACACGCGATCCGGAACTCCTTGTCCGGCGGGCGGATCGTAGCTATAACGCGCCATCCTAAGACGCCTCGTTGAGGTCTCCATGACCAGGTCCTTCGCGCTAGTGAACACCGTTCTGGTGGGCTGCGCCTTGCTCGTCGCGGGTTGCGCTCGCAATCCGGTCACCGGTGGCACCGATGTCACGATGGTCTCCGAGAAGGGTGAGATCGAGCAGGGCCGCAAGGCCAACGAGCAGGTCATCAAGTTCTACGGCGTCTACCAGGACCAGGCACTGCAGGATTACATCAACGAGGTCGGCCAGAAACTGGCACACGCCAGCCAGCGGCCGGAGCTGGAGTGGCACTTCACTATCGTTGATAGCCAGGAAATCAACGCCTTTGCGCTTCCTGGCGGCTATATCTATATCACCCGCGGCATCCTCGCGTACTTGAACAACGAAGCTGAACTCGCCGCGGTACTCGGGCACGAGATCGGGCATGTATGCGCGCGCCATCAGGTACGCCAACAGACCAACCAGACACTGGCTGGCATCCTCGGCGCCGGCGCTGCGATCTTCACCGGGAGCGCCGCGGTGGCCGATCTCGCGAACATCGGTGGCCAGGCGTTGCTGAGCGGTTACGGCCGCGACATGGAACTCGAGGCAGACCACCTGGGTGCGCAGTACATCGCGAAGACGGGTTACGACCCACAGGCGATGATCGGTGTGATCGGCGTACTCAAGAATCAGGAGGTTTACGAACTGGATCGGGCGCGCCAGGAAGGGCGCGAGCCGCGTATCTATCACGGAGTGTTCGCGAGCCATCCATCCGCGGACCAACGTCTACAGCAGGCGGTCGCCGGCTCCAAGGAGAGTGCCGTCACTGCGGCCGCCAACCCGCGTGTCGGTGCCGAGGATTACCTGCACCACGTCGAAGGTTTGCCGTTCGGAACCAGTCGACAACAGGGCATCGTCCGCGATAACCGCTTCTATCATGCCGGTCTGGGCATCACGATCGCGTTTCCAAAAGACTGGGTGGTCGAGAATCAGCAGAATCGCCTGCTGGTGCATAGCCGCCCCAATGATGCGCTGATGCAGATGACCGCGGACCGCCGGCCGGAGAAGCTGAGCCCGCGCGAGTATCTGCAAAAGAATCTGGGCTCGCGCGCGCTCACCGGTGGCGAAGAACTCAACTTCGGCGGCATGGAAGGCTACGCGATGATTGCGAAGTCGGGCTCACCTCTCGATGGCGGCAGGGGCCCGGTGCGCTACATCGCGGTGTACAAGGACAAGCTGGTCTATATATTCGCTGCATCCAGCCGCTCGAGTCAGGACTCGATTCCACAGCACGATCATATTTTCCTGTCGACCGTGCAGACGTTGCGCGCGCTCAAGCCGAGCGAGTTCCCGCTCACGGAACCGTTTCGGGTACACGTCGTGAAGGCGCCGCAAGGTGCCACCATGGAGCAGCTCGCACAGGGTTCGCCGCTGCAGAAGGACCCGGTGCAGATGCTGCGGTTGATCAACGATCTGTACCCGAACAAGAATCCGGCGCCAGGCGCTCCGGTGAAGATCATCGACTGAGTCAATTCAGCGTCCGCTGAAACAAGCTGATTTACGCCGCGCCAGCAAGGCACGGCGGCTGCAACGCCTTGATCGGGCGCACTGTCCATGTCAGTCTGCATGCCCCCCGAACACCCCGCCTTCGGCAGAGACTTGAGCGTCAATGAGTGGCAAGAAGTTTGAGCTGACCAACCTCGCCACCGGACACAAATCCGAACTAGACGCAATTTCCGGCACGATGGGACCGGACGTGCTCAGCGTAGCCAACCTGACCCGGGACCACGGCGTATTTACCTTCGATCCCGGCTACGTGGTCACGGCGAGCTGCGAGAGCCGCATCACTTACATCGACGGGGAAGAGGGTGTGCTGCTGTATCGCGGCTATCCTGTCGAGCAACTCGCCGAGAAAAGCAATTTCCTCGAGGTCGCGTATCTGCTGTTACTGGGCGATCTGCCGACGCAGAAGCAGCTCGGCGACTTCACGCATTCGATCTGCTATCACACGATGATCAACGAAGCGTTGCTGCGCTTCTTCAATGGCTTTCACTACAACGCGCATCCGATGGCGATGGTGTCGGCGGTAGTCGCGTCGATGTCGGCGTTCTACCACGACTCGATGGACATCAGTAACGCGCGTCACCGTGAGATTTTCGCCCATCGAATCATTGCCAAGCTTCCGACCATTGCGGCGGCCGCCTATAAACACTCGCTCGGACAGCCCTTCGTCTACCCGCGTAACGACCTGGACTACTGCAGCAACCTGCTGAACATGTTCTTTGCCGTTCCCTGCGAGGCGTATCACATCGACCAGGTTGCAGCCCAGGCACTCGACCTGCTTTTCATACTGCATGCGGATCACGAACAGAACGCAAGTACGTCGACCGTGCGCCTGGCAGGCAGCACGGGTGCCAACCCGTACGCGGCGATCTCGGCGGGAATCTCCGCGTTGTGGGGGCCGGCTCACGGTGGCGCAAACGAGGCCGTGCTCGCGATGCTGGAGCAGATCGGTACCGCCGACAACATTCCGAAATTCGTGGCAAGGGCGAAGGACAAGGACAGTAATTTCCGGCTGATGGGCTTCGGCCATCGGGTCTACAAGAACTTCGATCCGCGCGCCAAGATCATTCGCGAGATGTGCCATCGAGTGCTGGCACGAATGGGAAGGCCGGACAATCCGCTGTTCGAACTCGCACTGAGACTCGAGGAAATTGCGCTGAAGGATGAGTACTTCATCGCGCGCAAGCTCTATCCCAACGTCGATTTCTACTCCGGGATCATCTACAGCGCACTTGGAATACCGCGTTCAATGTTCACGGTGATGTTCGCGATTGCGCGCACCGTGGGCTGGGTCGCGCATTGGCAGGAAATGATTTCGGACCCGGGCATGCGCATCGGCCGGCCGCGACAGCTTTACACCGGGCCGACGCGCCGCGACTACCGGCACATTGCCGGGCGCTAGGCCCGTGCGGACACATCGCGTCCGCACTCTTCTATTCTTCGATCAGGGCGCGCAGTTCCGCATGGCTGGCGCGACGCATCGGCCGGCCGTCGACCGGGCTGAAGGGTGCTTGGCGAATGCCGTCGCGCGGGAAAACCGTCGCATCGATGGTGTGAGCCCCCGCCTCGAAGCGTACAGCCGGAAAGTTCACGCTGCGATCGGTGAACATCTTTACTCTGCGTTCAATCAGCTCGTGCGGAATGCCTACGTCCATGAGCTTGAGCGTCACCGCTTCGGCACGGTCCGCGAACAAGTGCAGGTCCACATCGGCATGTTCGGTAGCGGTGCCGGCGAGAACCGGCCCGACGAGCCGCGGTTCGAACTCCTGCAGTAGCTGCATGGCACGCAACGCCGCACAGCGCTGATCGTGCAGAGACTGGAAATGCGTGTCGGCGGCGAACAGTCGCTGATATTCGACCAGCGCCGCTTCGATTTCCGTGTTCTTTGGCAGCGTGGCGCCATCGGTGACGCCCAGGCGCTCGGCCGCTTTGCGCTTGGCAAGCAGGTAATCGTCGATTCCGTGCTCGCTCATGATGCGCGCCGCCTCCTGCGCGATTGCGCGGCGCAGCTGTTCGACACGGGTTGCGGCTCTGCTCACGGTTGTCTGGGCACGGTTCCTTCAGAACAGGGGCTCATCCGAATCCTTGGGCTGGTCACGGCTTGCCGACTGGCCGCGCGCGAAAGGATCCGTGGAGTCCGGCAGGTGGCCCTCCATGAAGGTCTCGAACATCGCGCTCGGATCGTCGGCGCTCGCCAGCAGACCGGTTTCGGGGGAAATCTTCACGGTCACCAAACCATCCGGAGCCGGGATCAGGGCTTCAGGTGTATCACGCAATGCCTGGCGCATGAAGTGCACCCACACGGGAACCGCTGTGCGACCGCCTTCCTCGCCCGGACCGAGGGACGCCTCCTGATCGAATCCAACCCACACCGCAGCTACCAGCCGTGCATTGAAGCCGCAGAACCAGGCGTCGTGATGATCGTTCGTGGTGCCCGTCTTACCCGCAAGGTCATCGCGCCCCAGAGCGAGCGCGCGCCGCCCGGTGCCGCGACGGATCACGTCTCGCATCATGTCAGTCAGCAGATACGCGTTCTGACTGCTGATGGCGCGCGGCGCGACCTGCGCTGTCGGCAGTTTGCCGCGCCCGCCGCGAATCGCATCGGCGATCTCAAGCGCCTCTGCGCTACCACCGCTCGGCAGTCGTAGCTGGGCCGCCTCGATGGCGCAATCACTGCAAGCCATCGCCGGCGCGGCGTTAAAGAGCGCTTTGCCGTAGGCATCTTCGATGCGCTCCAGATAGTACGGTTGCACGTGGAACCCGCCGTTCGCGAAGGTCGCGAATCCCGCGGCGAGCTCGGCTGGCGTGAGCTGAAGGCTCCCCAGGGCCAGGGTCAAATCGTCGGGCAGGGCCGCGCGCTGAAAGCCGAAGCGCTGCAGGTAGTCCATCGTGTAAGCAATACCCATTGCACGCATCAACCGCACGGAGACGAGATTTCGTGAGCGGACCAGTGCCTCGCGCAGGCGGGTGGGCCCATAGAACTCGCCCGTGCTGTTTTCCGGTCGCCAGGTATCTTCGGCAGCGGTGTCTTCGAAGACGACCGGCGCATCCATGACGATCGAGGACGGAGTGAAGCCGTTTTCCAGCGCTGCGGAATAGATAAATGGTTTGAAGGCCGACCCGGGTTGCCGCCTCGCCTGCATCACACGGTTGAACTTGCTGACAAAGAAATCGAAGCCGCCATCGAGCGCCACGATGGCACCGTCGCGCGGATCTTCCGCCACCAGCGCGCCCTGTGCCGCGGGCAACTGGGCGAGCTGGGCGGTGTTGCCGGTGCGGATGACATACACGATGTCGCCGACCGCGAGTACATCGCTCGCACGCTTCGGCTCCGGGCCGACGCCACTGTCTGCCGCGGCGCGTGCCCAGGCGATTCCCGGCCAATCGATCTGTGCCGAGCGTCCATCCTTGAGCACGACACGCGCCGCGCGCTCGGCAACGTCTACGACCAGAGCCGGTTGCAGCACGTTGATGGCGGCATGCTCTTCCAGCGTCGTCAGCAACTCAGCGGGCGGCTTGCCGGGGACGATCGGCACGCGCGCGATCGGTCCGCGATATCCGTGCCGCCGGTCGTATTCGATCAGACCCAGCCGTAATGCGGAATTCGCCGCCTGCTGCAGACGACTGTCGATGGTCGTGAAGACACGAAAGCCCGCCGTGTAAGTGTCCTCGCCCAGCCGGTTGAAGAGATCCGCACGCGCCATTTCCGCGACGTAGGGCGCTTCCACTTCGGTGGCCGGTCCATGGAGCACGGATTCCATGGGTGCCGCGCTCGCCGCTTCGTACTCGTTGCGATCGATCTGCCCGACTTCGAGCATGCGCCGCAAGACGTACAGGCGACGCAGCTTCGCACGCTCCGCGTTTGCGACCGGATTGTCACGGGACGGCGCGCGCGGCAGTCCGGCGATGGTTGCCGTCTCTGCGAGCGTCAATTGGTCGAGCGACTTCCCGAAATACACCTCGGCCGCGGCCGACACGCCGTAGGCGCGCTGCCCGAGGAAGATCTTGTTCAGATATAGAGTCAGGATCTCAGGCTTGGTGAACTCATGCTCGATGCGAAAGGACAGGAAGATCTCTTTCAGCTTGCGGTCGAAGCGGCGTTCCGGAGTCAGGAACATGTTGCGCGCGAGCTGCATGGTGATAGTGCCACCACCCTGGCTCGGCTGGCCGGAGAGCAGATTGACGAAGGTCGCCCGCAACAGCCCGGCGTAATCGACGCCGTGATGCTTGAAGAAGCGATCATCCTCGGCAGCCAGGAAGGCCTGCTGGACTCGCAACGGGATGTCTTCGTACGAGGCGGGTATGCGCCGGTATTCGCCGATCTGGGCGATCAGGCGGCCGTCGCGACTGAACACCCTGAGCGGCACCTGCAATCGCACATCGCGCAGGGTCCCGACGTCCGGTATCGCCGGGGCCAGGAACACATAGCTGCAGAGCGCCGCATAGCCCAGAGCCGCAGTCGTCAGCAGCAGAGTTGCGAAGACGGAGAAGGCGCTGCGGAGGTAACGTTGATTCACAGGAAGGAACCCTAAGTTCTTGCTTTAGCGAAGACAGTTATGCATATTACCTTGAGATCAGGGGGGCTGACTCTAGAGCGAACCAAGAGCCACCGGTCAACGGGATCTGACTGACGATAACGTGAAAGCCGGACGAAAAAGTATCGGATTTTTTTCGGCCAATTCACCAAGCATTCGTTCCGGCTGGCTTGAGACGTTCCGCCGGCCAATCTCCCGCCGCTGCGGCTTTGCGTTCGGACCAGGGCCGATAAGTTAAGTATGTTGCGTTTGTGATCGATGCTGCACGGTTGTCAGAGCATCGACCGGCGTCGCGGAATCGAGATTGCGCGGTCATTGTGTGAATGTAGTCACGCTCGATTTAACAGTTCACTGTTATAACTTTGCCCGCTTTTTTGCGCTCCCGGATTTGCGTTTGGCCACTTAATACGCTGAATCAACAAGGGAAATTGCCGTGCTGTTTGGTCCGAAGTATCGCCCGCTACTGGGCCTCGACATAACGACCTCCTCGGTGAAGCTCATCGAGCTCAGCATGAGCGGTGGGCAGCATCGCGTTGAGTCGTACGCAGCTGAGCCGACTCCGCACAACGCGATCAACGAAAAGGCGATCGTCGATGCGGACGCTGTTGGCGAAGCCATACGGCGCGCGGTGAAACGTTCCGGCGCGAAGAGCCGTGAAGCCGCGATTGCGATCAGCGGCGATGCTGCGATCACCAAGGTCATCCAGATGCCGAAGACACTCGGCGAGAATGAGCTGGAAGGCCAGGTCGAGATGCAGGCCGATCAGTACATTCCGTTTCCGATGGAGGAAGTCAGCTATGACTTCCAGCGCATCGGCCCGTCGGAGAAGGACCCCGACATGCTCGACGTGCTGCTTGTCGCCACGCGCACCGAGAATGTCGAGCAACGCGTCGCAGCCGTTCAGGCAGCCGGTCTCACCGCCCGCATCGTGGATGTTGAGGCCTTCGCGTTGGAGAATGCCTGCAAACTGCTCGTGCACCAGATGCCCGACGGTGGAATCGATCGCACGATGGCGGTCATCGATTTCGGTGCGAGCAGCACAACCTTCAGTGTCCTGAGGGATCTGAAAGTCATCTACACGCGCGATTTCGCCTTCGGTGGGCAGCAGCTCACTGAGGAGATCATGCGTACGTACGGACTCTCGATGGAGGAAGCTGGTCGCGCCAAGAAAGAAGGCGGCCTGCCGAGCAACTACCAGCCCGAAGTGCTCGATCCGTTCATCGATGACATGACGCAGCAGGTCAGCCGCTCGCTGCAGTTTTACCTCGCTTCTGGCAGCGGCCGCGAACAGCCCGAGAAAATCCTGGTGTGCGGCGGCTGCGCCAACATCGCCGGCGTCGACGACGTGATCGCGAGCCGGGTTGGAATTCCTGCTGAGCGCGGCGATCCTCTCGGCCAGATGAAACTGTCCTCCCGCGCCAAGGCGCAGGCGGTAAAGAAGGACGCCACCGCGTTGCTCACCGCTTGTGGGCTCGCATTGCGGAGCTTCGACTGATGCCAAGAATTAACCTACTGCCGTGGCGCGCCGAAGAGCGCAAGAAGCGCCAGCGCGAATTTGCATTTGCTGCGATCGGCGCAGTGGTGGCCGCCGGCGCCGTCGCACTGCTGCTGTCGCTCGTCATGTCCAACCGGATCGACCAGCAGAATGAGAAGAATCAGCTGCTGAAGGACGAGATCGTCAAGCTCGACAAACAGATTACCGAGATTCTTGGCCTCGAGAATCAGAAGCAGCGCCTGATCGCGCGCATGGACATCATCCAGAAGCTGCAGCGCTCGCGTCCCGAGGTCGTGCATCTCTTCGATCAGCTGGTGCGGACGCTCCCCGACGGTGTCTACCTCACCTCCGTGAAGCAGTCCGAGAAGCGCCTCGAGCTCAAGGGCATGGCGCAGTCCAGCACCCGGGTGTCGGCATTCATGCGCAACATCGATGACTCGGAGTGGCTGGACAAGCCCGAACTCGAGGTGGTCGAGACGAAGAAGGATGCGGCACTCGGCAGTGAGTTCACGCTGTTCGCCGACCAGGTCGGCGTGCAACTTCCCGGGGAGGAGCAATGAACCTTCTCGAAGAACTCCGCAACCTCGACAAGCGTGACATCGGCCGCTGGCCGGGCGCATTTCGTTGGGGCCTCATCGGCGTCATTTTCCTGGTGGTCGCGCTGTTTGCGGCCTACTACTTCGTGTGGCAGAACCAGCGGCCCGAGCTGCTGCGTGCACAGCAGGAAGAGCAGGAGCTGCGCCAGACCTTTGAACAGAAGCAGCGCAAGGCCGCCAACTTCGAAGCGTACAAGGAGCAGCTCAAGGATATGGAGCGCTCGTTCGGCGCCATGCTGCGCCAGCTCCCCGGCAAGACCGAAGTGCCGAGCCTGCTGGTTGATATTTCGCAGACCGGCCTGGCCGCGGGCCTGCAGGAGAAACTGTTTCAGCCGGCGGGCGAAGTGCGCAGAGATTTCTATGCCGAGCTACCGATCAAGATCCGCCTGACGGGCAGCTATCACCAGCTCGGCAATTTCGTGAGCGGCATCGCCGCGCTGCCACGCATCGTCACGTTGCACGACATCGAGATCAAGCCCGAGAGCAAGGACTCTCTCGACCAACTGGTGCTCGACGTCACCGCCAAGACCTACCGCTACCTCGAAGAAGACGAGGACAAGGGTGATGCGGCCAAGGCCGCCAACGCGGCGGGCAAGAAGACATGAGCACGGCAGCACTCGGAGACGCAAGAGAGAGCCGTATGCGTGACCTGATCATGAAAGGCGCACTGTCGGTCCTGGCCCTGGTGGGCGTGGCGCTGCTCGGCGGATGCTCGAGCGGCCAGGATGACCTGCAGCGCTGGCTCGCCGAGGTCAAGCAGCGTCCTGGTGGGCGCATCGAGCCGCTGCCGGAAGTGAAACCGTACGAAACCTACGCGTACAGCGACGCCGACCTGCGTTCGCCGTTTGCCCCGGCGGCACCAGTTGCCGCGGGCGTCGGCGTGCGTCCCGATACCAAGCGCAATCGTGAGTTCCTCGAGCAGTTCTCGCTCGACACGCTGAAGATGGTAGGCACCCTGAAGCTCGAAGGCCGGCAGTTCGGCCTGGTGCAGACCAAAGATGGTTTGGTGCATCGCGTTCTGCCTGGTCAGTACGTCGGTCAGAACGACGGCAAGATCGTTTCGATATCCGACGCCAAGATTACGTTAGTTGAGATCGTTCCGGACGGCATGGGCGGCTACATGGAGCGGCCGGCTGCCTTGGGCCTGAAAGACTGATCTGTAAGGGAGCACAAGCAAATGAGTGGGATGAATCGGCTTTGGCTCGCTCTGGGAGCAGGTATCCGCAACGGACTCGGCGCCGCCTTGGTGGCTGCGTTCGCGACCATCGCTGCGCTGCCTGGTCTCGCGGCCGCACAGCCCGCTGAGGGCTTGAAGCTGCAGGCGATCGACGTCCAAACCCTGCCGGGTCAGCAGCTGCAGCTCAGGCTGCGCCTGAACGGGCCCGCACCTGAGCCTCTCAGCTTCACGATCGACCGCCCGGCGCGCATCGCCCTGGACCTGCCCAATACAGGCCTGGCGTTGCAGAACCGGCGCATCGACGTCAAGTCGGGTGGTGTCGACACGATCCTCGCGGCCGAGGCGGGCGGGCGCACGCGCCTGGTGCTCAATCTCGATACGCTGATGCCCTATCAAACGCGAGTCGAGGGCAACAGCATCGTGGTCATGGTCGGTGGCACGCAGCAGGCCGCTGCGGCAGCCGCACCGGCTGCGTCCGGCGGTGGTGCAGCCCCGAGCCGCAGTGCCGCGGCGAGTGGTCCGCGCAGCATTCGCAACATCGATTTTCGCCGCGCGCCCGACGGTGCCGGCCGGGTCATCGTGGATCTGAGCGATCCGCACACTCCAGTCAACCTGCGCCAGCAGGGCACGCAGATCGTGGTGGATTTTGCGGGTGCATCGTTGCCCACGGAGTTGATGAAGCGTTTTGATGTCACCGATTTCGCCACACCGGTCCAGAACGTAGATGCCCTCAAGGTCAGCGACAGCTCGCGCCTGGTGATCTCCGCGACGGGTGATTTCGAGCAGCTGGCTTACCAGACGGACAATCAATACACGATCGAGGTCAAGCCGGCCGTTCGCTCCACGGCATCCGCCCAGGAGAAGAAGGACTACACCGGTGAGCGGCTGACGCTCAACTTCCAGGACATCGAAACGCGCGCCGTGCTGCAGCTGCTGGCGGATACCAGCGGGCAGAACATCGTGGTCAGTGACTCGGTGCAGGGTAACGTCACCCTGCGCCTGCAGAACGTGCCCTGGGATCAGGCGCTCGACATCGTTCTGCGCACCAAGGGCCTCGACAAGCGTCGCGAAGGCAACGTGATCATCGTGGCGCCGACCGAGGAACTCGCCGCGCGTGAAAAAGCGGAGCTTGCGGCCCGCAAAGATCTGCAGGAACTCGCTCCACTGCGCACTGAATACGTACAGGTCAACTATGCCAAGGCGGGAGATCTTGCCGGACTGATCAAGTCCTCGGGCGGCAACAATTCGCTGCTGTCCGCCCGCGGCAACGTCAGCATCGATGAACGTACCAACACCCTGCTGGTTCAGGACACGGCGGATCGTCTGCAAGACATTCGGCGCCTGGTGTCGACGCTGGACATTCCAATCCGGCAGGTGCTGATCGAGGCGCGTATCGTCGTAGCCAACGATGACTTCTCGCGCAATCTCGGCGTGCGTTTCGGCGCGACCGCGATCGGCGATCAGCAGAGCCTCGGGTTCGGTGGCACGAACTCGGCGGGAGTTGTTTCCAGTAGCGGTGTCGGCCGCGAGGACGATGACATCGTCCTGCAGCCGAACAACAACAACGCGCCGGGCGGTACGCCGCCGGCCGTCAGCTTGCCGAACGTCAATGACCGCTACATGGTCAATCTGCCGGTGGCCAACCCAGCGGGCCGAATCGCACTTACGCTGCTCGACTCGGACTTCATAGTGGATCTGGAGCTGTCGGCGGCACAGGCCGAAGGACGCGGCCAGATCGTGTCGGCGCCGCGCGTGGTGACGGCAAACCAGCGCGAAGCGATCATCGAGCAGGGTACGGAGATTCCGTACCAGGAAGCTTCCTCGAGCGGTGCGACCACGATTCAGTTCAAGAAGGCAGTGCTCGCATTGAAGGTCACCCCACAGATCACGCCGGACAACCGCATCATCATGGATCTCACCGTCAGCAAGGACAGCGTGGGCCAGGTGATTGTCACCTCGTTCGGCGTCAACGTGCCCTCCATCGACACGCGCGAAATCGTCACACAGGTCCTGGTCAACGATGGTCAGACGGTGGTGCTCGGCGGCATCATGGAGACGGAATTCCGCGAGACCGAAAACAAGGTGCCTTGGCTGGGTGACATCCCGGGCCTTGGCGTGCTGTTCAAGAGCAAGAGCAAGACCGAGAACAAGGACGAGCTCCTGATCTTCATTACGCCGCGGATCCTGCGCGAGGGCGCAAACCTCTACTGACGCCACGCGTCGGAAGCTGAGGGATAATACGCGGCCGCTTCACCAGCGGCCGCGTGCTTTTGATGCTCACGAAACGCAACATTTTCCTCATCGGACCGATGGGCTCGGGCAAGACCGCCGTCGGCAGGCACCTGGCCCGCGCTCTGAAGTTTCCCTTCCACGACAGCGACTCCGAAATCGAGGCCCGCACCGGCGTCGATATAGCGTTTATCTTCGAGAAGGAGGGCGAAGGCGGTTTTCGCGCCCGCGAGCACGAGGTCATCGAACAGCTCACCCAGCTGGAGCCCATCGTGCTCGCCACCGGCGGTGGGGCGGTTCTGCGACCGGACAACCGCCAGGCCCTCGCGGCGCGCGGTTGCGTGGTCTACCTGCAGACTTCAGTGCGCCAGCAGATGGAGCGCACGCGACAGGGCCGGCACCGGCCCCTGCTGCTCAATACTGACCCGCAGGCGCGCCTCGATGAGCTGATGCAGGAGCGGGAGCCCCTGTACGTTGAGATTGCCGACATCACGGTCTCTACGGACGGACGGCGCGTTCAGTCCGTGGCAGAGGACGTGCAGAGAATTCTGAGTGAGCGGCCCGCTCCGCTCGCGTCCTAGCAAGGGTCGACGCTTCGGCACTGCACTTCGCGTACAACGCCTTTATACTGCGCGCCGCGAACGCCGGGGCGGGCCACAGCAGCCTGCCCGTTCACCCAGGCTACTGGTGCAGCAACTCGACATCGATCTTGGGACCCGCAGCTACCCGATCGTCATCGGCGAGGGGCTGCTCGCGGACCGCGCGCTCCTGGACCGGCTGCTCGTGCACCGGAACATTCTGGTCGTCACCAACGACACCCTGGCGCGACTGCACATGCCGCAGCTCATCCGGGGGCTCGGTGAGCGACACATTGCCGTTCACTGCTTGCCGGACGGCGAAGAGTTCAAGAATTTCCAGACACTCAACACCATCTTCGATGCCCTCGCGGCCGCGCGGCTGCATCGGGACGGCGCAATCGTAGCCCTGGGCGGCGGCGTCGTGGGTGACGTCGCGGGGTTTGCGGCAGCCTGCTACCAGCGCGGTATCGCCTACCTGCAAGTGCCGACGACCCTGCTCGCACAGGTCGATTCCGCTGTCGGTGGCAAGACGGGAATCAATCATTCCGCCGGCAAGAATCTCATCGGCGCATTCCATCAGCCTATTGGCGTTCTGACGGACATCGCTACGCTGCGCACGCTGCCGCCGCGCGAGCTGCGCGCCGGCCTTGCCGAGGTTATCAAGTACGGCTTGATCGAGGACCTTCGATTTCTGCAGTGGATCGAGGCTTCCCTCGACAAGTTGCTTGCTTGTGACCCTGGAACGCTCGAGCACGCGATCCGACGCTCCTGCGAAATCAAGGCCGGTATCGTTGCCGCCGACGAGCGCGAACAAGGCGCGCGGGCCCTGCTCAACCTGGGACACACTTTCGGGCACGCGATCGAATCTGCGACCGCCTATCGCACCTGGTTGCACGGTGAGGCCGTGGCCATCGGCCTGTTGATGGCTACCGCGCTGTCGGCGCGGCTGGGATGGCTGGTTGATGCGGATGTGCAACGCGTGCGATCGCTGCTGGAACGCGCCGGCCTGCCAACCTCGGCGCCCGGCCTCGATGTAGGGCAGATGCTCGAGTTCATGCAGCTCGACAAGAAAGTCAGGGACGGCCGCCTGCGGCTGGTATTGCTGCCCAGGCTCGGCGCGGCGCGCGTCAGCACGGAATTCGGGGCGGAAGAGCTGCGCGATACCCTGCAGGAGTTTCTCGGACAGTGACCCCTGACGCTAGCGACGAAGAAGTGACCCTCGCCCCCTACGCGGCGCACCCCTCGCGATCGCGCGGCCGGCTCCATCACGAGACCCCGCCGCGGTTCCGCAGCGAATACCAGCGCGACCGCGATCGCATCATTCATTCCACCGCGTTTCGCCGGCTGGTCTACAAGACGCAGGTATTCGTCAATCACGAAGGCGACCTGTATCGCACGCGTATCACGCATTCGCTCGAAGTGGCGCAGATCGGACGCACGATTGCGCGCGTACTCAGGCTCAACGAGACACTGACCGAAGCGATCTGTCTGGCGCACGATCTCGGGCATACGCCCTTCGGTCATGCAGGTCAGGATGCGCTCAACGAGTGCATGCGCGAGTTCGGTGGGTTCGAGCACAACCTGCAATCACTCAGGGTTGTGGACGAGATCGAGGACCATTACGCGTCCTTTCCGGGCCTCAACCTCACTTTCGAATGCCGCGAAGGCATTCTCAAGCACTGCTCCCAGTCGAACGCGCGACTGCTTGGCGAGATCGGAGAGCGCTTTCTGCGCCGCGAGCAACCAGGACTCGAAGCACAGCTTGCCAACCTCGCTGACGAGGTGGCCTACAACAATCACGATATAGACGATGGCGTGCGCGCCGGGCTCATCACTGTCGAGCAACTGTTGCAGACGCAACTCTTCGGCGAGCAGCACCAACAGGTGATCGCACGCTATCCCGATCTCAGTGGCAGGCGACTCGTGCACGAAGTCGTTCGGGGCATGATCGACTATGTCGTGAACGACGTTATCACCACCAGCCGCATTGCCATCGAGTCGACGGCGCCGACGACCATTGATGAGGTCCGCCGCGCCGGCCGGCCGCTCATCGGCTTCAGCACCGAGGCGCGCACGCGCCAGGTGGAGCTCAAGAGCTTCCTGCGTGAGCATGTCTATCGGCACTACAAGGTGCAGCGCATGACGTCCAAGGCGCGGCGCGTGGTACGTGAGCTGTTCGGCGCGTTCGTCGGTGACATGAACCTGATGCCGCCGGAACACTGCGCGAATGCCGCGAAGGGGCTCGAGATGGCCGGTGAAGCGGGCAAGGCTCGTGCCGTCGCCGACTACATCGCCGGCATGACTGATCGCTACGCGATCCTCGAGCACGAACGACTCTTCAATCCGGCGGAACGAACATGAGCGCTTCGAAAAACATCCCGGCGCGCGAGCGCCTGATCTTCGCTCTCGATGTCCCTGATGCGGGCAGTGCGCGGCGGCTCGTGGACCGCCTGGGAAGTGCAGTGCGCTTCTACAAGCTGGGACTTGAGCTCTTCATGGCAGGTGAGTACTTCGAGCTGCTCGACTGGATGGCGGGCAAGGGTAACCGGATCTTTGTCGACCTGAAGTTCTTCGATGTTCCGGCCACGGTCGCGGCCGCAGTGCGTCGCCTGCGCAATCGGGGTGTCACGTTCGCGACCGTGCACGGCAACCAATCGATCATGGAGGCTGCCGCCGAAGTGAAAGGGGACGTGAAGATACTCGCCGTCACGGTGCTCACGAGCCTGGATCGCGGCGATCTCGAGGATCTGGGCTTCAGCTGCGACGTGGAGCAACTGGTGCTATCGCGAGCCCGTCGGGCACTCGAAGCCGGTTGTGATGGTGTCGTGTCCTCGGGCCTGGAGGCAAAGCTGCTGCGCCAGCATCTGGACCAGAGGTTGCTGGTCGTCACACCGGGCATCCGCCCGGTCGAAAATCGTCCGGTCGACGATCAGAAGCGCGTAGTGAGCGTCGAAGAAGCATTCGCAAATGGGGCCGATTACATCGTGGTCGGACGGCCGATTCGCGATGCCGCCGATCCCCAGGCCGCTGCCGAAGCGATCCAGGCAACCATTGCACGCATGTTCCCCGGGGCTTGACGAGGGCGCCCTCTAGAACGACTCGGCCTCGAAGCGCCAGACCTCGAGGTCAGGTTCCCAACCCTCCGCCGGCCAGCCGGCCTTCTCGCGCAGATGACGCAGGAAACTCGGCGCATCGGCGACGCTTTCCCAGACGTGCGGTATGAAAGTCACCCGCTCCTCGCCCCTGGCCAGCAGCAACCCATGTCGCCGCGGTATCAGTGAGTCCAATAGCTCATCAGTGCCATGTACCTCGAGCTTCTCGAGTGGCGAGAGCACCGAGATCGCGATGTGAAGGTCCTCGCACTCGTGCGCCAGCAGCGGCTCGAAGCGCGGGTCGCGAAATCCCGAGGCGTATGCGTTTTCCCAGACGTCTTCGGTCAACGGCCGATCGGCCTCGAGGCGTCCACAACAGCCGCGCAAGTGCCCGACACGAGACAGGGTAACGAAAGAGCTGCGCCATTCCTGCAGTGGCGGCGGATACTCGCGCTGCGGGAAAGGGCCGGGCACTCCAAGGCTCACGCCGGCATGCAGGGACTCACGTGCCAGCCTCAGCAGGCTCTGCCGCGCTGATTCGTCAAGCATCGAATATCGCCCAAGCGCCATAGCCCACCACGCGAGCACGATCTCCCGCTGTATCGCCGGAATTGCGCAGGTCCAGAAGCTCGATCCTGAGGGCGCGTGCCTGGGCGGCTCGCAGGAAGCCGTTGAGCCCGACGCATCCACAGGCCTGTTCGCCGCCGAGCCGCTCTGTGAAGGCAAGGATGGCCTGGTTGGTTGCGCGATCGAGGATCCTCGCTGTCTCGTAGTCGTGGTAGTGGCTGAGATCCGTGCTCACGACGATGAGGGTGTCAGGTCCTCCCCATACGGCATCGAGCGTCTCGGCAACTTCGGCAGCGCTTGCGTCGCCGGCAGCGATCGGGAGCAGATCGAATGAGCCGAGCAGCGTCTGCAGAAATGGCAGTTCGACTTCGAGGCTGTGCTCCTCGGCATGCGGCGCATCGGTTGCGTGGATCTGCGACAGCCCCAGCAGTGCGTCGCGGGCGCGAGCATCAATCGGAAGCTCGCCGAGAGGCGTGGCGAATGCAGCTACCGTCGGCACGGCGAGCCCGCGGAACGGAATTCTGTGACTCGGGCCAAGCAGGACCACGCGACGCACGCGCCCGACCTCGGCGCGCAAAAGCCGGAATGCCGCCGCCGCGACCACGCCTGAATACGCATAGCCCGCATGCGGAGCGATCAGCGCTTTCAGCTTCGCCTGCGGCTCGCTGTCGCCCTGCAACAGTTCGTTCAGCAACTCCGCGAGCTCATTCGGATCATCCGGATAGAACAGCCCGGCGACGGCTGGTGGCCGAACGCGTAAGCTTGTTCTGGCAGGTGTCATGGCCGCAGCAGTATCGGACCGGCAAATGCCGCCCGGCAAGCCGTATGCATACAGCAGAACACGACACGCGCTACTGGCACTGGATCGACGGGGAACGCATTCAGTGCGATGTTTGCCCGCGCGCGTGCAAGCTACGCGCCGGTCAGCGCGGTCTGTGCTTCGTCCGCGGCCATGAAGGCGGCAGCGTGAAGCTCCTCACCTACGGACGCTCGAGCGGCTTCTGCGTCGACCCGATCGAAAAGAAGCCTCTGAATCACTACCTGCCGGGCAGCTCGGTCCTGTCATTCGGGACTGCCGGATGCAATCTGGCCTGCAAGTTCTGCCAGAACTGGGACATCAGCAAGTCGCGCGAGGTGGACATCCTCGCCGATCACGCCACGCCGGAGATGCTCGCGAGCGCTGCGCTGCGGCTCGGGTGCTCGAGTGTCGCGTTTACCTACAACGATCCCGTCGTGTTCATGGAGTACGCCATGGATGTCGCGGATGCGTGCCGAGACTGCAACATCAACAGCGTCGCCGTTACCGCCGGCTACATGTGTCCCGAACCGCGACGTGAGTTCTACGCGCACATGGACGCCGCCAATGTCGATCTGAAGGCCTTCACCGAGAACTTCTATCGCCGGGTCTGCGGCGGTGAGTTGGGCGCGGTGCTGGAGACACTCCAGTACCTGAAGCACGAAACCCAGGTCTGGTTCGAGATCACGACCCTGCTCATTCCCGGGGCGAACGACTCGCAGACCGAGATCGACGCGCTGAGCCAGTGGGTGATGGACAAGCTCGGTCCGGACGTTCCGCTGCACTTCACCGCATTCCATCCCGACTGGAAGATGATGGACCGGCCACCTACGCCGCCGGCAACGCTGACGCTCGCTCGCGAGATCGCGTTGCGGAACGGACTGCGCTACGTCTACACCGGCAACGTGCACGACACAGCAGGCTCGAGCACTTACTGCCCAAAGTGTCGCGCGCGGGTCATCGAACGCGACTGGTACGAGCTCGGCGAATGGCGGCTGACTTCGAGCGGGGACTGCCAGGAGTGCGGCACGCGAATTCCGGGCAGGTTCGCGGGCAGGCCCGGTGCGTGGGGTCGCCGCCGCCTCCCCGTGCGGCTCGCGGCGATGGAGCAATGAGGCGCAGCCTGGGGCGCATTTGTTCCATTGTGGCCGTGCTGCTTGCACTCGCCAGCTGCGCCGATTCGCCGCGACGCGCGCCCGCACCGCCGGGTGACAGGATCGCCTCACTCGCGCAGACACTCATCGGGTCACCGTATCGTTTCGGCGGCGCCGATCCGGCAGGTTTCGACTGCAGCGGGCTGGTGTTTTTCGTGCACCACGAATTGGGTATCAACGTGCCGCGCACCGCCGCCGAGCAATCGTTTGCCGCAACGCCGGTCGATCCGGCGGATCTGGAGCCGGGTGATGTGCTGTTCTTTCGCGATTCAGGCCCCCAGGCCACTCACGTCGGCGTTTACATCGGAGAGCACCGGTTCGTGCACGCGCCAAAGTCTGGGCGTCCCGTGAGCTATGCATCGCTCCAGGACGACTACTATCGCACCACCTTCCTCGGCGCGGGGCGTTTCTACGCGGAGCCCTGACGGAGCAGCTGGTCGGCCTCTACTGAGCTTCCTTCATCAGCGCGGCTGCGCGCAGGATCGCCTTGCGGATGCGCGGATAGGTTCCGCAACGGCACAGGTTGGTGATGGTGTCGATATCGGCGCGCGTGGGTTGCGGGTTGCGCTTCAGCAGGTCGACGGCCGCCATGATCTGACCGGCCTGGCAGTAGCCACATTGGGGGACGTCTTCCTCAATCCAGGCCTGCTGCACGGGATGCAGAGCACTGCCGGACGCAAGCCCCTCGATAGTCGTGACACGCTTGCCCGCCAGAGCCCCCAGCGGCACCAGGCAGGAACGCGTCGCCTGGCCGTCGACGTGAACGGTGCATGCACCGCATGAGCCGATGCCACAGCCGAACTTGGTCCCGGTGAGTTGCGCATGATCACGCAAGTACCAGAGCAGCGGCATCTCCTTTGGTCCGGAGAAACTCATCGCTTTGCCGTTGAGCGTGAAGGCGATCATCACGGCGGACTCCTGAGCGCGACAATTTCGAATCGTGCCGCGCCGCAAGTTCGCGCCTTTGGACAAGTTTGGCAAGCATCAAGGATGCGCAGCGGACGCAGGGAGGTGATGCGCCCTGTGACATTGGCGACTGGTTGCAATGGCACGCACGCCTGCATCACGTTCCGGGCATTTCGTCCCGGTGCAGAAGATCGGCGTTCCCGGCGGTCCGGCGGGACGGGTAAGCCGTCTTGCTGGCCGCTTGCGCTAACATGTAGCGCCCAGATGGGTGACTCCAGGAGCGGGCGATGGCCGGTCAGCAGCTGACAATCCGCGGCGCGTGCCTATGTAAGGCTGTGCAGTTCGAGGTCACGCCCCCGACCAAATGGTGCGCACATTGTCATTGCACGATGTGCCGTCGCGCACACGGCGCGCCGGTAGTGACGTGGTTCGGAGCGCGCAGCGACAGCTTTCGCCTCATCGTGGGGCAGGAGCGCCTCAAGTGGTATCAGTCATCAGCGGCTGCGCGCCGCGGCTTTTGCAGTCAGTGTGGAAGTACGCTGTTTTTCGAGGGTGAGCGCTGGCCGGATGAAATCCACATTACGCGCGCGAGTGTCGCTGATGCGATCGATCGCGAACCGCAGGCGCATGTCTTCTATGACTTGCGGGTCGAGTGGCTGGAGCTTCACGACAGCTTGCGTAAGCTCGGCGGCCCGCAGGGCAATCAGCCGCTTGACGCAGGTCGGCTGAGCGACTGCGGCGTCCGCCCGGATGCTCGCCTATCTGTTCTGGCACTGCCCGCGGCCCGAGGTCGCGGCAGCGACCTACGAAACGCCTTGAGCGCCTTCCACCGCTCGCTGATGCAGTCGCGCCCGCAAGGATTTCTCGGCTCCTTCATCGTGGCGCTCGACGAGATTCCCTGGCTCGCGCGCCGCGCGGGCTATGCCGACTGGTATCTGATCGAATCGAGCGCCGATCTCGATGTCATCAACCGTGCGGCCGTGACCGGAGCGCGCGAAGCTCCTCACAACGCCGTTGCGCAACTCGCCCAGGACGGCATCGCTGGCCTCTATCGCGTGAGTCGTGGTCGACTACGACTATCGAATGACCGGATGAACACGGATCGAGGAAACCTGGCTCAACAAGTCCTCGACCGAAAGCTACATGCCGACTTCCTGGCGCGCATGGAATCGAATGTGGGTGAGCACGGCTGCCTGTGGCAGCGACAGATGACGCTTGGGCCGACGCCGGAATTCTGTCTGCAGAACTGCGCTGTGCCGCCGGCGCTGCCGAGTTCGGGGCTGGTGCGACTGACGGGCCGCAAACTCGCGCAGTTCGGCCCGCTATGAACGCCGCCGCCAAGACGATGCGCGACACGGAATCCGGCCAGATGATCCCGCTGATCTGCTGTTCCTGGTCGGGCCGCGGTGTTCGCGGTCACGGGCGTGCTGGGCGCCGCTGCGACAGAACATGGACGTGATGAGTTTCGTGATCGTGGGCGTGGTGACTGCGATCGGCGGCGGAACACTGCGTGACCTGATGCTCGATCAGCCGTTGTTCTGGCTCGCGAAGCCGGCCTTTCTTGTAGGTAGCTGCCGCGCACTGCCGTCGCCACGTTCTTCTTCGAGCGGCGTTTTCGCGCGACGCTGCGCGGATTCCTGTATCTCGATGCGATCGCTACAGCGTTGTACACAGTGCTCGCGATCGAGAACACCCTGCGACTCGGATTCGCGCCGGCGGTCGCGGTCGTCATGGGCGTGATCACCGGCATCGGTGGCGGCATCATTCGCGACCTGTTGACCGGCCAACCGACGCTTGCTATGCGTCGTGAGCTCTACATGACGCCGATCCTGCTCGGTGGGATCCTGTTGTGCTGCTGCGCGCGCGAGGGCCCGAGCCTTCCTATGCATTGCCGCGCTGGCCATGATCACGATCGCGGGTGTGCGTCTTGCGGCGCATCCGCTTCAACTGGTCATTCCCGGATTGGCTCACGTACCGGCCGCTGCGCTGAGCGCTTCAGAATTCGAATTCGACGGCTCCGAGAGGCGGCGGCGGCCATGACGGGTGTTCCCGCTCGCGATGGCGACACTGCCGTCCCGGCCGAGCAGGGCGCGCTCGGCGTACGCCGACCCGACTGTCCCGTGGGACCTGGATCTCGAGGATTCGCTCGAAAGCGGCTCGCGGCATGGCGAGGCGCGCGCCGTTGGCGTCGTGAGTGCGCAGCAGGCTGCTGGAGCTGATGATCGCGCACCGAACCGCCCCGGGTGCGCAGCCATTCCGACAGGGCAGCGCTACGTGCCTCGAGACTGCGACGTGCATCGGCGGGACTCAACCACTCGGTTCTGATCGCGGCGCGCAGCGTGAGTGACGCCGTGAGCGGCTGTGTCGAGCTGCTTGCCACTCGAACTGCGATCGGGATCGCCACCGTCCGCTGGCTCATAACGGCCAGCACCGAGGTCAGCGCTATGGTCGGCGGCAATCAATCGGGTACTCGTTGGCATATCGGCTCACTTCAGACCGTTCGGTCTGTCATGAAGTCAAAAAAATTTGCGCTCAGGGCGCAGCCGCGACCCCCGGAACTCGCAAGTCCCGATTCACGTATTCGCTCAGGAAGTCACCCACCTGGCGCAGGTAACGAGGATCGCCGTTGAAGTTCGCTGAGCAGGTGCCCACCTTCGAGAGCGGTGATCAGGCGCGTGGCCACTTCATCCGGATTCACATCGGCGCGCACCTCGCCAGCGACGATGCCTTTGGCGACGGTGTGCGTGATCAGGCCGCGCCACTGTTCGAGCACATTCGCCACCCGCTTGCGCAACGCCGGATTGGAGTCGTCGCTTTCCACTATGCTATTGGCAAGGGGGCAGCCGCCCTCCGTATGCGTGCCACCGGAAGCAATGAGTTCGATGTGCGCCAACAGTTGCGCGAGCGGGGAACTGTGGCTGCGATGAACTGCGAGCACCCGGTGATTGACGCGCTCCATGAGCAGATCGAAGGCGGCCAGCGCCAGCTCTTCCTTGCTCTCGAAATGATTGTAGAGACCACCCTTCTGCAGTCCCGTCACGCGCATGATTTCGGAGACTGGCGCCGACTGATAACCCTGCCGGTTCAGCAGCGGTGCGGCACGCTCGAGGATGCGTTGACGGGTCTGCTCGCCTTTGCTCATGGGACGCAATTTAAGACCATTCGGTCTGTTCTTGCAAGTACTCTTTCTGCCCGGTCAAATAGGCCGTCACCTCAACACGCCTTTCAGGATACTCTCATGTCGTTGAATCGACGAGAATTCTTTGCAATACACCGGGGCTGGTACCGCGGCGTTGGCAGCGACCGCGGATCTCAAAGCGCAAGGCTCGCTCCCCACATCCTCGCGGGAGCTATGGGCGCTGGCGCGCTTGCAGCCCGTACTCGATACCGACCTTGCGTGGTTGGACACAGCCGGCGGCGCCCCCAGCCTCCGGAGCGTACTGATCGAGGAGTACCGTCAGCGCGAGGCCGTGAGCCGCGATCGCGAGCGATTCATGCGCGAACAATGTGGCGGCAGTTCCATCCGACAGCTTCTGACCTCGATCGGCCAGTTCGTGGGCACCGATGCCGAGTCGATCGCGCTCATGTCCGGCGCAACCGAAGCGCTCAGCACGGTGGCCGCTGGCATCGACCTCGCGCCAGACGATGAGATTCTCATCACCGCGCAAGAGCATCCGGCGAGTGTCTCCCCCTGGCTGCTCGCAGCCAAGCGCCGCGGCGTCAAGCTGGTGCAGATTCAGTTGCCGAGTCCAGTGACGGCCCCGGAACAACTCCTCGAAGCATTCAAAGCCGCGCTGACACCGCGAACGCGTGTCATCAGCTTCAGTCACGTCCAATACACGGATGGTTGTGTGCTGCCGGTGCGTCAGCTCTGCGATCTTGCACGCGCCAACAATATCCTGAGCATTGTCGATGGTGCCCAGGCGATCGGGATGTTGAACACGCCAGTGCAGACATCGGGCGCAGATTTCTATGTCGGCAGTTTCTACAAATGGCTCAATGGGCCGGCGGGCGTCGGTGTGTTGGCGCTGTCACCCGCCGCGCGCTTCAGGCTGTGGCCGCTCATCGTCGCGGGTCGCGATGACTGGGACAACGCCTCGGGATCGAGTTCGCCCGCATCCGCGACTGAAGCACGCGCCGCATGGCCGATGTCACTGCGCAAGTTCAGTGGCGCCTTCACACAGCTCGCGCCACTGGCATTGAGCGTTGTGCCAGCCCTGGCGTTCCAGCAGGAAATCGGCCGCGAGCGGGTCATGGCCCGCATCCGCGAGCTCGCGTGGTACCTGCGGCTCGAGCTGAAGCGCCTCCCGGGCATCGAGATCCTGACTCCGGCGCATCCGGATCTTTGGGCTGGCATTGTCTCGTTTCGCCTTCCCGGCATGGACGGAGCTGCGCTCGCGAACGAGCTCGCGCAGCGCGATCGGGTCGTGGTGGGCTTCGTACCTCAGCCGGCCGGACCTGGAGCGTTGCGCGCCTGCCCGCACATCTATAACGACGTCAGCGATGTTGAGCGCCTCGTTGCCTCGCTCAGGCGCAGACTCGGTGCGTGAGCTGGCGCACACGGCAATCTCTTCAGCCGTGACGACCAAGCGACGTGGGCAGTACCATGCCGGGTCGATTGCAAGCAGGGAGATAAGCGCATGAGTATCGCCTGATCGTCGCGGCCGTCTCGGCCGAATCACGCTTTGTGGATGTCGCCGGCCGGCTGGTCCTGTTCGTCAGCGTTTCGCGGCAGGATGACGGTGCACCAGTGGAGGGACTGAAGCTGCAGCACTTTCGCATCGCCGCGCCGGCCGGAAGCGTCTACGGCCTCAGCCTCGAGAGCGTTGAGGAAGCGAAGTGGGAAGGCCAGCAGCCCGAAGCCGCCGGCTGCTACTCACTCAACATCGCATTCCAGGACGATGCCAAGAACGGCCAGCGGGAGTGGATCGAAGGCGAGTTCTACGCGTTCGCCGTGCAGGTGCGCTTCACGGCAGCCGGCAATCAGATGCACTCGGGACAGACCGTGGTCAGAATCGAGAGCCTCGGTAAGTAGCGCCGGGCCCCGCGATGGAATGGCTGCAGCCGTTGATCGCCTTCGGGCTGATGCTCTATGACCTCGTGATGCACCTGGACCGGCACCTCGTCGAGCTGGTGTCGCAGTACGACGGCTGGGTGTACCTCATCCTGTTCGCGATCATCTTTGCCGAGACCGGCCTGGTGATCACGCCCTTCCTGCCGGGCGACTCGCTGCTCTTTGCGGTGGGCGCACTGGCCGCGGTAGACACGTCGGGCACACTGCAACCGATTACGGCATTTGTGCTGCTCGGCGGTGCAGCGATTCTCGGCAACACTCTGAACTACGCCATCGGCCGCGGCATCGGCCCACGGGCTTTCTCCGGTAAAGTGCGCCTGCTCAAGGTGGACTACCTGCGTCGCACCGAACAGTTCTTCGAGCGACATGGTGGAAAAACCATAATCCTGTCGCGGTTCGTGCCGATCATCCGCACTTGTGCGCCATTCGTGGCCGGGATAGGGCACATGAACTATGGTCGCTTTCAGCTCCACAATTGCGTGGGCGGCATCGCCTGGGTCGCAATATTCATCTTCGGCGGGTACCTGTTCGGCAACATTCCGCTGGTGAAGAACAATTTCGGCGTCGTCACGCTGCTCATCGTCGCCGTTTCGCTGGTGCCGATCGCGCTCGCGATCGTGCGCGGGAAACAGGCGGCGTGAAGCCCGCACTGATCTTCGACTCATTCCTCGGCCGGGCGCCGCGCCGGTACAAGCTCACGATCATCGTGCTGCTGGCGTTGAATCCGTTGGTATTGAACATCGCCGGCGCAACAGTCGCCGCTTGGCTCGTGCTCGCGGAGTTCATTTTCGTCTTGGGCGATGACCCTCCAGTGTTATCCGCTGCAGCCCGGGGGATTGCTGGCGCTCGAAGCAATCCTGATGCGCTTGACCGATGTCGAGCGGGTCTACGAGGAAGTGGTGCGCGGATTTCCCATGATCCTGCTGCTCATATTCATGCTGGCCGGAGTCTATTTCCTCAAGGATCTGCTGCTCGCCGCATTCACACGCCTGGTCCTAGCGGTTCGATCCAAGGCATTGCTGGCTTTCAGCTTCTGCCTGGCGGCGGCGCTGCTGTCAGCATTCCTTGACGCGCTAACGGTCGTGGCAGTCGTCATCACCGTCGGCGGAGGTTTCTATGCTGTCTATCACCGGGTCGCCTGCGCTCGTCGCGAGGAAGATGTGCATGAGGTCGCGGACGATTCACACGTCACGGCGACGTTTCGCGGCGATCTCGAGATCTTCCGTGCCTTCCTGCGCAGTCTGATGATGCACGCAGCCGTGGGAACGGCATTGGGTGGCGTGTGCACGCTGGTCGGCGAGCCGCAGAATCTGCTGGTGGGCGAACGGGCCGGCTGGAACTTCATCGAGTTCTTTGTCAGGGTCGCGCCGGTCTCGATGCCGGTGCTCGCGGCTGGGCTGGCACTGAGCGTTGCACTGGAAAAGCTGAAGTGGTTTGGCTACGGCGCGGAGCTGCCAGCGAGCGTGCGTCGCGAACTGCTCGCCTGGGCCGGCGCTGAGGCTGCGCAGCGCACCTCGGCGCAGCGCTGGAATCTGTGGATCCAGGCGATCGCAGTGCTGATTCTGGTCCTGGCTCTCGCCTTCCATGTCGCGGAGATCGGCCTCATCGGCTTGCTGGTGATCGTCCTCGTCACCGCATTCACCGGTATCGTCGAGGAGCATCGGCTCGGAGAGGCTTTTCAGGAGGCGTTGCCTTTCACAGCCCTGCTGGTCGTGTTCTTCGTGATCGTCTCCTTCATCAATGCGCAGGATCTGTTCCGTCCGCTGATGCTGCAGGTGCTGGCGCTCGAAGGACGCGAGCAGGTGGCGATGTTCTATCTAGCCAACGGAGCCCTTTCGGCCATCAGCGACAACGTGTTCGTCGCGACGATCTTCATCCACGAGATCGAGCGCCCACTTGGCAATCACCTGCTGACACGCGAGCAATTCGATGCGCTCGCGGTCGCCCTCAACACCGGCGTGAACATTCCGAGCATCGCCACGCCCAATGGCCAGGCCGCGTTTCTGTTTCTGCTCAGCTCCTCGCTCGCACCGCTAATCCAGCTCTCCTACGGGAGAATGGTGTGGATGGCGCTGCCCTATTTCGTGCCGACCACACTCGTCGGCCTGCTCGCCGTGCTGCGGCTCTGAGCCGCTTACTGCAGACGGATCTTTTTCCAGGCCGCCGAACGCCAGCGTATGAACAGGACCGTTCCCAGTCCGAAGGCATATATGAGTGCGGCAATCCAGCCGCCCACGGCGCCGAATCCAAATTGCGGCAGAAAATCGACATAGCCCTGACCGGGCGCAAATGCGAGCGCATGCGCGGCGGGAACGAACACGAACCACGACAGCACAATGACCATGACGGCCGGGACTGCCGCATCACCCGCGCCGCGCAACGCCAATCCGCTGCCCAGATTCAGGCCATCGAATATCTGGTAGCCCGCGGCGATCCACACCAGCACCCGGCCGAGAGCAACGACATCGGCGGCGTTGACGTCTTGCGGACTGACGAACCACGGCAGCAGCCAGGGACCCGCCACGGCCAGAAACACGCCGATCAGCGCCATGTAGCCTACCGATAGTTTGATCGTTGCGTTGCCGAGGCACATCGCCCATTCCTTGTCGCCCGCGCCGATCGACTGGCCGACCAGCGTCGTGCCGGTCATTGCAAAACCGACTGCGGGCAGGTAGGCAATCGAGGTCAGCATCATGACAATCAGCGTCGCGGCGCCATCGACGCTGCCGAGCCGCACGGTCATGATCTGGAACAGCGCAACGCCGAGCAGATCCGCCGCGTAGAGCAGCCCCATCGGGAATCCGAGCAGGAACTGACGCATGAGGCGTCGGGGCCGCAAGCGCCACATCAGTCGCGAGTAGTAGCGCGTGTTCGTGCCCGGCCCGAGAAACAATGCCATCGCCATCAGCCACCCGCTGAGCTGCGCCGCATTGGTAGCCCAGGCCGAGCCCGCGATTCCCATCTGCAACTCGAAAATGAAGAGCTGGTTCAGGAGCGCATTGAGCACGGCTACCAGCAAGGTGATCGCGAGCGTGATACGCGGCCGGGCGATGCCGTTGAAGAAACCGAGCACGGCCCACAATGCGACGCCGATCGGTGCACCAATCATGCGTGGCACCCAGAACTCCAGCGCCTGGTGCTCCACTGCGGGTTCGAGCGCGAACGGCTGCAGCATTGCGCGCCCGGCCCACGCAGCCGCGAGAAACAGCGGCACTGTCAGCAGCGCTCCCCATTGCGCCGTCCACTCCGCCTGAGCCGCCCTGCGCAAGCGCCGACCGCCGTTTGCCTGCGCAACGAGGGTCTGCACGGCGATGCCGACACCGCCCAGTAACAGCACGAACACCAGCACCAGCCAGTAAACGGCACCCATCGCGGCGAGCGCTTGCGTCGAAAGCCGACCGATGAACCACGTGTCGGTGAGATTCAGCACCGCCTGCACTGAACTGTTGAGGACGAACGGCCAGGCGAGCGCGAGCACCGCGCGGTAGTCGACGCGCGGACGTCCCGCAGCATCGTGCCGCTGCGCGGGCAGCGAGCGCACGACTCCGTGAGCTGCAGAGGCAACGGTGTCCATCAGGGCGGAGGGATAAAAAGGGCGCGCAGGATATCAGAAACGCGCGACAAGAACGTCCGCGCTCGGAGACAATGCCGCTCGCGATGATTCCGCCTTGCTGCTGCGATCCCAATGCGATACGAATTTTTCGGGCAGTTTGAAACGGTCTATTCCGGCGCCCGGCCCGCTGAACTGTCTTTGCGGCGACTGGCGCGGGGCCAGGTCGGCGCAGTCGAGCTGCACTTTGCGTCTGTGTCGAGCCACGACCTGCCATGGACTCTGGATGGCATCATCGTCGAGGAGAACGGACCGGGGCTGTTCACGATCCGGTCAGCGAACTCGAACTATCGCGTTGCGGCGCGCTCACTCCAGATTCACGAGGCGACACGGATTTACGACCGCGCGGTGCAACTGGCGCGCTTTCCGCTCTCGCAACGCGTCCTCTGGATGGCGCTCTTGTGGAGCGCGCGATTCGGCTGGGGACAGGCGCTGATTCGCCGCCTGCGTCGCAACCGGTAAGCGCGTTGCCGTGCAAACACTGAGGAGAATGAATGCAATATCGGAGATCTGCCGCGGTCCTGATCGTGACCGCCCTGTCGTTCTCGGCGTGCTCGCCTCACGGCGCGCAGCGGGAGGGATCGATGCGTGATGCATCGAGGGCGGGAACGCCGCCGCTCGCCGAAGCACGTCCACAGCCGGTGCTGTCGCCGAGCGGCGTGCGCATCGACCCGTACTACTGGCTGCGCGACGACACGCGCCTCGACCCCAAAGTTCTCGGCTACCTCAACGCGGAGAACGAATACACCGACGCTGCGCTCAAGCCCGTCAAGGGACTGGAGGAAAAGATCTACCAGGAGATCGTGGCGCGCATTCCGCAGGATGATGTCAGCGTCCCCTATCGCAAGCGCGGGTATTGGTACGTCACGCGCCTGAAGGCGGGCAGTGAATACCCGATATACGCGCGGCGCCGCGACGTCGCCGACGCACCCGAAGAGCTGTTGCTGGATGTCAACGAGCTCGCCAGGGGACATGACTATTTCAACGTCGGCGCCTACGTGCCGAGTTACGACAATCGCCTCCTGGCCTATGCGGAGGACACCGTCGGGCGCCGGCAATACGTCTTGCGTGTCAAGGATCTACAGTCCGGTGTCATGCTTCCCGACACAGTCGAGAATGCTGAGCCGTCGATCGTCTGGTCTGGCGACAACAAGTCATTGCTCTACGTGGAGAAGGACCCGGTGACGCTGCTCGGGTTTCGCGTCCGGCGGCACACGCTCGGCACCAAAGTCACCGAAGACCCGATTGTGTGGGAGCAGACCGATACGACGTTCTATACCGATGTCACCGAATCGAAATCAGGGCGCTACATCTTTATCGGCACGGAAAGCACCGTTTCGTCGGAGTGGTGGTACGCGCGTACCGATGACCCGGCACTCAAGTTCAAGGTGGTACTGCCGCGCGAGCGCGATCATGAGTACTCGGTCGAGGACCTGGGTGCGGACTTCATCATCCGCACCAACTGGCAAGCGCCGAATTTTCGCATCATGCGTGCGCCGATCGAATCCGCCGGCGATCGCAGCACCTGGCGCGATGTGATCGCGCATCGAGGCGACGCATTCCTGCACGACTTCGAAGTGTTCCGGGATTTCCTCGCTGCGGCGGAGCGCTCCGGCGGCCTGCGCAAGATCCGCGTCAAGCCGTGGTCGGGCGGGGCGGAGCGGCTCATCGACGCGGACGAGGCGGCGTACACCGCGATGTTCGGCGCGAACGCGGAGCTCGATTCGAACCTGCTGCGCTATACGTACAGCTCGCTGACCACACCCACGACGACCTACGACTACGACATGCAGGACGGATCGCGCACCCTGCTGAAGCGCGATCCGGTCCCACCGCCATTCGATTCCGCCAACTACCGGACTGAATATCTGCACGCACCCGCCCGCGACGGGCAACAAGTACCGGTATCGATCGTGTACCACAAGGGATTCAAGCGCGATGGCAAGGCGCCCATCTACCAGTACGGCTACGGCTCCTACGGCATCTCGGTGGATCCGACTTTTTCGCCGAGCTGGGTGAGCCTTCTCGACCGCGGCTTCGTCGTGGCGATCGCACATATCCGCGGTGGACAGGAGCTCGGCCGTCGCTGGTATGACGATGGGCGCCTGTTGCACAAGGTCAATACCTTCACGGACTTCATCGACGTAACCGATTACCTGGTGCGCGAACGCTGGGGAGCGCGCGACAAGGTCATCGCGGAGGGACGAAGTGCCGGGGGACTGCTGATGGGCGCGATCGCCAACATGGCCCCGGATCACTACCGGGTGATCCTCGCGAGTGTACCGTTCGTCGACGTCGTGACCACGATGCTGGATGAATCGATCCCGCTCACTACGGGCGAATACGACGAATGGGGCGATCCGCGTGAGCCGGAGTACTACGAGTACATGCTGTCCTATTCGCCGTACGACCAGGTCGCAGCACAAGCCTATCCGGCGATGCTCGTCACCACCGGTCTGTGGGACAGCCAGGTACAGTACTTCGAGCCGGCAAAATGGGTGGCGAAGCTGCGCGCCACCAAGACCGACCCGCACCCGCTCCTGCTTCACACCAACATGGAAGCGGGCCACGGGGGTCGGTCGGGACGTTTTCGCAGGTACCGCGAGACCGCCATGGAGTATGCGTTCGCGCTCGGACAGCTCGAACTCAACCGGTGAAGCGGGTGGTGGCGGCGGTGGCGGTGCGACCGATATGCTGTCGCTGTTCCTCGCCGGCGTCGTGCTCGGCTGGTCTGTACGCCGGCGAATCGGTGCGCGACTGTCCTGAAAGAGTGCAACCGGCATAAAGGAGTGGTGCATGCCCACACACGGCCCGTCGCGTCGCGATTTCTGCAAGGCTGTCGTCGTCGGGGCCGCTGGTGCCGCCGTGGCAGCGCTGGCGCCACAGACCCTGCCAGGTGCGGAGACCGCGATGCTCAAGCGCAAGATTCCCTCGACCGGTGAGGAACTGCCGGTGATCGGCCTCGGAACCTCGGGCGTGTTCGATGTCGGCGGAGGCAGCACTGAGCGGGCGCCTCTGAGCGAGGTGCTCGATATCCTGACGAGTGCGGGCGGAACGTTGCTCGATACCTCCCCCATGTACGGGCGCGCCGAAGCGGTTTCCGGCGACCTCATTGCCTCACTGAGCCCGCGGCCGCGCATGTTCGTCGCCACCAAGGTCTGGACACGCGGTAAGGACGCTGGCCTGCAGCAGATCGAGAATTCGATGCGCTTGCTCAAGGTGAGCAAACTGGACCTCGTGCAGGTGCACAACCTGCTCGATCTGCCAACACAGCTCGAGAACCTGCGCGCTCTGAAACAGCAAGGCAAAGTGCGTTATATCGGCATCACGCACTACACGGTTGCGTCGCATGCGGATCTGGAGGATCTGATCCGCAAGGAGCCGCTGGATTTCGTGCAGTTCAACTATTCGATCGCCACGCGCGAAGCCGAGCAGCGACTACTGCCGCTCGCCGCCGAGCGCAAGGTGGCGACCCTGATCAATCGCCCCTTTGAGGATGGCGCGTTGTTCTCGCGCACGCGCGGCAAGGAGCTGCCGGGCTGGGCCGCCGATATCGACTGCACGAGCTGGGGGCAGTTCTTCCTCAAGTTCATCGTGAGTCATCCGGCCGTCAACTGCGTGATTCCCGCCACCGCAAATCCCGCTCACATGCACAACAACGTCGCCGCGGGTCAGGGTCGCCTTCCCGACGAAAAAATGCGCGAGCGCATGGCGCTGTACGTGGCCAATCTGTGAGCGCAGAACTCTCGCCGGCTGCGCGGATCCTGCAGCGCCTGGCCAAGATCGAACCGCAGGAACGGCCGGCGGTCGCGGCCGCCTTCGCGCTCTTCTTCTGCGTGCTGTGCGGCTACTTCATGCTGCGGCCAGTGCGCGAGACGATCGGCACCGTGTTGGGCGAGAAGGAAGTGGAGGACCTGTTTGTCGCCACGTGGCTCGGCTCGATTGCGGTGATACCGATCTACGGTCTCGCCTGTTCCTACCTGCCGCGCGCGGTCGTGCTGGGGGCGGTGTATGCCCTGTTCGGCGGCTCGTTGCTGGTGCTCGCAGGCGAAATGAACGCCGATCCGGGCAACCTTGCCGCGGCACGCTTCTTTTATGTCTGGATCAGTATCTTCAACCTGTTCGTGGTGTCAGTGTTCTGGACACTGATGGTGGATCGCACCACCTCCGAACAGGCCAAGCGCCTGTTTGGCGTAATTGCCGCCGGCGGCACCATCGGGGGGTTGATCGCGCCGGTGCTCACCGACTTTCTGGTCGGTCGGGTCGGTCGCACCGGCGTGCTGATTGTCTCCGCCAGTCTGTTCGCGGTCGCCATCGTGTGCCAGATGATTCTGCTGCGGCTCTGGCGTCGGGGTCCGCAGGGAACGAGCGTGGATTCGCCGGGGAAGGAACGACCGATTGGCGGCAATCCATTTGCCGGTGTAACACAGGTTCTGCGGTCTCCCTACCTGCTCGGCTTTTGCCTCTTCGTATTCCTGCTCGCCTCAGTGACGACGTTCCTCTATTTCGATCAGCTGCGGCTGGTGAAGGAGGCGTTTCCGAACGAGGACGATCGCACGCAGGTATTCGCGCGCCTCGACTTCGTCGTGCAGGCGCTCACCTTGGTTACCCAGCTCTTTTTTACCGGACGAATCGCATCGCGGCTGGGCGTCGCGGTGCTGCTGATATCGGTGCCGCTCGCCATGTTGGGCGGCTTTCTGACCCTGGCCCTGGTCAGCAATTTCTGGGTGCTGGCCGTGGTAATGATCATCCGTCGCTCCGGGGAGTACGCGCTCACACGCCCTGGCCGGGAAATCCTGTTTACCTCCGTCGATACTGAAACCAAGTACAAGGCGAAGAACTTCATCGACGTCGTGGTCTACCGTGGCGGAGATGCCATCTCTTCACAGGTGCGCGGCGGCCTGAAGGCGAGCGACATGTCCACCGCCGCGCTCGCCCTGGTGGGTGCCGGCCTGGCACTGCTCTGGGCTGTAGTCGGGTGGTGGCTGGCTCGGCGCCACGAGGCGCGGCCCGCCGCCGCACCTGCACCGGCTCCTTCGCGCTGACGGGAGATTTTTCGACGCACTGACGCTGGTGGCCCGCGAGTCGGGGATCGGTCCCAGCGTCGCCCAGCAGCTTGGCGTCCACAGCGAACTCTTGGTACCGCCGCTGCGGCGTTTCGTCCCGACAAGGTTGAGTCAGCAGGTGGGACCCTCAGGCTAGGTGCCCGGAGCGAAAGGAACTTTTTGCGTAGGTCATGCAACCAATCGGGTCGCGGGCGCATCCATCAAGAGCAACGTGTCCGAGGACGCTGCGACGCCGAGTCCTCCTGCAAGAGGTTGGCTTGAGTGATACCCCATTGAAGCCAATTTGCACGCGGCGTCGCGGCGTCCACGGACACGCTATTCCCCATGGCGGCTCACACCTATGAGCGCCGAAGTCCGCATCGAAGTCGAGCCTGCGGAGCCAGTGCCCGCGTCCACGCAAGCTATCAACTCGCTCCCCCAGCCCGCGTTCCTGGCGCCGCTCCATCACGCCACCATCGACCCTTCGGCTCAGTCAGTGTGGCCAGTGATCCTCTGGACCACGATCCCCTTCTGGCTGCTGATGACGGCGACCCGCGTGCTCGGCTATACGGTGCGCGTCGCCGCGGTTCCGGACGTGCAGATTGCGGAGCCTCTGGAGCGCACCCTCCAGCACGCGATCCTGTTCTTCATTCTGATCGTGTTCTATCGGGCCGCGCTCGCGATCGGCTGGCCCCAACAACGGCGCTGGCTCGCCGCCGCCGGACACCTCGCCCTCGCATCCTTGTTCGCGCTGCTGGCGACGCCGGTGCTCACGCTCAGCATCGATCTCACCGAGCCGCAGCTCAAATGGCTGCCGACGATGATCTCAGGCGACGGCGCGATCGGTGAGCAGATCAGCGAATGGCTCCATTCAGGCATCCTGCTGGTGAGCATCCCGGACTTCTTCATATCGTATTGGTTCGGGCTGGTACTGATCCTCGGCGTGCGCACTTATCTCGACCTGCGCGATCATCGCCTGCGCCTCGCACAGCTCGAACATGAGAACGTGCGCGCGCGCCTGCACGCACTGCGCATGCAGCTGCACCCGCACTTCCTGTTCAATACGCTGCACTCGGTCAGCGGGCTGATCGATGCACGGCCTGCCGTGGCGCGGCAGATCATCGTGCGTCTTGGGGACCTTTTGCGCCGGACGCTGCGCGACAGCGACGCGGACCTCGTGCCGCTCACACGCGAGATCGATTTCGTGCGCAACTATCTGGAGATCCAGCAGCTCAGGTTTCCCGATCGTCTGCGTTTTGCAATTCGTGTCGATACGGCCGTGCAGGACGCCATGGTGCCGAGCCTGATCCTGCAGCCGCTGGCGGAGAACGCGGTGGTCCATGGTGCCGCCGAGGAAGAGGAGCGGGTCAACGTCAGCATCGATGCGCGCCAGGTCATCGATTCACGGCAGCTCGAACGCTGGCTCGAGCTGAGCGTTCATAACACCGGTAGTCCTGACGCGGAGGGCGAGGGCTCCGGTGCGCACATCGGCACCGGTAATACCCGTGAGCGCCTGCGCGCCCTCTATGGCGAGAATTTCACCCTCGAGTTTCGTGCGCCGCCCGAGGGCGGATTCCTGGCGTTCCTGCGCATTCCATTTCGGGAGGGCATTCTCGAATGAACACCGCGACGATGATCCGCACGCTGATCGTGGACGACGAGCCGATCGCCCGCCAGACATTGAAGGACTACTGTGCCCTGGAGGGCGATATCGAGGTCGTCGGCGAGTGCCGCTATGGCGCCGAAGCGGTCAAGCGCATCGCGGCACTGCACCCTGACCTGGTATTTCTCGATGTACAGATGCGCCGCGTGAACGGCCTGGAAGTCATCGACAAGATCGGGCGCGACGCAATGCCGCTGGTGATCTTCGTGACCGCGTACGACCAGTACGCGGTGGATGCGTTCGAGCTCAACGCGGTGGACTACCTCCTCAAGCCTTTCGACCGGGAGCGCTTTCGTGCCGCTGTAGAGCGTGCCAGGTCGCGCTTGACAGGGCCCGGCGGCAATGACGTACGCGCCCAGGTCCAGGCAGCGGTGCGGCAGATTCTCGGCAACATGCAGGGCACGCTTCCAGGCACCGGACCCAAGCGCATCGTGGCGGAGAAGAACGACCGCTACATCTTCGTCGATCCAGGCGACGTGCACGCGGTCGAGGCAAGTCGCAATTACATCACCTTGCACGTCGGCAGCGATCACTACCTGCTCCGCTGCGGCATGCAACAGGCCGAGACGATGCTCGATCCGACGATGTTTCTGCGCATCCACCGCTCGGTGATCATCAATACGCGCCACATCCGCGAGATGGCGCGCCAGCTCTACGGCGATTACGAAGTGACGCTGGCGAACGGGACTAAATTCACATCCGGGCGCGCTTACCGCCGCCGCGTAGTCAATTACATCAACAGTGGGCGCCTTTGAGCAGCGGGCTGTCATCAGTCACGACGCTCGCGCTCACCCGGCGCGATTTTCTGCGCGTTTCCGTCGCGGTCGGCGGCGGGCTCCTGGTCGGTCTGGGTTCGGCCGCCGAAACCGGCGAGCCGATGGGCTCGAGCGGCGGCCAACTGGGCTACTTCGTGCGCATCGATCCCGATGGTTCAGTGACATTGGGAGCGCCGAATCCGGACATGGGGCAGGGCGTTCGCACCTCGCTTCCCATGTTGATCGCCGAAGAACTCGACGTGGATTGGCATAGTGTGCGCGTCGAGCAGATGCCTCTCGGCATCATGCGCGACCCAAAGGGTGAGGGTTACACCTGGAAGTACGACGGTGTCGGCCAGGGGGCGGGGGGCAGCACCAGCGTCAGTGAGAACTGGCTGCTGCTGCGCCAGGTCGGCGCGCGCGCCCGAGAGATGTTGATCCTGGCGGCGGCACAGCGTTGGCAAGTGGACACTGCCTCCTGCGCAACCGAGCCCGGCCGCGTGGTACATCCCGCAACCGGTCGCTTCGCCAGCTACGGTGAGCTTGCCGCGCAGGCCGCGACGCTCAAGCCCCCCAGCTCCGCGCCAACGCTCAAGAACCCGGCGGCTTTTCGCATCATCGGCAAGCCGACGCGCGTGGTGGACGGACGCGACATCGTCACCGGTGCCGCCGGCTTCGGAATCGACGCGCGCCTGCCGGGTCTGAAGCATGCGGTACTGGCGCGCTGTCCGTGGTTCGACGGCGGTATCGAGAGCTTCGATGCGAGCGAAGCACTGAAGGTGCCGGGTGTGCGGCAGGTCGTGCGGATCGATGCCGAGCCCACGGGCAAACCCTATACGGTGCTGGCTTCAGCAATCGCGGTGGTCGCCGACTCAACTTGGGCGGCGATACAGGGTCGCGAGCGTCTCAAGGTCAAATGGAAGCCCGGACCTTTTGCCGATGAGAGTACGGCGGGTCTGGAACAGCAGTGCACGGCGGCATTCGAGAAATCGGGAAGGGTGGTTCGCAATGATGGTGATTTCGACTCTGCCAGCGCCGCAGCGACGAAGACATTTAAGGCGCGCTATTGGCTCCCGTATGTCAGTCACTGCACGCTGGAGCCGCAGAATTGCGTCGCCTGGGTGCGCCCCGACCGGTGCGAGATCATCGCTCCCATCCAGATGCCGGGCTCCGCCTCGCGCATGGCGGCACGCCTTACCGGCCTCGACCGGCTGAACATCGAGGTGCGCATGACGCGACTGGGGGGCGGATTCGGGCGGCGTCTCACGGCTGATTACGTCGCTGAAGCGGTGCTGGTCTCCAAGGCCGTGAAGGCGCCGGTGCAAGTGCTCTGGACGCGTGAAGACGACCTGCGCAATGACTTCTATCGTCCGGCCGGCCTGCACGAGTTGCGCGCTGGCTTCGACGCACAAGGGAAAATGATCGCCTGGACTCACCGGCTCGCGAGCGCATCGAAGTACTACCGTCGCGAGGACGTCAAGCCCGAGGAGGACTGGACGTCGGAGCTGTACCCCGACGATTTTCCGGCGGGGCTGGTGGCGAACTATCGCCTCGAGTATCACTCGATGCGTTCCGGAGCTGCGCGTGGATCATGGCGCGCGCCGGCGCACACGGCGAACGCGTTCGTCGTGCAGTCCTTTATTGACGAGATTGCCCATGAACTGCATCGCGATCCCCTGGAGCTGCGTCTCGCACTGCTCGGCCCGGCTCGAGAGATGAAGTATGAGCAACACGGGGGGCCGCTGTTCGATACCGGGCGCCTCGTCAACGTCCTGAAACTCGCGGCTGAGAAAGGCGATTGGGGCAAGCCGCTGCCGCCGGGGCGTGGTCGCGGCATCGCGGGGCACTTCACCTTTGGTGGGTACGTCGCGCACGTTGTCGAAGCGGAAGTGGACGATCAGGGCGGCGTGCGCGTGCTCAAAGTCACCGGCGCGGTCGATTGTGGTCGTGCCGTCAATCCGCTCGGCGTAGAAGCGCAGATGCAAAGCGGGATCATTGATGGCTTGTCACACGCACTGCATCCGCAGATCACGATCCGCGATGGGCACGTCGAGCAGAGCAATTTCAACGATTATCCGCTGCTGCGCATGGCAGAGACGCCGGCAGAGATCGATATTCATATCACCCCGAGCGAACGCGATCCGGTGGGAATGGGCGAATGCCCGTTGCCGCCGGTTGCGCCCGCACTGGCGAACGCGATTTTCGCGGCACGTGGCCTGCGAGTGCGCCGTCTGCCGATTGTGCCGGAGCTGGCAAGGTTAGCGGCTCGGGCGTGAGCGGGTGCCCGACCCCCGTGACGCCGAAAAGTGCTCACCCCTCTTGCAGCGCGAAGCGGACCCTGAGGCGAGCGCGCTGCTCGACGACCCGGCCATCGCGCACGATCGGCCGATAGCGCCATTGCGAGACTGCTTTGATGGCGGCCGCATCGAAGGTTTCCGCAGGCTCGGCCCGAAAAACTGTAAGGTCCTTCACCGTGCCGTCCTTGGCGACCGTGAATTCGAGTTCCACCCAGCCGCCTAGTCCCTTGCGTTGCGCCTCGGAGGGGTAGCGCGGGGCGACGTACTTGTCGCGCGCAATTGTGGCGGCGTCGATGATGCTGCCCATGAAAGCCGAGTGTTCGCGTGCCGCCGCGGTCTGTTGCTCCGCTGACGTCAGGGCAGTGGATGAGAATCCGAGTGACTTCGCTTCATCAAGTGCGGTCTGCGCTGTCCCGACGTCGCCTTGCGCCAGGCTGGCCTGCGCCTGCTGCACCAGTCCTGCGCCAATGCTTTGCAAAGTCGGCTGTAGGCGTGCGTTCTGCGGATCTGCGGCCCGCAGTTCGCGCCAGTAGTAACTCGCGCTGTCGCGTTCCGGAGCGAGCAAGCGACCCTGCGAGATGCGCTCATCGAGGCGAGCGGTGAGCTGAGACTGCTGTTGAGTGCGCGCGCTCGACTGGCGCGCCTTGTCGAGACTGCGTTGAGCCGTGCGAACGTTCGCGCCCAGCGACTCGGCGTGGGTCAGCCATTGCTCGGCTGCGACGAAATCCCGGGCATCGATCGCCTGGCTGGATTTGGCCAACATCTGGTCGCCGAGCGCACGGCGCGCCTGTTGTGCCGTGACGTTGGCCGGGTCGGCGGCGAGCGCAGCGAGGATGTAGGTTTCCGCGCTGTCGCCTTCTGGCGCAATCAGCTTGTCCTCACGCAACCGCTCGTTGGCTTTCTTGAGCAGGTTCTCGGCGCTGGTGCCGACGCGACGCTGCTCGATTTCGCGGCGCGCCTGGGCCAGCACCGGAGAAATGTTCTTTTGTCCCTGCGCGGCGCGGTCCAGAAAACTGATAGCACGAGTGAAGTTGCCAGCGTCCGCCGACTGTCGCGCGAGCGCGATCAGGCGCCGTTCGCGCTCCTTGCCGAGCTGCGCACTCAGGAAGGCCAGGCGCATGTTGTTGGGCCTGACAAGGCGCGCATCTTCGATGGCACGCGCGGCATCATCGACTCGTTCT
Source organism: uncultured Gammaproteobacteria bacterium (assembly GCA_963724625.1). GTDB lineage: Bacteria > Pseudomonadota > Gammaproteobacteria > Steroidobacterales > Steroidobacteraceae > DATBVX01. Next base: position 373,061 of record CAVRVO010000017.1, on the reverse strand, counting down.
TCGAGCATCGCGGTCTCGGCACTCGTGAGGAGCTGATCGGCGATTCGGTCCAGGCCCGCCTCGGCCTGGGCATCGCCGGGGTGAGTCGCAAGCACCTGGCGATACAGGTCCAGGGCGCTGGTGCCGGGCGGCGCGATGAGACGTCCGGCGTCGAATGCTGCTCCGGCCGCAGCAAGTACCCTGCCACGTTCGTCAGTTGCAGCCGGTGCTTGTGGCGTCGCCGATGCCTTCGATGGCGCATTCACGGTTGGCTGCGGCACGGGAGCGGGGGCCCGCACCTCGGGCGTGACCGATCGTGGTGCAGATTGGGTAACGGGCTGTTGAGCCTGCTGGCGTGGACCTTCTTTGAAGAAGATGTACGCAGCGACCGTCGCCCCAATGATGAGCAGGGCGATGCCGATGAAGATCGCCGGCATCAAGCCTCGCCGTGGCGGCGGGGCGGTCTCGGCCGGCGTAAATGTGCGGCCCTCCATGTGCCGGCGTATGCCCGCTTCGATGAACTGGCGAACGCGCGGCGGAGAAACCGGTTTGTGCAGGAAACGATAGATGTCGCCCGAGGTGATCAGCTTGACGAGCTGTGTCTGGTCCTCGGTGGTTCCGGCAACGATCAGCACGAGATCCGGGAACTGGGTACGGAGCTGCTCGCAGAACGCCTCGGAATCCTCGCCCGTCGCGAGTGTGTCGACAACCACCACACCGACACGTCCGGCCATCATCAATTCGCCGGCCTGCTGAGGCGTGGCCGCGTCCAGGACGCGACGTGAGCCGCCGGTGGCGTCATGCAGAATCGCAAGCAGATCCGCGTCCGAGGTCAGCGCGACGATATCGATCGATTGGCCCGCGGCCGACAATTGCGCCGCGACCCGCTCGATTGTCGGATCCTCGGGGATCAGATTCGGGCTGCCTGGTACGGGCATATGTGTCCCCCCCGCCTTCGAGCTCAATGGTCCCGTTCCCTGCGTGATCCCGGGGCAGGCCGAGACGCACACGATACGGGGTCTGTCGGCCGAGACAACGACTGCTGCACTGCGTCACCCGATTCTGTGAAATGAGTCCTGACTGTCCGCTGGCGCACGCATGAGATGCACGCATGAACCGCGCGCGACGCATGGAAACTGCCTGCCTGATCCTGCTCGGTGCGCTGGTACTCGGGACGAGCCTCGCTTACCTGGGCGCGTGGTCGTGGTTTCTTGATTTGTTCTCGCCCTTCCGCGTCCAGTATGCGGTACTCGGCGCGATGCTTGCGGTGATCTTCGGGGCCCAGAAACGGTCGCTGCTCGCTGCGCTCAGTGTCGCCACCTTGCTCGCCAACCTGCCGCCTATCATTCCTCAGTTCGTGGGCCCTGCGAGCGCCGCGCCCACCACGCGCGGAGCCCCGATCAGAGTGCTGTCCTTCAACGTCTTCAAGTACAGCCACGAGTACCAGCGGCTGGTGCAATTCATCGGCGAACAATCTCCCGACGTGCTGATACTCATGGAAGTGACGCCTGCCTGGGCGCAAGCGCTGGACGGGCTTGCCGCGCAGTACGCGTTTCGCTGGGTCAATCCCGGCGACGACGCCTCTGGCATCGCGGTGCTGAGTCGCCGCGCGCCGCTCCGGAGTCAGGTGATCGAGCTGGGTGATAGCGGTGTGTCCTCGTTACTGTTTACGCTTCCCGACCCTGCTGGCGACGTCACTTTGGTCGCCACGCACTTGTCATGGCCGTTCGGCGCGCACCTCGCTGGCATTCGCAACGCACAGCTCGCGGCACTGGCACGTCTGGCCCGCGAGCAACAGGGCCCATTCGCGATCGTCGGCGATCTCAACGTTACGCCGTATTCGCCGCGTTTTCAGCAGCTCTTGAATGACGGGGGTCTGCGCAGCTGCGCCCGGGGTGAGGGCCCACAAGCGACGTGGCCGGCATTCGTGGTACCGCTCTTCATTCAGATCGATCATTGCCTGGCGAATGCGCAGATCGAAGCGAGTGACTTCAAGGTCGGAAGATTCCTCGGCTCCGATCACTATCCGATCAGTGTCGACCTTCAAGTTCGGGTGCCGTCGCAGCCCTGACAAAGCAGGGTCTCGGGTGGGTAGATATTTTCGAGACCGCCGTGAATCCATCCGGACGGCTGCGTGAAAAACGTCCTGTTTTTCACGCTCTCGAAAATACCTACCCAGCCGAGACCCCGCTTGCTGGCCGGGTTGCGGCGCCGGAAGCCGACATCCCTCCGGTGAGCACGAGACGCATCGCCTCTTCGACGCCAATGTCGAGCGGAGTAAGCCGCGCGCGTGGCAGGTAAAGAGTGTAGCCCCCGATCTGGTAGCTCATTGGAAAGTAGACGCCGACCATGCCGTCGGCGGCCGCTTGCGTCTCGAGCTCGGGTGCCGACTCGCGGGTGACGAAACCGATGACTCGAGCTTCGCCGAAACTCGCCACCACCACGCGCCTGAGGTCGCGCCGCTTGCTTTGCGATGGGAGGAACTTGACCAGGTCGCGCAGCGCGCCGTAAACCGTCTTCACCAGCGGAATGTGTTCGAGAAACTTGTCCCATTGAGACAGGAACCAGCGCACGACGTAGGCGTTGACGACCAGGCCCGCGCCCAACAGCAACAGGAAGCCCACGATCAGGCCGAGCCCCGGCCAATAGTGCACGCCAGGCAGCACGAAGGTGATCAGATCGCGCAGCGCCGCTTCGATATTCGTGGCCAGCCAGACGATGAGGTAGATCGTCAGGCCGATCGGCAGCACGCCTGCCAGGCCCTTCATCAGCAGGTTCCAGAGTTTGTTCATCATGATGAGGCACAGCCTGTCAGCGCCGCACGCTGCGACGGCGCATTGTACGCCGCAGCGGCTTTGCATCTGGCCGCGACCGGCATCGATAATCTGGCGCAACTTGCTGCACGCGAAGCTGGAGATACGTATGAGATTCGAAACACAGTCGACCAGCGGGCGCCTCCTGCGCCTGCTCGCCGGTCTGTTGCTGCTGGCGATGCCGGCGCTCACCTGGGCCGCGAGTGGGCAGGACAAGATCGTCAAGGCATATCTCGAAGCCGCGGCGTCGGGTCAGCCGGAAGCAGTGCTCGAGTTTCTTCACCCTGGCGAGCTTGAGGACTTGCGCAACAGTCTCATCAAGACACTTGAAGACGAGGCCGCTCACGGCAGTAGCACGGTGCGCGAGCGCCTGTTCGGTGCCTCCACCATCGATGACATTCGCCACCTGACACCCAACAATTTCTTTGTCTCAGTCGCACGGCGGCTTGGCCTGCCGGCCGAGCGCATCGGGGAAATCAAGGTTCTCGGCATCATCGATGAGAATTCCCAGCTCAGCCATGCCGTCGCGCGCATCGCGCCGCCTGTGAACAGCGACCTCCACGGCCGCGTGGCGCTCGTCAGCCTGGTTCGTTATGGCAAGGATTGGCGTGTCGCGATTCCGTACTCGTTTCAGTCTCGTCTCGACGCAGCGACGGCTGCCCCGACGGCGCGCCCGGCCGCCGGGGCAAAAACCTCAAATACCCCCGAAATTCTGGAGTTTCTCGAAGACGGATCAGACACGCTGCGCAAGGGCGATTGCGCGGGATTCTTCAACAACCGCATGAGCCCGAACTTCCGCAACAGCACCTCGCCCAAGGCCCTCAAGACGCTCATCGATCAATGCATGACCTACGAGGACACGCGCGAGACGTACATCTCGGCGCTCGAGCTGGCGCGTCGCATGGCGCCCGCCTACGAACTGAACGGGACGCGTGCCATTTATGATCTGCGCGGGCAGGGCCTGCCCTTCGATCGCTTTGTGTTGGAAAGGGTGGAGGATCGCTGGTACGTGGCGGAGTAGTCCGTAGCAGTCAGGGAACCGTGGGCGCTACCGAGGCGCAGAACCGCTCGATGCTGCGTCGATACTGCGCGATGGTCGAGAAGCTGCGCTGGACAGGGTCCCAGAGCAGGTAATCCGTGACTGCGTTGTCGCCGTCGCGGCGCGTGTATTCCAGCAAGCGGCTGTCTTCACGGAACGTCATGTCGCGCCCGGCGCGACACGGCAAGGAATGCGAGACACGTGCGAGCTGCTCCGGGAAAACGACCGCTCCGGTATGCAGGTCGATCACTGCAACCGTGTCGCAGTCCGGCGTGCAGTTCAGCCTGGCGAGGGCGAACCCGCCAGCGAAGTTACTGCCGCTACGTGCGGCCGCTTCGAGCGGCATAGCCAGTTCAGCTGCGCGCGGGTCGGATCCCAGGTTGATGCTCACGTTGGCTGGCGGCTCCACGATGGCCACGCGATATTCGGAGAAGCGTGGCCGACCGAGTTCCGCGCGATCCTCACCCGCAGATGCGCTGCCCACTATCCGATCCAATTCCATGGCGGCTTCATCCGGAAGCATCCAGTCGTCGATCTCGACGTTGTTGACCGGCTCGGACTCGCTGATTTCCACCGCCAACAGTCCATGGTCCGCACAAGTGGCAGCTGTTGGCGACGCCTGTCCGCGTCGACACACGCTGAACTGGGTGTGCGCGCCGTAAAGCCCTGCAAGGCCCGGTTCTTCGGGCCGTGCGAAGATCCAGTAGCGGCCCGCGGGCAGATCGAAACCGAAGTTTGCCTCGCCGTGACGCACCGGCTGGCTGTATTGGGCGTGCGTGTCCACGTTGTGGGCGTAGAGCGTGGCGTCCGGTATGGCGCGCCCGGGGAAGGAGATATGCCCGGCAACGGCGGCAGCGAAAGTGGACGACGGTAGGAGCGCCAGCAACGCGAGCAGCAGTACCGTGCGGCGCGCCAGTAAGCCTTGCGTTGTCATGAAGCGAGCGGGATAGTCGCGTGCGCAGTCATTGTCGCCGTCGAATTCCCGGCCAACCTGGCCGCGGGAGATGGTAGCCGAACTGGCGCGAGGATGGAGATTTCGGTGGACCCCGAGACGACGCGGCAGCCGCCGCCCGATGCCTTTCACATCCGCCCGGCTGCGGTTACCGATGTACCTGTGATACTCGCGCTGATCCGCGAGCTGGCGGAGTACGAAAAGCTGCTGCATGAGGTGGTCGCAACCGAAGCGCTGGTGAAGACTGCGCTCTTCGGCCCAGAACCCGTTGCCCAATGCGCACTCGCCTGCGTGCACAGTGACCCTGTGGGCTTCGCCCTCTACTTTCACAATTACTCAACCTTCAAGGGACGCGCCGGGCTGTATCTGGAGGATCTGTTCGTGCGTCCTGAGCACCGCGGCCACGGAATCGGCGAGGCGCTGCTGCGTTACCTGGCTCGCATCGCGGTGGAGCGCGGCTGTCCGCGCATGGAGTGGGCCGTCCTCAATTGGAACAAGCGCGCGATCGAGTTCTACGAGCGCGTGGGCGCGGTCGGTATTCTCGACTGGACGGTCTTTCGCGTGAGCGGCGAGGCGCTGGTGCGGCTCGGCTCCTGACCTTCATTGACCAGACCGCTCGGGCCCAGCCGATAGTGCAGGGTCACATCGAGTGTCGGACAGCATTGTGGATCGTCGGGGCCATGCTTGAGCAGGTGCACGTGCACTTGGGCGTTGGACAGGGTGATCTCGCTGATGTCAACCCGGTCTCCCAGAGCCAGCGGCGCCAACACGCGCGGGTTGCCCTGCTGGTTCAAAACCGGCACGAGATCGAAGAACACTCCGCTTCCGCCTGGATCGCTTTCCAGGATGATCACCGCGTCCTCGGAGCCATCGCCGTCAAGATCGCCCATCGCGTAGTAGTTGGTGGCGCTCACGACGACTTCCGTCGCGGCGCCCGGCGCAGCGGATTCGCGATACTGTCCGTTTACGAGTTGCGCCTTGCCCGAACGCGTCCATTGCGAGGGGTACTCGGCGTTGCGCAGCTGGTCGAGCGTAATCTTTGCACCACTGCCCTGGTGCGGCCCGGAGTCGGGCCCGCCGCAGCCCGCGCCGACGACAATGCAAGCCAATACGATGGCTGAGCGCGCCACTACAGACTCCGGCTTACGCGGCAGGGGCGCCGCGCGCTTCAAGATCCACGATCCGCATGCGCAGCCGCCCGATCTCCAGCTCGAGGTCGGAGATTCTGCGCCGCTGTGTATCGATCTCGCGCTCCAGCACCTGCTGGTGCGCCTCGAGCTGCTTGATGCGCAGGACGCGCTCGTCGAGTTCACGCTGCGCCTGTTCCAGGCGCTCGCGCAGACTGGCGAGCAACGTATCGAAGCGGCGCTGCGCCACCGCGCCGGAAACCAGCCATCCGAGCACGGCGCTCCCGACGACCATGCAGATGAGTGTGACTACGGAGAGTTCCATTGCGGACCGATCCTCCTTGGAATCGGCGGCAATCTATCGGGATGGGAGCGGACCTGCAAACCCCGAGACCAGAGCGCCTCCTGAGCCCCTTATCAGGGTAGTTCGGGCCGGCCGATGCTCCCCTGAGCCCGTTCTTGCTTGATTGTAAGAAGGACGCGTTGTCGTGCAGCGCGAAAGATGGGATCTATAGTTGCAGGATGTCTCGTTCGTGTTGGGCTGAGGGGAGCATCGGCCGGCCCGAACTACCCAGTACGTGACTAAAGGCGAGCTCTCTTGGTATCCCATGAATTCGGCAGTAGGCTGTTCATCCCCCTGTAATACGTCCATCGGAAGGAGACGTCATGTCAGTCGCACGCGTCACGGAACTGATTTCCTCGTCAAAAAAGAGCTACGCCGATGCCGTGGACAGCGGCATCAAACGCGCCACCAAGACCCTGAAGAACGTGACCGCAGCCTGGATCGCCGCACACGAGGTGCAGGTCGAAAACGGCCGCATTCGCGAACATCGTGTCCGGCTCAAGGTGACGTTCGTCCTGGAGTGAGCGCGCGCCGGATCATGTGCTGCGGACAAGTTTCCGCCTACGTCTGCAGCGCCTGGTCCAGGTCCTCGATGAGATCCTGAGGGTTCTCGAGTCCGATCGACAGGCGCAGCAGGTTCTGCGGCGTCAGCGTATCGGCGCCTTCGACGGACGCGCGATGTTCGACGAGGCTTTCCACGCCGCCGAGGCTTGTGGCGCGCATGAAAATTCGCGTCCGCGCCGCGACCGCCATCGCGCTGCGTGCATCGCCGCGGACACACATCGACACCATGGCACCGAAGCCCGCCATCTGTTCGCGCGCAACGGCGTGTCCCGGGTCAGTTTCGAGACCGGGATAGCAGACCCGCTCGATGCCGGCATGCTTGCTCAAGAAGCTGGCGACCTCCAGCGCGCTCGCGGACTGTGAGCGGACGCGCAATGGGAGTGTGGCCAGGCTGCGGCGAATCAGCCAGCAATCGAACGGCGACGGCACCGCCCCGCCAACGGCTTGGTACTGGCGGACGGCAGCAGCCCGGGTGGAATCGCGCGTGAGCACTGCGCCGCCCATGACGTCGCTGTGGCCACCGAAGTATTTGGTGGAGCTGTGCACCACGAGATCTGCACCAATTGCCAACGGCCGCTGCAAGACCGGGGTTGGAAAGGTGTTGTCACAGACCAGCAGGGCGCCAACGGACTCAGCGCGCTGTGCGACAGCTCGAATATCGGTGACTTTCAGCGTCGGGTTGCACGGAGTCTCGATCCAGATGAGCCGCGTCGTCGGCCTCAGGTGTTCATCGAGCTGTCGCAGATCGGGCATGTCGATGAAGTCGCTGCGTACGCCCCAGCCGCTCAAGTACTCCTTGAGCAGTTGCCGCGTGCCGTAATAGCACTCACGCGGGGCCAGAACGTGATCCCCTGGCTTGAGCAGGCTGAAGACCGCCATCGTTGCAGCAGCTCCTGAAGAAAAGCAGACCGCGTCCGCCGCTCCTTCAAGTTGTGCAAGGCAGATTTCCAGCGATCGCCGGGTCGGGTTGTCAGGGCGTGTATAGGAGTAGGACCGCGAGTAGCCGCCATCGACGTCGCGTTCGTAAGTTGTGCTCATCTGAATCGGCGGTGTGATGGCGCCCGTCGTCGGGTCGACCTGCCGCCCCGCATGCACGGCGAGTGTTTCGATCTTCATAAGCAGTTCAGAGCTCCGCGCGTGATTTGGTCAATCGAGCCTGAACGTGCCGCGGCTCACGAGCACCGCGTGCCCGCCGACGCGCACCGCTGCGATCCGGCCGTCTTTCAGGTCAGTCTCGAGGTGCAGCAGGCTCGGGCGATTCATTTCGAAGCCTTGTTCGATCACCCAGCGCAATGTGCCGTTCGCGATCGTGGCGCGCGCGCCGAGATAGCCGCCGAGCGCGGCGCAGGCGCCGCCGGTTGCCGGGTCCTCCGTGATGCCGAGCAGCGGAGCGAACATCCGCGCGTGCAGGTCCGAGCCCGGCAGCTCCGGATCGCGGCAGAATAAGAAGATTTCCTGGGCCCAATAGTGCGCGAGCGTGACGCGCCAGCGCGCGACGTCGGGCTCAGCGCGGGCTACGACGCCTCGATCCCGCACGGGAACGAACAGGAACGGCACGCCGCAGGACACGGACTCTGGCCTGTCGACACCGTCGAGGATGTCCTCAGGCCGGATGCCAAGGATCGCCGCGAGGCGTACGCGATCCGGCGGCGGCGGACCGAACTCGGGCACTTTCGCCGCGGAGAGCTGCACGAAATCGGGCTTGCCATCGCGCTGCCTTACCTCGACGGGCACCAGGCCGACGCCCTCCTCGAAGAGCACGGTGGTGCGTTCCTCGCGCAGATGGATGCGGCCCAGCGTTGCGAGCAGATACCCGGTTCCAACCGTTGGATGACCGGCAAACGGTAGCTCGCTGGCCGGCGTGAAGATACGCACCTTGCACAGCGCGCGCGGGTCCTCCGCAGGCAGCACGAAGACCGTCTCCGAGAGATTCACCTCGCGGGCGATCTGCTGCATGAGATGTGAGTCGAGGCCCTCGGCTTCCGGAAACACCGCCAGCGGATTGCCACCGAAGCGGCGCTGCGTGAACACATCGAGCGTATGAAATTCGTACTGGGTCTTCATGAGGAAATCCCGGGAGAGGTGTACTCCTGCAAACCGACCACCAGCATGCCCGGTCCGCCGTGCGCGCCGATCGCGGGTCCGAGCGCAGTCAGGTATCGATCACGGATGTTACTGCGATCCGCGCAGATTTCCTCGAGCAGGGCACGGCCTTCCTCTTCGACCTGCGCATGGCCGACTGCAACGCGATACGTAACGTCGTCGCGCATGCGCGACCTCACCAGGCGCGCAAAGCGCGTGCGCAGGTTGTGCCGGCCGAAGATCACGGTGCCAGCGCCGACGCGGCCGCTGCGCTCGCTCAGCATGACGGGTGTGAGGTGTAACAAATCCGTAAGTACCTGCACGAAACGCGGCACACGCCCGCCACGCACCGCGAAATCGAGGTTGCGCAACAGTCCGAGGGTCAAAACGCGCGGTACCATTGCCTGCACGGCTGCGCTCACCTGCTGCCCGTTCATGCCCGCCTGCGCACACTCTGCCGCATACATGGCAAGCAAGCCCTGTCCGAGCGAAGCGTTCCTGCTGTCGATCACGATCACCTTGCCGTGTGCCCGCACACGCTCCGCGGCGCCTTGTGCAGCAGCCAGGGTTCCGCTGACGCGCGCGGTGACGTTGATGGAAACCACGGTCTCGTAATGCGAAGCGAGGAACTCGAAGATGCGGCGAAAGTCGCCTGGCGGCGGCTGCGAGGTCTTCGGGTGCTGTGGATTGTCCGCGAGCTCGCGATAGAACTCCTCGGGACGCATCGAAACCTTGTCGAGATAGCTGCGCTCCCCGAAATGCACGCGCATCGGCACCATGTGGATCTCGAGTCGTTCGAGTTCCTCATCCGGGATATCGGCGCTCGAGTCGACCACTATGGCTACTCCACGCCGATGGCGATGGTGTGCAGCGTCCTGCTGCTTGCGCATGTCATCGGCCTTCTGGCCGGAAACTTCGCCAAACTCGCGCGCCAGGCGGAATACGGCGCGTGTGTCATTGACATGCACATGCACCTTCGCTTTGCGTGCCGTACCGGCGACGACCACCCCGCTCCCAAGCGCCGCCAGCCCCTCGCGCAGCTTGCGGTGATCGATCCCACCGCCTGTGACGATGCACTCGGTGCAGAACCGGTGCTTGAGATCGATTTCGGAGCCCGCCGCATCCTGGGAATCGAATTGGACTTCGATCGGCAAATCGTCCGCGACCGCCTTGCCATCGAAGTAATCCGAGATGCCCTGAATGAGCTCGACAAAGCCTTGGGCCCCCGCATCGACGACGTTGGCACTTGCCAATGCATCGAGTTGCTCGCGCGTGCGTTCCAGAGACACCCGCAGGCGGGCGAGCACTTCACGAAACACTGCGGCGAAGTCGTTTGTTGAATCCGATTGCACCAACGCCGCGAGTTCGGTCGCGAAATCCGCCAGTATCGTGATCAGCGTGCCTTCACAGGGCTCGCTCAGCGCTTCCCGAGCGTACCGTGCGCCACTCGCTGCACCCTCTGCGAGCGCGTGTGCCGTCAGTGTCGGCGCTTTACCAAGACGCTCGGCGAGACCGACGAAGAACTGCGCCAGGATCGCCCCGGAATTGCCGCGCGCGCCATCAATCGCGGCGTCGGCGACGGCGAGCAGGATCTGTCCCGCATGCGCACCGCTGTGCTGGCGCAGCGCCGCGAGCACCGCACCCATCGTCAGCGTCATGTTGGTGCCGGTATCTCCGTCGGGAACCGGAAAGACGTTGATCTTGTTGAGATGCTCCTGGCAGGCAATCAGCCGGCGGATCCCGGCGCGCAACGCGAGGCCGAGGCGCTCGCCGTCGAGGGCGCTGATCCCGGCGACGGGGGTTTTCACTGGCGGGGTAGCAGGAAGCGCACGCCGCGATGGTTAAGGATGACGCCGTCCGGTGTGATGCGCTCGATCGTGGTGCCGTCGGGGGTCTTGCCGCCCTCGCGATACTTGCGCGTGTTGAGGAATACGAACCGGTCCACCGGCCGGCTCGCGTAGACATGCAGATCCAGATGCAGCTCTGGGAGCGAGGTGCCCTGCAACGTCACATCGCCCAGCGTCGGCAGGCTCGCATAGCTTTCGTCAGTCTCTGCATTGGAAGGCACAGCGGGTTTCGCCTCCGGCCGCAGTGTGGGCTCAGGTTCCGCTGCCGGCGCGGGTTCCGCGCTCAAAGGCTCCGCCTGCGGTGCGGGCGCAGGCAACGCTTGAGTATTGGAGGTCTCGGCTGGGGCTGAAGAGGGGGCAAGGGGTTGCGGCGTCGGTGCGGGTGGCGCCGTTGCCGCCTGCGCTGGAGCCGCGTCAGTGACGGGTGCAGCGCCTCCACCCGTGGAATGATCCCGAAACGCGAAAACGATCACCACGATCATGTTGAGAGCGAGCAGACCGCCGAGTGCCAGCGCCCAGATGGGGAGCGCTGAGCGGGATGCGGCTCCCTCACGAATGTCCGCGATGCCGGGCCCTACCTGGCGTTGGCGCTCATGCTCCGACTTTCGCAGTGCGTCGAGGATGAAGGACATGGCTCAGCCCCCCGGCGCCGGTGGCGTGAGCAGAAATGGCGTGGCGGGGTCTGCCAGCGCCGTGTCAAGTGCAATCTGGGTCTGCATGCCGGCAATGCCGTCCACCGTCAGGCGATGCTCGCGCTGGAAATCCTCGACCAGGCGCGCGAGCTGCTCGTCGTATACATCGGGACGGCCCGGTGTCGGTTCCAGACCCCGTACCTTCTCGAGACTGCGGCGCAGCCAGCCCACATCATCGCCGCGCATGCCGAGCGAGAGCTCCTTACCGCCCACCACCCGCGGCCGCCACAGCATGAGGTAGTCGCCGAACCAGTACCGCGAGAGTTCAGCGATGCTCACGGGCTCACGCTTGCCGCCGACCTCCACCGCTGCCCCGTCATCGTCGAGTTGCGAGAGCACCAGCTGGTGCTCGACACCCGCATCGTCGTTGAGCATCAGGATCGCCGGGCGATTGAGCGCACGGAGTTGACCCCAGGAGCCGCGCTGCATGACGCACTCCAGGCCCTGCTGTGCTGCCTGATCACAGGCATCGGTACTGCCCGGACGATATGTGGCGCCCCACAGCCCGAAAAGCTTGGAGAACGCTGCATCGAGGTTGGTCTCGCCCGAGTGAGCGCTCAGTGTCTCGGTGATCGAAGCCAAATGTGGCGCCGGGGTTGCGTGGGCAGGTTTCGCCGTCGGCGAGGTTGGGGCGGCGGCCTTCGCGGCGGACGCGTGTGTAGTACTCGGCAGGTTCGGCGCTGCGCCTGATTGCAGCAACTGCCACCCACCAAAGGCGAGGACCGCGACGCTGGCAACGAATACGCCCGCCGCGATCCAGCGAGTCCACAATGGCAGCACCGGTCGGCCATAGACCTCGGCGACGGAGCGCCGCACCAGCTTGGCAGGGATGCGATGCTGGCCCTGCGAATAGGCGCCGAGCAGCGCGCGGTCACAGACGACGTTGATCACGCGCGGAATCCCGCGCGCCAGGTGATGCACCTCGGCCAGCGCCCCATTCGTGAACAGGTCTCCAATCGCGCCCGCGACGCGCAGCCGATGTCGCACATAGCCCATCGTTTCGCGCCGGGACAACGGGGCCAGGTGGTAGCGACCCGTGATTCGTTGCGCCAGTTGCCGCAGCTCCACACGTCGCAGCACATCCCTGAGCTCCGGCTGCCCGATCAGGATGATCTGCAGTAGCTTCTGTGTGGCCGTCTCCAGATTGGTGAGCAGGCGCACCTGTTCGAGCACATCCGGGCTCAGGTTCTGCGCCTCATCCACGATCACGACGACGCGTCGCCCCTGCGAGTATGAGTCGAGCAGGTGGCGATTCAGCGCATCGACCAGCGCCTTGACGCTCGATCGCTCGCTTTCGGGAACGCTGATACGCAGCTCTTCGCAGATCGTGAGCAGGAATTCAGCCGGCGTGACGCGCGGATTGAGGATCAGCGCGACTTCAGCATCCTTCGGGATCTGACCCAGGAGGCTGCGAACGATCGTGGTCTTGCCGGTGCCGACCTCACCGGTCAGTTGGATGAAGCCGCCGGCCTCGTTGATGCCATAGAGAAGATGAGCAAGCGCCTCGGCATGACGTTCGCTCAGGAACAGGTACCGTGGGTCCGGCGTGATCGAGAAAGGCTTCTCGCCGAGCCCAAAAAATGCCGTATACATAAGACCTTATCCAGGCCACTCGGGCGCCTTGTGCGCCATGATGCACGCGCCGGGGACCTGAGTAAAACGCCGGGGAGCGGGCGGGCGGTCTGTCAGAGCTGCCCCGTAATGGCGTTCCGGTACAGCTTTTCGAACTTGCGCACCGAGAGCTTGACGGGATTGGATGGCGTGCTGGGGTCAGCCATTGCCATCTTCGCGAAGCCGGGAACGTGCTCTTCCGTGACCCCGAGCTCGGCCAGGGTGTTGGGAATGCCGATGGTGGAGCGCAACTCGACCACCCAGTCGAGCACCGCGCCGAATGATGGCCGCTTCATGCCGAGGTAGGAGGCGAGCCGCTTCATCTTGTCCTTGATGGCGCGCCGGTTGAAGACCAGCACATACGGCATCACCACCCCGTTGGTGAGACCATGGTGCGTATCGAGGTTCGCCGAGCACGGATGGCTGAGGCTGTGCATTGCGCCCAGGCCCTTCTGGAACGCAGTGGCGCCCATCGTCGAGGCGATCAGCATCTGCCCGCGCGCTTCGAGGTTCGAGCCCTCCGCGCACGCCGCTGGCAGCCATTCCTTGATCAAACGCATGCCCTCGACCGCGATTCCGTCCGCGAGCGGGTGATAGGTCGGCGCGCAGAAGGCCTCGAGGTTGTGCGACAGCGCATCCATGCCTACGGCCGCAGTGATTTTGGCCGGCAGGCCTGCGTGCAACTCAGGATCTTCGATCACGATCGCCGGCAACAGGCGCGGATGAAAGATCAGTTTCTTGGTGTGATCACGCAGGTCGGTGAGCACCGAACACCGGCCGACTTCGGAGCCAGTACCGGCAGTCGTGGGCACGGCGACGACCGGCGCCATTCCGGCGACATTCACTCGCGTGTACCAGTCCTCCTTATCCTCGAAGTCCCAGATGGGACGGTTCTGCCCCACCATCAGCGCGATTGCTTTACCAGTGTCGAGAGCGCTGCCACCACCGAATGCAATCACGCCGTCGTGGCCACCAGCGCGATATGCGTTCACGCCGGAGGTGACGTTCTCTTCCACTGGGTTGGGTTTGACGTCGGAGAACACCTCGCAACCGATGCCGGCAGCGCGACAGGATTCGACCGCCTTGTGCACCATGTCGAGCCGGGCAAGACCGGCATCGGTCACCAGCAGCGCGTTGCGCATTCCGAGTTCGAGGCAGGCTGCCGGTAACTCACGAATCATGCCGGCACCGAATCGAATGCTGGTGGGATAGTTCCATCGACCGGTCAGAGTGCCTTGGTTCATTGTCGCTCCAGCGCCTTCAGGTCGAGGTCCGAAGATGAAACGATTTCGGCCGCGTCAGATGCTCGTAGCCGACCACCGACAAGGTGCAACCACGACCTGAGTCCTTCACGCCCACCCAAGCCAACGCAGGATCGAGATAATCGCAGCGATTCATGAACCAGGTTCCGGTATCGATGCGCGCGCCAATTTCGATTGCGGCTTTCTCGTCCGCAGTCCACACCGACGCGGTCAGTCCGTAGCGGCTGTCGTTCATCAGGCGGATCGCCTCCTCGTCCGTAGTCACGCGCGCAATGCTCACTATCGGCCCGAAGGTCTCCTCCTGGACGATCGGCATGTCGGGTCGTATATCGACGAGCACTTGCGGAGCGAGATATGGAGTGCCCGGTCGACTCGCGGCGAATCGCGTTTCGTCGATCAGGGGACGCGCACCCGCTGTGATCGCCTCTGCCACCGAGCGGCGTATCGAGTCGGCCGCCTGCGTGCGCACTACCGGTCCGAGAGTGGTTTCAGATTCCAGTGGATTGCCCAGCCGGTATTGGTTGGTGAGATCGACGAAAGCTGCGACGAACTGCTCGTAGATCGCATCGTGCACATAGATGCGCCCGATGCCACAGCAGGACTGCCCCGAATTGAAGAATGCGCCATCCACCAGGCTCTCAACCGCATGCACGAAATTCGCGTCCGGTCGCACGTAGGCAGGGTCGTTGCCGCCCAGTTCCAGGCCAGTCCCAATGAAACGGTCGGCCGCGGCACGCTGAATCGCATGCCCGCCCTCGACCGAGCCGGTGAAGGCGACGAAGCTGATGCGCGGGTCGCGAATCACGCGCTCGGTGTCGGCGTGCGTGAGGTGCAGAACCTGCATTACTCCCTCGGGAAGGCCGGCCTCGCGGAAGCAGGAGGCGAACTGTTCCGCGCACAGCGGCGTCTGGGCCGAATGTTTCAGAATCACCGTGTTGCCCGCCATGAGCGCCGGCACGATGCTGTTTACGGCGATCAGGTATGGATAGTTCCACGCGGCAATCGTCAGCACGACGCCGAGCGGCTCGCGACGGATGAAGCGCGTGAAACCAGCCTTTGGCCCAACATCGATATCGCGTAGCGCCTCGCTTGCGGCATCGATCATGTAGCGGGCGCGTTCGAGTGTGCCGCGAACCTCACCGGGTGCCACGCTGACCGGGCGGCCCATCTGCCAGGACAACTCGCTCGCAATGCTGTCGCGGTGCTTTTCGAACGCCTCGGCGAACGCCCGACAGATCCGCGCTCGCTCGGACACAGGAACCTGTTTCCACGCCTGCTGTGCCCGGAACGCCGCGCCCAGCGTGCGCTGCACCTCGTCATGAGTAGCGTAGGGCCGCTCGACGTAAACGCGGCCGTCGACGGGAGAAATGGTGCGTTGAAGTTCCACGAATTACCGGGCCCGGCAGATGAGAAGCGCGAGCGCCGCGACAGCTCAGATGATCTCGAAATACCTCGCGAGTTCCCAGTCCGTAACGTGCTTACGGAACTCGCGCTCTTCCCATTCGCGCGTGGCGGCGTAGTGATCGACGAATGCATCGCCGAACCAGTCCCGTGCCAT
This sequence comes from uncultured Gammaproteobacteria bacterium, assembly GCA_963724625.1. GTDB lineage: Bacteria > Pseudomonadota > Gammaproteobacteria > Steroidobacterales > Steroidobacteraceae > DATBVX01. Next base: position 357,192 of record CAVRVO010000017.1, on the reverse strand, counting down.
CTTCGAGCCCTTGAGCCGCTGTGCCGCGTCCCACAGCGTCGCCGGCAGAGCCATGTTTTTGGGGAATTTCTGAGCGTAGGCGTTGCCTTCGATTGGCTTGGTCGGCTCGATCTTCTGTTCGATGCCGTGCAGACCTGCGGCCAGTCCCGCTGCCAGGACGATGTACGGGTTGGAGTCCGCGGCAGCGATGCGAAACTCGACACGTTGCGCTTTCTCACTGCCGGGAATCACCCGCAGGGCGCAAGTGCGGTTCTCTATTCCCCAGGTCGCATCGGTGGGCGCCCAGAATCCTGGGATGAGGCGCCGGTAGGAATTCACCGTCGGCGCGACCATGGCGAGAAGCTCGGGCAGGAGCTTTTGCTGACCGCCGACGAAATGGCGCATCGCCTGGCTCATCATGTGCGGTTTCTTGGCGTCGAAGAACACCGACTTATCGCCTTTGGACTTCAGGGACATGTGCACATGGCCGCTCTGTCCGGGCCAGTCCTTGGACCACTTGGCCATGAACGTGATCATCTTGTTCTGGCGTTGTGCGAGGACTTTGCTGAAGGTCTTGAAGAGCGAGGCCTTGTCAGCCGCCGCCTCGGCACCATCCACCGCGATCGCAGCTTCGAGCACGCCTGCTCCGGTCTCCTCGTGCAGGCCCTCGATGCCGAAGTCCATGGTTTCGCAGGTCGCGAGCAGCTGGCGATAGAAATCGCTGTGAACACTATTGCGGATTACCGAGTAGCCGAAGAATCCCGGCGCCAGCGGTTGCAGATCCCGGTAGTTCTTGGCGCGTACTGACTCCGGCGTCTCATTGAAGACGAAAAACTCGTACTCGAACCCGACGTACGCCTTGAATCCCATCGACGCCGCCCGCTCGAGCACACGGCGCAGTACTCCGCGCGGGCAGATCGCATCTGCGGGCGGAGAAAACTCGCAGAGGAAAAACAGGCCGTCCTCCTCCCACGGCAGTGGGCGACAGCTCTCGGGCAGTATGCGCACGGGGGCATCCGGGTAACCCGTGTGCCAGCCCGTATAGGTCACGTTGTCATACAGCTGATCGTTCGCGTCCCATCCCAGCACCACATCGCAGAAGCCGAAGCCTTTTTCGAGCGCCGACAGGAATTTCGTGCGTGACATGTATTTGCCGCGCAGGATGCCATCGACGTCGAACACGCCAACTTTGAGGTGCGTGAGCTGACGTTCATCGATAATCGCGCGCACATCGCGCGCGGTACGGACTTGGCGTGGCTGCATGAGCGCAGATTCCAGTCACCGATCTCTCCCCCGGCTTGCCAGGGGAGAGTGGTGAACCCTTGTGGACTTCTAGGGGACTTCTACAACGTCGTCTTGCCGTAGCCTTCCGTTTCCGGATGACCATGCGCACCCTTCGTGAGTGCAAACTCCTCTTCGGGCGAGAGCACCAGCTTGTGCCGGCCGATCACCGCGAAGTACAGGATGAAGGCGAGATACCAGATCGCCGCCCCATAGACGCCTTTCTGATAGATCGGATCCTTCAACTGGTAGTACAGCGTCACGAGGGCAATGACGATCGTGACCGCAGCGCCGAGGTTGCCGAGCGGACTGCGGTACGGGCGCGTGATGTTCGGCATGCGCACCCGCAGCAGGATGAATGACAGACCCTGCATCGCGTAGGAGATCATCGCGCCGAACACGGCCATGTTGAGCAGGGTGCCGCCGATGAACGCACCGCCCTTCTCCGCGCCCGCCACGAACCACACGATCAACATCACAGCGAAGCCCATCACCGTTCCCGCGATGAGCGCGCGATTGGGAGTTCTGTGCGCGCCGTGCGTGACCGAGAGGACTTGAGGGAAATAGCCCGCGCGCGACAGCGAGTAGATCTGTCGGCCGTAGGCAAAGATGATGGTGTGAAAGCTCGCGATCAGACCGATGACGGCGAGGAGGGCAAGCACCTTGGCGATGTTGCCGCCGATGGTGACCCGGAAGCCGTCGAGCAATGGCTCTGCGGATGCGCCGAGGCTGAACGCGCCGTGCATCTTGCCTTCCTCGAGGCTGCCGACGCCCGAGTTCAGGAACATCGTGAGGAACGCGGACAGCACCAGCGTTGCCATGCCGAGGATCAGGCCCTTGGGCATGTGGGCTTTCGGGTCGTGGGTCTCTTCGGCCGCCAACGGCAGCTGCTCGATGGCGAGGAATAGCCACACTGCGAACGGCATCGCCGCAAACGCGCCACTCCACCCGAATGGCATGAACGGACCGTGGCCATCCGGCAGTTCAACCGCCTTGCCATCGGGCCCCACGCCGATATTGAGCGCCCAATGCTGGAAGTCGAAGTAGGGAATGGCGCTGATCCAGTAGACCGCCAGCACAGCGAGCGCGCCGAGCGTGACGACTACCGAGACCTTGAACGACAGTTCCACACCGCGCAGGTTGAGGTAAAGAAACACGAGGTAGCTGCCCAGCCACCAAAGCGGCTGATATTGCGGACCCGTCTCGAAGATCGCGGTCAGGTACGAGCCGATGAAGAACACGATTACGGCTGGTGTCAGCACATACTCGATGTTCTCGGCGAGACCTGCGATGAATCCACCCCAGGGGCCCATCGCGCTGCGGGCAAAGGAGTAGGCGGCGCCCGTGTGCGGCAAGGCCGGGGACATTTCGGCGATCGAATAGATCAGTCCCCAGTACATGATCATGATCAGCACGCCGGCGACGAACATGCCGCCGAAGCCGCCCGGGCCGATGCCGAAATTCCATCCCGAGTAGTGCCCGGAGATGACTGCACCGACTCCGAGCGCCCACAGGGACCAGATCCGCGCATAGCGTCTGAGTCCGCGCTGGGCAAAGTAGTCTTGACCGGCCTGCGCGTAAGTGACGCTGCCGACCTGTTTCTTGTCAGACATGCAAACCCCCTTGAGTTTCTTCCTGCCGCTTCATTCGATCGATCGACCGGAAAGGCTCTTCTTGTTCTTATCGCGCGGCGCAGTATAGCCACGGGCTCCTTCGCGGCGCCAAGCGAGTGGATTTTGCAGTGCCAAAAGATAAAGAGGTCACCTGGGCGTACTTGAAGTCCGGACACCTGATCGGAGTTTGCGAAAGGGTAGTTGCCCGGGATCAGCCGGGCTGGGCCCTGGCGCCAGAACGATGAGGATCTCGCTGGCGAGGGGACCGAAGTCGGCACGGAAATGCACTGAGCTCTTCAACACGAGTACGCGCTGTTCAGCCGGCTCGATACCGAGGTGACGGAACATCGCCTGGTCCGCGGCCTGTTGCTTGCGACTTGCCACCGCGATGCGCACGCCACCGACACGCAGCAGAGCCATAGGGCCGAGATCCATTTGGGCACCCAGATAGAACGGGCCCGTTCCGACGAAGCGACCGTCGCCCAGTCCCTCGACCCGGAACTCCTCGACGATTGACGTTTCGCCTGCAAAGCCCGATTTCGCACCCACGGACCCGTGAATGCGGGCGCCCACACCCGCCGCATGAGCCAAGCGGGCGGCATCCGGATCGCAGATCAGTCCGGCAACCACTCCCTCAATTCCTGCGTTGATGAATGCCTTGATGAGGCTCGTGCTGTCGCCGTTACCGCCCGCGCCGGGGTTGTCCTGGGTGTCGACCAGAATCATTGGCCCAGCCGTGGGAGGTCTTGGTTCACGCGCTCGGCGGACTGCTGCATCGATCGTCCAGAATCTGCCGCCGAGCTCGCTTTGCGCTCCCGCGACGTCAGCAGCAAGTGATTCAACGGCGTTGCGCACTGCGAGTTCGTCAGTGCCGTAACCGAATACGCAGGGGCCGCAGTCGCGCACATCCGCCAGCGGGAATCCCGGCGTGTAGTGCAGTGAGTGCAGGGACTGTTGTTCCAGCTCAGCCGCGCGCTTCATCAGGCCGCGACCGGGCTCGATGAGCGTGCACTGGGCGGTGAGTGGAATCAGAAAGTCGAGATGCTGGAGCGAGCGCTTCAAGGGGGCGCGGCCGATGAGCTTCGGCAGGAGTTGCGCGGCACGCGCCCCGGTCTGCGCCATGTCCGTATGTGGATAGTTGCGATAGGCAACGAGCGCCGAGGCCTGTTGCAGCATCGCTTGCGATACGTTCGCGTGCAGATCGAGACTTGCGACCAGCGGTATATCGGCGCCGACGCATTCGCGCACGCGCGCCAATAGTTCACCGTCGGCGTCGTCCAGGTGCTCGGCGACCATCGCGCCGTGCAGATCGAGGTAGACCGCCTCCACTGGCAGCGCAGCGGCCAGGTCCTCGAGCAGGATGAATGCGATGCGCTCGAATGCGTCCCGAGTCACCGGGCCTGAAGGCTGCGCAGAGCACCACAGCAGGGGCTTGAGCGTATGACCTTCGGCGCGCGCCTGGTCGATGAAGCCGGCGATCGGCAGATTGATGCCTTTCACCGCCTCGACAAGCGCAGTCCCGCGACAAAGTCCTGGCCACGCATCGGCATGCACGAAATCATCGAACGTCGCGCGGGTCGCCGCGAACGTGTTCGTCTCGTGCTGGACGCCCCCGATGGCGATACGGCTCATGGGAACGCCGCGCGTCAGCTCCTGAGGCCGGTGGCGCGAATGATGGAGTCCTCGCCGAACTTCTCGTGGATGCGATCGATCGCGCTTCCCAGCGGATCGGGGCCGGGCGAGCGGCTGCCGGTAAACAGGTCGAGTTGCTGGGCCGGACTCAGCGCGGCCACGCCGACTCCGAGGAGCCGAACCGCGGCGCGTGGCTGCATCTGCAACCAACTGCGCAGCAGGCGGCTTGCGATCCAGACGATCACGCGGCTGTCCTGCGTGGGCGGCGAAAATGTCTGCTGGCGTGTGTAGGTCGTGAAGTCGCGCCGGCGGATCTTCACGTACACCTGGCCGGCCGTGAGCTGGCGCGCGCGCATGCGCTCGCAGGTCCGGTCGGCGAGACTCGCCAGCTGAGCGTAGAGCTCGTCATGCTTGCGGATGTCGTGCTCAAAGGTCTCCTCGGCACTGATCGATTTTTCCTCCCAGTCCGAAACCACGGCCCGCTCGTCGATGCCCGAGGCGCGCTCTCGCATGCGCTGGGTGAAGCGCCCGAACAGCGGCCAGAGCACCGAGTCCGGCGCCAGACGCAACTGCCCGAGCGTGTGGATGCCGTGCTCCTCGAGCCTCGCTGCCGTCTTCTTGCCGACGCCGCTCAGGCGTCGAATCGGGAGCGGATCGAGCACCGTTGCAACTTCATCGGGCTGGATCCAGACGAAGCCGTCGGGCTTGCCGAGCTCGGAGGCAATCTTGGCGAGCAGCTTGTTGCTGGCGAGGCCGACCGAGGCGGTGAGTCCGGTCGTTTCGCGGATGCGGCGCTTGATTTCGTGTGCGATGTCCGATGCCGCGCCGAACAGCTTCACGCTCGCCGTGAGATCAAGGAATGCCTCGTCGAGCGATAGTCCCTCGACTTGTGGTGTGAACTGGTGAAACACCGCGAACACCTGCTTGGACGCTTCCTTGTAGCGGCGCATGCGTGGCGGTATGCAGATGGCGTGCGGACAGCGGCGCAGGGCTTCGCTCATGGGCATTGCCGAATGCACGCCAAAACGGCGCACCTCATAGCTCGCCGCGGCTACGACGCCGCGTGCGCCGGTGCCGCCTACGATGACGGGCTTACCCTTGAGGTCAGGCTGATCGTGCTGCTCGACCGACGCGTAGAACGCGTCCATGTCGACGTGCAGGATGGCGCGGTTGTGCTCCACGCGGGCCGGGTGATGCGAGCCGCGTGAGCCGCGACCCGCAGCGCCTGTCACTCCTTCACTGTGATCGTGATCTTCTTCGACATCACCGGCGGATCGTGCGGGATGTGCAACTGGTCGCCGAGAACGAGCTGCAGCGTGTGCTTGCCGGGCGTGAGCTTGAGATCGGTTTCGGTCTGCCCCTTGCCGAAATGCATGCTGTGCGCGTCATTGGGCAGTGGCTGGCCGAGATCGGCGGGCGGATCGACGTCGACCAGCAGGTGATGGTGTCCGGTGTTTTCGAAGGCAACGCCTGCTGGTGCAATGCCCATGCCCTTGAGACCGAAGCGTACGGTCACAGGGCTCGTCACCACTGCGCCATCCTTCGGGCTGATGATGTAGACCTCTGCGCCTTTCGGTGAGGGTGTGCGGTCGGCAGCCAGCGCACAGTCGAGGATCAGCAGAGTGAGAAGTGCGGCGATGAGATTGCGCATGAAGTTCTCCACGAAGCAGGCCAGAGAGAGTAGGAGTCCGCCATCGGACCAAAGCAACCGTTCAGACGGTGAATGCTGTATAGGCGACCGCGCCGATGAACGTGATCAGCAGGCACACGCCGTACGCAATCAGCACCACCATGTACTTGAGCGCCGTCGTGGTCTTCGACTGGTGATACACCGAGCGCATGGCCTTGAAGAGATACACGAAGAGATACACGTAGGCGACGAACGTCAAGCAGCCCGGCAAGAAATGGCACGTGCGCCCACCTGAGGATGGCAGCTCACGTGATCTGCAACGTCAGCAGCAGGAAGGCGAACGCATGGTAGTGCACGTAGAACAACAGGTGCTCGACGTAGGTGCGCCTGCGGAACACGTACAGCACCAGGCTCACGAAGGCGATCAATGGCAGAAAGATGAACATCATCTTCGGGATGTTGGTGCGCAGGCCGCGCATGAACTCACGCTTGCTCACCGTCTTCAGATGCTTGCAGGCCTGCACCAGGCGCGGGTCGCAGCCAGCCGGAATCACCGCCGAAAAGGTCGGTGTGCAGGGTCCGAGCAGTTCACGCCCTTCAGAAGCGTGTTCTCCCTGGCTCCCGGTATCGGAGTTGTGCCTCGGTGGCGCGAATCGCCCAGCAGGCGACCGTCTTCGATGTTGCGGTCGATTTCGCCCTCACCCGTTCGCAGCTCCTCACCTGGGCCGCGCTCCTTCAGTCGCCGATCGTCTTGCTCGGCTGCCTTCCTCGACCACCAGGTCGATCCGCTGTTCGGCCGATCGGACGAGGGCAGAAGAAAGAAGATCAGGCTGAGGACCAGGTACAGCCGGAACGGCGGCAGGTAGAGCGTGCGTCGGCCTGCAATGAATTCGTTGGTCAGCTTGCCGGGTTTGGTGAGCAGCGCGATCAGTGTGCGCCAGACACGCGAGTCGAGATCCGTCAGGTCGTGCAGGAAATCGTTGAACAGCGCGCCCATCGTCAGGCGCCGCAATTGCATGCGCTGACCGCACTCTGAGCAGTACACGCCGTTCAGCACTGCATTGCAGTTCAGGCAGCGAGTCACAGGCGCGCTGCGCGGCGCAGGAAGCTCGGGGGCTGGAGTTGCGGGCTCTGGTTCGCCCAAGCGGTTCAGGCGACCTGGGCGCTGCCGCGCGGTTGCTGAACCGACGACGGTGCAGGCTGGGCCGAAACCCCGAGTTCGTGGGGTGCGAAGTCATCGACGTTGATCAGGTCCATGACCTTGCGGTCGTACTCACGCAGCATCGCGGCTTCGGTTTCGGTGATGAGCCCGAGCGCGAGGGACTGTGTGATCTGTCCCGGCAGATCGAGTGCCGTGACCTTGCCGGTCTTCTGCCCTTCCACGCGGATGCGCTTTTCGATCGGTTCGGCCGTGAGCGAGAGCGTCAGCGCTTCCTGCAGCAGGCCGAGCGGGTTGGTCGGTTCCACCGTCTTGTAGATGCCGCGACACAGCCGCTCACGCGCTTCCGTCGGATTCATGATGAGATCCGAAATGCTGCGGCCGAGTCGGTCGCTCGGCGCGAAATATGTCTGGCCGCGCGGGAAGATCAGCAGGCGCATCAGGCCCGCGAGAAAGCGGTTCGGAAAATTGCGCAGAAACGCATGCAGCTGCTCCTGCGCGTCGTACAGCAGATGGCGGCAGCTCCACTCGACGATCGGCAACTCGTCTTCAGGGCTCCCCTGGTTCTCGTGGTGCTTGAGCACCATCGAGGCGAGGTACATGCAGCTCAGCACATCCCCGAGGCGCGCCGACAGATTCTCCTTTTTCTTCAGATAGCCGCCGAGCGCCAGCATCGCCACGTCCACTGCGAAAGCGAACGAAGCACTGAAGCGATTGACGTGCTGGAAGTACCGCGCGGTCGCGCCGGTGTCGGGGACGCGCGTGAAGCGTGCCAGCGTCAGAGCCATCACCAGCGAGCGCACCGCATTGCTGATGGTGAAGCCGATATGACCGAACAGGGCCTGGTCGAACTCGTTGACACCGCGCTCGCGATTACCGTCACGGGCAGCATTTAGCTCGCGCAGGACGAACGGGTGGCAGCGAATCGCCCCTTGTCCAAAGATGATGAGGTTGCGAGTGAGAAGATTGGCGCCCTCGACGGTGATCGCGACCGGGACCACCTGGTAGCCGCGCCCGAGATAGTTTTTCGGTCCGAGCTGTATGCCCTTGCCGCCGTGCACGTCCATCGCGTCGTTGGCGACCACGCGGCCCATCTCGGTGAGGTGGTACTTGAGTATGGCGGACGGCACGGAAGGCTTCTCGCCGCCGTCAATTGCACCTGCCGTCACGGAACGCGCCGCATCCATGATGTAGGTGAGGCCGGCCATTCTCGCCAGCACTTCCTGCACGCCCTCGAAGCGTCCCACGGGCATGTTGAACTGGCGCCGGATGCGCGTGTATGCGCCGGACGCGTAGGTCGCGGCCTTGGCGCCTCCGGTGGCGTTCGACGGCAGGGAGATGCAGCGGCCTACTGACAGCTGTTCGACCAGCATGCGCCAACCCTGGCCGGCAGTTTTCACCCCACCGATGATGCAATCGAGCGGCACGAAGACATCGCGACCCGCAACCGGCCCATTCTGGAATGGCACGTTGAGCGGGAAGTGCCGCCGCCCTACTGTTACGCCGGGTGTGCCGCGTGGAATCAGCGCGCAGGTGATCCCGTAGTCGCTCTTGTCGCCAAGCAGCTTGTCCGGATCGAAGAGACGAAAAGCCAGGCCGATGACGGTTGCGATCGGCGCGAGCGTGATGTAGCGCTTGGAGAAGTTGAGTTTCAGGCCCACGATCTCGCGGCCCTGCCACGTTCCCTTGCACACGATGCCGGTGTCTGGAAGAGCAGCTGCATCCGAGCCCGCCCGCGGCCCGGTGAGAGCGAAGCAAGGGACCTCCTCGCCACGCGCGAGACGCGGCAGGTAGTAGTTCTTCTGCTCCTCGGTTCCATAGTGCAGCAGCAACTCGGCCGGACCGAGCGAGTTCGGCACTGCGATGGTCGAGGAAGCCGTGGCGCTGCGGCTCGCGACCTTGATCAGCACACACGAGTGCCCGTATGCGGAGAATTGCAGGCCGCCATATTTCTTCGGAATGATCATCGCGAAGAAACCCTTCGACTTGATGAAATCCCACACCTGCGGCGGCATGTCACCCAACCGGTGCGTGATGTCGAAGTCATCGAGCATGCGGCACAACTCTTCGCACGGGCCGTCGAGGAAGGCCTGCTCCTCTGCAGAGAGTCGCGGCGCCGGGCTCGACATGAGCTGATCCCATGCCGGCGCCCCAGTGAAGAGTTGTCCGTCCCACCACACCGTGCCCGCCTCGAGCGCCTCCTTCTCCGTGGTGGACATGGAGGGCAGCAGGCGCCGGTAAGTGCGCAGGAAGGGCCGGGTGATGAAGGTCTGGCGCAGCGCGTTGATGTTGAGGAGCCAGAGCGTAACGAGCGGCAACCACGCAGCCACTTTCCACCCGACATTTGCCGGCGCCAACAACGTGTACGCGAGCACCAGAACCGTGAAGGCGATGGAAGCCTGCAGGAGGCTGAAGCGACGATAGGCAACGAAGAGGATTACGCCGACTAGCAGAATGAACCAGAGCAGACTCAGCATGGCGGGATCCTTGCGGGTTCAGGGCCGCCGCGGTCCGTACTGCCGCGGCCTTTTGTCAGCACTATAGCGGCGAGGCCAGTGCGAGACCAGCAGCGCCGGATGCGTCGCAACCCCGTGATTTTCGGGCGGTTGGGCGGCTGAGCGCGGGATCAGATCAACTCTTTTACGCCCTCGCGTTCCTCGCGTAATTCCTGCTCTGTTGCCTGCATGCGTTCACGACTGAAGGCGTCGATTTCCAATCCTTTCACGATCTGGTATTCGCCATTGCGGCAGGTGACGGGATAGGAATAGATCACGCCCTCGCTGATGCCGTAGCTGCCGTCAGCGGGCACCGCCATGCTCACCCAATCACCTTCGGCGGTACCTCGTACCCAGTCCCGTACGTGATCGATAGCGGCCGAGGCGGCCGAGGCGGCCGAGGACGCGCCGCGTGCCTTGATGATCGCGGCGCCGCGCTGCTGCACGACCGGGATGAAGCTTTCGGTAATCCATTTCTGATCCACGAGTGAGCGTGCTGCTTTGCCGTCCACGGTCGCGTGGTAGAGGTCCGGATACTGGGTAGAGGAGTGATTGCCCCAGATCGTCATGCGACGGATGCGTGTCGGGTGGCTGGCGGTCTTCTGCGCGAGCTGCGACACGGCCCGGTTGTGATCGAGGCGCGTCATCGCCGTGAAATTGCCCGCCTTCAGGCCCGGCGCGTTGCGTTGTGCGATCAGGGCATTGGTGTTCGCCGGGTTGCCGACCACGAGCACCTTGACGTCGCGATTGGCGACCGCGTCGAGCGCCTTGCCCTGGGCCGAGAAGATCTGCGCATTCGCCATGAGCAGATCCTTGCGTTCCATTCCGGGGCCGCGCGGGCGCGCGCCCACCAGCATGGCGACGTTGCAGTCGCGGAAGGCGACCTTGGCTTCGTCAGTCGCGACGACTGTGTTTACGGTCGGGAACGCGCAGTCCTGGACCTCCATCACGACGCCCTGCAGCGCGCCCAGTGCTGGCGCGATTTCGAGCAAATGCAGATTGACGGGCTGATCGGCCCCCAGCATCTGACCGGACGCGACGCGAAAGGCAAGTGCATACCCGATCTGTCCGGCAGCCCCGGTGATGGCAACGGTGACAGGGTTCTTCATTACCAGGCTCCAGCTACAACGGTTGCGGCGCCGCGGCCGCGAAGGGGCGCAGATTTTAGAACCTCTCGCCGCGCGAATCACGCGACAAAGTGCGCGGGCAAGTGTCAGCGGGTCGGCGTGGTGGCGCCGTCGTACACGTAGTCAGGATAGGCTTTGCGGAACTCGGCGTATTCGCGTTCCGCCGCTTCCTCCTCGCCTTCCGCCCGCAGGCGTGCGATCTCATCGAGCCATTCTTCGGGTGGCTTGAGGCCAGTCTTCTCTAGTGCCTCCGTCGACGCATTCTTCGCGGGAGCGTTCGCGCCGTCGTCGGGTGGCGCCGCCATCTGCGATTCGGCAGGCGCCGCCGCAGGTTCCGGGGATCGCGCTGCGTCGATCCCAACTGCGGGCTGCGCAACAGCTTTTTCGGCGGTCGCCTGTTCATGTCTGGCGCCCGCCGCCTTCTGTCGCCTGGGGACGCGTGACGATCCCTCGTCCAGCTCATTGCCGGCGCGTTTCGCGTCTTCTTTTGCTGCGCTTGTTGTATCGAGCGTTGGCGCTGCAACTGGTGTGTTGTTGCGCGGCGCAGGCGCAAGCCGCTCCGATGTTGCGATAGCGGGCGCCGCGGCCGCGGGCTGGCTCAGTTCTCTCGTGGCGGGAGTACCAAGATTAGTGCGTTCGCTGCGTGGCGATGGGGTAGCCGGCTCTGAATCAGCGCGCTGCTTGTCTGTCGTCGCTCCGGCGGGAGTGGACTGCGGCTCCAGCGCAATGCGCATCACGAGCCCAAAGGACAGCAATACGGTAGCAGCGAGCGCAGTGATGCCGGCCCAGCGCCACCGCGGCGCACGGGCCCGTCGCTGCTCCGCGATCGCGGCGCGCGCCCGGGAAAGTATCGCTTGGTCGAGTGATGCCGATGGACGCTCGTCCCCCATCTCCAGATAGGCGCGCGACAACGGCCCTGATCGCTGCAGGTAACGCTCCAGGTTCTGTTCTTCCGTTTCCGTCACTTCGATCACCTCGTTCCTTGCTCCGCGCCAGCGATCACTGCGCTTTCCAAAGCGCTCCCTTCTTCCGCAAGGCTCGAGCGCAGCTTCGCCACGGCATAGCGCAAACGACTCTTTGCTGTTTCCATGCCGACGCCGGTAATTCTCGCGATGTCATCGAGACTGAGCCCCGTCTCCTCATGCAGCAGAAACACCTCACGTTGTTCGGCGGGCAGGGCTTCGAGCGCTGAGCGAAAACGCGCTGCCGTCTGCGCGCTCTCCGCGAGACGTTCCGGTCCACGATGAAATGAGTCCGCGAGCTCCGCAGCACTTTCCAACGACTCGGCGCGCATCACCGGCGTATTTACGCTGCGCCGATAGTGATCGATGAAACAGTTGTGGCCGATCGAAAACAGAAACGTCGAGAACTTCGCACGCGGCTCATAACGCTCGCGGCTCGCGATGATCCGGCTCCACACTTCCTGGAAGAGATCATCCGCCACGGCGCGATCTCGCGAGAGGCGCAGCAGGTAGCGATACAACGAGGCCTTGTGGCGCTCGTACAGGTGCGTGAACGCTGCGAGGTCGCCGCGTGAATAACGCGTCATCAGCAGCGCATCGTCTTCTGTCTCCTGCATGCGGCGCACGATACCGGCGCGCGGCAGGGCTGCAAGCGGGGACGCCAGCGTCGAAACGGTCAAAAACCACCTACTGGCGGTGTTTCAGACCAAGGGTACTTGCGCATCTTCATGTCTGAATTGAACGCTCCCTGGACCGTCGCAGGGTCAGCGTACCTCCTAAGTCATTGATTTTTATAAATGCAGACTGGGCTCTGGAGCCTCTTCCAAAAAGGGCTTGCATTTGATGTGGTGTTATAGTCAACTACAACACCAAGGAGCTAGCACAGTCTGAAACGGGCTAGCGAAGACGAAGGGCAAGTGGCTGAGGCTCCAAGCCAAACCAAGTGGAGCCGGGAGGATAGGCAGATGTTTACGAAGATTCGCAAAGCCAAGGGCACGGTTCAGCTGGCGGTCGTGGGCCTCTTCTCACTGACAGCGGCCAGTGCTTTCGCAGGTGAGTCCTGCTCCACGCCGGCGATTGACGCGGCGTTCATGGGTCAGCTCGTCGTTACCGCCCCGACCATCCGGATCGCGGATGCAGGTTCGATGGTCGTCGAGGCCACGCGGCTGCGCGAGATCGCGCAGCTCGGAAGCATGACGGTAACAGCACCGCGGCTCTCCACGTACGCCGAGCGCGACACGCGGACTGAGGAAAACAGCAGCGGCGATTCGCCGGCACGCAACCGGTCACCGCGAGCTGTTCTGGTACAGTAGTTTGCTAATCGCCCAGCACAGTGAACGCTGAAGGCAGTAGCATGGATCCGAACTGGAATGACAGTCAGCCGATCTATCGGCAGCTCCGGGATCGTGTAGTCGACATGATCCTCGAGGGCGTGCTCAAAGACGGCGATCCACTGCCTTCAGTGCGCAACGTGGCGGCGGAATACCAACTCAATCCGCTCACGGTACTCAAGGGTTACCAGCAGCTGGTCGACGAACAACTGGTCGAAAAGCGCCGCGGACGTGGAATGTTCGTCACCGAAGGCGCGCGCCGCATGCTGATGAAAGACGAGCGGCAACGTTTCCTGGACGACGAGTGGCCGAAAGTGGTCGCGACGATCACCCGGCTTGGATTCAAGCCCGCTGACTTGCTGGAGGCGGTAAAGACCGCCAGTAGCGGCGCGGGCAGCAGTAACACTTCATCCGGATCGAGCGAGGTCGCCGATGAGCGCAGTGATTGAAGCGCGCGGGCTGAGCAAGACGTACGGCAAGTTCCGAGCGCTGGACAATGTGAGTTTCAGCGCCGCTGCCGGGCGCATCGTGGGCCTGATCGGTCCCAATGGTGCGGGCAAGACCACCGCACTGCGCGCGATCCTCGGACTCACCAACTATGAAGGTGAGCTCAAGGTGCTCGATCTCGATCCCTATACCCAGCGCGATCGGCTGATGCAGGAAGTCTGCTTTATCGCCGACGTCGCAGTTCTTCCGGGCTGGCTGCGGGTCCAGCAAGCGGTCGATTTCGTTGCTGGCGTGCACCCGCGCTTCCGGCCGGAGCTGGCTGAGCAGTTTCTCGGCCGCACCACCATCAAGCGCACCAGCCGCGTGCGCGAATTGTCCAAGGGCATGATCACGCAGCTGCACCTGGCACTGGTAATGGCAATCGACGCCAAACTGCTGGTGCTGGATGAGCCGACCATCGGCCTCGACATCCTGTATCGCAAACAGTTCTACGAGAGCCTGCTCGCGGACTATTTCGACCACGAGCGCACTATTGTCATCACCACGCACCAGGTGGAGGAGGTGGAGAACATCCTTACCGACGTGCTGTTCATCGATCGCGGCCACGTAGTGCTCGACAGCAGCATGGAGCAAGTGGCCGAGCGGTACCTGCAGCTCACGGTCAATCCTGATCATGTTGCGGCAGCGCGCGAATTCAAGCCGTTCTACGAGCGTGAAGTCTTCGGGCGCACGGTGATGTTCTTCCAGAACGCCGCCGCCGACGCGTTGCGCAAGCTGGGCGAGGCGCGCACTCCAAGCGTGGCGGATCTTTTCGTCGCCAAGATCAAGGGAGCCGCCGCATGAACCACATGCCATTGCTAGTCAGGCGCGAGTTCTGGGAACACCGCTCATTCGTCATTGCGCCGGCCATCGTCGCCGCCATCCTGCTGATCGGAGTGACGTTCGGCCACGTGGACTTCGGTGCGCACGACCGGATCGCGGGTGCTGAGTTTTCGAGCAAGGCGTACGGAATCATGACCGGCATCCTGTCTGTCGTGGCCTTGCCTTACCTGATCTCGATGGGCTTCCTGACGGTCTTCTACCTGCTCGACAGTCTGTATGCCGACCGCAAGGATCGCAGCGTCCTGTTCTGGAAGTCGCTGCCGGTGTCAGACCGCGAGACGGTGATCTCAAAACTGGTCGTGGCCGCCGTGGTTCTGCCGCTGATGACGTTCCTCGCGGTAGTGGCGACGAATCTGATCTTCAGCCTTATCGGGAGCGTACGGCTCAGCAGTTCCATCGAGAACGTCTGGTCCCTGGTCTGGCAACCAGCCGCCTGGTTCAACGCGCATGCACTACTGCTGTACGCGCTGTTCGCGATGATGCTGTGGTACTTGCCGCTTCTTGGCTGGTTACTGCTGGTTTCAGCGTGGGCACGCCGCGCTGTGATTCTCTGGGCTGTGCTCCCGCCGCTGGCGATCATGTTCCTGGAGGACGTGCTGTTCGATACGAGTTACTTCGCGCATCTGCTGCGCAATCGATTGATCGGCTGGTTCGACCTGGCGATCAACACCAGTGCTGCTGCCGAGCACGCCATGGTTCTCGACGGGAAGCGCATACCGATGACCGGGCGCCTCGTCGACGCGATTGATCCCGGCACCTTCTTTTCAAGTCCCGGACTCTGGCTCGGACTCGTGGTCGCAGGCGCATTCATCTGGGGCGCGATCCTGCTGCGGCGTCGCTACAGCGAGACCTGAGCTAGGCCCGACGCATTACCAACCGATCACTGCAGGTCTGACGAATCCCCTGGGACCTGCGTTCATCTCAGCCAGGCGAAAGCTTGGCTGCTTTTTTTTCGCACCAGTAAACTGTCGCCACCGGGCACTCCGCAACTCCGTGATCCTGATGGCGCAAATCCAACGATCCGGCTCACCGCCGCGGCGACTGCGGTGAGCAAGTAGTGGCACGACCAGGTCGGCGACGCTGGGCGCTGGCGTTGCCGGTGCTTTGCGCGGCGTGCCCTGCAATACGCGCCGAACCTTTCCTGGTTCGTGATCAGAATCCTTTGATTCGTGGTGTGTACCTTCCGGTCGGCAGGCCTGCGACACGCGCCGACCAGGCAGCACGGCAGGATCTAACGCTCACGATCAGTAACACCACCAACATCGACACGAGTGGCGACGGGGAGCTGCTCGTCGACGGAGAAACCACAGAATTGCGCTGGAGTGGTAACTGGCCGCTGAGCCATGGATGGCAGCTCCAACTCTCAGTTCCTGTAGTGCACTACGAAGGCGGGCACCTCGATTCGATCATCGATGGCTGGCATCGATTTCTGGGACTGCCCCGCGGGGATCGTCCCGCACGGCCCGAGGATGGGCTCAAGTTCTACTACCGCGGTTCGGGCGGCGCCAGCGTGGATATCACCGATAGCCATACTGGGCTGGGCGATTCAGCAATCGAAGCCGGCTACACGGTGCTGGCCTCGGCTCGAAGCACGCTTGATCTGTGGCTGGGCCTGGAGCTCCCGACCGGAGAGCGAAGTGCTCTCACCGGCAACGGCTCCGTGGATGGGGCCGTGTGGCTGAGTGGTGCCCGACAACTGGCGCAGCGCTGGCAATTGGATGCGTCCCTCGGAATTGCACGCCCCGGTTCCGTCGAGCCGCTGCCGCTCGAGGCACGTGAGTTGATTTCCTTCGGGAGTGTCGCGCTGGGCTGGGAAGGCTCGCCCGCCTATGGCATTGCGGTACAAGTCGATACCCACGGCAGTTGCGTCGATAACAGCGACGTGGAATTCCTGGACTCGGCGGCGCTGATCACGGTTGGTGGGCATTACCGTACCCGCACCGGGTGGCGTTTCGAGCTGGCAGTGACCGAGGACCTGCGCGCGGGTACCTCGCCGGATGTCGCCTTCTACTTTGCCATCCGCTGGCAACGCTGAGCCTGCATGATTCGCCCTGTCGATCGAGCTGATCGACAGCAACGATTGGGAACGCGCCGCCACCTGTGGAGAATAGGCGTCAGATTCCGCTCCAGTCATTCCAAGGAGGATCTCCGATGCACAAGACCCGCATTGACCTTTCCGAGAAAACCCGCCGCAAGGTTACGGACCTGCTCAACGCGCGACTCGCCGATGCGATCGACTTGCAGACCCAGGCGAAACACGCGCACTGGAACGTCAAGGGTCCGAGCTTCATCGCGCTGCACGAGCTGTTCGACGACATCGCGGAGAACATCGAGGAGCACATCGACACGCTCGCTGAGCGAGTCACGGCGTTGGGCGGAACGGCCGAAGGTGCCCTGGCGACCGTAGCCAAGCGCACTTCGCTCGATCCTTATCCGCCGGACATCACCGACGGTTCGGCCCACGTCGACGCACTGGCCAGTGCCCTCGCGGCATTCGGACGAAAAGCACGCAAGGCCATCGGTGAGGCCGACAAGCTCGGGGATGCCGACACCTCGGACCTGTTCACTGGCGTCTCGCGCGATGCGGACAAGTACCTGTGGTTCCTTGAAGCGCACCTGCAGGCGAACGCGTGATTCCTAGCTGAGCAGTTGTGCGAAGTACACGTTGAGCATCCGGTCGTCCGGGTCGAGGCGTTTGCGAAAGCCGTTGAAGACTTTCCAGCGTTCGCCGAATGCCTGGCACGCCTGATCCCTGGTGAGTGAGCGGGTCTGATTCAGCAGCGGCGTGCCGCGCCGCTGGGAGCAGAACTCATTGAACTCGATTACGAAGTCTTCCCAGCCTTCGTCCCCGGTGGAGGACGGATCGAGTGTGATCACCGGTGCGGCGAAGCTCGGACTGAGGAGCGAGCTCGGATCGCGGTGTAAGCGGTGCCCGATATGCAGGAGGTTGGCGCGATAACGCTGCCGTTTGTAATAGTCGCGGCAGAATTCGAAATAACCGGCGAGCAGCTCCGGGTAGCCTTCCTGCGGGAACGCCCAGGTGCTGTAGGTAAATCGTGTTCTGCCCGCATCCTTGGGGAGCTTGCGCACCCATTCGATGGGATAGACCGTCACATTTCGCGAGGCGCGATCCAGCGTCGAGCGCATCACCGTGTTGAAGTGCTCGATGAAGAAATAGCGCACCGGCGGAAACGACACGGCGTTGCTCACGGTCGAGCCGAACGCGGGCAGCACGTTGGTCATCACTGACTTGCGGATCGACCAGATGCCCGAGCGTGTCGTTGGCGCCTCCTCGTCGTAGCGGCGCATTTCGACCGTCACGCGATCGCGAAACGGCCTCAGGTAGAGCTTGAGTCCCACCGGCATTTCGCACAGGCCCTGAAACTCGCGCGTGAACGCGTCGAGCGAGAAACTCTCGTAGTCCAGGCGTACCGCACGCAGCGGCACGACGCGAAATGTCAGCTCGTGCGCAATGCCGGTAAGTCCATAGCTCGAGCGAACCAGCTTCATCAGGTCGGCCTGAGACTCGGTGATCGTGATTTCCTTGCCGTTCGCGAGAACCAGCCTTGCCTCCTTGAGCGCCGAGGAGAGCTGGCCGATTTCCCCAGGCATCGAGGAGTCCTTGGTCGGCGCGAGCGCCGCTGCGCCCATCGTCAGGTTGCCAAGATCCGGGTTCACCGGCAGCTGCAGGCCACGCTGCTCGAGAGCCTTGGCCACATCGATGAGTGCTGCGCCCGCCTGCACACGCACGTAGTCGTCGGTGATCTCGAGAATGCGGTTCATGGCCGCCATCTCGACGATGGTGCCGCCGTCCGCTACACCACAGCGCGTCTGGGAGTAGTTGGCGCCAATCGCGCGCACCGGCGATGGGAAAGCCTTGGAGTTCTCGAGAATCGTCTGGATATCTTCGACGCGCTTCGGGCGCACGATCACGCGGGGCCGCGTGACCACAGTCCCCTCCCAATTGCGCAGAACTGCAATTCTGGCTGCCATGTTTCCCCCGTCGGTTCGACTCGTCCGTCATCGCCTGATCGGGTCGCAGGACATCGGCTCGAATGCACAGACCTTGAGCCTGGCGCACGAGTGTCCACGGAGAACGGGGGAGTCAGATCGAGCGCGGAGTGAAGAGCGACCGCTGCTCGCTGGCAACCCCGCTATCGTAGGACCGAAGGTCCTGTAGACCGGTGGCTTTGCGTCCCCGCCTTTCGGCGGGTTTGCCCTGATCAGCGGTCGCGACTATGCGCGATGGGGTCGCGGAGAGTAAAGGGGGTCGATCTAACTATTTGTTTCTAACCGAAGCCGCGATGAGGCAAGGGGTTGTACGGTGGGCTGGCGCTGACCGGGCGATTGCACGTTATGTGCAATCGCTTGCGAGTATCGGTCAGCCCATCAGGAGCACTGCCTCCCCATGTTCGAGTGCTTCGGGAGTTCCGTACAGCACCAGCACGTCTCCCTCCTTGAGCACGGTGTCCGAGGAGGGTTCGCGGCCCACGATGCCGTCGCGACGGATGGCGCTCACCGTGATTTCGGCGCGCTCCTTGATCTGCTCGATCGAGCGACCAACTCCCCAGGCACCGGGTGGCAGCACCAGGGTATAGAGCTGTTCGCGCAGCGCCTCGCTCTCGTCGGGGAGCTGCGTGTCATCGCGCCGGAACAGCGTACGCATCATGTTGTAACGATTGCCACGAATGTCGCCGATGATCTTCATCACGCGCGAAACCGGCACCTGCAGCAGCAACAGCACGTGCCATACGAGCATCAGCGCAGCCTCGAAGGTCTCCGGGACGACCGAGGATGCACCAGCCTTCTGCAGTTCCACGAGCCGAGTGTCGTCCTGAGTGCGCACCAGAATTGGGACCTCGGGGCGCTGCTGGCGGACCGCAGCCAGAATTCGCAGTGCCAGCGTTGAATCGGCGAAGCTGATGACCACCACGCTGGCGCGGTCCAGACCGACGCTCTCGAGCACCTCTTCCTGGCCGGCGTCGCCATACACGATGGGATCCCCTGCCTGGCGCGCCGCGCGCACCCGCGCAGCATCGTTGTCGAGCGCGATGTATTCGAAGCCCATTTCCTCCAGGACACGCGCGATGTTTTGCCCCACGCGACCAAATCCGCACAGCAGTACGTGCTCGCGCTGTGCCACGGCGTGCGTGCTTGCCAGCTCGCGCGCCAGTGCTGTCGGCGCCGGACCGGTCTCGCGCAGCAGCCAGCGCGCAATCTGCTTGTTGTGCCGGATGATCAGCGGGCTCGCGACCATGCTCAGCACGATCGCAGCCAGCAGCGGCTGTACCACGTCGGGCGCGACCAGCTGGTCGCGCAACAGGATGGTAAGGAGCGCGAAGCCGAATTCACCGCCAATACTGACCACGATGCCGGTGCGCAGGGATTTGAAGAGATTTCCGGCGAAACGCTGCGCGAGGAGCGTGACGATCAGGGTCTTGCCGATGATGAGCGCAATCACCAGACCTGAAACCAGCAGTAGTTGCCGCCCAAGGAGGCTGGTGTCGAACAGCATGCCGATGGTGATGAAGAACAGGCCCAGCAGCACGTCGCGGAACGGCCTTATCACCGCTTCCACCTGATGGCGGAATTCGGTTTCCGCCAGCATCACACCAGCGAGAAAGGCGCCCAGGGCGAGCGACAGGCCGACGACCTGGGTGGTCCACGCAGAACCAAGTACTACGAGCAGCACGCCAAGGACAAAGAGCTCCGGCGAGCGCGTGTGGGCAATTTCATGGAATAGCGGCCGCAACAGCCAGCGTCCGGCTGCCAGCACGATCAGCAAAGCGACGGCGCCCTCGAGTACCGTGCGCAGGAAATCCGTTGGACTCGCTACGTCGCCATGCGTGACATGCGCCGAAGTGAGCGCCAGAAACGGCACGAAGGCGAGGTCCTGGAACAGCAGAATCGCCACCGCGAGGCGCCCGTGAGTGCGATTCACCTCGGCCTGCTCGGTGAGCTGGCGCAAGATGATCGCGGTGGAGGACATCGCGATCGCGCCGCCAAGCACGATGGCGACGGGCAATTCGACGCCGAGGCGCCACGCGATCGCCGCGCCCAGCCCGGCGGTGATCACGACCTGGCCACCACCGAGCCCGAGCACTTCCCATCTCATCGCGACCAGTCGCGGGAGCGAGAACTCCAGTCCCAGCGTGAACACCAGGAACACGACGCCGATCTCGGCCAGCACGCCGGTGGCCGTGTTATCGGTCACGACGCCCAGCGCATGCGGTCCAAGCAGCATGCCCACCGCGAGATAGCCGAGAATCGGCGAGAGCTTCAGGCGGCGTACCGCATATACCACCGGCACCGCTGCAGCGAGGAGTACCAGGATCTGAATCAGCGGGCTATGTGGCATTGATGGAGAACGTGCAGTTCCTGCGCCGCAAAGTAAGGCGCTGCGGGCTCGATGGCAACCGGGCCTCCCGGGTCGCGCCCATGCAATCTGTGCACAGATGCCCTAGCATCGCTAGCGATGTTTCTCAGCCAGCAGCATCGGGACGGTGTGCTGACCGTTTCAGTCACAGGGCGCTGGCTGATCGAGAACGCGGCCGCCATCACTGAAGAGCTCGCGGCACTCGAGCCAGATCGCGCCGACAAGGTGCGCATCGATACGCAGGGGCTGGAGGATCTCGACCTGACCGGGGCCTGGTGCCTGCACAACTGGGCTGCGCGCGCGCAACAGTCATCCCGGGAAGTTGCATGGCATGGGAAGGTCCCAGACCAGGTGCGCTACATCGAGCGTACGCTCAGCGATCCTCCCAGGCAGGCCGCTGAGGACCAGGAACTTGATCTGGTAGCGCCAGTCCGGCGCCTCGGTCGCTGGGCGATCAGGCATGGCGTGTCAATGAGGCGCGCCGTGGCCTTCTTCGGCGAGATCTGCAGCGTGACGGCCTCGGCGGTCGTGCATCCGCGGCGGCTGCGGTTCCCGGCCCTGGTGAGGCATGTGCACGAGACCGGCGTCCAGGCGATCCCCATCGTCTCGCTGATTGCATTCCTGATCAGCACCATCATTGCGTATCTCGGCGCCCAGGAGCTGCGACGCTTTGGTGCTGAGATCTTCGTGATCGACCTGGTGACCATCGGCGTGCTGCGCGAGCTCGGGGTGTTGCTCACCGCAATCATTGTCGCAGGCCGCTCCGGGAGCGCCTTTGCCGCCGAGATCGGCGTGATGAAGCTCAACGAAGAAGTCGATGCGCTGCAGGCTATCGGCACCAGTGCCGTAGAAGTCCTGGTTGTGCCGCGGATGCTGGGGCTGGTGATCGCCCTGCCGCTCCTGACCATCATCGCCGACGGCGTCGGGCTCACGGGCGGTGGTCTGCTGTGCTACACGTTGTTCGATATTCCGCCGGCGCAGTATCTCTCTCGCATGCAGGAATCCATTGCGCCCACCACCTTCTGGGTCGGCGTGATCAAGGCGCCGGTGTTCGCAATCCTGATTGCGTTCGTAGGCACGTTACGCGGTATGCAGGTGCGCGAGTCCTCCCGTGAGCTGGGACGACTCACGACGGTTGCGGTCGTGCAGGCAATATTCCTGGTGATCTTCGCCGACGCCATCTTTGCCGTTCTGTTCCGGCATCTCGACATATGAGCGAACCGGTCATCGAAGTCAGGGGCATCGTCAATCGCTTCGGTGCGCAGGTGGTGCACGACGGACTCGACATGCAGGTGATGGAGGGCGAGGTCTTCGGCGTTGTCGGCGGCTCCGGCAGCGGCAAGTCAGTGCTGCTCAGAACCGTACTCGGCCTGCAGCGCCCCCGATCCGGGCGTGTGATGCTGTATGGACGCGACATCAGCAGTCTTACCGAGAGTGAGTTGCGTGAAGTCAAGCGGCATTACGGGGTCACGTTCCAACAGGGAGCCCTGTTCACTGCCCTGAACGTGACACAGAACGTGCAGATGCCGATCACGGAGTTTTTCGATCTGGAGGAGGAAGCGCTTGACGCTCTGGCGCAGCTCAAGCTGCACATGGTGGGCCTGCCAGCGGAGGCAGGAGCGAAGTATCCGGCGCAGCTTTCGGGCGGTATGATCAAACGCGCTGCGCTGGCGAGAGCTTTGGCGCTGGACCCAAAGTTGCTGTTCCTGGACGAGCCGACCTCTGGGCTCGACCCGATCGGCGCGGCGGCGTTCGACCAGCTGATCGCCAGCCTGAAGAAGAATCTCGGTCTCACGGTGGTCATGATCACGCACGATCTCGACACGATTCTCGGCACCTGCGACCGCGTTGGCGTCATCGTGGATCGGCGCATGGTCGTCGACACGGTGGCGGGAATTCTGCGCAACACGCATCCGTGGATCCGCGAGTACTTCCACGGGCCGCGTGCACGTTCTGCCATGCGTTTCCGCGAGAACAGCGATGGAGCGTGAAGCCAGCTACCTCACGGTCGGCGCCTTCGTCCTGCTGGTGCTCGCCCTCGGCACATGGTTCGTCATCTGGTACACGGACAGCCAGGACCAGCGCGACTACAGGCGCTTCGAGATCTATTTCGAGGGCAGCGTCGCGGGCCTGAGCAAGGGGAGCCCCGTGCGCTATCTCGGTGTCGACGTCGGGCGCGTAATGGCCATGGATATCGATCCGCGCGCGGCCGACCGCGTGCAGATAATCGTCGACATCGATGCGCAGGCGCCGATCTCCAACAAGACTCTCGCCAGCCTCAGCCTGCAGGGCGTGACGGGACTCCTCTACATCGACCTGGAGCGCGACCGCGGCGACAAACCGGTAATGCCGCTGGTTCCGAGCCAGCGGTATCCCGTGATTCGCACGGTCAAGTCGAGCTTCGACATCCTGCTCAGCAGCCTGCCCGACCTGCTCGGTCAGGGCGCAAACCTCGCCCAGCGCATGAGCAAGGTGTTCAACGACGAGAATGTCGCTGCGGTGGGCGCGACGCTGGACAATCTGAATCGCGCCAGCGCCGAGTTGCCGGAAATCTTGAAGGAGGTTCATGTCCTGGTCGCGGATACGAAGCGCACGCTCACCCAGATCGAGGGCGCGGCGAGTGGTCTGCGTGATATCACCGAGAGCTCAGGGCCCGACATCAAGGCGGCGCTCGAGCGCGCGCGCACGACGATGGATCACCTCGCGTCGACCTCGGCACGACTCGATGAGTTTGTGAACGAAAACCAGGCGAATATCACTCGCTTCAGCGACACCGGACTGCCGGAATTGCAGCAATTGATCCGGGAGAGTCGCGAGGCCGCGCAGGAGTTTCGCCAACTTTCCCGCAGCATCAAGCGCGATCCCTCGCAGTTGCTGTATGAACAGAAGTATCCCGGCGTAGAGGTGGCGCGATGACCGAGTCCGCGTACTCCGTGATGAAGCCAGGCCGCGCCATGCGCCTGGTCGTCCTGGGCTGCGCGCTGAGTTGCGTTGGGTGCCTGGGTGGCGCCTTCGACAGTGAATTGCCGCCGCAGCATGTCTATGTCCTCAGGCCACTTCCCGCTGCAAACGAAGGCGGGGCGGTTCTTCCGGTTGGCGTGACAGTGGCACGCCCAACGGCGCGACCCGGGCTGGATACGGACCGCATTGCGCTACTGCAACCGGACCGGCGACTCGACTACTACGCCGCGGCGCGTTGGGGCGCCGAGGCTCAGGAGGTGATGCAGGATCTGCTCATCCAGTCGCTCAGGAACACTGGCCGTCTCGCCACCGTGCAAGGCGACACGTCGCCGTTCATTGCAGAGTATGTCCTGCAGACCGACATTACGGATTTTCAGGCCGAGTACCCGGGTAGCGGAGCGGGCCCGACTGTGCATGTCACGCTGATCTGCACGATCGGCCGCATGAAGGATCGCAAGCCGCTCGCCGGTTTCACCGCGGCTGCAACCGCGCCCGCAACGGCCGATACGCTCAGTGCCACAGTGGAAGCCTTCGAAACCGCCTATCAGCAGGCGGCGCGGGTCGCCGTGAGCAGCACGCTCAATGCGCTGGCCGCCGCGAGCGCGACCCCGGCCGCAGCGGCCTCCGGGCATTGATCCATAAGCTCGGGAATCCACCTGCAACCGACGCGACCGCCATTCGGGCGCTGCTCTTTCCTCTATGCCTGCTTTTCTCGCAGGCGATAGCCGCGGAGGAAATCACCGGCAAAGTCACCAGGGTGTTCGACGGTGACAGCTTCATTATCGCTTCCACTGCGGGCAAGACGATCGAGGTGCGCCTCGCGGGAATCGATGCGCCGGAAAAGAATCAGCCGTATGCGGACCAGGCTCGCTCGGCATTGCGAGGGCTGATTCTGGATCGAAAGCTGAGGCTCGCGGTTCTCGACGTGGATCGTTACGGCCGCAAGGTGGCGCGTGCGTACCGCGAGCCCGATGGTCTGGATGTCAATGCTGAGCTCATACGTCGCGGTCAGGTGTGGGTGTATCGACGCCGCGCATACGACGCCTCCCTGTATGACCTGGAGCGCGAGGCGCGCGATCACAAGCTGGGATTGTGGGCGCTGCCGGAATCCGAGCGCGAACCTCCCTGGCGCTGGAGACTCGCTCATCCGCCGGAGCACCGGCCGCCAACCGATCAGAACGTTCCGAGCCCAGCCGCTTCCATCAGTCGATAGCGCCAATAGTGGGTGAAAGACTGATCTTCGTAGGTCTGGAAGTCCGTCGTGTACTCACGCAAGGCGATCGGATCGTTCTGCCATAGGGTTTCGAAGTAGTTCACCAGCTCCTGCGCGAGCGGTGTGTCGAGGTCCGCTTCCAACGCCACGTCAGCGTCCAGATAAAAGTTATCCAGGTTGCGCCGCGTAAAATCGGCCGATCCCAGCATCGCCCAGAGTGCACCCGCCCGACTGACCATCGCGAGCTTGGTATGGAACTGTTCGCCATGAGTTCGATACCAGCGGCATTCGATTCGCCCCCCGCTTTCGCGCACCAGCTCTGCGGCGACCGATCGATTGGGCACGCCATCTCCGGTTCGACCGTACCGGTCCTTGTTCGGATCCAGGATCAAGCGCACCCGCACTTGCCGCGAAGCCGCCTTCAGGAGCGCGCGGACGATCTCGCGATCGCTCAGGTACAAAGCAGCGATCGAGATGGACTCTCCGGACTGTGCGGTGTCGATCGCGGCCTTCAGTTCCCGGCCGATCGCTCCCTCGGTGAGCAGTCGCAGTCGCACGCTGGGCTCATCGCGCTGCGCGCTCGAAAGCCCCGGTAACTGCCAGACTGAGGTCCAGCCGGAGAAACGCGCGACCTGCAGTTCGCTGTCGAGAATCGTACGCGCCAGAGAGCCGGCAAAACGGAGTCCGACGTTCGAGTGTGCGCTGCCACCGTCGTTGGCATCCGCGGTGGACACCAGCGACACGAGACCTCCCTGCCCGTCATCGGCCACGATCAGCTTGCGGTGACTCGCCTTGAAGTTGAGCATGCGCAGCCACATCGACGCACTCACGGTTGCCGGGCCCACATCGAGCGGGTTTCCAAGCGTGCCGGCATCGCCCACCTGGCTGGTCGACCAGCTCCCCAGCGGTCGCCATAACGCGGAGTAGATCGGATCAGGATCGCGCAGCCGGTCGAGATCGACGCTGACGACGTCGATCCCGGCACCACGAAGTTGCGCCAGGGCCGTGGAGGGCCAAGCGCCGTAGAGCTCGTTGATCGGATCCGTGATGACGAGGACCCTGAGTGCGGGCAATGCCTTACGTCGTTCGATGAGTAGGGTGGTGAGCTCGCTGCTGATACGCCGATGGACCGCGGGCAAATCCGCACGGCTGCCCGCGTCGGTGTCCGCAACGTCCGGCCAGTCGTTGAACAGGTAGAAATCCACCACCACCAGGTCACGTGCGGCGGCGATGATGCTCAGCGCTTCATCGAAAATATGCTGGCGCACGACCAGGCGGCCGTGGCCATCGGTGACGGTAGAGTCGGCGAGCCAGCGCACATCGGTAAGTGGTGTATCGATCCAGTCGCTGGCGAGGTTCGTGCCCGGTGGCATCGATTTGAGCAGGTGCCACAACGCAAAGCCGGCCCAGATCAGGAGCAGCACCAGCAGCAGCGCCCGTCGCCAGCGGCGCCGCCGGTGGCGAGGAGGGGTCGCGTCACCATGAATGACTGTGGATTCGTCGAGACGGGGCACCGCTGACATCGGCGCGCATTGTATGCTTTTCCGTCCCCAGCACCGCCCAAAGCGCTCTACCCGGCGCGCTCCGCACTTTGCAGAGCCTCGCTCACTGCGAGCCAGCGTGCTTCGAGCTCATCGAGTCGACTGCGAATCGTGCGTTGCCTCGCCAGCGTCTGCGTGAGCGCTGGCCTGGCCTTGGCATCGTAGGTCACCGGATCGGACAACATACGCTCGATCTCGGCCTGCTCGAGCTCCAGGCGCCCGATCTCCTCTTCGATACCCCGTACTTCAGCGCGCAGCGGGCTCAGTCGATTCCGATGCTCTGCCTCGGCGCGCCTCTGCGCGCGCCGTTGCTCGGCCGGAGTGGGCCCCCCCGGTACGTTGTCCGCAATCGTGCTGCGAGATTCGAACAGCGCACGGGCATAGTCATCCAGGTCGCCGTCGAACGACGCGACGCGTCCGGCGGCTACCATCCATAGATCGTCTGCGATACTGCGGATCAGGTGTCGATCGTGTGAGACGACGACCAGTGCTCCCGGGTAATCCTGCAATGCCATGCCGAGCGCATGCCGCATCTCGAGATCGAGATGATTGGTAGGCTCGTCCAGGAGCAGTAGATTCGGCCGCGCCGCCACGAGAGTCGCCAGGACCAGTCGTGCCCGCTCGCCGCCGGAGAAGGGCGCCAGTGGCTCGAACACCCGGTCGCCCCGAAATCCGAACGTCCCCAGATGATCCCGCAGCTGCTGCTCCGCCGCCTCGCGCATCTGCGCGCCGCCGAATCGCGCCAGGTGCTCGATCGGGCTCATGGCATCATCGAGCTGCTCGAGCTGGTGTTGTGCGAAGTAGCCGATGTGCAGGTCCGCAGCCTCGATGCGTCGGCCCGCGTTGCTGGGCGCCTGTCCGGCGAGAAGCCGCATCAGTGTGGACTTGCCAGCGCCGTTGCGCCCCAGCACGGCAACTCGATCGCCCGGCGAGAGGACCAGGTTTACTCCCGAGAGTACGGGCCGTCCTTCGTAGCCTGTCGCCTGCTCCTCGAGACTCAACAGCGGCCGGGGCAGCTTTTCCGGCGGTGGAAATGAGAATTCGAATGGCGCATCGACATGCGCGGGCGCAATGCGCTCCAGGCGCTCGAGCATTTTCAGCCGACTCTGCGCCTGTCGCGCCTTACTGGCCTTGGCCCGGAACCGTTCGATGAACTGGACCGCATGGCGTATTTCGCGCTGCTGGCGCTCGAACATCGCCTGCTGAAGCGCGAGCTGGGAGGCGCGCTGAGCTTCGAACGCGGAATAGTTGCCGGAATAGACCCGCGCATTAGCACGTTCAAGGTGAATCACGCGCGAGACAACGCGATCGAGAAACTCGCGATCGTGAGCGATCACCAGCAGTGTGCCCGAGTACTCACGCAGCCAGCCTTCCAGCCAGATGATCGCATCGAGATCCAGATGATTGGTTGGTTCGTCGAGCAGCAGCAGGTCCGACGGACACATGAGCGCTTGGGCAAGGCTCAGACGCATGCGCCAGCCGCCGGAAAAGCTTGCGACGCTGCGTTCCAGGTCGGCCGGCGCGAAACCGATGCCCGCCAGCAGCTGTGCGGCGCGACCACGCGCCGAGTAGCCGCCGAGCGCGTCGTAGCGTGCGTGGAGAGTCGCGATCAACGCGCCGTCGTGAGCAGCATCGGCGCGCTGAATGGCTGCCTGCACCTCACGCAGCTCGGTGTCGCCGTCGATGACGTAGTCGATTGCTGAGCTGGTGAGCGCAGGAACCTCTTGGGCAACCGATGCCACTCTCAGGTCGGCAGGGCGCGTGAAGTCACCGGATTCGGCGTGCAACTCGCCGCGCACCAGCGCGAGAAGGCTCGACTTGCCACTGCCGTTGGGCCCGATGATGCCGACCTTCTCGCCGCGAAACACGGTGAAGGTGGCGTTTTCGAGCAGCACGCGCGTGCCGCGCCTGAGCTGCAGGTTCTGGAAGTTGAGCATGGGCGAACGCGAAACGCGTCGGAACCCGGCTAGGCGAATAGCCTCACGATATTGCTGCTGCCGGCTTGTTGTGC
The DNA here is from genome assembly GCA_963724625.1 of uncultured Gammaproteobacteria bacterium. Lineage (GTDB taxonomy): Bacteria > Pseudomonadota > Gammaproteobacteria > Steroidobacterales > Steroidobacteraceae > DATBVX01. Next base: position 328,552 of record CAVRVO010000017.1, on the reverse strand, counting down.
CACCAGCAGCGCGAGGAATTCCTCGGCGCTCACGGCATCGCCGAACAGGCGCCCTTGCGCGAAATGACAATCACGGCTGCGCAGGAGTGCGAGCTGCTCCTCGGATTCCACGCCTTCCGCCACGACTTCCATGCCCAGGCTCCGTCCCATGTCGATGATCGTGCGCACGATGGTCGCCTGGTCGGCGTCCGTTGCGGCGTCGCGGACGAACGACTGGTCGATCTTGAGCGTACTGATCGGGAACTGCTGCAGGGCGCTCAGCGAGGAATAACCGGTACCGAAGTCATCGATCGACAGGTGCAGGCCCATGGCATACAGCTCGTCGAGGAGTTTCACGGTACGCTTTGCGTCCGCCATCAGGGTGGTTTCCGTGATCTCGAGCTCGAAGAACGTCGGGGAGACGCCATGCTTCTTGAACACTGACCTGAAGCGGGTGATGAAGCTCGCCTGACGCAGTTGCTTCAGAGACAGGTTCATCGCAACGCGTCCGGGATCGGTGACGCGATCCTGCCAGTGCTGGTAGTCGGCACACACGCGATTGAGCACCCACTCGCCGATCTCGAGGATCAGGTTGGTCTCCTCGGCGAGCGGAATGAACTGCGTCGGCGGAATATCCCCGTGGCCGGGCAGTCGCCAGCGCAGCAGTGCCTCCGCACCCACGATGTGACCGTTGCGCAGGTCCACTTTCGGCTGGTAGAGGATCATCAGCTCGTCGCGCTCCAGCGCGCGGCGCAGCTTACTCTTGAGCATCAGGCGTTCGACCGCCGCGGCATTCATCTCGCGCGAATAGAACGCGAACGAATTGCCGCCGTTCTGCTTGGAGTAGTACATCGCTGCGTCGGCGTTGCGAATCAGGTCGATGACGTTCTCGGCATCCTCGGGGCAGAACGCCACACCGATGCTCGCCGTGAGAAATATTTCCTGCTGCTGCAGGTAGAACGCCTTGCTGACCTCGTCGAGAATGATCCGCGTAAGGCTCGACAACGGGCCGCGATTGTCGGTATCGCGCGGCAGGTTCTCGATGAAGATTGCGAACTCGTCGCCCGCAAGACGTCCGACGACCGTGTCCTTGGGCAGGGCGCGCGTCAGGCGCTCGGTGAGGATTTCCAGCGTGCGGTCGCCGGCCGAGTGTCCGAAGGTGTCATTCACTTCCTTGAAATGATCCATGTCCAGATACAGGAGCGCCACGCTCGTGCCGGCGCGCGCGGCGCGCGCCAGTGCCTGCTGCAGCAGGTGCTGGAACTGCATGCGGTTGGGGATCTTGGTGAGCGTGTCGTAGCGCGCCAGGTACCGGATGCGGCGCTCGGCTCGCTTGCGCTCGGTGATGTTGCGCGCCACGAAGATGTTGCCCTGAAACTGCGGATCCTCGGTGGTGATCTGAGAGCTCGAGCACGACACGGGTATGGTCTGGCCGTTGCGCGTCAACACCACCGTCTCGCGTGTCATCCTGGGCCTGAGCGGCCTGATCGAGCGCGAAAGTCGCACGCTCGTTCTCCGCGATGATGAACTGGATCGACTTGCCGATGAGTTCCTCCTCGCTGTAGCCGAGGAGCTTGCGTGCGGCGTCATTGGCGCCCTTGATGGCGCCATCCGGTGAGGTCACCAGCACCGCATCGTTCATGCTGTTCAGAACGATATTGAGATAGTTCTTGGTGATCGTCGTCTGGCGCAGCTTTACGCGCATGCGTTCCAGTGCCTGCTGCAATTCACCGATCTCATCGCCGCGCACGACGCTGAAAGGTCGCGTGTAATCGCCCTGACCGATGCGGTCGGCGCTCTTGATCAGAGCCGTGATCGGCCGCTCGATACGCCGCGCCAGCAGCCAGGCGCAGATGAACCCGGCGACGATCAGCGTGGCGCATGCCGTGGCGAGCAGGGTCGTGAGGTCGCGGAAGTGATTCCGCTGCGATACGCCCACGTCCTTGGCAAGGTCCTCGAGCGCGGCATCCACGCTCGCGCGCGACATCGAGATGCTCAGCAGCCCTGCAGGTTGATCGGCGCGCGCCGTTGCTTCCGGCGAAGTGACGCGGATGCTGCGCACGATGGGTTCTGGCAAACGAGAAGCCCCGTCGCGATTGGACGCGGCAAAAACCACGGTGCCGATTTCGTCCTTGAGCTCAACGTCAGCGACATCACGCGAATCAAGGATCTCAGTGGCGATCGCATGCGCACCCGCCCAGTCGTGCTCCGCCATAGTGGGTGCAAGCTCGCGAGCGCGTTGATCTGCCATTGCCTCGCCACGCGCGCGCAGCTCGTCCACGAGCTTCTGCTCGACAGAATCGAATGCCAGCCCGCTCAGACGCGTCGCGTCGAGACGGTATTGCCAGAACAGCACTCCAGCGAGCAGCAGGGCGACTACCGCACCGAGGCCCAGTGCGGTCAGGGCATACTTAGTCTTCAAGCTCCGTGCGGTCACTTCAGCGCGCGTCCGGGCTCGCCGGAGTAGGGCGGGCCGTCAAGTTCGTTTTACCGGCTATTTGCCGGCAGGTGGGCTTTGATTCCCCTCTAGCCCTTCTTATTGGTATTGGCCCGCATCATACCTGCAAGTGGCCGTTATTCCTAAGGGTTTCAGCACCCTAAGGGGCGCCGAAGGGCTCGACACATACCTGTGACATCGTCACAAGCCATTGAGCGGTCGGCGCTCTTTTACAATGCCGCTGCGATGCAGGTCGAAGTCTATTCCGACACCGTCTGTCCATGGTGCTTCATTGGCAAGCGCCGCTTCGCGCTGGCGCGCCAGCAGCGTCCGCAGCTGAACATCGAAGTATCCTGGCGCGCATTCGAGTTGAATCCGGACCTGGCGACCGATGGAATGGATCGGGACCAGTACCTCATGCGTAAGTTTGGCGATCCCGGACGATTACAAGAAAGGCACGAGAATCTGCGCGAGGCTGGCGCAGCGCTGGGCATTCAGTTCAGATTCGATCTGATTCGCAGGATGCCCAACAGTCGAGCCTCCCATGCGCTGCTGGCATTCGCCGAGAGTCAGGGTCGGCAGGAGGAGATCAGCGAGGCTCTGTTCAGCGCGTACTTCGAGCGCGGTCGCGATATTGGTGATCCCGACGTTCTCGTGGATGTGAGCAAGGGGCAAGGGCTCGACAGCGCCGACTCGCGTCGGGCGTTGGATGATCCGCATCTGAGGGCCCAGGTCATCGCCGCCGAGCAGCAAGCGGGCGAATGGGGACTCTCCGGAGTGCCTACTTTCATCTTCGATCGACGCTACGCCGTTTCAGGCGCACAGTCCCCTGAGGTCTTCGTGCAGTTATTCGATCGTCTCGCCGTCCCGGTAGCCTCGACATGAGATCTCCTGTTCGCACCGAACTCGAAGGCGGGTGCCATTGCGGAGCGCTTCAAGTGCGTTTTGAGACCGCGATCCCCGTGCCGGAGATCCAGGTTCGCGGCTGCCAATGCAGTTTCTGTCGTACGCACGGCGCACTCAGCGTGAGCGATCCAGGAGGCGCACTGATATTTCGCGTCACTGACCGCGAAGCACTGGTCCGATATCGATTCGGGTTGAAGCTGTCCGATTTCCTGATTTGCGCACGTTGCGGCAGCTACGTGGGCGTCTACATGGATGATCCGGGCGGCGCGCTTGGCGTCCTCAACCTCAACGTCCTCAAGGATCGCAGCCGGTTTTCCGCACCGACATCCATGGACTACGAAGGCGAATCAGTGACCGAGCGGCTGGAGCGCCGCCGCCAGCGCTGGACGCCTGCCCGTCTCGAATTCGCATGAACGAGCGGGAGCTTACCGGCCGCGTCAACACGCATGTCGTGCCGGTGGATGAGCCGGGTTGCACCCTGCATCGCGATACGGTCGAGCCATTCCTCGAGATGCGAGCCGCGGCGGCGGGTGAGGGCATCGATTTGGTTCCGGTGAGCAGCTTTCGCGACTTCGAGGCACAACGGCGCATCTGGAACGCGAAGTATCGCGGCCAGCGCACGCTCTACGATCGGCGCGGGCAGCCGCTCGAGCACAGCGCGTTGAGCGAATCGGAGCTCATCGACGCGATCCTGTGCTGGTCGGCGATGCCCGGCGCGAGCCGCCATCACTGGGGCAGCGATATCGATGTGATCGACCGGGCGGCGTTGCCTGATCTGCGCGCCCTGAAGTTGCTGCCGATCGAGTATTCCCCGGCCGGCCCGTTTGCCCGCTTGAATGCGTGGCTGGATTTAAACGTCGCGCGCTTTGGCTTCTTTCGACCCTATCGCATCGACCGCGGCGGTGTTTCACCAGAGCCTTGGCATCTGAGTTACGCGCCGGTCGCGAGTGACGCATTGCGTGGACTGACTGAAGCGGTGCTGCGCGGCGCGCTTGAAGAAGCTGAGGTTGACGGCAAACAGGAGTTGCTGCTGCGGCTCCCGGAAATTGGCGCTCGTTACGTCACGAGCGTGGATGCGCCAGAAGACATCCGATACGCCTGACGGCTCGCGGGTATTCGTGGCCGCAGCGGCTCAAGCGCGCGACCAGACTTCCTTGAGGTGCCCGAGCATCAACGAGCGGATGTTCTGCAGCGGCGCCGGTTGCGCGGTGAAACACGGCGGATTGCGACGCAGGAGCGTCCAGTTCTCGGTGCGCAGGATCTCCTTCAGATACTCCAGATTCTGAGCGATGGCATCCATGTATGGATTGCGCCCTTCGAACAGCGGCTCGAGGTACCGGTAGGCGCCCTCGAACTCGCCGTCCAGGCGCTTGGAGCGCACGTCCTCGAAGAAGTGCGGCGTCTGACGCAGCAGGTCGAGGCCGGAGCTGTAGCGGATCCTGAGCTCGCCCTGGCCAGCGTACGGTGACGCAACACCTCCCAGCACGAACTCGGGATACAGCCGATCACGGCATTTCTCCAGATAGCAGCGATCTGCCATCTGCGCGATCAGGTCGGCGGTGCCAAGCATGTGACCGATCCTGCGATCGCGTGAATCGGCAAGATGAATCTGGTCGAACTGCACTTCGTAGCCGGTGAAATGCACGATACGCGTCGCCACTGGTACCCAGTCTTCCATGTGCAGCGTGGGCAGGTAGCGCGCGAGGAAGCGTGCGCTGCGCGTGACGTGATACAGAGTAAATTCCGCGCCGTTACGGTGCTCGTGATCCTTGATCTGGCGGATGTAGCCGGAATCGTGGAACAGCGAAGTCACGAGGCCCATCGTGGCGCGATCGGCCTCGAGGCGCGATTCTCCGCCGTGGGTGTGCTCGTAACCCGCGAGCAGTCGCGCCATGGCGAGAGTCATATCCAGCGAATGCTGCCGGTCGTGATAGACCGTGTCGACGCCGTGATAGCCAGCCATCTGCCCGTCGAAGAGTCTTGCGAAGTCCTCGAATGCCTGTGCCACGCGTTCGAAGGAAGCGCCCGGCCACGAAGCGTGGAACAGGTGCTCGACGGCCTCACACACGGCGGTCGGTGAGCTCACCTGCACGGAATTGCTGACGTCGAAATCGTTACGTCGGGCGCTAAGCACTTGTCAACGCACGCCTGTTTTGCATGCGATCCCCCATCGATCGCGAGTCTAGGCGCAAAGCCGCGCAAACACTATCGCCTGCGTCGCTCTTTCAATGAGACATAAGCGAGCCGTCGAAATGCGCCACGACCGGCGCGTGGTCGAGGCCGTTCGGTCAGAAAGACTTCTAGTAGACCTTGAGCCCGCCGTATTTCGCGAGAACACGGCGTTCGAGCGTGCGATAGCCCCACCAGAATCCGAGTCCGAGTGCGGCACCGATTACAAGGATGGTCAGGATCAATCGCCACGGAGTGTCAGGGCTGTCCCGGCGGGACATCTGCGGCTGCAGTTCATCGCTCGCTTGCACTGGAGCCGCGCGCGCCGCCGCTCGCAGTCGGGTCACTTCAGCCCGCGCCTGCTCGAGCGCCGACTTGAGTTCGGCATTGGTGGCTTGGGCGGCCTTGAGGTCAGATGTGCCACCAGATGCGGAGCGCGCAGCGGCCTTCAGGCGTTCATTCTCGGCGCTGAGCGCCTCGACGCGTGCAGCGGCTGGCTCTTGCTCGCTGAGGTACGTACCTTTGACCCAGCCCTCGGCACCGTCGGCGAGCCGCACCTGCGCGGCCTCGGCCTCGCGCCCGATCAGCTCCACGGTGTCCCCGGTGCGAATGATACCCACGGTCTCGCCGTCGAGAGTCGGCTGCGAATTCACGGATACCTGCACGTGGTCCACGACGTACAGAGTCTCGGCGCTCGCGGATGCCAAGCCGAGACTGGCCATGACCGCCGCGAATGTGAGCGCGATTCTCAAGCTGCAATTCCGAACTGGCGCAGCAGCGGCCGAATGTCTGGTGCACGACCCCGGAACTCGACGAAGGCTTCGAGGGCATCGCGGCTGCCACCGCGCGACAGGATTGAATCGAGGAATCGTCTCGCCACGCTCGCATCGAAGACCCCGGCCTCCTCGAACGCGGCGAAGGCATCTGCCGCCAGGACTTCGGCCCACTTGTAGCTGTAGTAGCCCGCAGCATAGCCGCCTGCAAAGACATGACCAAAGCTGTGGGCAAAGCGGTTGAATGGAGGCGCCGGCACTATCGCTACCCGTTCGCGCACCTCTTTGATTACTTCATCCAGTCGCGAGCCCAACTCTGGCTGGTATTCGCTGTGCAGACGCAGATCGAAGAGGGCGAACTCCAGCTGCCGCACTGCCTTGAGGCCCGCATGAAACGTGCGCGTCGCCTGCAAGCGCCGAATCATGGACTCCGGCAGTTCCGTTCCCGAGTCGACATGCCCGGAAATCAACCGCAGCACATCGGCATTCCAGGCATAGTTTTCCATGAACTGACTCGGCAGTTCGACTGCATCCCAAGGCACGCCGTTGATTCCCGCGAGGCTCGGGTAGCGCACGCGCGTGAGCAAATGATGCAACCCATGGCCGAACTCGTGAAACAAGGTCACGACCTCGTCGTGTGTCAGCAGCGCCGGCCGACCCGCAACCGGCGGCAGGAAATTGCAGACCAGGTATGCGACCGGCAGCACGCGCTGGTCCGTGAATTCGAGCCGGCCCAGGCACTCGTCCATCCACGCCCCACTGCGCTTGTTCGCTCGAGCATAAAGATCCACGTAGAAGCTGCCGACAGCATCACCCTCTGCGTTACGGATCTCGAAGAAGCGCACGTCCGGATGCCAGACCGAGACACCGCGCCCTTCACTGATCTTCAGACCGTAGAGCCGGCCGGCAACTCCAAACAGGCCGTCCAGAACACGGGGCAGCGGGAAATAAGGTCTCAGCTCCTCGTCGGAGATGTCATGCAGCTTGCGTTGCAACGCCTCAGCAAAAAACGGCACATCCCAGGCGTTGAGCCGCCGACCGGCGGAGCGTTCGAGCTCCGTGAGCTCCTCGCGTGCGACCGGCACGCAGTAGTCTGCCAGTCTTTCGAGAAACTCCCGGACCTCTTCGGCGGAACGCGCCATTTTTGTGGCCAGCGAAAATGCAGCGTAGTGCGAGAACCCCAGCAGCGTCGCAGCCTCGTTTCGCCGTTGCAGGATGTTCTCGATGACGGGGGAGTTGTCCCATTGGCCATTCGAAGGTCCAAGATCCGATGCCCTGGTGCTCCACGCCGTGTAGAGCTCGCGTCGCAGCGCTTCATCTTCAGCGTGGGTCAGCACCGCAAGATAGGTTGGCTGGTCGAGTGTCAGCAGCCACCCGCTAAGCCCCTTGTCCTGCGCCATCGCGTGAGCCCGCGTGACGACGTTGGTGGGCACGCCGCGCAGAACAGCTGCGTCCGTGACGTGCTTCGTCCATGCATTGGCGCAGTCGAGGACGTTTTCCTCAAACTTTGCCTGTTCGCGTGCCAGTTCCTGCATCAGGGTACGAAAACGCGTCTTGCGGTCCGCATCGAGCGCCACCCCCGCCAGCCGGAAATCCCGCAGGGCATTTTCGATTAGCTTGCGCTGCGTGGCATCGAGACTCGGATCGCCTCGCTCCAGGATCGCGGCATAGGCTCCAAACAAAGCCTCGTTCTGACCGAGCTCGGTCTGATATTCGCTGATGAGCGGCAGGCAGGCGTTGTACGCGGCGCGCAAAGCCGGCGAGTTCACGACGCCGTTCAAATGGCTCGCCGGTGACCAGGTTCGCTGCAGCTGGTGCTGCATCGCCTCGATCGGTTCGACCAGCGCACCGAAAGCGGTGACGCCACACTCCAGCAATTTCTGGAGCTGGGCGCGGTTTGCCGCAAGCTGCTGCCGAATCGCCGGCTCGATGTGCTCGGCTCGAATCGCCTCGAAGGCAGGCAGACCATCCATGTTGAGCAGCGGGTTGTCCATGACTAGGCGGTCGATTGGAAAGCTGCTCAAATTGTAACAGCACCGGACGGGCAAGCCGGCTCCCGTGTGCTTCTTGACCCGAAGGAAGGCGTGTCCATGCCAGAGCAATTTGATCTGATCGTAATTGGCGGCGGAAGTGGTGGGTTGGCGTGCGCCCAGCGTGCGACCAAGCATGGCGCGCGCGCGCTACTCATCGAGTCGCACCGGCTGGGCGGTACCTGCGTCAACGTGGGCTGCATTCCCAAGAAGATCATGTGGAATGCCGCATCGCTCGCCGAGGAGATTGAGGATGCGCGTGGTTACGGGTTCGACGTTGAGCTGCATGGGCACGATTGGGCAGCTCTCAAGCGACAGCGCGACGCATATATCGCGAAGCTCAACCACATGTACGAACGGAATCTCGAGAAGCGGCACGTGAGCCTGATTCGGGGCCAAGCCCGTTTCGATGCCGTGAACCGTGTACTCGTCGCTGAGCGTCAATTCGAAGCGCCCCACATCGTAATCGCGACTGGTGGCAAACCGCTGATTCCCTATCTTCCGGGCGCCTCCCTGGGCATCACATCGGACGGCTTCTTCGAACTGCCGACGCGGCCACAGCGTGTGGCGGTTATTGGGACCGGTTACATCGCTGCCGAGTTGTCGGGCGTATTTCACGCTCTGGGCTCCGAAGTGACCGTGTTCGCGCGCCGGGATCGCTTGTTACGGGATTTCGATGAGATGTTAGGTACGGCACTGGGCGAAGAGATGATTGCATCTGGAATCCGGATCGTCACACAAGCCATTCCTGCGGCGCTGGAACGAAGTGATGCAATTACCGTGTGCACGAGTGACGGACTTCGCTTCGACGGGTTCGACTGCGTGCTCTGGGCAATCGGGCGAAGTGCCAATGTGGAAGGGCTCGACATCACGCGCGCCGGCGTGGCGCTCGACCCGACCTATGCCGTGATCACTGACTTGTATCAGAACACGAACGTGCCAGGGATCTATGCGATCGGCGATGCCACCGGACGCGAAGCGCTCACGCCGATAGCGATCGCCGCCGGCCGCCGGCTCGCCGATCGGCTCTTCGGAGGCCAGCCGGATCGACACCTCGACTACCAGTGGATTCCAACCGTCATTTTCAGCCACCCGCCCGTTGGCACCGTGGGGCTATCGGAGGCCCAGGCGCGCAGTCGCTTCGGTGAGCAAGTGGAGGTCTTTTCGACCGCGTTCGTACCCCTGTATCACGCGCTGACGGCGCGTAAGCCACGCGTGCGGATGAAGCTGGTGACGACCGGGAGCGAGCGACGCATTGTCGGTTGTCACGTCATCGGCCTGGGAGCCGACGAGCTGTTGCAGGGTTTTGCGGTGGCCGTACGCATGGGTGCGACCAAGCAAGACTTTGACGACACGGTGGCGATCCACCCAACCGTCGCCGAGGAACTAGTCACTATGATGTGAGCGGACTGCCTTCAGGTGGCCTGAAGCGCGGCCAGGACTGACTTCGTGTCCGGGCGCACACCTCGCCACAGATGGAACGACTCAGCTGCTTGCTCAACGAGCATTCCCCACCCCTTGGCGGTTCGCACGGCGCCCTGCTCCCGCGCCCAACGCGTAAAGCTGGTGTCTCCCTTGCCGTAAGCCATGTCGTAGCAGATCGTCTGGGCTCCGATGAGTGTCGGGGAAATCAGCGGGGTCGAACCTTTGAGGCTGGCTGAGGTTGCATTGATCAGCAGATCCCAGGGTTCCTCATCCCCGATCTCCTCGAACCCGCAACCGGAGAGTGTGCCGGGCCTTGCAAATTCTTCTACCAACTCTGCGGCGCGTTCGGGTGTGCGATTGGCGATGGTCAGGACAGCCGGGCGCGCATCCAGAAGCGGCCCGAGGACACCGCGTGTCGCCCCACCTGCACCCAGTATCAGGATTCTGAGGCCGGCAATTCGCAGCCCCAGGTTGGCGGTAAGGTCGGTGAGCAGCCCCACGCCATCGGTGTTGTCACCCATCAACTCACCATTCGACTCGACCAGGATCGTGTTGACCGCACCGGCGGTCTCTGCCCGAGCAGTAAGGCGATTGACGAATTCGGCGGCAGCGGGCTTGTGGGGCACGGTGATATTGAGGCCGCGACCCCCGGTGGTGAAGAACTCGAGCGCCGCAGCCCGGAACTTGTCCGGTGGCACATCGAGCAGGCGATAGGTCAGGTTCTGGCGGGTCTGCCGCGCAAACATTCCGTGTATGAAGGGCGACCAGCTATGGTCGATCGGGTGCCCCATCACTGCGTAGCGGTCGGGCTTCGAACTCGCATCGCTCATGCGGCAGATTACTCGGGGAAGGGTATCGGGTAGATTCCGCGATCTGCGCCGTAATGATGTCCTGCCAGTGCGGGTCTTTATACATGAATCGTGCGAACGACGGAAAGGAGCGACAGCGACGGTTCGACGAGCTGTGCACGGCACTGCGCCCGGACCTGTTCCGCTTTGCGTTCTGGCTGAGCCGTGACCGCGCGATTGCTGAGGACGTGGTGCAGGAGACACTGCTGCGCGCCTGGCGGGCGATGGATGAATTGCGTGACGTGCAGGCGGCGCGGCAGTGGTTGTTGACGATCGTGCGACGCGAGCACGCCAGGCTTTACGAACGCAAGCGGCTGCAGACGGTGGACGTGGACGACCTGGTCGCGCGCGAAGAGCTGCTGCTTGCAGCGCCGGACGACCTCGAAGTGCAGGACCTGCGCCGCGCGCTGCTGCAGCTTGAAGACAGCTACCGGGAGCCGCTGGTGCTTCAGGTGTTGATGGGCTACTCGACCGAGGAGATCGCGCGACATATGGGACTCAACGTGGGTGCCGTCCTCACACGCCTGTTTCGAGCTCGCCAGCAACTGCGACAGATGCTGACGCCAGGCGAGGTGCCCTCACCACGCGCCGCGAAGCTTGAAAGCACATGAATTGCCTGGATTATCAGCAACAGCTTGCAACCGAGCCGCAGCGTGTGACGGCCGAGATGCAGGCGCACGCGCAGTCGTGCCCGGCGTGCACGTCGTGGACGCAGCAGTTGCACAGTTTCGATTCGCGCCTGAAGCGGGCGCTTGAGATCCATGTGCCGCCGGCTGCAGAACGGCCACAGCAGCGCACGGCGGCGATAGCGCCACGTCGGTTCGCGCTGGCCGCGAGCGTTCTGGGTGCAATCGGTGTGGCGACGCTGGCCTGGGTTTGGTTTCCGCGCGACACTCTGGCCGCGGAGGTCGTCGAGCACGTGGAACATGAGCCGCAGTCATTTCTCGGACGCGACCCGATTCCGCAGGCTGCGCTGGATGGCGTGCTCCAGCGTTCCGCGGTCAGCGCTGATCTTGCATCTGGCGAGGTTACCTATGCGCGCAACTGCTGGTTTCGTGGCCATCTCGTTCCGCATCTGGTGGTCCGTGATGCGCATGGCTCTGTCACGGTCCTCATCCTCGCGGCGGAGCGCGTTTCCGGCAAAGTAAGCCTCGATGAGGGCGGCTACGAAGGCGTAATCCTCCCGGCCGGGAAGGGCAGCATTGCCGTCCTTTCGCGCGATGACATGCGAGTGGAAGAGGTTGCGACAGAAATGCTTCAGGCGCTGAGCCCGTGAGCAAAGTCCTCACGGCGCCGAGCGGGTTCGCCGCCGATGGGCGGGTGCGTTGCCACTGGGTCAGCGGTGGCAATGCTCTCTACCACGCGTATCACGACGAAGAATGGGGCGTGCCGGTGCGCGACGATCGCCTTCACTTCGAATTCCTGCTTCTCGAGGGCGCACAAGCCGGGCTCAGCTGGTCGACGGTGCTCAACAAGCGCCGCGCGTACCGGCGTGCCTTCGCGGACTTCGACTACGAACGGGTAGCGCGCTTCAACGCGCGGAGTGTGCCGCGACTGCTTGCAGATGCCGGTATCATCCGCAATCGCGCCAAGATCGAGGCGGCCATAGATAATGCACGGCGCTTCATCGAGATCCGCGAGCAGTTCGGCAGTTTCGACCAATACGTATGGCGTTTCGTCGACGGCCGGCCGCGGCAGCATGGGTTTCGGCGCCACGGACAGATTCCAGCCACCACGCGTGAATCGGACGCGTTATCCAAAGACCTCAAGGACCGCGGCATGCGATTTGTCGGCTCGACGATCGTATATGCGCACATGCAGGCCGTTGGCATGGTCAACGATCATCTCGTCAAGTGTTTCCGCCACGCTGAATGCAAGGCTCTGAGCTGGTGATTCACTCCGGAACCAGCCAGTCACAGCGCCCACTGCCCGCGTTGTCTCCTCCCAGCACCTGATGCAATGTCTGCAGGAGCGCGCGCAGTGTCGAGTCGAGCCTCCACGGCGGATTGACGATGATCATGCCCGAGCCGTTGAGTGCAACGCGCGAATCTTCCGGGAACAGGCTGAGCTCTGCGCACAGGATCCGTCGCAGCCCCGTTTGAGCTAGCCGGGTGTGGAAGTGCGTGATCGGAGCGCGACGCTTGATGGGGTACCAGATTGCGAAGATCCCCGTCGCCCAGCGCCGATGACTATCGAGCAGCGCGCCATGGACACGCTCGAATTCCTCCTCTCCTACCTCGTAGCTCGGATCGATCAGCACCATGCCGCGGCGCTCCGCAGGAGGCAGCAGTCCCCGCAGGGCCGCGTAACCATCTTCGCCACGCACGCTGACATTCGCATGACCTGAAACTGAGCGCGCCAGCGCCCGTCGTTCCGGCGGCTGCAGCTCGAGCAGCACCGCCCGATCGGTGGGTCTTATCAGTGCCGAGGCGAGGAGCGGCGAACCTGGGTAACGTTGCAGCTGCCCCGACTGTGTCTCACCGCCCAATCGCAGCACCAACTCGACATAGTCGCGAATCGGTCCTTGCAGCTGCTGGCGGCTCTGGAGCAGGCGCCCGATCCCGTCGCGATACTCGGCTGTGGAACGCATTTCGCGGCCCTCGAGGGAGTATTCACCTCGTCCCGCATGGGTCTCGATGTAGACGAATTCACCGGGCTTGCGCAGCAGTGCATTCAGCAACTCCACCAGCACGAGATGCTTCATCGTGTCGGCGAAGTTGCCGGCATGATATGAATGTCGGTACTTCAAAGGCCGCGTGGACGACTCAGCCGACCTTGCGTGCAGACGCGCGCTTGTGTGCGGCTTTCTTTTTTCTGGCGGGCGGCGCCTTGACCTTGGTCGATGCCTTCGCGAGCGGCCTTGGGCGAACCGTCTGCCCTTCCGGTGCAGCCGTTGCACCTTTGGGGATCGCTTCACCGCTCTTGGACTGTTCGGCGACCGTTGCCGCGGGTGCTGCGGCCGCTTTCTTGCCGAAACGACCACGCCCGCCGCGACGCACAGGAGCTTGTGCCAGGAGCTCGCGACACTCGTCGACCGTCAGCGTCTTCGGATCACGATCCTTCGGGATCTTCGCGTTTCGCGCCTTGTCGGTGATGTACGGTCCGTAGCGGCCGTTCAGAACCTGGATGCCTGCATCGGTGAAATCGATAATGATCCGGGTAGCGTCAGCCTGCTTCTTCTGTTCGATCAGTACCAGCGCGCGCGGCAGCTCGATCGTGTACGGATCGTCGTCCTTGATCGACACATACTTGGCGCCGTACTTGACGTACGGCCCGAAGCGGCCGACGTTGGCCAGCACCGGCTCGCCGTGCGGCGTCTGCCCGAGGTCGCGCGGCAGCTTGAACAGCACCATCGCGTCATCGAGCGTGACCTTGTCCATCTTCTGTCCCGGCCGAAGACCGGCGAAGCGTGGCTTTTCCTCATCGTCTTTGGTCCCCATCTGCACGAAGGGGCCAAATCGTCCCATGCGCACGCTCACCGGCTTGCCGGAAACCGGGTCGATGCCGAGATCGCGCGCCTGCGCCACTTCGTCGCGCGTCACGTGCTTCTCCGTGTGCTCGACCTGCGAGATGAAGGGTTTCCAGAACTGGTGCATCAACGGCACCCACTCCTCCTCGCCGCGCGAAATGGCATCGAGCGCGTCCTCCATGCGCGCGGTAAATCCGTACTCGACGTAGCGGTGGAAATTTTTCGTCAGGAAACGATTGACGATCTTGCCGATGTCGGTCGGGATGAAGCGGCGGCTGTCCATTTCGACGTACTCGCGATCCTTGAGCGTCGAGATGATGGAAGCATATGTCGATGGACGACCGATGCCATGCTCTTCCAGCGCCTTCACCAGTGAGGCTTCGGAGTAGCGCGGCGGCGGCTCGGTGAAATGCTGTTCCGGTTTCACTTCGAGCAGCTTCACCGCGTCACCGACATTCATCGGCGGCAGAATGCGATCGGTCTCGTCCTGCGCCGTATCGTCGACATCTTCCTGGTAAACCGCCATGTAGCCGGGTTTCACCAGTGTCTGTCCGTTCGCACGCAGGATGTGCCGCTGCGGCCCATCGGCACCCGCAAGCATGTCCACGGCCACGGTGTCGAACAGCGCGTGGCTCATCTGGCACGCAATCGCGCGCTTCCAGATGAGCGCGTAGAGGCGCAGCTGATCCGCATCCATTTTTCCTTCGAGTGCCGCTGGCGCCAGCGAAGGTGTGGTCGGGCGAATGGCCTCGTGAGCCTCCTGCGCGTTCTTCGACTTGGTCTTATAGATGCGCGCCTCTTCAGCGACACTCTCAGCGCCGTACATGTTGGCGATCGTGGCGCGAATCTCCTGGATCGCTTCGGCCGCGAGGTTCACTGAATCGGTGCGCATGTACGTGATCAGCCCGGCTTCCCCCTCGCCGGTATCGACGCCCTCATACAGCTGCTGCGCCAGTCGCATGGTGCGTTGCGCGCTGAATCCCAGCTTGCGCGCGGCTTCCTGCTGCAAGGTCGAAGTTGTAAACGGTGGAGCCGGGTTGCGGCGGCGCTGCTTGCGATCGATCTCCAGCACATTGAGCGTGCCGCGCGCAGCTTCCGTGAGCGCGCGCTCGACGGATTGCGCCTCCGTGGCGTTCTGGAACGAGAACTGCTCGACTTTCTGGCCCGCGTACTCGACGAGTTTGAGGGGAAGCTGCTGCGTGCTGTGTTCGCCGAGCGCATCGATGGTCCAGTATTCGCGCGCTTTGAAGGCGACGATCTCTTCCTCGCGCTCGCAGATCAGTCGCAGCGCCGGACTTTGCACACGTCCTGCCGACAGTCCGCGCCGGACTTTCTTCCACAGGAGCGGCGAAAGATTGAATCCCACCAGGTAGTCCAGCGCCCGGCGCGCCTGCTGAGCGTTGACCAGGTCTTGCGACAACTCACGCGGCGCACCGATTGCCGCGCGAATGCCGTTGCGCGTGATCTCGTAGAACGCGACGCGGTGCACTTTCTTGTCGTCGAGATCGCCGCGCTCGCGCAGGATCTCGTAAAGGTGCCAGGCGATCGCCTCACCCTCGCGGTCCGGATCCGTCGCCAGGTAAAGAGCCTTAGCCTTGCGCAGCGCGCGCGCGATGGCATTCACGTGCCGCTCGTTGCGCTCGATGAGCTGATACTGCATGCGGAAGTTGTGCTCGGGATCGACGGCGCCTTCCTTGGGAACGAGGTCGCGTACATGGCCGTATGAGGCCAGCACCTCGAAGTCCTTGCCGAGATATTTCTTGATGGTCTTCGCCTTGGCGGGCGATTCCACGATGACCAGGTTTGCCGTCATGAGCTCGCGAAACTTCGCAGTCCGTCAAAAAAATGAAACCGCGGAGCCGGCCGCGGTGAGATATATAGCAGGCGATCAGGGCGCCTCATGGTTCAGTGAATCGCGTCAGTGCGCTCCTCGAACACCAGATCTTCCATGCGTGCATAGGCCTGTTCCTGCCCGGGCTGACTGAACAGCACCATGAGCACGACCCACTTCACCTTTTCGATATCGATATCGTCCGCATCGAGAGCCATGAGCCGGTCGATCACCAGCTCGCGTTGTCCGGCCGACAGTATGCCAATCTGTCCCAGATGCATGAGGTAGCCACGACAGTCAGTGTCGAGGCGCAGCTGCTCGAAGGCGCTGAATACGCGGATCGCGCGTGCTGTGGCACGCTCTGATTCAGAACCCGGAGTTTCTCGCAGACCATCGAGCCACTGCAGTGCCCGGTTGACATCGGCACCCTCGAAGCCCGCATGCTCCAGTTCCTCCATGAGCAGCGTACGATCCGGTCGCGGGCAGGGTTCCGCTTCGTCCAAGTAGTTTTCGAAGAGATAGATGAGGATGTCGAGGACGCCTTCTTTCATTTCACCGCCTGGTAGGACTTCGGCAGTAGCGGCCGCCGGGACGGGCTTCGACCAGCCCCCTGAGCTCGAGGATGAGCAGCATCGAAGCGACTGCTTCGGGCTTGAGGCCGCTGCGCTCGATCAGGGCATCCGGCCCCAAGGCATCGAAGCCGAGCGCATCTAACAGGATTTCGTATTCTTTGTCCAATCCAGGTGCGCTGCCGTTTTCTTTTTTGTCGGCTGCTGCGTGCGTTGCCGCGACAGTCGCCGCCGCGGGCCAATGCAGTTCCGAGAGAATGTCTTCCGCAGTTTCCACCAGCTTGGCGCCGTCGCGAATCAGGCGATGACAGCCGTGTGACATGGGGTTGTGAATCGATCCGGGAATGGCAAATACCTCGCGGCCTTGCTCGGTTGCGTTGCGCGCAGTGATCAGCGAGCCGCTCTGCCGAGCAGCCTCCACTACCAGCGTTCCCAGGCTGAGGCCGCTGATGATCCGATTGCGCTGCGGGAAGTATTCGCGGCGCGGGCGAGTGCCCGGTGGGAATTCCGAGACCAGCGCGCCGTGCGCGGCGATCGATCTGGCCAGCTCCACGTGGTGTTCCGGGTATGTGACATCAAGACCGGTTCCGCAGACCGCGATGCTGATTCCGCCGGCGGACAATGCGCCGCGATGTCCGGCCGCGTCGATTCCTTCGGCGAGTCCGCTCGTGATCGTGAGCCCGCAGCTCGCCAGGTGCGCAGCAAAATCAAACGCTGTTTCGCGCCCGCTCGCGGTCGGATTGCGGCTTCCTACGATCGCGAGCTGGGGAGTCGCCAGCACCTGCGACAAGCCCAGCACATACAGAGCCGGCGGCGCGCCACCGGCCTGAGCGAGCAGCGGCGGATACATGCGGTGAGGTTAGCGCAATGAGGTGCCGATCCGGCCCGTTGAGCCAGGCGAGATCGGCATCGAGAAGTCTCGGATCGAGGGAGCGAAGTTGTTTACAGGCGTGTTCCGTCAGGTCGAGCAACTCCGGACGTTGCGCGGCTGCGCGCACCAGCTCTGCGACGCTGACAACCGATTGCAGCGCGTGTGCGACGCGCTCATAGGTGAGACTGGAAATCCTGAGCAGGGTGGCCCAGGCACGTAATTCCTCTGCTTCCATCTCCATGGAGCCATTCTGGGCGACATCCGTGTCGCCGGCACAATTGCTTCAGCCTGGAAATCTGCCAGCAGATTCCCCGGTACG
Organism: uncultured Gammaproteobacteria bacterium; assembly: GCA_963724625.1. GTDB lineage: Bacteria > Pseudomonadota > Gammaproteobacteria > Steroidobacterales > Steroidobacteraceae > DATBVX01. Next base: position 310,926 of record CAVRVO010000017.1, on the reverse strand, counting down.
ACTAGGGTCTCTGTACGCGATCGAAGGTGCTGATCGGAACTTCCGATTCCATGACCAGGCCGTAGCTGATCCGGTCGAAGGTCTTGAAGACCATGAACGTCCCAGCTTTCCAGTCTGGCAATTGCACGCTGCCGCCGATCCCCCCTGACATGCTCACCCCACGCGCCTTCGGGTCCTTGACCTTTGCGCCCTTGTGGTAGATGGCGAGAACATGACCCGGCTCGAGACCGTGGCTGCTGCCCCGGTTGATGACTACTACCTGGTACTTTCCCGCCATGTACAGCCCGTTGACGATGGAGATGACCTGTCCGTCCACCTCCACCGCGGGCGCGTGTGGAATGAAGTCGAGCGGCGTGTCGAACGTCCCGGGGATCACGAGGTCGCCGTCGAGGGTCTCGCGCGCAGATTCGGTCAGCAGCAGGCTCGAGGGATCACCTTGCTCAACCATGCGAGCTGCGCCCGTGTAGATGCCCTGGTAACCGACTAGCTTGTTGTCTTCCGGATCGATCAGAGGGTCGCCAACATGCATGACGTTGTAGCGCGATCCGGCCTCGCCTTCTAGCGAGCCGCGCGCGTAGATCGTGTTACCTGTCGCAGCAACCAGGTGCTGCTCTCGCGTGGAAACGACATACGGCAGCTTCTTGATCTCGCCTTTCTCCAGCACAGTCGGCTTTGACATGAACGCGGCGACGATGTCGTAGGGAATAGCCGTGATGGCGCCCTCGAGCGGTTCGCTACGCACGCGAGGGCTCAAGCGGTTCGCGGCTCCGCGCTCCAGGCGCAGTTCCGGTGTTCCGCCGGCGCCGTACGCGAGGGTCAGCGTATCGCCCGGGTATATAAGGTGTGGGTTCTCAACCTGAGGATTGACCTGCCAGATCTCGGGCCAGAGCCACGGGTCGCGCAGGAACGTCGAGGAGATGTCCCAAAGCGTGTCACCCTTCTGGACCGTGTAGGTCTTGGGGGCGTTGGCGGCCAGCACCGGGCCGCCCGATTGCTCGGACGCCATTGGTACCGTTTCAGCCGCCGGCATGGAGCTGCTGGGCGCCGGCGAGGGGGCCGGCATCGTGGTGGCGGCTGGTGACTCGGCCGGTGGTGGTGGCGGCGGCTCAGCTGCCTCCTTTTTCGGCCCGGAGCCGGAACAGCCGACGATCAGCCCGGTCAACAGGGTCAGGTGGATCGCCCGCGCACGCAGGGTCCGAGAGGTCTGCCAAAGCGTCAGCTCCATCCCAAAGCTCCTTCGAAGAGGGGTGCGGCCAAAAAAGGCCTCGCTGTTATAATCTCAACGATCTAGCGTCGCAATGCTGAGAGATTGGTTTAAGAATTCGGTCGCACTTTTGACATTTTCCGCCCCCATTGGGTCACATGATTCGACCCTATCTCAGGACCTCACCGCCGCGTGAGCGGCATTTGCCGAGTAGTTACCGGATAACTCCCAGGGTCTGCCCATGTCCCGACTGACAATCCTCGAGTACCCCGACCCCCGCCTGCGTACCCAGGCACAGCCGGTTACCACGTTCAATGCCGCACTGCGGCAACTGGCCGCCGACATGCTTGAAACGATGTACGCCGCGCCGGGCGTCGGTCTTGCGGCCACCCAGGTCAATGTTCACCAGCGCATGCTGGTGGCCGACGTGTCAGAGACCCATGACCAGCCCCAGGTGCTCATCAATCCCGAGATCCTCAGCCGGGAGGGAGTCGCGGTTCGCGAGGAAGGCTGTCTGTCAGTTCCCGGGATCTTTGATGAGGTCGAGCGAGCCGCGCGCATCCGGGTGAGGGCGCAAGACGTTGAGGGTCAATCCTTCGAACTCGAGGCGGATGATTTGCTCGCGGTGTGCATCCAGCACGAGATCGATCATCTCGACGGCAAGCTCTTCGTCGACTATCTCTCGGAACTCAAGCGCCAGCGCATCCGCAAGAAGCTCGAGAAGGATCGCAAGCAGCGCGCCTCCGGCGCTCCAAACGAATCGCGACCGCGCGTGCCGGCCATCTGAGGCCGTCCATTCTCAACCCACGTGAGCGATTCCCTTCGCGTGGTATTCGCGGGCACGCCGCAGTTCTCCGTACCGGCTCTGGAGGCACTGTCGCACAGCCGACATCGCGTGGTCGGCGTAACCACACGACCTGATACGCCTGCAGGACGCGGCCGGCAATTGAGCGAGAGCGCGGTAAGCGCCGCCGCACGCCGTCTCGGCATTTCAGTTTCGAAGCCGCAGACACTCAGGAACCCGGACGCAGTCTCGGCGCTTGCAGCGCAGGCTCCGGATGTGATCGTTGTGGCCGCGTACGGTTTGTTGCTGCCGGACGAAATCCTGCGGTTGCCGCGCCATGGCTGCATCAACATTCATGCTTCCCTCCTGCCACGCTGGCGGGGTGCGGCGCCGATCCAGCGCGCACTGCTCGCCGGTGATGCCGAGAGTGGAGTTTCGATCATGCACATGGAGCGCACTCTGGATACCGGGCCGGTTTACGCGCGCCGGTCGGTTCGCATCGAGCCGCAGGAAACGTCTGCGAGTCTGCACGAGCGCCTCGCGAGGCTCGGTGCCGGGGCGCTGCTCGAGGTGCTCGACGCAGTGAGCGCCGGCACTGCGGTGACACAACCACAGACTGGTCCGGCCACGTATGCGGCGAGAATTGAGAAGAGCGAAGCGCTCATCGATTGGTCACATGCGGCCGCACAGATCGAGCGCCAGGTGCGTGCATTCGATCCTTGGCCGATTGCCGAAACCATCTGGCGCGGCCAGAAGCTTCGTATCTGGACAGCGCATGTCGTACCGCTACCTTGCGCTGTCCGTCCCGGGACGGTGCTGGCATCTGATGTACCAACCATTGTCGTGGCGTGTGGCGAAGGAGCTCTGGCGCTCGACGTCGTCCAATTGCCTGGTCGCAAGCCGCTGCCGGCGCATGAGTTCCTGCATGGCCACGGCCTGCAGGGCGATGCATTGGGCTAGCGGGATCTGGACTCTCGCCATGGCGCAGGATCGAGCCGCAAACGCTCACAAGCTGAGCACTGCCGAGAGGCTCGCGGCAGCTGCCCGTGTCGTGGCGGGTGTATCTGCGAACGGCGAATCGCTCGACCACGCGCTCGACATACAGGCCGCCGCGATCGCGGATCCTGCTGATGCCGCGGCCGTGCAGGCGCTCGCGTATGGAAGCGTGCGGTGGTATCCGCGCCTCGGCCATTGGCTTTCACAAATGCTCGAGCCGGGCGCAAAGCAGAGGCCCCAGCTGCGAGGGTTGCTCATCGTAGCGCTGCATCAGCTGGCCTTTTCGAATCATCCTGCGCACGCCATCGTCGATCAGGCTGTCGAAGCGGCGCGCAAGCTCGGCGAGCCGCGCGCTACCGGTCTGGTGAACGCGATTCTGCGGCGCTTCCTGCGTGAACAGCAGCAACTCACGGCGATCGCGGCGCTGCCTCCTCCAGCCCGCTATGCACATCCCGCCTGGATGATCGAGTTGCTACGCCGCGATTGGCCCGACCACTGGGAGATGATGCTGGAGGCGAATAATCAGCCGCCCCCCATGTGGCTGCGAGTCAATCGACGGCGAGCGACGCGTAGCGCCTACATGCAGGCACTGAAAGCGGAGTCGATCGGGGCGCAGGCAAGCAGCGATGCGACCGACGCGGTGCTGCTCGACGCTCCGCTGCCCGTGGCGACATTGCCGGGATTCGAAACCGGCGCGGTCTCGGTCCAGGATGCCGCCGCGCAGCTTGCCGCGGACCTTCTCGAGGCGAGCGGGTCAATGCGTGTCCTCGATGCCTGTGCAGCGCCGGGCGGAAAGACTTGTCATCTCCTGGAGCGCGCGGATCTGGATCTCGTCGCGATCGATCGCTCGACGGAGCGGCTCTCTCAGCTCGAACAGAATCTACGACGGCTGGACCTTACGGCGACCGTCATCGCTGGCGATGCCGCCGAAACCGCTACTTGGTGGGATGGCCGCCCGTTCGAGCGCATTCTGCTCGACGCACCCTGCACTGCGACTGGCGTGATCCGGCGTCATCCGGACGTGAAACTCCTGCGCCGAGCTTCGGATATCGAGCCCCTGCGCCGCGAACAGTTGCGACTGCTGCGCGCGTTGTGGCCGTTGTTGGGCGACGGCGGGCGCTTGTTGTATGCAACCTGCTCGGTCCTGCGGGCGGAGAATGAGCAGGTAGTTACGACGTTCCTTGATGGCGAACCACGGGCGACTTCCATCCCCATTCCAGTGAGCTTCGGCCCAGCGGGAGTGCGCATGGCAGGCAATGCTGGCATCCAGATCCTGCCGGGAGAAGCGGGTATGGACGGCTTCTATTATGCTTGCATGGAAAAGCGCCGCACCGGAGTCCCGCCGTGAGCTTGTCTGCTTGATCGCATACCGCTTACACGCAGCGGCCCCAGCGGCGGTAGGTTGCGGATGACAGCTTGGTGCAAGCCTTTTCTGCGCTTTACCCGCTCGCGAGCTGGAGGTTTCCTGGCTCGCGTTGGTCGCAGTGTCCTTGCCCGTAATGGATGTCGGTAATGCGTGGGCCGAAGCAGCGCCTCAGCTCGGCGTTCGTACCGCTTACGTGCAAGTCGTCGATGGCGTTTATCTGCTTAATGCACGTCTGCAGCTGCCGTTGAGCGACCGGGTACGCACGGCACTCACCGATGGTGTGCCTCTCACGCTGGTGCTGGAGCTGGAAGTCTCCCGCGCCCGTCACTACTGGCTCGACGAAGGCGTCGCATCCCTGCGGCAGGAATATCAGCTTCAGTATCAGGCGGTCAGCGACCGATACGTGGTGCGCAACCTCAACAGCGGCGAGCTGTCCTCATACCCTGATCTGGACTCCGCGATCGAGCACCTGGCCCGCATCAGCGGCCTGCCAGTGCTCGATGAATCGTTGATTCGGCGGGGCTCACGTCACGAGTTCAGCCTGCGCGTGACACTCAACTTTGGAGATATGCCCGAGACGCTGCGCGTTCTCATGTTCTGGACCGACGAATACCATCGGGTCAGCGAGTGGTACACATGGCCGTTGCTGCAATAAGGAAGTACGGCGGCTATGCCCTGGGCGGGCTCGCGGTAGCGCTGTGGCTGGTGGCGCTGTTCCTGCTGGCCAAGACCGCACAGAACTCCGCGCAGTTCGGACGGCTCCATCCGTGGATTCTGTTGATCAACGCCGTTGGAGTCGTAGTCCTGCTGGTCCTGCTGACGGCGAAACTCGCTCAGCTGGTGCGCGATTACCGCCGCCACGTCATCGGATCGCGGCTCAAGCTGCGTACCGTGACGATCTTCGGCGCGCTGGTGATTCCGCCCTTGTTGATCGTTTATGGCTTTGCGCTCGAGTTCCTCAACCGCGGCATCGACAGCTGGTTCGACGTCGAGGTGAAGCAAGGCCTGAACGAGGCCCTGATGCTGAGTCGCGCGGTGCTCGATCTGAACCGTCGCGAGTACCTCGACGCCACGGAGGCGCTGGCGCAGCAGCTGGCTGGAACACCGGAACGTGACTTGGTGCAGAGCCTCGACCTGGCCCGTCGGTCGAACGGTGCTCTCGAGGTCACGCTGCTCGGACAGCACGGGCGCATCATCGGCACGAGCACAGATCGTCCCGCGGAGACCATCCCTCAGCGGCCGTCCGAAGAAGCGATGCTGCAGGTTCGGCAGGGCCGGCCGTTCGTCAGTCTCGAGCCCGTGCCGGGCGGCGGTTACATCATTCGTACTGCGGCGCCGCTTGCCTCGTACTTACCAGCGGACGAGCCGCGGGTACTGCTTGCCGTGTTTCCAGTGCCCGAGCGCCTTGGCGCGCTCGCCGACACCGTGCAACGAGCGCACACGCAGTATGGAGAGCTCTCCTATTTGCGCGAGCCCTTGAAATACAGCTTCCGCCTCACGCTGACCCTGGTGCTGCTGCTCTCGCTCCTGGCCGCGGTGTATGGGGCGTTCTTCTCGGCACAGCGACTGGTCAAGCCAATACAGGACCTGGCCGCCGGCACGCGTGCGGTGGGGAAAGGCGACTTCGACACGCGCCTGCCTCTGTCATCGCGTGACGAGATGGGATTCCTGGTCCATTCGTTCAATGACATGACGAAGCGACTGGCGCGCGCCCGTGAGGAGGCGCGTCGCAGCCAGCAGGCCGTAGAGAGCGAACGCGCGAACCTGGCGGTCATCCTCGCACGCTTGTCGACGGGTGTTGTGTCTCTCGAGGCAGACATGAAGATTCGAGTAGCGAACCAGGCTGCGAGCAGCATTCTGGGGACCGATCTCGAGGCGTCGGCCGGCAAGACACTCGCCGAGCTCTCCGGCAGCGACAATCTGCTCACGCAGTTCATGGCCGCGCTGCAAAGACACTTCGATCAGGGCCAGACCGACTGGCGAGAACAGCTGGAACTACGTGGTGAGGGTGGCCGGCGCGTTCTGATGTGCGCCTGCACCGCGTTGCCGGGTGAAGAAGGAATGCCGGGCGGCTACGTGGTGGTGTTCGACGACATCACGGTCATGCTGCAGGCCCAGCGCGATGCTGCATGGGGCGAAGTGGCGCGACGTCTGGCCCATGAGATCAAGAACCCGCTCACTCCGATCCAGCTCTCGGCGGAGCGTATGCAGCGGCGCTTCCTCGGCAGCATGGTGGAACAGGACGCGCGCGTCCTGGAGCGCGCCACCCACACGATCGTCCAGCAGGTCGAAGCCATGAAGCAGATGGTCAACGCCTTCAGCGAATACGCGCGGGCTCCGGAGATGACACTGGCGTCGTTCGATCTCAATCAGCTGGTGCAGGAAGTGATCGACCTTTACCGAGCGCAGGATAGCCAGGTGCAGATCAAACTCGACCTGGACCGTGAACTCCCCGAGCTGCAAGCGGATCGCGGTCGCGTGCGGCAGATTCTCAACAATCTCATCACCAACTCGATGGAAGCCCTCGAAAACCGCGAAGCTGCCCAGATCGAGATCAGCACGCATCGCGAGGCCTCACCGGCGGGGCCACTGATCCAAATCGATGTTGCAGACAACGGTCCGGGCTTCGCACCCGATATCATTGGCCAGGTGTTCGACCCGTACGTGACCAGCAAGCCCAAGGGCACCGGACTTGGGCTCGCCATCGTCAAGAAGATCGTCGAAGAGCACGGCGGGCGCATTGAAGCCGAGAACCGGCGCAGCGGGGGAGCACGCGTGCGCGTGACGCTGCCTGCCGACGACCGCGCCCGCGTCGGGGTGTTGCCTCGCGACCCACGTAAAAGCGAAATGAGGAGGGAGCGCGCATGACTTCACCGCGCATTCTGATCGTCGATGACGAAGCTGACATTCGCAGTCTCCTGCGCGAGATCCTCTCGGAGGAGGGCTACGAAGTTGACGTCGCCGCCGACGCGGTACAGGCGCGTGCCTCGAGGGCGCGTCAGAGCCCTGACCTGGTGCTGCTCGACATCTGGATGCCGGACACGGACGGAATCACACTGCTGCGCGAGTGGTCGCGTGGCCCGACGATGGTTGAGTGCCCGGTCGTGATGATGTCCGGACATGGCACAGTGGAAACCGCCGTGGAGGCGACGCGCCTCGGTGCATTCGATTTCGTTGAAAAGCCGCTGTCGCTCGCCAAGCTGCTGCGCACAGTAGAGCGGGCGCTCGATGCCGGCCGCCAGAAGCGCCAGGGCTCGCGTAGTCTGCTGCCGCCGCCGATTGCGCCCGTAGGTCGAAGTCGTGCCATGCAGCTCATACGTGAACAGGTCCAGCAGGTGGCGCCGCACGATGCGCCGATTGTGCTGCTGGGTGAATCAGGCACTGGGCGTGAGGCCTTCGCGCGCTACATTCATTCACTCAGTGCTCGCAGCAGCCAGCCGTTCGTAGTCACGGTCGCCGGCGGCCTCACTGAGGACTCGGCGGCAGCAGTCCTGCGCGGGCGCGAGTCGGCCGGTTCGATCGAGGCTGGACTGTACGAGCAGGCGGAGGGCGGGACTCTCTATATCAATGGGCTCGAGGATCTCTCGCCCGCGGTCCAGCGCACGATTCTCGCCGATGTCGAGAGCGGCAGTTATACGCGCGTGGGTGGCAGCACGCCGCGAGCCATGAAGGTGCGCTTCCTGACTTCGGCGCAGCCCGGATTCGAGACCCGCGGTCCCTCGGAGCCATTCCGCCGCGACCTGTTGTCACACCTCAACGTGGTGACGCTGCGTGTGCCGCCGCTGCGCGAATATGCGGAGGACGTGCCGGAGCTGCTGCGCTATTACGTGGACCGCTTTGTCGATGATGCCAGCTTGCCGTTTCGCCGCTTCAGCGTCGCGGCACAGAACCGGCTGCGCAACTACCCGTGGCCCGGCAACATCCACGAGCTCAAGAACCTGGTGCAACGACTGTTGATCCTGAAGGGTCAGGAAGAAATCGGTCTGGAGGAGATTGAGCGCGAGCTCGCGACTCAGCTTCCGGTGAACGAGCCCCTGGTCAAGCAGGACCTGCTTGCGCTGCCGCTGCGCGAGGCCCGCGAGCAATTCGAGCGCGCTTACCTGCAACAGCAGCTGCTGATCTGCAACGGCAAAGTGGGTCAGCTCGCCAAGCGTGTCGGCATGGAAAGGACTCACCTGTACCGCAAGCTCCGTTCGCTCGGTGTCGATTTCCGCAACATCACCGAGGACTAAGCCACGGAACACACGGTGCCTCACGCTCGCATCGCGGTGCTGCACACCTATCCCGTGAAGGGTTGCCGGGGCGTCACCCACACGGCACAGGCGTTGACCCGCACCGGCCTCGCTTGGGATCGCCACTGGATGTTCGTATCCGAGACGGGTCGCTTCATCACGCAGCGCGAATGCCCGGGCCTGGCGCGCATCGATGCCGAGGTTGCTGCGGGCGAGCTCAGACTGCGCTCTCAAGGACATCCCGAATTGCGCTGCCCCGTGCAGGCCGACGGGCCGCGTCGCGAAGTCACCGTGTGGGGCGATCGCTGTCTCGCTCAGGTGAGTGGTGTCGACACCCGTGACTGGCTCGCCTCTGTCACGAGTAAGCGAGGACAGTTGGTCCGCTCGCTCCCCGGCGATGAGCGCACGAGCGCCCCGGAGTTCACCGGTACGGATCACGCATCCGTGCGCTTCGCGGATGCCTACGCACTACTGGTGACGAACGAGGCTTCGCTTCAGGATCTGAACGCGCGGCTCGAACGTCCGCTGCCAATGTCGCGCTTCAGGTCAAACCTGGTGCTGCGGGGCCTGGACCCGTACGCAGAGGATGAGATCGATCGAGTTCGCATTGGTGATGTCGAGCTACGGTTTGTGAAGCCATGTACGCGCTGCATCGTGACCACCACAGACCAGAGCACGGGACAGCGTGACGGCGAGGAGCCGCTGCGGGCCCTCAAACAGTACCGGTGGCTCGCATCTCTCAGCGGGGTCGCCTTCGGCATGAACGCGATCGTAGTCAAAGGCGATGGAGAGTCGCTGCACGTCGGCGATCCAGTCGAGATCGAGTGGCGAGTTCCGAGCGCGCCTCGGCCCTGGTAACACTGCCACTGTCTATCTGGCGGGCTGCCCCTCGAACAGCGCCTGATTCTCCTTGAGCCACTGCATCGCCATTTCAACACGCGCACGCCCGCTCGGGTGATCATAGAGCAGCAGCTCCTCGAGCTTTGATGGCTCGAGCTTTCGATACGCGCCGAGGCGCATGGCAGCCGTTGCGAAACCATAGGGTTCGCGGGAGGCGTTGAGCCCGAACAGGTCCGCCTCCGACTCGAAGGTGTAGACGTATCGGTTGATGACCGGGGTGGCGATGAAGAGATAGACAGTCAGCACGCCGATCGCGAAGGGTAATCCGGCCATGTCGCCTCTGCCGTCGATGCCAAGACGCTTTCCCCAGCGCAGCAGCATGCGCTCGAATGCGTGATCGAGTATCAGGAAGCCGAGCCCAAACAGCAGCGTGTAGAAGACGACGCCGAGCACTGAGTGATGCAAGACATAGTGGCCTATCTCGTGACCGAGGACCGCCTTGATCTCGGGCAGTGACGTGCGATTCAGAAGATTGTCATTCAGGCTGACCTGCGTCGTGCCAAACAGGCCGCTGACATTGGCGCTCACGCGCTTGGTCTGCTTGGACTCATTGAACGACTTGACGTTATCGACCGGAACCTGGTTGGCGCGCGCCAGCGAGAGCACGGCGCTGCGCGTTGGGCCCTCTTCGAGCGGCTTGTATTCGTTGAAGAGCGGGGAAACGAACACCGGCGTGATCAGGAACACGAACATCAGGAACACGCACATGAAGCCTGACGCCCACAGCCAGGAGCGCCGACCAGCTCGGCGCACGAATGCATAAATCGCCACCAGGACAATGATTGCGGCCATCGTGAGCATGAACATTCCCTTGATCTCGTCCCACAACCAGGCACCGAAATCCTGATTCGACATCCCGTACTGATGTTCGCGAACGAAATTGCTGTACCAGGTGAGCGGCAGCGTCAAGGCCCAGATCATCGGGACATACATGAGCGCGTAGAACGCGGTCTGCACCGCTGGAACCTTGCTGATGCGGCCAGCCCAATTCTTGAGCTTCACCGCCCACCTTCGCCACAACACGAGCGCCAGCACAGCAATCGTGTAGAGGAACTGCCAGAGCTGCAGCCAGTAGCCGCCCTCGAAGTAGGCATCGGACCGGGCCCGTTGCTCCGGGCTCAGCATCGCGAGGTACGCCTGCGTGGCCTTCTCCACTTCGAAACCCGCTCCCGGGCGTGCGGCGTCCGGGATATACGTGCCAGGGGGGAGTTCAGGTGCCACGTCCGCCGCAACGGAGCTGTTCGCGCACAGCGAGATCAGTAACACGCCCACCAGCGCGCGCACGCAATCATGAACGGTCATTCGTACTCTCCGGTTGCGCCACAATTCGGACGCGTGATTCTTCGCCTGCCGGGCAGGATCCTTGTTTGAAGCGGAGCGCGCGCAGTGTGCCGCAGGGTGCTGGTGAAATCCAAGCCGGGCCGGATCCCGGGCCGGTACAATCCGGGAAACAATTACTGCCCGCGCCGGTCTACCCGCAGGAACGTCGATTATCGTGACCGTCCCTCAACTCAAATCAACCCGGGAGCCCTTAAGTCAATGAGCGCAAGAAAAGTTTCGCAGGCAGCCCTGGCCACCGCGGCAGCGATCATGTTTTCCGCGGGCGCCATCAGCACTGCCTCGGCAGAGGAAGGCAAGGTGAAGTGCGAAGGCGTCAACAGTTGCAAGGGCACTTCGGCGTGCGCGTCTGCCGAGAATTCCTGCAAGGGGACGAACAGCTGTGCGGGGCACGGCTGGCTGGAAATGACCAAGGCCGAATGCGATGCCGCCAAGGCCAAGATCGAGAACGAGCAGGCGGCCAAGCCCTGATCGATGTCGGCGCTTACGCATCCGTCTCTCGGTTTCGGTCTCGGGCTGCGTACTCAGCACTACGAAGCTGTGGTCAATGATCGAGCAGGCATCGACTGGGTCGAGATCCTGACCGATAACTACCTGGTGCCCGGCGGCAAGCCCCTGCACTACCTCGCTCGCATTCGCGAGCAGTTGCCGATCGCCATGCATGGTGTCGCCCTTTCCATCGGTAGCACGGATGAGCTCGATCGCGACTACATCAGGGAGGTTCGAGCACTAGCGGCACGTTTCGAGCCCGCATGGATTTCAGATCATCTGTGCTGGACGGGAGTTGCAGGCCGCAACACTCACGACCTGCTGCCATTGCCATACACGGAGGAGACGCTGCAGCACGTGATCGAACGGGTCGGCATCGTGCAAGACATTCTCGGCCGCCGTCTGGTGCTCGAAAATGTTTCCAGCTACTTGAGCTTTAGCGCTTCAACGCTGGCGGAGTGGGAGTTCCTGCGGGCCGTCGCGGAGCGGGCCGACTGCCTCATCCTGCTCGACGTCAACAATGTCTACGTCAGCGGCGTCAACCACGAATTCGATCCGCTCGTGTATCTCGACGCGATTCCTGCCGAACGGGTGCAGCAGATTCACCTCGCAGGACACGACGATCACGGTGCGTACCTCATCGACACGCACGATCGTGCCGTGGCCGCGCCGGTCTGGGACCTGTATGTTGCGGCCATCAGTCGTTTCGGCGCGGTATGCACCTCCATCGAGCGCGATGCGGCGATACCGCCGCTCGCGGAGCTCCTCACAGAGGTGGAGACGGCCCGTTCGCTGTCTCGTCGAACGTTGTCGCGGGCCGCGTGAGCACAACACTCGTGGCATTACAGCGCGCGCTGCAGGACTTCGTGCTGCATGGTGCTGTCGAGGTGCGTCAGCACGTTCACGGCACCACCCGAGTTCCGGCCAGTACACGCCTCGCCATCTATGCGGATGCCTATCGCGCCAGGCTGAGTGAGGGGCTCGAAAGCAACTTTCCGGTCCTGGCGAAGTTCATGGACGCGAGTGAATTTCACCGGCTCGCGCGCCGTTACATCGACGGACACGAGTCCCGCCACCGTTCACTTCGCTGGTATGGCGATCGACTCGGCGAGTTCCTGCGCGAAGATGCAACCTACGGTGAGGCACCCGTGCTTGCGGATCTCGCCACGTTCGAATGGGCGATGAGTGAAGCGTTCGACGCCGCGGACGCGATCGTCCTGACGGTCGACGAGCTCAGCCGGCGCGCACCGGAAGAATGGGCCGATCTGGAACTCATCGCACATCCGTCGTTGCGTTGCGTTCGACTCAGCTGGAATGCGCCCCAGATCTGGAAGGCGATCCAGGAGGGCCGCCCGCCACCGCGAGCGCAATGCGAGGCAGCGCCGTGCTGCTGGCTGCTTTGGCGTCAGGAGTTGCAGATCTTTTTTCGCTCCGTTGATCCGTTGGAGGCCGCAGCGATCGAGTCGCTGCAGAACGGCAGAACTTTTGGGGAGCTTTGCCTGCAGTTGTCTGAACGACTCGGAGCAGCCGAAGCGCCACGGTATGCCGCCAGCCTGATTCGCAGCTGGGTCGAATCCGGGCTGATCCGCATCGACGTCTCTGAGTAGCGACAAGAGCCACCGGCTGGTGGCTTGACAATGCTTTGCGTGGGCACTGTGAACCAGCTTGCGGCCTGAGCATCAATTGATGATCAAGATGAGTGCATTGGCCGGGAGAAACTGCGTGAAATTGAGGATTCCCTTGCTCTTGGGTGCACTTTTTCTGACCGGCGTCGCGGCGGCCCAGTCCGCCGAATTCAACGGCAGGTTCTCTCATGCCTCGTCAAGTGCCGCGGTTGCGACAGATCGCATCATCGTCAAATGGCGCGCCGACACGACCATAGCGACCAATCCGGGTGAGCCGCGTGTTGCCGCGGTGCAATCGGTTCCGGCACTGAGCGGCATGCGCGTCATGGGGGTGGGTCAGATCGCGCCGCGGCTCGAGCTGTTGCGACTGGAGCAACCTCTTTCGAACGCAGATCTGCAACAGGCACTGGACCGGCTGTCTGCCGATCCTTCCGTCGAGTACGCAGTGCCCGACCGGCGACGCAAGCCCCACCTCGTGCCGAGCGACTCGTTGTTTGCGCCGCAGTGGTACCTGCAGGCGGCACAGCCTTCGGCGATTCGCGCCAGCACAGCCTGGGATACGACGACAGGTAGTGCAGGCACGGTCATCGCCGTGCTCGACACCGGCGTGCGTTTCAATCACCCGGACCTGGGGCATGCCGAGCAGGCGGGGAAACTTCTGGCCGGTTATGACTTCATCGCTGGCGAGAGCGCAACGAGCTTCCTGGTTGCGAACGATGGTAACGGGCGAGACGCAGACCCTTCAGATCCAGGCGACTGGGTCAGTTCGGCCGACCTGCAGAACGCACAGTTCGCCGGTTGTGACCAAAGCGACAGCTCCTGGCACGGCACGCGCGTCGCGGGAATCATCGGCGCAGCCACCAACAACGGAATTGGCATCGCCGGAATCAGCTGGAATGCCTGGATTCTGCCGGTCCGCGTGCTCGGCAAATGTGGCGGCTTCGATTCCGACATCCTCGCCGGCATGCGCTGGGCGGCTGGCCTGTCTGTGGGCGGTGTGCCCGACAATCCGCACCCGGCGAACATCATCAACATGAGCCTCGGTGCCGACGGACCGTGCTCGCAGGCCTACCAGGATGTCATCACCGAGCTCGCCGGGCGCGGGGTCACAGTGTTTGTCTCGGCGGGGAATGACGGCACGTTCGTCGATTCGCCCGCGAATTGCTCAGGCGTGATGGCAGTGACCGGGCTGCGACAGGTTGGCAGCAAGGTCGGCTTCAGCAGTCTCGGGCTCGACGCCGGGATTGGCGCGCCCGCGGGCAATTGCATCAATACCGGAGTGGGGCAGCCTTGCCTGTTCTCGATCATCACGACGACGGATCAGGGTTCGACGGTTCCGGCCGGACCGACCTACACCGACCAGATCAACTTCAACGTGGGCACGAGCTTCTCCGCGCCAATCGTCGCGGGAGCCGCGGGGTTGATGCACGCCGTCAACGCACGCTTGCCGCCGGCACTCGTAATCGCGCGACTGAAGCAGTCCGCGACGCCATTCCCTCTCACCTCGGATTCGGTGCCCGCGCCTCCGGTCTGCCACGTGCCGGTAAGCAGCAGTGATGTGCAGCTCGCGGAATGCATCTGCACGACGCAAACCTGCGGTGCCGGAATGCTCGACGCCACCGCCGCCGTCGGCGCAGCGCAACGGCCAATCGCATTCATCGTTGCCCCTGCCAGCGTTGCTGCTGGCCAGATGATTTCGCTCGACGGACGGATGAGTGCTGCGGCTTGCAACCGCACGCTCGCCTCGTTTACCTGGACGGTGCAGACCTCGAGCGGTCCGCCGCCGACGATCAGCAATCCCGATCAGAGCGTTGCGACCGTGCAAGCGCCGACGAGCGGAGATTTCGTCCTGCGATTCACGGTGACGGACAGCCAGGGTGCGCAGGACTTCGCAGATGTCACTGTGACACCAGCCAGTGCCAGCACGGCGGCAGCTGCGCCCCTCGCAGGAGCCGCCTGCCCGGTCGCCATCACGATTCCACAGACACCGACGACACCCGTAACGCCCAGCTCTCCAGGCGGAGGCCACGGTGGTGGTGGAATCTTGCTGCTGGATCTGCTGGTGTTGAGCGCGAGCCTGCTGCTCAGGAGCCGACAAACGAGCTACCCGCAGCGGCGTTATTTCTAGTCCCCGACCCTGATCACCAGCGCCTCGATATCCGCCTGCCGCAAACGCTCGCGAGCCCGATTGAGTTCCTTGAGGTCCTCTATCGGGCCAATTCGTACCCGATGCCAGGTGTCGTTGTCGATGGAGACACGCTGGACTTTCGACTCGACGCCTAACAGCGCAAGTTGGGCACGCACGCGGTCGGCATCGGCGAAGTTGTGATATGAGCCTGCCTGCAAAACGTACGCACCCGGTCGCTCGATAGCTGCCGGCCGGGCGTCAGGAGCCTCGGCTTTCTCGCGCTCGGGCACTACTACCTCGAACTTGGGGAGCATCTGGTAGAAGTCGAACTGGTGCCCGGACTCCTCAGTGGGTTCCTCCTCCGCCGAAGCGCGCGTATTGCGGTCCGTTCGTGCGGAGACCTCTGGTTTGGCGGAGGGCTGCGCCCCGGGGCGCCGGTCATATATATAGAGTGCGGCCGCTATCCCCAGGCCGATCGCCAGACCCAGGAGCAGGCCCGCACCGCCCGATAGACCCCCCGCAACGCCAGCGCCGCGCTTGACCTTGTAGTCACGCGACATGGTGCATCACATCGAGTCCGGCGCCGACACGCCGAGCAGCCCCAGCCCGTTGCGTACCACTTGCTGCAGGGCCTGGACCAGCATCAGCCGCGCGTTGCGCAACTCCGGGTCATCAACGATGAACTGGTGCGCGTTGTAGTAGGTATGAAAATCGTTGGCGAGGTCGCGCAGGTAGTGGACCAATGCATGCGGCGCGCGGTTGACTGCCGCGAGCTGTACGACCTCGGGATAGCGGCTCATGGTCTTGAGCAGCGCAGTCTCCTGTTCGGCGCTCAGCCGATCCAGATGCCGGCGTGCCAACGTGGCATCGTAGCCGAGGCCCCGCTCGGCCAACTGCTTCATGACGCTCGCGACGCGCGCGTGCGCGTACTGGA
The DNA here is from genome assembly GCA_963724625.1 of uncultured Gammaproteobacteria bacterium. Classification (GTDB taxonomy): domain Bacteria; phylum Pseudomonadota; class Gammaproteobacteria; order Steroidobacterales; family Steroidobacteraceae; genus DATBVX01. The sequence goes on along the minus strand of CAVRVO010000017.1, from coordinate 294,930 downwards.
TGTAGTACACGGGGTTGTCGTTCGAGCGTGACTTGGCAAGTTCCAGGTCGAAATCCAGGTGCTGGTCATTGCCGCGCATCACGTAGAAAAGGCGCGCCGCATCATTGCCGACCTCTGAGCGAAGCGTGCGCAGCGTGACGAACTCACCGGAGCGCGTCGACATCTGCACCCGCTCGGCGCCGCGGAACAAGGTCACGAACTGAATCAGCCGTACTTCCAGGCAATCGCCCGGTTCCCCCATGGCGCTGAGCCCGGCGCGCACACGCGTTACGTAGCCGTGATGATCGGCGCCGAGAACATCGATCAGCTGCTCGAAACCGCGCTCACGTTTGTAGAGGTGGTAAGCGATATCGGAAGCAAAGTAGGTCCGCTGGCCATTCTCGCGCTCTACCACGCGATCCTTTTCATCGCCGTAATCGGTCGCTTTGAACCACAGCGCACCGTCCTTCGAGTAGACGTGCCCGCTCGCCTTGAGGCGCTCGAGCGCGCGATCGATGGCGCCGCTGTCGGCAAGGCCACGCTCTGAAAACCATTCATCGAAGGTCACACCGAACTCGGCCAGGTCCTCGCGGATGTCGTCCAGGATCTCTTCGAGGGCCAGGTCGAGAACCCGGCGCAACCCGGCTGCACCGAGAAGCTCACGCGCGCGCGCGATCACCGCGTCGATGTACACGTCCTTATCGCCGGCGGGCGCGTCGGGCGGCAGGTCGCGGAACACTTCCTGGGCCTTGCGATGCAGGCGGCGCTGCTCGGCATCGAGGAGCTGCTGCGCAATCGGCAGGAGATATTCGCCGCGATAACCGTTGCTCGGAAACTCGAAATGCTCCCCGCACGATTCCAGGTAACGCAGCCACACACTCGCCGCCAGGATATCCATCTGGCGCCCGGCATCGTTCACGTAGTACTCACGGTGAACGGAGAAACCGGTGGCCGCGAGGAGATTGGAAAGCGTCGCGCCATAGGCTGCGTGGCGTCCGTGCCCTACATGCAACGGCCCGGTGGGATTGGAGGACACGAACTCCACCAGTACCCGGGTGCCCGCGCCCAGGTTGGAGCGACCATAGTGCTCGCCTTCTGCGGCCATGCGTTCAAGCTCACGTGCGTATGCAACGGGCGCGAGATGAAAGTTGATGAACCCTGCTCCGGCCACTTCCGCCTTGGCGATGAGATCGGAGGCGGGCAGTGCAGCCACAATGGCCTGGGCGAGCTCGCGCGGATTGCGCCTCGCAGCCTTCGCGAGCCGCAACGCCAGGCTACTCGCAAAGTCGCCATGTGCCGGGTCGCGCGTGCGATCGAGCTCGATCGCGGCGTTGGTCGCATCGGAGGGCAGGTTCGCTGCAGGGATCGCGGCCAGTGCCTGCCGGATCAGCGAGGTGATCTGGTCTTTCAAGAGCTGTCCTTCACGAAGCGCGCCAGTCTACCCGATCACATCAGTTCCTGCGGATCGACATCGAGCGACCAGTGAACGCGCTGCGCGCCTTGCAGCGCCTCGACGGACACCATCCAGTCAGTCAGGAATCGTTGCAGCACAATGCGCGAATCGCTCTCGATCAGCAGTTGCGCATGATGCCGTCCGGCACGGCGTGCCATGGACGCTGGCACCGGACCGAGAATGCGCACGGCGCCCGGCAGGGGCTGTGCGGCGCCGGCCGCGGCTTCGAGAAAACGCATCGCGGCCTGCAGCTCGCGTGCATCAGCGCGCAACAACGCGAGACGTGAATACGGCGGCCAGTGCGCGGCGGCGCGCTCTTCCAGCGCCGCCACCGCAAAGCCTTCATAGCCTTTCTGCAGAAGGTTCACCAGCAGTGGATGCTCGGGAAACTCGGTCTGAATGAGCACCTCGCCTGGCCGTGACGCGCGGCCAGCGCGCCCTGCCACCTGCACTATGGTTTGTGCGAGACGTTCGCTCGCGCGGAAATCCGCACTGAACAGTCCCTGGTCTGCATTTACGATCACAACCAGCGTTACGTCCGGAAAATGGTGGCCCTTCGTGAGCATCTGCGTGCCGACCAGAATGCGCGCCTCACCCGCCGTGACCCGCTCGAGGATCGTCTGCATCTCGCCCTTGCGACGCACGCTGTCGCGATCCAGTCGCACCAGCGACACGCCGGGGAACTGGTCGCGCAGCAGGTCTTCCACGCGCTCCGTGCCCTGGCCTACTGGCTTGATCTCGTGCGCGCAACGCGGGCAGCCGAGTGGCATTGGCTGATCAGCGCCACAGTGATGGCAGCGCAGGCGCTGCGAGCGCAGATGCACGGTCAACCGTGCATCGCACTGCGTGCAGGGTGCGATCCAGCCGCAGCCGGGGCAGAACAGCGTCGGCGCGTAGCCGCGACGGTTCAGATAGATCAGCACCTGGCCTGCAGATTCCAGGTGTCGCTTGATGCTCTGCAGGGTGGGGCCAGCGAGGCCTGATTCGGCTGCATGCCGGCGCAGGTCAATGACATTCATGCGCGGATGACGCGCTTCACCGGGGCGGTCTGGCAGCACGTAGCGCGTGTAGCGTCGCTCACGCGCGTTCTGCAACGACTCGAGCGACGGCGTGGCGGACCCCAGGATCACCGGGATGTCCTGGCGCCGGCCGCGCATCACTGCGAGATCGCGGGCCGAATAGCGAAAGCCTTCCTGCTGTTTGTATGAGCCGTCGTGCTCCTCGTCGACGATGATCGCGCCCGGTCGGGCGAGTGGCGCAAAGACCGCGGAGCGCGTGCCGATCAGGATCACAGCCTCGCCACGCCGTGCGCGGCGCCAGGCCTCGAGACGCTCCCCTTCGTTCAATCCGGAATGCAGCAGCGCGAGCGGTGCGTCGAAGCGTTCCTCGAAACGCCGCACAAGCTGTGGCGTGAGCCCGATCTCGGGCACCAGCACCAATGCCTGGCGACCACGCGAAAGAACGTCTTCGACGACGCGCAGGTACACCTCCGTCTTGCCGCTGCCCGTAACTCCGTCGAGCAGCCAGGCGCCGAAGCGTTCGCGGGCACGCAGGATGGCTGAGACGACCTGGGTCTGCGCATCGGTCAACGATGGACCGGCGCGGGCCACGCAACTGGTCGCCGCGACGCCGTCACGTGGCACTTCGATCGATTCCACCCAGTTCCTGCGCACCAGCTGGCGCAAGGCTTCACGCCAGCGGGGGCCCGTCTCGGCAAGCTCCGGTGCTGTGAGCGCAACCGGCGGTTGCAGCCTTTCAAGAATTGCCCGCTGGCGCGGCGCGCGATTGCCGAGTCCGGCGAGACCGGAGTTGCGCCCAGAGGCCGTCAGTTGCCAGCGTTCCTCGACAGGTTCAGCCGGCCGGCCCGAGCGCAGCGACAAGGGCAGTGCCGCCGCAATGACCTCGCCGATCGGATGGTGGTAGTACTCCGCCGCCCACTCCAGAAATCCGAGCAGGTTCGAATCGAGGAGCGGCTCCGTGTCCAGGATTTCGAGCGCGGGCTTGAGCTTATGCGGCGCTACGGTGGATCTCTCGGCAACTTCCATCAACATCCCGGTCAGGCGTCTGCGGCCGAATGGAACGCGCATGCGCTTGCCGGGGATGAGATCCGCGCCGGCAACATCCGCCGGCGCGAGGTAGTCGAAGAGGCGCCGCAGCGGCGTATCGAGAGCGATGCGCAGGATCAGTCGCATGACCAGAGCGTCCTGAGCGCCTTCGATCGAATGGGTTGTCCACAAAAGCTGTGGGTAACTCTGTGCATGAGTTGAGGCGGGAGCGCTTAAGTGAGCGTGCCGCAGGCCACTCGCATTGCATTGGTGATTTTTTGAGCGAAGGGCAAGTATTCAAACCCGATCAAAGTCTTAGGTGTCGCGGGCGCAGTGGCTAAAAGCCCTTTCATGAAAACGTCATATCGTTTCGCCGCTCGTGTGCGCAAGTCGATGATTCAGGCCGTTTTATGTTCTGCGCCGCGGAGTCAACCGGCGCGTCGGTGCGACGTTATAACCGCTACCCAGAGCTGCGTCGATGCGGGCGCGCGCCCATGCGCACCCACGCCAGAGGAGTTGTGTCACCGTGACGAACGCGTCTGCTACGCTGCCGAGCGCTCTCGCCGCACTGCTTGCGCAGGAGCCGGCGCGCACTCCGAAGGAGGCGGTCCTGGATCAATCCCGCGAGCTGGAGCAATTCCTGGCAAGCATCGAGCGACGCGCCTTCAAGGTCGCCGAGATCGCCGTACGCGATGTCGATGATGCTCTCGACATCGTCCAGGATTCCATGCTGCAGCTCGCGCGCCGCTATGCAGATCGGCCCACTGCAGAGTGGACGCCCTTGTTCTACCGGATTCTCAATAACCGCATTCGCGATTGCCAGCGGCGGCGCACGGTTCGATCCAGGGTGATGGCCTGGTTGCCGGCGCGACGGCACGAAGACGAGGAGCTGCCCGACCCGATCGAGACGGCGCCAAGTGGCGGGCTTGACCCGGGTGAGCGATTGCAGGTCGATGAAACGATCCATGCACTGGAGGGGGCGGTGGCGGATCTGCCCCAACGGCAGCAGCAGGCATTCCTGTTGCGAACCCTCGAAGGGCTGGATGTTGCCGCGACCGCGGTCGCAATGGGATGTTCTGAAGGGAGTGTGAAAACGCATTACTTTCGCGCACTGCAGGCTCTGCGCGAACGGCTCGGAGAATTCTGGTCATGAAAAGCGACGATAGGGGACAGGAAGCGTTCGAGAAGCGCGCCCGGGAACTGCTTGAAGAGAGCACGCAACGGCTCGATGGCCGGGTTCGTTCGCGCCTGACGCAGGCGCGGTTCGCAGCCGTTGAGGAAGCACGCCGTGCGCGCCATCCCTTCGCGTGGCGCACCTGGGTTCCCGCTGGTGCGCTCGCCGCTGCAGCGGTGCTGGCAGTCGTACTGTGGAACGGCCAAGCGACACAACCGCCAGTGGCGTCCGGCGCCCCGTCGCTCGACGATCTCGAAATCGTCGCTGGCGGGGAAAATTTCGAGCTCCTCGAGAACCTCGATTTCTACGAGTGGGTCTCCACCCAGGGCTCTCCCGATATCGGTTGAAAGTATGGAGCGCGCGAGGTGGTACCTGGGTTCGATTCTTGCGGCAGCTGTGCTGGTGCCGCTGCGTCTGCCCGCCGACGAAAAGGCTGCGGCGACCGTGGACACGGATTTTCTGGAGTTCCTGGGCAGCCTCGACAGCGACGACGTGGCGTGGATTGCCTATCTGAACAGCGCGGATGCGACGCAAACCAATACCCCGAAACCGAGCAAGCCAGCCGACAAAGCTGTGCCCGAAGGGGAATCGAAATGAGCGCCAAGATGAGGACCAGCGTGCGTGGATTGATCCTGACTGCGTTCCTGGCGCTCGCTGCACCGTGCGTGTCTGCGGCGGGCGAAGACAGTGCTCCGGGTGCCACGGCATTACCGTGGACGTCGCTGTCACACGAGCAGCAGGGCCTCTTGAAGCAATTTGAGAACAGCTGGGCGAGTCTCCCTGCTGGCCGACAGCAGGCGCTGGCGCGTGGCAGCGAACGATGGCTGACGATGTCGCCCGATCAGCGCAAGCAGGCGAAGCAGCGCTTCAGTCGCTGGCAGGAGCTGACACCAGAGCAGCGCGATCGCATCCGCGACCGCTGGCAGCAGTTTCAGTCGCTGAGCCCCGAGGACCAGCAGAAGCTGCGGGACAACTTCCAACGCTTTCGCGATCTCACACCCGAACAGCGTGAGCAGTTGCGCGAGCGCTGGCAGCGCCTGACCCCCGAGCAGCGCCGCGAGCTACGGGAAACGATTCGCACCCATCGCCAGCAGCTGCCGCGCCCGCAGCAGCCTGCCGGCAGATAATCGCCAGCAGTCCGCAGTCGCCCGCGATTCAGGTCGCTCCGCTCTTCATCCCGAGGAGACCCATCACTTCGGTGCCTTTCTCCTGCACCTGCTTGGCCTTCGCAACGGCGTCCTCGACGTTGCCGGAGTTGAAGGACTGAGTCGCGGCGCTCCAGGTGCTCTTCATATCGTCGAGACCGGTCTTCGCCGCATCGAAGCTTGCCTGGTCCAGATTCTTCGGCAGCTTCTTGCTCTTCGAAAGCGTGTCGACACGGCTCTGGATGGCATTGACCATGTTGGGCAGATCGGCGCTCATGGAATTCCAGCTGTCGGTCAGCGACGCAATGGCGGCTTGCTTGGCGGCCGCTACGTCGGTCGCGAGCGTTGAAACCTGGGTGGGCAACTCCTTGGCTGCGGCGAGCGCATTCTTGTAATCGCCCTTGGAGAAAACTGCCTTGGCGGCGTCGATCGCGGCCTGTACTTCCTGGTACTTGTCCGGCAGGTACTTCTGCGCGTCCACCGAGATCGCATCCAGCGCGGTCTCTGCCTGCGAAATCGCGGTCTGGGCCGGCTCCTTGTAATTCGTGCAGGCGCTGGCCAGCAACGCCACAAATGCCAGTAACAGTAGGCTACGGAAACTCTTCGCGTACATGAGTGCCACTCCTCGATGCATCGGTTGGAATTCTTGCGAGGCGCCCGCCACGGTACGTCCGATCAGGGAATACGAAGTTTTTGTCCGACCTGGATCTTGTTCGGATCCTCGAGAACGTCGCGGTTGGCTTCGAAGATCTGTGGATAGAGATTGGCGTCGCCGTAGTATTCCCTGGCGATCTTCGACAGCGTGTCGCCCTTCTTTACTACGTAGTACTGAGTGTATGGATTGTCAGTGCCGGTACCCGGGGAATCACGTTCCTCTTCCATTGGAGCACCTCCGTGAGCAGCGAGCGGGGACGAGGGCAGACTACTCCCATTGGCATGGAGGTGCGAGACCCGGGGTCGTCACCGGTACGGCGCGCCGAAGCCGGGTACTACAGGCAGGAAAGTAACTTTTTCAGTACCGCGCGGGGGTCGCTGAGGACCTCGCTGTCCCAGATCCTGAGCACCTGGTAACCCAGCGACTCGAGGAATTGCTTGCGTTGCGTTTCAGCAGGCAACCCCAGGACATGCTGCGCTCCGACCAGCTCGATGATGAGCGCCTGTTCGACGCAGATGAAGTCGACGACGAAGGGCCCCACGGTGTGCTGACGCCGGAAGCGGTGACCTTTCAGGCGCCGCGACCGCAGCAGCCACGAGAGTCGGTGTTCCGCATTGTCGCGGCGAATTCGCCGGGCCCGGTCCGTGAGCAGCTGCATTCCCATGTCGACACGCTAGCGCCGAGCCCGTGGCGGCGCAGCCCGCATTTGTCGTCACTCGATGCAGATTAGATTTCGTTGGCGCGCGCGAATCGCCCGATATGTTCAGCGGCGCGAAACGCCAGTGCCTGGATCGTCATGGTCGGCTGGCCGCGTCCCGAGGTCACGAAACTGCTGCCGTCGCAGAGAAACAGGTTACGCACGTCGTGCGTTCGGTGAAACCGGTCGATGACTGAATGCTTCGGATCGTGGCCCATGCGGCAAGTGCCGAGCAGGTGGGGTGAAAGTGTCGCTTCGCCGATCGGCACGCGACCGACACGCTGCGCACCCGCCGCTTCGAAGATCGCCACCTGGTGATTCTGCAGGAAGCGCGCCATGGCGAGATCGTCAGGATGATCGCGATAGGTGGTGCGAATGGCCGGGATTCCCCACGCGTCCTTGAGCTCAGGATCGATGCTCACGCTGTTCGAGGCGAGAGGCAATGACGTCGTGTGACCGTAGCTGATCAACGAGCGCGGAAATTCCTCGAGGCGCGCCTTGAATTGCGCGCCCCAGCGCGGCGCACCTTCCTCTTCGCGCATCGCCCAGAAGATAGGCTGCGGGCCGATGCGTGCGTCCATACCGCCGCCGCCGTAGAACCCGCGCTTGGGGTCCGAATCGTAGAAGTCATGCACGATGCGCGTGACCTGCGCACTCTTGTATTCGTTGAGCGCATGTTCGAAAACCGCGCCGACTTCCCCGCCGGTGTTGAACATGAGGTACTTGCCAACCAGGCCGCTCGAATTTGCGAGGCCATCTGGAAAGCGGCTGTTCGCCGAATTGAGCAGCAGCCGCGGCGTCTCCGCGCCATTTGCACACAACACTACAGCGCGAGCCTTCTGAAAATTCTCGCGCTTCTTCAGGTCGAGGTAGGTGACTCCGGTGACCCGTCCGCGCTCATCGGTCGGCACGTTGAAGACGTAACTGTCGGCCCTGACTTCGCAGCGACCTGTGGCCTCGGCCTCGGGGATCATGGTGTAGAGCGATGAGGACTTCGCCATCACTTCGCAGCCATAACCCATGCAGAAGCCGCAATGCACGCAGCCCGGGCGACCCCGGTAAGGCACCGAGTTGATCGCCATGGGAGCGGGGAACGGATGCAAGCCCAGCTTGCGGGCACCGCGCTCGAACAGAACGCCGGAAGACTTCACCGGCATCGGCGGCATCGGGTAGGGCTTGGAGCGCGGCGGGTCGAACGGACTCGCGCCAGCAAGACCGGAGACGCCGACTTCCCACTCCACCTTGGTGTAGTAGGGCTCCAGTTCCGCGTACGTGATTGGCCAGTCGTCCAACCCGGTGCCGGAAATTTCACCGAGCCGGCTGCGCTCGATGAAATCGATCTCGTGAAAGCGCCAATAGTTCGCCGTGAAATGCACGCTGCTGCCGCCGACACGACGTGCATAGAAGAGCGGATTGATATCACGCGCCCGTTCGGCTTTCTGCTGTGGCTCCTTGCGGAAAGTCTGTGGGGACTGGATCGGATCGTTGACGATGCCATTCAGCACCCAGTACTTGAGCTCATCGTGTTCCCAGTCAGTGGCGTGCCAATACGGGCCCTGCTCGAACAGCACTACATCGAAACCGGCCTGCGACAGCTCGCGCGCCATGACGCCGCCGGCCGCACCCGAGCCGACCACCGCAAAATCTACCGTTTCGCCGGGACGGAAGCGCCGCGCGCTCATGCCTTGCTTCCGGTGTCCGTGTACGGGACGAAACCGGGATAGTCCTTGTCGTAGTAGCCGAAGGGAGGCTCGAAGACGTGGCGGTCTTCGAAGCCGATCAGCTGCCACCCGATACCGTCGTGGTTGCCACCGTATTTCGGGCTTGCAAGCAGGCCAGCGATCGTGAGGAAGCGCAGCCAGCCAAAGAATGGAGTCCGTTCGACACCGGTCAGGTAGGCGCGCTGTTGTTCATCGCTCAGAGTGGCAAACGCCGCCCCGGAATTTGCGCTCTGGCAGCTGCTGCGAAACTCCGCCAGTCCCTTGCGAAAGTCATCGGCTTGCGCGGCGAAGAAGTCTGCAAACGCCAGATCGATGAAATGCACGACGTGTGCTTCGCGCGCGCCGGGCGTCGCCCCGCTCGGAATGATCTGCGCAGTGACTGCCTCGACATCCGCCGCTTCATCTGTGGTCAGAAACTTGAACCCGGCGGTGGCACCGCTTGCCACACTCTCGTGCGCGGCATGTGCGGCTGCCTTGAGCTGCGGCCAGTTGGCCATCAGCCAGCCGGCGCCGAACGTGGCGGCCGAGGATCCAAGGAACGAGCGACGCGAACTCTTCAGCGAAGGATTGTCTTCACCGGGCATAGGTCCATCCCCCTGGAAATGCAGAGTCAGGATTGTGCGGCAGGCGCGTAAGCCATGCATTCGATTTCTAGGCGCCCACCGCGAGCCAGGCCGTTGACGCCGAGTGCGCTACGAGCCGGATACGGCGGCTTGAAATATTGCTTGTAGATCTCGTTGAATTTCGCCCACTCGCCGATGTCGGCCAGAAATACCGTGCACTTGACGACATCCGTCAGCGAGCGGCCATTGTGCTCGAGCACTGCCTTCATATTCTCAATCGCCTGGCGCGCTTCGGGCTCGAGGCCACCCGGCACGAGCTGACCGGTCGCGGGATCGGTGCCCATCTGTCCGGCGAGAAACAGGATATCGCCCGCGCGTACTGCTTCGGAGAACGGCAGATTGCGCTGCAGCGCAGCCGGCGAATTGAGGAACTGCGCCTTGGCGGGTGGCTTCGTAGTGCCTTGCGAGCAAGCTGCAAGAACCACGATGAGGGAAAACAAGCCGACTGCTTTGACATTCATGGCGACATCTCCGAACTGCGACTGCGCATCACGCGCTTTCGAACCCATTACTCGACCGCTTTTACCGCCTGGATCAGTTGACTGACCGCAGCCTGCCCGTCTCCGTAGAGCATGCGCGTCTGATCCAGATAGAAGAGGGCATTCTCGATTCCTGAAAATCCCTGCCCCTGACCACGTTTGATCACGATGACGTTCTTGGCCTTGTCGGCATTCAGGATCGGCATGCCGTAAATCGGGCTCGACCGATCGGTGCGTGCCACCGGATTTACCACATCATTCGCGCCGATGATGAGTGCGACATCCGCGGTCTCGAACTCCGCGTTGATTTCCTCGAGGTCTGCGATCAGGTCGTAGGGCACGCCCGCCTCGGCGAGCAGCACGTTCATGTGGCCCGGCATGCGGCCGGCTACCGGGTGAATTGCAAAGCGCACCGTGACACCGCGCTCGATCAGGAGCTGCGTCAGCTCCCAGACTTTGTGCTGGGCTTGAGCCACTGCCATGCCATAACCCGGCACGATGATCACCTTCTGCGCGAAGGCCATCATCACGCCGACATCCGCGGCCTCGATCGGCTTGAGGCTGCCCTTCACTTCGCCGCCGCCCGCGACGGCGGACTCGCCAAAGCCGCTGAACAGGACGTTGCCGAGCGAGCGATTCATCGCCTTCGCCATCAACTGGGTGAGCAAGGTACCCGCTGAACCGACGACGGTGCCAGCAATAATCATCGCGGCGTTATTGAGCACGAAGCCTTCGAAGCCAACCGCGAGACCAGTGAGCGCGTTGTAGAGGGAGATGACGACCGGCATATCGGCACCGCCGATCGGTAATGTCATCGTGATGCCGAGTACGAGTGCGAGCCCAAAAAAAACGATCACGATGTTCGACGAGGCGTTGATGTCGAGCGCAATGAAGCCGCCGGCTACCAGCGCGATGACCAGCAGCATCATGTTGAGAGTCTGCTGACCGCGGAATCGCAGGCTCCGTTTGATCAGGCCCTGGAGTTTCCCGAACGCGATGAGGCTGCCGCTGAACGATACCGAACCGATCAGCCCGCCAAGGACCGCGAGACTCACGATGGTCGTGGCATGGGTCTCGCCGCGGAACAACTCGACCGCCGCAATCGCCGCGGCCGCACCGCCGCCCATACCGTTGTAGAGCGCGATCATCTGCGGCATGTCGGTCATGGCGACGCGCCTGCCGGTCCACCAGGCCAGCACGCCGCCGATGAAGATCGCGGTGACAATGAGGAAGTAGTTGCCTGCGATCTGTGGCGCGAGGAACGTGACCAGCGTCGCGACCAGCATGCCCCAGCCGGCCCAGATCACGCCGCTCTTGGCAGTCTTGGGCGAGCTCATCCGCTTCAGGCCCATGATGAAGAGGAAAGCCGTGAGCAGGTAGCTCGCATTGACGAGGAGCGATGCGACCTGCGGGCTCAACGGCGAGGTCACCGCTTCTTCTCCCCGCTGGCCTTGAACATCTCGAGCATGCGCTCGGTCACCACGTACCCGCCGACCGCGTTGCCCGCAGCCAGCACTACGCCGATGAAGCCGATGACGGTCCCGAGCGTCGAGGTCGCCTGGCCCAGTGCCACCATCGCGCCGACCAGCACGATGCCGTGCACGAAGTTCGAGCCGGACATGAGAGGCGTATGCAGGATTACCGGTACGCGCGCGATCACCTCGTAGCCGGTGAACGCCGCGAGCATGAAGATGTACAGGGCGATGATGCCGTCGATCATGACTCCACCGTTTTGCGGGTTGGCTCGTGCCGGATCGTGCCCTCGTGCGTCAGGCACGACTGCGCGAACACTTCGTCATTCCAGTCGATCCTGAGCTCGCCCTTGTCGATCGCGGGCTTGAGAAAATTGAAAAGGTTGCGCGCGTACATCTCGCTGGCGTGATAGGCGAGTTGACTGGGCAGATTCAACGGGCCGACGATCCTGACACCGCGGTGCAGAACTGTTTCTCCGGCGCGCGTCAGCTCGCAATTGCCACCGGACTCAGCGGCGATGTCGACGATCACGGCACCGGGCTTCATGCGCTCTACCGCCGCTCGTGAAATGATCCGTGGCGCAGTTCGGCCGGGCACCGCAGCAGTCGTGATCACGACGTCCGCGGCCGCAACTCGCTGATCGAGTACCTCCTGCTGCTTGCGCTTCTCTTCTTCCGTCAGCTCGCGCGCGTAGCCACCAGTACCCTCTGCACTGACGCCGGTGTCGACGAACTTCGCGCCCAGCGATTTCACCTGTTCCCGCGTAGCGCTGCGCACATCGTAGGCCTCGACGACCGCACCGAGGCGGCGTGCGCTCGCGATCGCCTGGAGTCCCGCCACGCCGGCACCGACCACCAGAACCTGCGCGGGTCGAATCGTGCCGGCGGCGGTGGTCAGCATCGGGAAGAACTTGTCGAGCGTGCTGGCCCCGATCAGCACGGCCTTATAGCCCGCGACGGCGGCCTGTGAGGACAGCGCATCCATCGACTGGGCGCGTGAAATTCGCGGCACGAATTCCATCGCGAAGCTCGTAATACCGCGATCACGCAGCGCGCGTACGGTATCGGCGTTCTGATGTGCCTGCATGAAGCCGATTACCACGGCGCCCTTGCGCAGAGTTGTTATCTCTTCGATCGTCGGAGGCTGGACCTTGAGGAGCACATCCGCGCTCTGCAGCAGCGCCTGCGCGGCCGGCAGAAACTCGGTGTTCTTGAACGAGGAGTCTGGGAACTGAGCGGCTTCGCCCGCCCCACGTTCGATCAGAATACGTGCACCCAGGGCGGCAAACTTGCCGGCCACCTCCGGAACCAGGGCCACGCGCGACTCATTTGGCGCGACCTCTTTCAGCGCGCCAATCACCACTGGCATGTCGCCTCCAAGGGAAACATGGCGCGCCTGTGGCCACAAAGCCACGGCAGCCAAATTTTGTCTTTAACTTTGAACGGCTTGCGGCGTTGAATTATTGCACAGTCCTGCCGTATCTTACACGCCGGTCCATCCACTTATGAGCAAGCTCGAAGGCAAAGTTACGATCCACGAGTGGGACGATGAGCAGACTCTCATCGTGCCCGCCTCCCATCGCGCGTTGTCCCAACAGGTGTTGCGCACGGACGTGGCCGGCATGCCGCTGGAGTGGATCGACTACCGCGAAGCGGCGCGGCTCTATCACATGGAACAGGTCGCGTATGCGGTTGGCAGCCTTCTTTACCGGCTATATGGCGGCACTAACGCGCGCAGCGGGCGGCGCACCTGCGTGGCGGTGAGCTCGATCATCGCGACCATCGGGCACTCGCACAATCCTGGCAATCTGCGCGGCGACTACACGCCGCCATTGAACAACCAGACACTGTTCCGCCGCGACGGGCAGATCTGCATGTATTGCGGGATGCGTTTTCCCGTCTCGCAACTCTCGCGTGACCACATCCGCCCCTTCAGCCAGGGTGGCGGCGACACCTGGACCAACGTCGTGGCCGCCTGTCGTCGCTGCAACAATGCCAAGGCATCGCGCACGCCGGAGCAGGCGAAGATGCAGTTGATCGCGGTCCCATTCACGCCTACCTACGCGGAATACATTTTTCTCAAGGGCCGCCGTGTGCTCGCTGACCAGATGGAATACCTGCGCGCACACTTCCCACGCACCAGTCCCCTGCACGATCGATTGCAACGCTGGCGCGCCTAGTCGTCGGGCCGCGGCACTTCCATGCACGACTGGCCTGCGCTGGCGGCAAGCCTCTCAGCAACACTCGCCACCACAGTGGCTGCTGAACCCTCGACGCGTGTGCACGGTGGCTGCATCAATGAGAGCTATCGCTGGGACAGCGCGGCTGGGCCCTTCTTCGTCAAGATCGCCGCGCCGACGGGGCTCGATGCCCTGGAAGCCGAAGCCGCCGGACTCGATGAGCTGGCTCGCGCCGAAGCAGTAAGGGTTCCAAGAGTTCGTGGCGCCGGAACGACCGCGACAACTGCGTACCTGGCACTGGAATGGATCGACATCGCGCGCTCGACCGGCCAGGCCGAGGGTTTGCTCGGCGAGCAGCTCGCAACTCAGCATCGCGTATTGGCGCCGCGGTTCGGCTGGACGCGCGACAACACGATCGGCAGCACCCCCCAGTCCAACGACGCCAGCGCGGATTGGGTCGAATTCTTCCGTGAGCGTCGCTTGCGAGCCCAGCTCGAGCTCGCGCAGCGCAACGGTTTCACCGGGCGCTTGCAAGAGCGCGGTGCAGTGCTTCTCGACCTGATGGGCGCCTACTTCAGCAGCTATCGGCCGATGCCGTCCCTGCTACACGGTGACTTGTGGGGCGGGAACTGGGGGGTTGATGCCGCGGGCTCGCCAGTGATCTTCGACCCGGCTGTGTACTACGGCGATCGTGAGGCGGACCTGGCGATGACGCGCCTCTTTGGTGGTTTCGGCAATGCGTTCTACACCGCGTACCACAGCAGCTGGCCGCTCGATCAGGCCGCGGGTACGCGCCGCGCTCTATACAACCTGTATCACGTGCTCAATCACGCGAATCTGTTTGGTGGGAGCTACGCCGGGCAGGCGATCTCGACGATCGATCGCCTGCTGGCAGAACTGGGACACTGACGACAACCTTACGCGTTGGGCTTGGGAAGACCGAACAAGGTGTGCAGGGCCGGGTGGCGGCCAAGCCCGTCATAGAGATCGAAACCACGATCGAGGTAGTCGCGCAGCGAATCATCCGCATGCAGCGGCGGGATCGTCGCGATCGATGCCACCCACAAGAAAGCCGCCAGCACACGGTAGTCGGCGTAGTTCGGCTGCTTGCCGCCGAGCCACGTGGTCTGCTTCAGAAGCTGCCGCAGAGGCTCGAGCTGCGGTGGCACCAGGGGCAGACGCTCCTCGCGGCCGGCCTGCACCTCTTCGAGCCTGCGCCCGCCGAGAAAGAGGGTCTGGCGACTTTCCCGCACGTACGGCTGGTCCTGCGGCAGCGCCTGATCGTGATAATCCAGGATGTAACAGTAGAACCAGGGGCGGATCGCCGCGGCCCACACCCAGCTGTCGAGAAATTTCGTCAGCACTTTCATGCTGTCGCCCGAGAACAGCAGCGGCCGCTCGGGATACTGGTCGTCGAGGTATTCGGCGATCTCCCAGCTCTCCTTCATCCAGCGACCGTGATCCACGATCACCGGGACGCGATCGTGAAATCCTCCGGTGCGCTCCCGAATCCCGGTGAAGCCACCCGGAACAATTTCGATGTCGAAGCCCTTGTGCTTGAGCGCGTACTTCGTCGCCCAGACAAAAGGGCTGATGGTGGCGCCGGTGGCGAGCTGCAGGTCGAACAGCGTGATCGTGTTGTCGTGCGCCATGAGACTCTCACGGAAACTCTTGCGTCGATAACAGGACTCCTTATATCTTGTTTCCGATCACAGTCAAGACGGGGTGCGGGGCGTGAGCAGGTCGGTCGGCACGGTGTATCTGCTGAAGCGCGCGGAACTTGCAGTGCGCAGTTGCATGGAAGTCGCGCTCGCGGAGTTCGACCTGACGCCCACGCAGTTCCTGATGCTGTTTCACCTGCGGGAGCGGCGCGAGGTGTCCGCAGCCTCGCTCGCGCGCGAGGTCGGCGTGCGACCGCAATCCGTCATCGAAGTCCTCGCGCCGCTCGAGCGCAAGCGTCTCGTGAAGCGCGAGGCGAGTCGCACCAACCGCCGCATCCTCCACACCCGCCTCACGGCCGCCGGGCAGAAGCTGCTGGCCGGTGCTCTGCGGGTCGCGGCCGGGATCGAAACCGGGCTGCTCAGTGACCTGAACGACTCGCAGCTGCGGATTCTGCAGGAGGCGCTGGCGCATCTTTGGGCGCGCGCGGAGAGTCACGAGCTGCATCCGGGCTCCATTCGTGCCAGGGCCCAGGAGCTGATGCAGACACAACTCGCGGCACGGCAAAGGCGCAGCCTGCGCGCGTCCTCGCGCACCCGCAGCGCTGCCAGGGAGCATTCCGAATGAAAGACGTGCAGGACAAAGTGGCTTTCATCACCGGAGGTGCGAGCGGTATCGGCCTCGGAATAGCCGGCGCGTTCGTGGAGGCGGGCATGAGAGTCGTGCTCGCCGACCTGCGGCAGGACCACATCGATGCGGCGCTCGGAGCCTTCCGGGAGCGCGGCCAGTCAAAGAATGTGCATGCGATTCGTGTGGACGTAACGGATCGCGCCGCGATGGCCGCCGCAGCAGACCAAACCGAGCGCGTGTTCGGCAAGGTGCACGTGCTCGTCAACAACGCCGGGGTTGGAATCCAGGGGCCGTTCAAGGGCATCACTTATGCGGACTGGGATTTCGGACTCGCGGTGAATCTAGGGGGCGTGGTCAATGGACTGCAGACTTTTCTGCCGCGCATCCGCACGCATGGTGAGGGGGGACATATCGTCAATACGGCCTCGCTCGCCGCGCTCGTCCCGATGCCCGCACAGTTCGTCATCTATGTCGCCGCCAAGGCGGCAGTCGTGACCATTTCCGAGACGATTCGCACCGAACTCATGCAGGAGCACATCGGGGTCTCGGTCCTGTGCCCCGGTCCCGTCAGGACCAACATCCAGGAGGTCGCCCGCAACCGGCCGGCGCAGTTCGGCGTGGGCGACGCCTTTCGCGACGTCGAGCAGGCCGGCGCAACGCACGTGCCATTTCCCAGCATGATGGATCCGGCACAAGTCGGCGATCTGGTGTTGAACGCGGTGCGAAACGACGAGCTGTACATCATCACTCACGGCGAATGGCAGCCCATGGCCGCGGCGCGGCACGCGGCGCTGCTCGAGGCGATGCCCGAGAAGCTCGACCCAGCGCTCGTCGCGATGCTCCAAGCGCGACCGCCGACTGTGAAGCGAGGCTGATCATGCTCAAGCTCTACCACGCCGAGCCGGGCGCCAATTCACTGAAGGCGCTGATCTCGTTCAAGGAAAAGGGTCTGGAGTTCCACAGCGTGTATGTCGATCTGCACAAGTTCGAGCAGCACGAACCGTGGTTCGTCGCCATCAACCCGGAAGGGCAGGTGCCGGTAGTCGATCACGACGGCGTCATCATCACGCACACCACCGTGATCGGTGAGTACCTGGAAGACGCTTTTCCGGAGGCACCACCGCTGCGTCCGGCTGACCCAGCGGGCAGGGCACGCATGCGTTACTGGAACAAATTCTGCGACGAGCACGTGATGAATTACGTCTCCATGCACGGCTGGCATCGGTTCATCGGCGTGCTGGCGCGCTCGATCGAAGCGGGCGGGTTCGAGAAGCTGATGGAACGCATACCGCTGCACGAGCAGCGCGAGAAGTGGCGCACCGCGCGCTCGGGTTTCAGCGAAGCGGACCTTGCCAACGCCACTCGCAAGATCGAAGTGGCCGTGGACAAGGCCGAGAAGCAGCTTCGCGAGACGCCTTGGCTCGCAGGCACCATGTACACGCTCGCGGACATCAACCTGTTCTCCATGTGCGGCACCGCGGTGGGACGCATGTTCCCCGAGAAGAAGTTCGATCAGCGCGCACCACGGTTTACGGAGTGGGTTGAGCGCATCTACGAACGTCCGGGCGTCAAGGCGGCGCTCGCGATGCCCGACAAGACCAACCCCGCCCTGCGCACTTTTACCGGCGAGGCACGCTGAACACACCAGCCGGCGTTCCCACGCGACACGAAATGCAGGAGCAAGTCAGATGAAACATTTTTCTGGCCGGGTCGCATTCGTGACCGGTGGCGCCAGCGGTATCGGTTACGGCCTGGTGCAGAACTTTCTCGGGCTGGGCATGAAAGTGGTTGCCGTCGATTTCAACCGGGAATACCTGGAGGAAAAGCAGGCAGCACTGGCCGGGCGCAAGGACGTGCGCTTCGTGTACGCGGATGTCGGCGATCGCGACCAGGTGCGTGCCGCGGCTGACGAGGCGATTAGCGCCTTCGGCAAGATTCATGTTCTTTGTAACAACGCCGGCGTAGGTGGCGGCGGCGATACGCACGACCCGGACTTCGAAGCGTGGGACCGCGCGCTGCGGATCAATCTTGGCGGAGTCGTTAACGGCGTGAAGCTCATTACGCCGCTGATTCTCAGCCACGGCGAAGGCGGCCACATCGTCAACACCTCGTCGATGGCGGGAATCGTTCCACTGCCGCTGCGGGGTCTCGGTGCGTACCAGACCGCCAAGTTTGCCGTACGCGGGTTCACCGAATCGCTGCGAATGTCGCTCGCCCCGCACGGCATCGGCGTCTCGTGCCTGTTCCCCGGGGGTACCCGCACCCGCATCGTCGAGGCCAGTGCTCCGAACGAGGCTGCGCGGGCGGCGGCAGCAGAGATGACGGCGTCGTGGATGGACCCGGTGGAGCTGGGCGCATTCGTCGTCGAAGGCATTCGCAACAATGCTCCCTACATCCTCACTCACTCGGAGTTTCGGGACGAGGTGCGCGAGCTGTACGGGATGCTCGACTCGGCCTTTCCGCGCAACCAGCAGGTTCCGGCCGGCCGCGAGGCGTTCGAAGTTCAGCGCCGCTCCTTGGTGAATCAGATACGCACGTTACCCGCGAAGGACTGAAACCTCCGCTCGCCCGCCGGCGAAACCGGAACAGCCCGCAAAAGGAGCGCGGACCTTGGGCAGGCGAGCGCTAGAGCCAGTACGAGAACAGCCCGCTCATGAACTCCAAAATGCGCTCGCTGGCGGGCCGCTCGCTCCACACCTTCGGATCGATGCGCTGAGAGTTTTCCAGGTCCTTCCGGAAGACTTTCTCCATGTCGCGCCCGAAGTCGGCGCTCACCACGGCTGCGTTGAGCTCGTTGTTGTGCACGAAGCTGCGGGGGTCGATGTTGCATGAGCCCACGGTCGACCACACTCCATCGACGACTGCGGTCTTGGCATGCAGGAGTGCTTCGTTATGCTCATAGAGCGAGATGCCGTTCTCCAGCAGCTCGCCGTAGGTCTTGCGCGATGCGTAGTAGATGGGGCGCGAATCGGTGAACCCCGGAACGATGATCCGGATGTCGACGCCGCGCTTCGCCGCCTGGATCAATTCCTGCCGCAGTTCCGGGTTGGGAGCGAAGTAGGCCTGCTGGATCCAGATCTTACGCGTAGCGTTGCGGATCGCCGCCAGGTAGGCGGAGTAAATGCGGAATTCGCTGTTGTCGCCACCTTCGCTCGGCACCACCTGCACGAGATCGTCGCCAACTTCGTCGAGTTGCGGATATAGGCCGCGCGTGGCCGGATCGAGATGCTTGCCGAGGCGCGTCCAGGTCTGAACGAACAATGCCTGCAGTTGCTTTACTGCCGGCCCGCGTACCTCGACCTGAGTATCGCGCCAGGCGGATTTCACGCCCGCTTCCGGCCCCGGGCTGCTGGTCGAAGACTTCGCGTAGGTGCTGCTGATATTGATGCCGCCGGTGAATGCGACGGTGCCGTCGATCACGGTCAGCTTGCGATGATCCCGGTTGTTGAGCTTGTAGAGCGAACTCGGCTTCAGCGGGTGAAACTCGGCGACCTCGATTCCCTGCGCGGCCATCCCGTCGAAAAATGCCCGGTTGCTCGTGACGCTGCCGACCGCGTCGTAGATGATCCGGACCGCTACGCCTTCGCGTTGCTTGCGTGTCAGCGCATCTGCGAAGCGCTGGCCGACCTCATCGTCTGCGAATATGTAGGTCTCGATGTGAATGTGGTCATGGGCTCTTTCGACGGCGGCGAGGATCGCCTGGTAGGTCTGCGGGCCATCGATCAGCAATCGTGCGTGATTGCCGCGAATGAGCGGGACGCCGGTCTGCGCCTGAATCGCGGTGACCAGCTGTTCCGCGCGCTCGCGGGATGCGGTGGTGGCGACCGCTGCATCGATTGCGTCTTGCGCCTTGGCTGGTGAAACCTGCCCGGTCGCGGCGAGAACCACAACAGGCTTCGCCGGCCCCGGCTCGACGTCGGCGCGCGGTGGTCCCTGCCACGCGCATGCAAAGGCCAACAGCGCACACGCTGCGACGATGCCGTGGCCCGGGGCTCCGCGCGGCATGCTTCTCCCCGCTGCGATGGATCAATCAGACGGGGCGGTGCTGCTCCGGGGACGATGGTCGTAACTGCGGCTGGGAGGCAGCCCTGATACGTCGTTCGAGGTGGCGAGCGAAATCTCGCACCTGGCGATCGGCGACCTCACGCGCCATTCCATAGTGATGCTCGATCAGGCCCGCAAGATATGCGGAGTTGCCGTCAGTGCGCGCCAGATCCTCGTCCGTGAGCCTGGCCCAGCGTCGACGCAGCAGTCCCTTCAACCGAGGCCATTGATCAGCAACTACATCTTTCGTCATCGTCAGTACTCCTCGCAGGTTTCAGCCAGATGCCGCCACCCGGATACTGCGGCGGTGACCTGGTGATGCGAGGATCGTGCCGAAGGAATGACCGGCACCTTGAAACAGCAGGTTAGGCGCGATCACGCGCACCCTGCGTAAAAAGTACCAGGCGCGAGCCGATGGGCAGCGAACTTATGGCCGCCCGGTACGGTAGTAGTTACGCGAGGCTCAATGACCCGGTGGCAGTGAGACCGCGCCGGCGATATCGGCAACTTTGATCTCGCCGCTTCCCTTACTACCCAAAGTGAAGCTGCCGCCCACCCGCTGCACATCGACGCCCCCAGAGCTGTCGGAGTCGATGTTGACGTTGCCTTTGACGTCGGCGATGTCGATGTCGCCCGAGCTGTCCTGCGCGACTCGGACGCCCTTGTCGACATGGCGGATCGTCATGGAGCCGGAGCTGTCGGAACTGACCAGGACATCCCCTCGCACTTCCTCGACTTCAATATCCCCGGAGCTGTCTTCGATCTGCACGTTCCCCGAGACGTGCTGGACCTCGAGGTCCCCGGAGCTGTCACGCACGCGGAGGTCGCCCGTGATGTCCTCGATGGTGAGTTCCCCGGAGCTGTCCATGATGTCCGAGGAGGCGAGTCCCTGGAACCTCGCGTCGCCGCTCGAGTCGACCGCGATCAACGGCAGGTTGTCCGGCAGGTCGACCTCGAGATCGAGGATCGCGAACGTGCTGCCTTGAATCGCTTCGACGTCAGGCATCTGCACGTCGACGTGAATCACATCGCCCTCGCGAGTAACCTTGAGCTGAATCTGGTCGAGCAGTTCCTGCGCCGAAGCGCAAGCCCGCCCGACTGCCGAGACCTGACCGGAACCGCGCTTGCCAGTTACTTTGAGCTCTCCGGCACCGGCCCGGATCTCGATGCGCTTGGCGCCTGCCACAGTGATGCCGCCGGTGCGTTCCGCGGTGAATTTGCATTGGTCGGCATGTGCGGTGATGAAGGCCACTGCGCCCACCAGCGCGCACAGCACGAGTTGCAGTCCTTTTGACATGGTCTTCCCCTGATCAGGCTCCAAATCTGTCCGGTTGGATGGGTGCGGGGTCGAAAAGGTTTAGCGCCCAGATTATTCTCGACGCCCGAACCGGCGGATGTGTCCGCCCGACACCGACCCGAGGGCCATCCGCGCCATGGCGAACAAGAACATCGAGTCAATCCTGCACGAGGCACGGCGCTTCGAGCCCAGCCCCGAATTCCGGGCCCGGGCACGCCTGAAGCCGAAGGACCTCGAGGCCCTGCAGCGCAAAGCGGCGCAGGATCATGTCGGGTTCTGGGCGGATCTCGCCCGCGAGCAGCTGGCCTGGCACCGGCCGTTCTCGATCGCCTTCGACGATCACCACGCACCCAACTTCCGCTGGTTCATCGATGGCGACCTCAACGTTTGCTACAACGTGCTCGACGTACACCTCGAGGAGCGCGGCCACAAGACCGCCATAATTTTCGAAGGCGAGCCCGGAGACACGCGGCGCCTGAGCTATCGCGAGTTGCACTCGGAGGTGTGCCGCTTCGCGAATGCACTGCGCGCGCTCGGCATTCACAAGGGCGACCGCGTCGTGATCTACATGCCGCTGGTGCCCGAGATCGTGATCGCGATGCTCGCCTGTGCCCGCATCGGCGCAGTGCATTCGGTGGTGTTCGGCGGCTTCTCGGCCCCCTCTTTGCGCGACCGCATTGAGGATGCGGCGGCGCGGCTCGTGATCACCGCCGATGGTGGCAATCGAGGCGGGCATGTGATTCCGCTCAAGGCCACCACCGATAAGGCACTTGCCGGCGCCTGTCCGACAATCGAGAACGTGATCGTGTATCGGCGTACTGGTTTCGAAATCCCGATGCAGGAAGGCCGTGACCTGTGGTGGCACGATGTCATCGCCGGCCAGCCGCCCGTGTGCGAGCCGGAATTCGTCAATGCCGAGCATCCCCTGTACCTGCTGTACACCTCGGGCTCGACGGGTAAGCCGAAGGGCATTCAGCACAGCAGCGCGGGCTATCTTCTGGGCGCCAAGGTGACGTGCCAGTGGGTATTCGACCTCAACGATTCGGACGTCTTCTGGTGTACCGCGGACGTGGGCTGGGTCACGGGACACAGCTATGTCGCTTACGGCCCGCTCTCCAATGGCGCTACCGTCGTGATGTACGAAGGTGCGCCGACCATTCCCGATGCCGGGCGCTTCTGGAAAATCTGTGAAACCCACGGCGTCACCGTGTTCTATACCGCGCCAACTGCGATCCGTTCGCTGATGAAGCTTGGCGAGGAATATCCGCGCCGTTACGACCTGAGCAAGCTGCGACTGCTTGGCAGTGTCGGTGAGCCGATCAATCCCGAAGCCTGGATGTGGTATCAGCGCGTGATCGGCGAGGGTCGCTGCCCGATCGTCGACACGTGGTGGCAGACGGAGACCGGCTGCATCCTGATCTCGCCAGTTCCGAGCGTCACGCCGACCAAACCGGGCTCGTGCACGCGTCCGCTGCCGGGCATTGTGGCGGACATCGTGGATGAGGAGGGCAACCCCGTCCTCGAGCCCGACCACGGTGGTTTTCTAGTGATCCGCAAGCCCTGGCCGTCCATGCTGCGCACGATCTGGGGCGACAACCAGCGTTACATCTCCACGTAC
This sequence comes from uncultured Gammaproteobacteria bacterium, assembly GCA_963724625.1. Taxonomy (GTDB): domain Bacteria; phylum Pseudomonadota; class Gammaproteobacteria; order Steroidobacterales; family Steroidobacteraceae; genus DATBVX01. The sequence goes on along the minus strand of CAVRVO010000017.1, from coordinate 272,059 downwards.
TGGGAGCGATTCCAGCGCCGCTTCTACGTAGCCGGCGACAGCGCACATCGCGATGCCGACGGCTACTACTGGATCATGGGTCGCATCGATGATGTGCTCAATGTCGCCGGTCATCGCCTCGGCACGATGGAGATCGAGTCCGCGCTCGTCGCCCACACGCGCGTTGCCGAGGCCGCTGTGGTTGGCCGCCCGCACGAAATCAAAGGCGAGTCGGTGTTTGCATACGTCGTGTGCAAGGGCCCGCGGCCCACCGGCAACACGGCCGCGTTCGAAAAAGAGCTGCGCGACTGGGTTTCCGAGCAACTCGGTGGAATCGCGAGACCCGATGACATCCGCTTTGCCGACAATCTGCCCAAGACGCGCTCGGGCAAGATCATGCGCCGCCTGTTGCGGGCTATCGCGCGCGGCGAAGAGATCACGCAGGACGTATCGACGCTCGAGAATCCGGCGATCATCGATCAGTTGCGCGGCGTGGATCGCGCAGCCTTGGCCACAACGGCGGCGCGAAAGGCCTCACGCAAACGTGCCGCACCGGGCAAGGCGAGCACAAGCAAGAAACCTCCGCTGCGTACGAAGAAGCCGCGCAGGCCGGCGAAGGCCCGGATGGCCGGAGGGCGGGGAAAGACCCGCCCGACCACCCGGCGGCGCAGCGCGAAACACAAGTAGACGGCCGATGCTGGCCCCTGGCGGCGCGCATTGGGGCGTGCGCCTAGCACCTCTGTGAGATTCACGCAACACAAGTCGCAGGGCCGCGGCTGCCGCTTCTCCCCTGCGATGTTTCGCGGGATACTCGGCCGTCATCGAAATGCAACAGCCGCACTCGCGGCCCGAACGAATGAGGGGAGAGCGATATGAGACACGTTCCAATCCTCGTAGCGTTGGCGGTCGCCAGCGCGTTGCCGATCGCGGCCAGTGCGCAGCAGCCGCCTGCAAGCGAAACTCAAATTGGAGAAGTCGTCGTCACGGGTACCCGCAAGGCGGGCCTGTCACCGACAGAAACGCTGTCACCCGTCGACCAGATCAGCGGTGACCTGATCAGTAACCAGGGATCGTTCGACCTGACCGATTCGCTGACCAGGGTCGTCCCTGCGCTCAACACGCAACGCTACCCGATCGCCGACGGCACGGCCTTCGTGCGCCCGGTGAGCCTGCGCAATCTTTCGCCCGATCACACGCTGGTGATGGTGAACGGCTCGCGCGAGCACCGCTCCGCCCTCGTGAACCTGCAGCTCGCGCCTCTCGGCACGGTCAACCAGGGCGCGCAGGGGGTCGACTGGTCGAGGTTCCCCGCCGCCGCCATCGAGCGTGTGGAAGTCCTGCGCGACGGCGCATCCGCGCAATACGGCTCGGATGCGATCGCGGGCGTTGTGAACGTGATCCTGAAGAGCGCCAATCACGGCGGCTCGCTTTCGGGGCAGTACGGCGGGTATTCCGAAAATGACGGCGACCGCTACACGATCAGCGGCAACATCGGCCTGCCGCTGACTGCGGACGGCTTTATCAACGCTACCGCCGAATACTCCGATTCCAATGAGACCTCGCGCGGTGGAGCGCGACCGGACGCGCTCGCAGTAGGTGCCATCGTTGGCACGAACCTGGTGCCCGAAGAGGGTCTGGGCCAGCGCTGGGGCGATCCGAACGTGGAGGCCTTCAAGGTCCTCGTCAATGCGGGAATCCCGTTTGCGAACGGGATGGAGCTCTACGGCCACGCCGATTACATGGACAACACCACGGTGTCCGACTTCTTCTATCGCGACCCGGTCATCGGCCCACCCAACGCTCCTCAGGCCGCCGGGATCACGGCGCGTAGCACGCTGATGATCGACAACGTCAACAACACAACAGGTGTCGGGCCTCCGGACGGTCTGCCGGATCCCGCGAGCGCCGTGCTGGTCAACTCCATCACCGCGCAGGGACTGAATCCGGCCGACTACCTCACGGCTGGCACGGCCCCGAGTGGCTTCGTGCTCCTCAACCCGATCCACACGCTGTTTCCGGGCGGATATAACCCGGACTTCGGCGCTGATATCACGGACTTCGCTGTCGCCGTTGGTTTACGCGGCGATATCAGCGAGACACTGACCTGGGATGTGCATGGGCGCTATGGCGAGGATAAAGTCGACTACGACCTCTCCGTGAGCATCAATCCGAGTCTCGGCAGCCTCTCGCCGACGTCGTTCAAGCCCGGCAAGCTCACACAGGAAGAGAGCGGGCTCAATCTCGACTTCGTCAAGACTTTCGCGAACTCGCCGCTCAACCTCGCGTTCGGTGCCGAGTACCGCAACGAGACCTACAAGATCGGACAGGGCGACGACGCCTCCGTGGTCGCGGGACCCACCGCGGCGATCTTCGGAGTCGGCTCGGACGGCTTCCAGGGATTCCCTGCGGAATCGTCGGGCAGCTTCGAGAGCGACAGCTACGCCGCCTATGTCGATGCCGAGACTGATCTGACCGATCGGCTGTCTGGCGCTGTAGCGTTCCGATACGAGGACTACGATGAGTTCGGCGACACCTTCGACTGGAAGATCTCGGGCCGCTTCGAGATCACCGACACTTTTGCGGTGAGAGCGACGGCCAACACGGGCTTCCGTGCACCGACCCCGGGTCAGGTGAATACCCTCAACGTGACGACGACGTCCGACTCCAGTGGCAACCTGATCCCGAACGGCACTTATCCCGTATCGGACCCGATCGCGATCGCGCTCGGCGCCGTGCCGCTGGTACCGGAGGAATCCGAGAACTACACCGCAGGACTCGTGTGGGCGCCGGTCAGCAACATGAGCGTGACGGCAGACTACTACCACATCAAGATCAATGATCGAATCGCGCTCCTGACCAACACCATCGGGGCCGCGCAGGTGGCGCAGCTGATTGCGGCGGGCATCCCGCCTGCGAGGGCCAACCTGCTCCTCGGCAGCAACGCCAACTTCTTCGTTAACGGCTTCGATTCAAAGGTCGACGGCATTGACCTGGCATTCACGGGGAATTACCAGCTGGGAGGCGGCGATCTGCTGGTCGATCTGCACTACAACTACAATCAGCAGGAGGTCGAGAACGTCAAGCCCAACACCATCAATGCTTCACGGGTGTACGACCTGGAGAACCAGCTGCCCGAGAACAGGGCGGTGCTGACGTTCGACTACTCTGCCCCCAACGGCTTCTCGGGGCTGGCGCGCCTGAACTACTACGGCTCGTGGTCTACGACGGGCGGCCTGTTCAGCCCCGGTGACGCCTCCGACCAGTACGGCTACGACAGCGAGGTCCTGGTCGATCTCGAGGCGCGCTACACGTTCGCCGAGCGATACACGATCACGGTGGGCGGCGAAAACGTCTTCGACACGCTCCCCGGCGATGAGCAGGATCCAACCTCGGTGTTCCTCGGTGTGCGGCACTCGCTGACCTCACCGTTCGGATTCAACGGGGCGTTCTACTACGCGAGGTTGAGCGCGAGCTTCTAGCCGATACATGGGGCGTGGAGCGGCGTGGCGCGATTGATGTCGGAGCATACCGATCGATCGCACCTGACACGCCGCACTGTGCTGGGGGGAGCAGCGGGCGGAATCGCTACGCTGCTGACGGTTGGGCCGGCTGCTGCGGGTTCTTCCGCGGCAGCCCCGCCCGCTCCAGCTGGCACAGGTCCCGCTTCAACTCCTGAAAGCCCTCCGGCCAAACGCATGACGACCGGTCATTGGGACACGATTGTTGTCGGTGCTGGCGTCTTTGGCGCGTGGACCGCATGGCACCTGCAGCGTGCCGGGCAACGCGTACTGGTGCTCGATGCGTGGGGACCCGCACATGCGCGCGCGTCATCCGGGGGGGAATCGCGCATGACGCGCACGGCCTACGGTCGTGACGAGATCTATTCCCGCATGGCGTGGGACTCGCTTGGTGACTGGCGCTGGCTCTCGGAGCGGTCCGGGTTGCCGGTCTTTCACCCGCTCGGAGTGCTCTTCTTCTTCGCGCGACACGAACCCTACGTCAAAGACACGCTCGAAGTTCACAAGCGGCTGAGCTTGCCGACGCAGGCGCTCGATCAAGCCGAGTTGAGGAAGCGCTTCCCGCAGGTCGACTGGGGCGGAATCGAAATCGGGTTGTACGAGCCGCAGCTCGGCGCGCTGATGGCACGGCGCGCGGTTCAAACGCTGATGCGCGAGTTCGTGCTCGCAGGTGGCGAGTATCGCCTGGCTTCGGTGCAGCCGCCTGGAGCGGGAACCCTGACATCCATTGCAACCGCGGACGGCGCGACACTGCGTGCCGAGCGGTTCGCGTTTGCCTGCGGCCCCTGGCTACCGAAGCTCTTGCCGCAGCTGCTGGGGTCACGCATCTTTCCGACGCGACAGGAAGTGTTCTTCTTTGCGCCGCCCGCCGGCGATCAGCGTTTCCAGCCCGGTCAGCTGCCTGGGTGGGCGGATTTCAACGACGGCGACATCTTCTACGGTTTTCCCGACCTGGAAGGGCGCGGCTTCAAGATCGCACACGACCAGCACGGCCCGGCGATCGATCCGGATCTCGGTGACCGGCAGTTTTCCGCCGGTGCCCTCGCCGAAGTGCGTGAGTACATGAGCCGGCGCTTCCCAGCGATGAGCGGCAGGCCGGTGGTCGAGTCCCGCGTGTGTCAGTACGAGAACAGCTCCAACGGCGATCTGCTCATCGATCGGCACCCCGAATGGGCAAACGTCTGGCTGCTCGGCGCAGGTTCGGGCCATGGCTTCAAACACGGTCCCGCCGTCGGACGTCTGGCTGCAGATCTGATTACCGGCAAACGCGCGACGACCGAGCCGCGTTTCACGCTGGCGAGCAAAGGGGATCTTCAGAATCGCGCGGTGCACTGATTACGGCACCGCGCCGGGATTCCTTCAGGCCGGAGAGCGTGAGGACTTACCGCATCCGTCCTTGCTACCCGACCGGGTTGATGACTGCCTCATCGCCTCGGCCTGAAGGCGGCGGCCGGCTTCTTCTTGAGCACCGCCATGCCCACGCCAGCTTGGATGCGGGGGATGAAATCCTCGTGGCACCTGTGTGACGCACAGATGACGGCCTGCGGGAGGTCAGTGCACGAGATCGCGAAGTTCCAGCGCAACCAGCCGTTGCCAGAGCAATTCCTGAACGCTCCCGGGACGGTCGAGCTGCAGCCTGGACAGAAACGGACGCAGCGCGGCCGGAACTCCCCCGCGGAGCAGTGCCGCCGCGATCGAGCCTGCTTTCCCCTTCAGGGTGCCGGTGCGCTCGCGCAGACGTCCGAGCGCTTTCGCGAGCACGATCTCCTCGCTGGTGAAGTCGGTGCCGAACGGGTAGTCAGAAAAAAGCCCGGCGCGACGCTGGGCAGCCAGCATCCTGTCGAGCGATGCGGGCGTATTGTTTCGATACAGGTCGGGAATGCGATAGTCGCGAGATAACTTCCCTGCGGCCTGCGCCTGGCGCAGCAGCTCCTCCTGGAAGCGCGAGTCCGCGATGTTGATGAGTGCCGCGATCACTTCCCGATCCTCGCGGCCTCGAATCGTCGCGATGCCGTATTCGGTGATCACGACGTCGCGCAGGTGGCGCGGGATGGTGCAGTGACCGTAGTTCCACACGATGTTGGAAACGGTTCGGCCGGCGCGGGTGCGCGTACTGCGCACACAAAGCACCGAATGCGCGCCGGGCAACGCATGCGCCATCGCTACGAAGTTGTATTGACCTCCGACACCGCTCACCACTCTGCCATCCGCCAGGCCGTCGGATATCGCGGCCCCGGTCAGCGTCATCATCATCGCCGTATTGATGAAGCGGGCATGCTGGCGTTGCTCGACGCGCAATGCCATGTCTTGCCCGTACAGCTGATTGATGAAGCCGACGCTCGTCATGTTGAACTGGCGCCGCTCGCCTTCCGGCAGATCGCGCAACGCTGCGTAGAATCCCTTCGGGCCGAGAAAGAAACCGCCGTGTAACAGCGCACCGTTGCGCAGGCGAACGCCGAGGCCTGATGTGGCGAGTTCCCGGCGCACTTCGGGATCGCCGAGATCCGCTTCGACCCATTTTCCTGACGGCAAGCCGATGCGTCCGTCGGCAAACCTGCACTCCTGGTTGAAAACGCCGACATGCTGAAGCGTCGCAAAATCGCCGGCGCTCAGCCGACTCGGCAAGCCCGCTGCCACCAGCTGCTCCAGCAGTTCCGGCGTGACGCGTTCGCCGATCGTGCCCGCATTGAGCAGGCGCTGCAGTTGCAGCTGCGGAAACACACGCCGCTTGAGGATGCCGGAGCGATACAGGTCGAGGTACCCGTCGACGAACATTTCCGAACAACCATAAAGACCCTGTTGAAATGGCCCGGTGCCGCCGATCTCCTCGATGGCGGGAGCAGAGCGCGCGAGGATTGCACCGTCATCGAGCACCTGTCGCCAGGTCGCGTTCTGACGATGACGCAGTTGCAGGCAGTACACGATTGCATCGCCGAGCTCACCGATGCCGATCTGCAGCGTGCCGCCATCGCGCACCAGGGCGCTGGCATGCATCGCAATCGCGTAGTCGAGGGTACTGAGTGGCAGATTGGGCGGGCAGAACAGGTCGAAGTCATAGCGGACATGATCGAGAAGGTAGTCGAACTCACTCTCCGCCACCTCTGCATCTCCGAACATGAAGGGTAGCTGGCGGTGGACCTCGCCGATCGCAAGCATGTCGTGACCCGCATGCCGGGCACGCCGTAGATGTGGCAGCAGGTCCAGCGTTACGTCCGGATTGCAGCTCAGGCTGAGGCTCGTCCGGTTTTCGACCGTGCGCCTTGCGACCAGATGAGCGATGACGTTGACACCGCGACGCAGGACTTCGGCACCGACGTGGGTGTAGTTCGCGCTGACGTAGTGCTGCTGGGCGTAGGGCGCATTGAGATACGCCCCGGGTTCCAGGAAGAATTCGACCACCTCGATATTGGAGGGTAACGTTCCGGCGCGCACAGCAGCGACGTAGTCGAGTTCCGGATAGTTACCGAAGACGCGCGCCACAAACGGCTCGAGGAAGCGGCGCTCGAGCTCATTGCTGGCGGAAGGCTTGCGCAGGCTCAGCGCCGTGAAAATGCGCAGCTCGATCTTCGGATCGCGAACCGCGCGCCGATAGAACTCGTTCACCAGCGGGTTGGGCTTGCCGAGCGCGAGAGGCAGCGCCAGCACGATGCGGCCGCCGAGACGGCGCAAAGCCGCATCGACGCATTCGCCGACGTCGTCGAACGCTTGCGTCATCGAGCGGCCGCTTTGGCGGGACTCATTTCGGCAGCAGGCGCAACTCGAACCTGACTCTCACTTCGTTGGCGACGACCGAGGTGTCCTTCCAGTCGCCCTGGCCGACACCGTAATCGAGCCGATTGACCGTCACGCCGCCCTTGAACCAGGCGACGGGCTTGCCAGCCTCCTGCGCGCTCTGGAACGTGAATGGCAGGTCGGATCTCGTGCGTCACATCGCGGATCGTGAGCTTGCCCGTTGCCTCGTACTGGCCCGCGGCCTTGCGTGTGAAGGCGGACGTGACGAAATGGGCCGTCGGGTACTTCGTCGAGTCGAAGAGATCCTTGTCGCGCAGCACCGTATCGCGATCGCTGTCCTGTGAGTTCACCGATTGCGTCGTGACCTGGACATCGAAATGGCTGGTCGCAAGATTGGCGTCTTCGAATGAGAATCTGTGCCGAGAATTTGTCGAACCGGGCATCGACATCGCCGCCGCTCTGCTTTGCTGTAAAGCCCAGCCAGCTCTTGGCCGGGTCCACCGCGTAGTGCGTGGCGCCGGCGTGGGAGTCGTCGCGGCCGCCGGAGGCGTTGCCGGCGCTGGAGTCGCCGCCAGCACGGGAGTCGCTTCGAGCACCGGAGTCACCGCTGCAGCGGCGGGAGTCTGCGTTGCGGCCTCGGCTGGCGAGGGGCCCTGCGCAGGACCGCAGGCCAGCACCATCGTGGAGCAAAGCACCAAAGAGAGAGTGGCGTGCGTTCTACGCATTGATCACCTCGGCGTTCGGGATGAAAACGGCAACATGCGCCGCAACACGTCGTCTTTGAGCACAAAATGGTGTTTAAGTGCCGCGGCGATGTGCAACACCGCGAACGCCACCAGGATCTTGAACAGCGTCTCGTGCACCTCGTGCATCACGTCGGCCGTCTCCTTGTCCGGCGTCATGAGGTTCGGCAGCGTAAATAAGCCGAAATAGCTCACCGGAAAGTTGGAAGCGGTCGACAGCATCCAGCCGGTGATCGGCATCGCGAACAGGAAGAAATACAGGCCGAAGTGTGAGACGTGCGACAGCACACGCTCGTAGGGCTTGAGGGTATCCGGCAGCGGCGGAACGGGATTCATCCAGCGCCACAGGAGTCGCAACGTGGCGAGCGCCAGGATGGTGATGCCGATGGACTTGTGCCGGGCGAGGACTGCAAATTTTTCCAGCCCCAGGGGCAGGTGATGCTCGATCCTCGCCAGCACGAACTGCACGATGATCAGCACCACGATCACCCAGTGAAACGTCTGAGAGACTGCGCCCCATCGAGTCACTGTATTGCGAAACTGCATGGGCTCTCCATGGTGGGAATTGGATCTGCAAGTCTCAGGGGACTTGCTCCGGAGCGTGTCCGCATAATATACGGTGAACCATGATCCGCCTGCTTCGCTCGATCGCGATCATTGCCCTGTGCGCACCGCTGCTGGGCTGCCCCACGGCGCAACGCCCCGAGGTCCCGGCCGGGCAAGTGCCGACGACCGGCATCCCCGCACGTGACATCAAGGGTGCGACGCTCTACCAGGTCCGCCCCGAAGAATCGCTGGTACGCATTCTGGTCTACAAGGGCGGCGCGTTTTCGGCAGCGGGCCACAACCACGTGATTGCTTCTCACAATCTCACCGGCGTCGTCTATGTGCACGATGACGTTTCTCACTGCGCCTTCGACCTGGTGATGCCGGTGACACTGCTCGAGATCGACGAAGCGGACCTGCGCCAGCAGGAGGGCGAGGATTTCAAGGCCGAAGTGTCCGACTCCGCGAAAGAGGGGACGCGCAAGAACCTGCTGGGGGAGTCGCTCCTTGACGGCGAGCACTATCCCGGCGTCGAGCTGAGCTCGACGAGAATCGAAGGCACGCGCGAAGCGATGCAGGCGACGGTCAGGGTGAAGCTCAAGGACCAGGAACACGATATCCAGGTTCCGGTGGCGGTGAAGTACGAAGGCGATCACCTCACGGCGACGCGGAGAATTTTCAGTCAAGCAGTCAGAGCTCGGCCTCAAACCCTTCAGCGTGCTCGGCGGCGCACTTCAGGTGCAGGACCAGATGAAGGTGAAGTTCTCGGTGGTTGCAACGAAGAAGTCGAGCTAGGCGAGCGGGGGTCAGAAGCGCTCTTTGGTTTCCACGAGGAGTTGCACTTTGCTGATCGACGGATCGCCGTCGAGTGGAAACGCCAGATCGATGTGAATGATATTGCCGAGTCCGGAGCGGCTGCTCCCGAGACGCAGGCCGATGCCAATGTCCTTCAGCAGCCCCAGGCTCGGAGTATTAAACGGCGCCTCGCCCCAGGTGCGACCCATGTCGATGAATGCCGCTGCACCTACGCGGAACAGGCGAAACGGATACCAGTCAGTGAAGTAGCGCTGCTCCACGGTGAGCAGCGCACGCGCTTCTCCGCCCTGGTAGCGAAGCGGGTAACCACGCAGTCCATTATCGCCGCCGAGCAGGATCTGGTTGTCGAGGTCGAGGTTGTGACCGGCCGTGCCCTGCAGCGTCGTGAAGAACAGCCAGTTGCGCGACTGCTGCACGTAGTAGCGAATCGCCGCGTCCAGTACGGTGTTGTCAGCCTCGCCGTCCTCATAGCGGCCATGAAGCGCGCCGGCATACAGGAGCGTCGAGGCCGGTGTCGGTGACATGCCATAGCCTGCGGTAGCAGCGAATACCACGGCGCTCCGATCCGCGCCGAATGCCGGATCACTGAATCCCAGGCGTCCGGTGACGCGCGTGCCGAGGAAGAAATCCTCGGTACGTTCGATCTCATCGTGGTTCTTGAGCTTGCGGTAGCTGTCTTCGACCAGGTCGAAGCCGACCCACGGATAGACGAGCTTGCGATTCTCGGGCACGAGGGTCGTGGCTCCGGCCGCGGGCAGCGCCTGGAACTGCCGCTCGTCGAAAGTGAAACCGAATGTCAGGCGACGCGCCCAACCGTCCTGCAGTCCCGGTGACGTGCCCGCATAGAGGTCGGCGAACCGGCGGTGTTCGCTGAACTCGTTGACGATTTCGCCCAGGTCATAGAGCGAATCGACGCGCTCATCATCGGCAAGAGCGATTCCTCCGGCACGCCGCGTATCGAGCGAGTAGAAGGGCCGGTCGACGAGCAGCTCGTGGCGCAAGCCGTCGCTGTTGTTCGCATAGCTCGCCTGCAAGTTGATGCGGCTTCCAGCGAGATTCGCGTCCTTGAACTCGAGCAGGTTCTCATCGCGATCGATGCCCGACTTGTGGGAGGCGGAAATGGATTGTCCCCGGCCCAGTAGGTTCAGCTCCTCGAGTTCGATCCCGGCGGTGTTTTTCCCGCCATGCCGGCCAAACGAAATGCCCGGATTGAGTGTCCACACATCGCGCGTGATGACTTCGACGTCGACCTGGCCGTCGTGATACGCAACGGGCCGGATCGAGGCGTCGTAGAGGTAGCGCGCCGATCGCAACAGCCGTTCGGATTCCTCCATGAGCCGCTTCGAGTATCGATCGCCGCTGCTGAACAGGAGCTGGCGCTGGATGACTTCCGGGCGTGTCTTGATGTGCAGCCGGTTGGCGAGGCGGAAGAGGGCCGTGTCTTCCTTGGGATCCTCCAGATCGAAAATATTCTGGTTCACAATCCTGATCTCGCCGAACGTCGCGCCGGCGCCTTCGAGCTCGGCATCCGAGGGAAGTTGCGTCGGTCCGGCAGACGGCGGCGGGGGCGCTTCAATGGCAGTGCCGGCCGCGGCGGTACCGCAGACGAGCAGAGCGATCAGCGCCGGCAGACATGAACGGGTTGCGTGTCTCAGGGAATTCATCCGCTGGAGCGGTCACTGCGACACGCAGCGCCTCGCACAGCGTGAGACGGCACTTCACGTCCGGATCAATCGCGGCGCAGCGTGCTCCACAGCGTTTTCACAACACGCTCCACGTCCTCATCACGCATGCCGGGGAAGAGTGGCAAGGTGAGCGTCTCGCGGCCGATGCGCAGTGCGTTCGGCCACTGTTCCGGCACGTAGCCGAGCTGTCGATAAAAGGTCAGCGCCGGAATGCTGGGATAGTGGACACCGCTACCGATGCCCTGCTCATGCAGCGCCCGCTGCAGGCGCGGCCGCGTGTAGCCAAAGCGTGCGTAGTCGATCAGCACGGTGAAGATGTGCCAGGAATGATCCTGATCGCCCCGCTCCGGCAGGAGCAGGCCATCCTGCTCCTCGAGCAACTCGAAGTAGCGCGCTGCGAGCTCACGACGGCGGCGATTGAAGGTCTCGAGCTGCGCGAGTTGCGCGATCCCGATGCAGGCCGAGACGTCGGAGAAATTGTACTTGCCGCCGGCGCGCACCACGTCGAGCTCGCCGTCCGCGTTGCGCTGGATGCCATGAAAGCGAAGTTGCTCGACCGCTGCGAGCACCTCCGCATCGGCGGTCACGAGCGCGCCACCCTCGATGGTGGTGATGTTCTTGTTGGGATGGAAGCTGAAACAGACGAGGTCGCCGAACGACCCGATCCTGCGGCCGCGCCACGCGGAGCCGATGGCATGCGCCGCATCCTCGATCACGCGCAGGCGGTGGCGCGAGGCGAGTGCGTATACGGCATCGAGATCCGCTGACAGGCCGGCGAAATGCACCGGCATGATGGCGCGCGTGCGCGGCGTCAGCGCCGCTTCGATCTGAGCCACCTCGATATTGCGGTTGCGCAGTCCCACATCGACGAACACCGGCACTGCGCCGACGCGCACCACGACGTTCGCGGAGGCCGCGAAGCTCATGGCCGGAACGATCACTTCGTCGCCCGGACCGATCCCGGCGGCGACGAGCGCCACCTCGAGTGCGCCTGTGGCTGAGGTAAACGATCGAACCTGCCGGCTGCCGCCGAGATACGTGGCGAGTTCGCCTTCGAAGCGCGTCACCTGCGGCCCGGTCGTGATCCAACCGGAGCGCAACACGTCTGCAACGCCGGCGATGGTCTGCTCGTCGATCACTGGCCGGGTGAAGGGCAGGTAGTCCTTCATGGTGCAGCCCGAGCGAGAACCACCACGCCGGCAACGATCAGCAGGATGCCGCTCATCTTTGCGACCGTCAGCGCTTCGCCGAACAGGATCGCGGCTGCGAAGGCATTGACGACATAGCCAATCGAGAGCATGGGGTACGCAATGCTCACCGGCACGCGCGACAAGGCGCCGAGCCATAGCAGTACGCTGACGCCATAGCACGCGAGGCCCGCCCACAGTGGGGCGGTGCGCAGCAATCCTTCGGCCGCGCTCCAGGAGACGTTTCCGGCATCGGATACCAGTGCGCCACTGGTGCGCGTTGCCGCCTTGAGCAGCAGTTGTGCTGCGGCATTGAGCAACACACCACCGAGCAACAGCAGCCAGGTGATAGCGCTCATTGTCGGCTCACGACCAGGCGGCGCAGGTCGCGGGCCCGCACCACCATCGGTACCCCGTGCTGCTGCAATAGCGCGTAGGTCTTCGGTTCGACGACTGCAAGCGCCTGTGACAGGTCGCGCCAGTCGCGATTCGAAGGCCTCGAGGTTCGGTATTCCCTTGTGCGGCTCGAACTCGAGGCCGAAGGCGAGTTCGCCCTTCTCGTCGACGAGCGTCATCGTGCGGCGCAGGTAGAACGGCAAGGACTGGTCGTAGGTGCGAACGCTGAACATCGGTACGTCCCGGTAGAGGGCAGGCGGCAACTGGGTGGCGAGCGATTCGCCCGAATAGACCGTGTCCACCGCCCGCGCGCCCCACAGGAGCGCCGCGGCGCAAAGATAGCCGGTCGCACCAACAATAGCAGCCAGTCGCAGGCTGTCGTCCTTGCGTGTGGCGAGCAAACCGCCGATCAGGGCAATCACAGCGTCGGCGAACAATACCGGGCGCAGATCGAAGAAGAGCTCGCCGCGCGGTGTTGCCGGCACCAATCGTGGCGTCAGTACCGCGAGAGTAAGGAAAGTCGCCCCTATCACCAGGAGCAGTACGCCCGTCTGGCGCAGATCGCGACGCAGCCGTGTTTCCTCGATCGTTGCCATCAACACCGCCACCGAGGGAAACATCGGCAGGATGTAGGGAACGAGTTTTGAGTCCGAGGCGGAAAAGAACACGAGGACAGTCACGCTCCAGATCCAGAGGAACCGTCGCACATCGAAGCCTTCGGCCGACGAGCGACGCCAGCCTGTCAGCAGGGCGCGCACCGCCGGTAGCGTCCACGGCAAGGAGCCCGCGATGAATATCCCGAGAAAGAACCACCACGGCTGGTAGCGATCCGACACCATCGTGAGATAGCGCGCGAAATGCTCGCGCACGATGAAGAAGTCGAAGAACTGTGGCACTGCGCGCTGCATGAGCAGCATCCAGGGCAGGGTCAGCAACAGGAACAGCGCGAGGCCGCTTCCAATCGAAAGCCGACGCCAGATCGACCAGTGCCGTTGCACGATCGAATAGGCGATGAGCGTCAATGCCGGCAGGACCAGGGCCACCAGCCCCTTGGTCAGAAACGCCCCCGCGGCAGCAGCCCATGCGAGCCACATCCAGCGCCTGCGCATGGAATCGGCGGTGCGTGAGTCGTGAGCGATGCAGAATGCCGCGAGCATCAGCGTCGTGAAGAGCGTGAGGCTCATGTCGAGGGTGAGCTGGTGCGCCATCAGGACGGTGAGCAGCGAGCTTCCCGAAATGATTCCAGCGCGCCATGCAGTCGTGGTGCCCCAGATGCGCCACGCCAGCCCGGCGCTGATCAACACGGTGAGAAATCCACACAGGCCCGTGTAGAAGCGTGCCGACCAGTCGCTGGTCCCGAACACGGCATAGCTCACCGCGGTGGCCCAGTACTGCAACGGCGGCTTTTCGATGTAGACCAGGTCGTTGAGCCTCGGCACCAGCCAGTTGCCGGATGCGAGCATCTCACGTGGAATTTCCGCGTAGCGTCCCTCGTCCGGATTGAACAGGGCATGGTGGCCGAGCAGGACGAACCAGGACAGGGCGAATGCCAGGAGGGCGGCGAGCAGTGCGAAGCGACGATTCCGGGACTGGATTGCCGCGCTCGTCATTGACTGGTCGCTTCCGTCAGCCGGCGGCCCTGGATGGCCAGCGTGCCGGAGCGGCCCGGAACTTCATCGAGGTCGATTTCGTGGCGGCGCAAGCGATTCACCTGCAGATGCACGAACAGGTCGCGCATCGCTACGAGCTCGAAGCCTTGTGACATCCAGCCTTCGAGCAGTCGCTCGAATTGCGGCAGCAGCCTTTGGCCCTCGAGCTCGGCATGCAACGTGAAAACGTGGCTCATCGCGGGATGCGAGTTGGTCGCGGCTAGAATCGCATCGACCGCCTCGTCGGCGGAATGGCCCTCGATCCCGATGAGCTCGTCGAGCGTCGGCAGCGTCGTCGGCAGCTGCGCACACTCGCCGATCACGCCGTGCATCTCGGGAAGAAACGGGGTCACACCGCGCGTATCGCTGGCGTAACGAAAGCGGTACTGCGACTCGAGCGTCAGCACGTGCGGATTGAGCTGCCAGCCGGCCGCCGCGTGCGAGTCCGGTGGGTGGCCGAACACCGCAGTGAACGCTGCGACGCCTCGTTCGAGCTCGTCCCCGGTCCAGGATTCATCGGCGCGGGTGACACCGTCCTGCCAGCGGACGTGGTCGTAGGAGTGCAGACCCACTTCAAAGCCGGCATCGCGCACCGAGCGCATCACTGCAGCTGCGCGCTGGCCGATGTGCGGGCCCGGCAGCAACGTGCCGTACAGGAGCGTTTTCCAGCCGTAATGTTCCAGCACCGAGGTGCGCCGCACCTTGCCGAGGAAGCCGGGCCGGAATGCGCGTCGCAATGCCCGCCCGGTATGGTCAGGCCCGACGCTGAAGTAGAACGTTGCCCTTGCGCGCAGACGTTGCAGCAGTTCGGTGAGACGCGGGACACCTTCGAGCGTTCCTCGCAGCGTGTCCACGTCGATCTTGAGCGCGAGCCGGCGTGTGGGCTCCTCGCGCGCGCCACGGGCAGGCGAAATATCGCTCATTGCGTCGCGAATCAGGCCGCATCCACCAGGGCGCGGGCATCGCCGAGATTGGCGCGGTAGGACTCGAAGATGCGGCGCACGGCGGTCTGCATGTCGATCTTCGGTGCCCAGTCGAGCTCCTCGCTGGTATTCCTGATCCAGGGCACGCGGCTCTGCACATCCTGGTAGCCGGCGCCGTAGTACTTCTCCGCGGTGACATCAACGATGCGCACCTTGGCCGCCGACGTGGCGTACGCGTCGATGGAGCGGGCGATATCCAGCATCAGCTCCGCGAGCTCGCGGATGGAGAGATCGTTGGCCGGGTTGCCGATGTTGTAGATGTGACCCGATGCCACCCCATTGCGGTTGGCAATGATCTTCAACAGGCAATCGATGCCCTCGGAGATGTAGGTGAAGCAACGCCGCTGCGAGCCGCCATCCACCAGCCGGATGTCCTCGCCGCGTACGATATTGCCGAGGAACTGTGTCAGCACCCGGGAGCTGCCTTCCTTCGGTGTCTGCATGCGGTCGAGTCCCGGCCCGATCCAGTTGAAGGGGCGAAACAGCGTGAAATCGAGCCCGGCGTCGGCGCCGTAGGCCCAGATGATCCGATCGAGCAGCTGCTTGCTGCACGAGTAGATCCAGCGCGACTTCGGGATCGGTCCCAGCACCAGGGAGGACTCATACGGATGAAATTCGCTGTCCGTCGACATGCCGTAGATTTCGGAGGTCGACGGGAACACCACGCGCTTGTGATGCTTCGCGCACTGCCGGACCAGGGGCAGGTTGGCTTCGAAGTCCAGCTCGAAAACGCCCAATGGGTCGGTGATGTAAGTGGCGGGTGTAGCGATCGCGACCAGCGGCAGGAGCACGTCGCACTTGCGGATGTGGTACTCGACCCACTCGCGGTTGATGGTGATGTCGCCTTCGAAGTAGTGAAAGCGCGGGTTGTCGAGCAGGTGTGCGACGCGATCGCTCTCCAGGTCCATGCCGTAGACATGCCAGTCCGTCTCGCGCATCACCGCCTCGCTCAGGTGATGGCCGATGAACCCGTTAACGCCGAGGATCAGCAGTTTCTTCATGAGCGAAGGTTTCCGGTGCAGATAAATTGTCGAGTGGCAGCGGCGTGTCGCCATGCAGTCGGGCGAAACCACGCGCGTCGAGCGGTTGGCCGTCGATGGAGAGGGAGGGAATCTCCAGCCTCAAGCCATCAGCGCAATCTAGATGCAGGTGCTCGCCACGCTCCACGTAGAGCCGCGCTCCAGCTTCAGAACGGGCCGGTTCGCCCGTCCAGCGCGATGAGTCGAACACGATGCGCTGTGGCCCGAGATCGGTGAAGGCGCCGGGAAATGGTGGCGCGACCGCGCGGATGAGCGCGTGAATACGATCGGCTGGCCACGACCAGTCGATGCGCCCGTCCTCCGCTGTGCGAGCGCCGAAATAAGAGCCTTCCGTGAGATCCATGGGCCTCGCGGCAGGGGGCCCTTCTGCAAGCAGAGGCAGGCAGTCCTCGAGCAGGCTTGCCGCGGTCTGGGCCACAGCGATCGATACCGTGAGCGCGGTATCGTTGATCCCGATCGGGACAGCTTGCTGTGCCACGATCGGCCCGGCATCGGGCTTGCTGACCATGTAGTGCAGCGTTGCGCCCGTGCTGCGCTCGCCATTGAGAATGGCCCAATTGACCGGAGCGCGGCCGCGATACTTGGGCAGGAGCGACCCATGCATGTTGAGCGCACCCCAACGGGCGTTGCTCAGCAGGGGCTGGCCGAGCATCGAGCGGTAATAGAAGGAAAAGATGTAGTGCGGCGTGAGTGCACCCACCCGTTTGATCCACCCTGCCGAATTCGGATTCTCGGGTGTCACCACTTCGATCCCGCGCTCCGTCGCAAGCCGCGCCACGCTCTGAAACCAGTGCACCTCGCCCGGAGCGTCCGCGTGCGTGAATACCAGGGGAACATCGATGCCTCGATCGAGCAGTACGCGCAGGCAGCGAAATCCGACTTCGCTGTAGGCGAACACGACCGCTCTAGACACGAAGCCGCTCGCGCTGCCTGCCTTTCTGGCTTTCGAGTACTGCCGCGACGATGTAGCGAGGCCGGCCGCGTACCTGCTCGTAGGTGCGGCCGACGTATTCGCCGATCAGGCCGATGCCGAACAGCGCCACGCCGATCAGCATGAAGGCGATGGCAAAGAGGGTGAACACGCCCTCCACCTCCGGCCCCAGGATCAGGCGTCGCGCCACGAGGTAGATCACCAGCAGACCCGACATACCCGCGATCGCCATGCCCAGCATCGAAAACAATTGCAGCGGCACGAAGGTGAAGCCGGTCATCAGGTCGAAGTTGAGCCGTATCAGCTTGTAGAGCGAATACTTCGACTGGCCGGCGCGCCTCGACTCGTGCGCGACTTCGATCTCGGTGGGATTGCGCGCGTACAGGTAGCCCAGCGCGGGAATGAAAGTATTCACTTCGCGCGACGCATTCACCGCATCGATCACGTCGCGCGCGTAGGCGCGCAGCATGCAACCCTGGTCGGTGATGTGGATGTGAGTGGTCTTCTCCCGCAGGTGGTTCAGCGCGCGCGAGGCCCAGCGCCTGGCCCAGTGATCCTGACGACCGCGCCGGACGGTACCGACATAGTCATGCCCGAGCTTGATGGCTGCGCGCAGCCGGGGAATTTCCTCGGGAGGGTTCTGCAGGTCGGCATCAAGGGTGATGACGATCTCGCCGGCCGCGCGCTCGAATCCGGCCAGGATCGCCGCGTGCTGGCCGAAGTTGCGCTGAAACAGGATCACGCGCGTTTCCGCCAGGGCGCGCAGCGTGCTGGGCGCGCAGCAGCGCGACCGAGCGATCGCGGCTGCCGTCGTCCACGAAGATGCACTCGTAAGGTGCGCCCAGCTGATCGAGCGCCTCATAGAGCCGCACGAACAGCTCCGGCAGGCAGGCCTCCTCGTTGAAGACCGGCACGACGACGCTGATTTCAGGGCGGATTGTCGCCTGCACGACCGTCCTGGACGGCTCCGTGATGGTGCTTTGCATGCGGTTATGGCCAGCGGTGATTCGGGTGTTAGACGCTTGTCGCCGCCACAATCAACCGCCAGTGCGCTTGGATGCCAGGAGGCGGGCGCAGGATACACCTTCCCGCCCTGGGCGGGGCCGGGGCGCGGGATCAGGCGGACAAAGGGAGAATGCCGTGCAGCGGCACTGAACCTGCTGCACGGCCGAAGACTATAGAGAAGCCGGCAATGCCCGGTCAGCGCCCCGAGATCTCTTTCACCAGCGCGTCGGCGTGATACACCTTGGTGAGTGCTTCCTTCATGATCGTCGGATCCACGGCAATGGCCCGGTTCTTCTCGACATCGAACCAGTAGGAGCCCGAGATCGAGTGAATGTTGCCGTCGAACATGAGACCCACCAGCTCGCCCTTGGCATTGATGAGCGGGCTGCCGGAGTTCCCGCCGACGATGTCGTTGTTGGTTGACAGATTGAACCGCGTACTCGGATCAAGAGAACCCTTCTGCTCGACCCAGCGTGGCGGCATGCTGAATGGCTTCTTCCCGGTCGTCCGATCGTAGGCCACCTTGAGGGTGGTGAACGGCGCTACCGGCTCGCCTTTCTCAACCCACGCCTGCACCGTGCCGAAGTTGACGCGTAGCGTGAAAGTCGCATCGGGGTAGGTACTGGTTCCCAGGACCTTGAAGCGGGCGCGCGCGATCTTCTCGCTCGCGACTTCGGTCGGCGCCTCGACTTCGTCCTCATAACGCTTGCGGATCGCACGAGCGTCCGGATCCACCTTGCGCGCCAGCTGGATCATCGGATCGGTCGATGCCTCGACCGCCGCGGCACCCCCGTCCCAGAGCTGTGCGCGAACCTTGGCGTCGCCGAGCTTGCTGCCGTCGACCAGGCGTGCCGCGAGGCTGTCCGGGGACTCACTCCCCAGTACGCTCCGGACCAGCTTGTCATCGGGCCCCAGCCACTCGCGCATGCGCTCCAGCGCGAACGACAACGTCAGCTTGTCGAGCGACGGGTACACCGGCGTGTCCGCCTTGACGTATTGCTCGAGTTGCGGAAGTGCGGCGTTGGTGTATTCGCGGAAACGTTCTTCGTTCGGCTTGGCGCGTTCTGCCGCGCCGCGTACCAGGGCGCGCGCGTATCGATACAGCTCACTGTTGAAACCGGCGGCACCTTCGACAAAGGTGTAGGGCAGCAACTGGTTGCGATACGCAGCCTGCGCCTTCGCCATGTCATCCCAGGCTGAGCCGGCAATCGCACGCAGCGCCGGATCGGCGGCCACCTTGTCGCGCAGCGCCTTTTCTTCCGCGCCCTTTGACTGCATCAGGCTCTCGTCCAACAACGCATCGAGCTGTTTACGGCGCACCTTGATGGAGTTCTCGATTGAGTTGAGGGGATCCTGCACGATGCGCAGGGACTCCGCGTCAGTCTTGCTGAACTGAATGTAACGGCCACGCAGTTCCGCGTACCGCAGCAGCCACAGGGGCAGGTAAGCGTTGCGGTTCGAGACGAGCTGATCGACCGTGAGCAGGCGCTGGGTATTTCCCGGATGCCCGGTCACGAATACGGGTTCTCCTGCTTCAGGTCCGGCGAAGTTCACCTTGAGGTAATTCGGTGTGCTGGCCGGCTTGCCGTTCTCGTAGGCTCGCATGAGCGACATGTCGAGGCAGTAACGCGGGAACTGGAAGTTGTCCGGATCGCCGCCAAAGGCGGCGATATCGTCCTCGGGGGCAAACACCAGACGGATATCGCTATAGCGCTTGTACTTGTAGAGGAAGTACTGACCGCCCTGGTAGAGCGAAACCGATTCGCAGGAGAGGGCTCCGGTGCGCTTGTCCTTCTTCGATGCTTCCTCGCAGGCCTGTTCGAGCCGCGTCAGTTCCTTCTTGCGCGCTGCGTTCGCCGCGCTGTCGTCGAGTCCTTGGGTCGCTGCGCTGATCCTGCGCGGTAATGTCTTCCATCGCGACCAGTACTGAGATCTGCTCGGTCTTGCATGCGGGTTCCTGGCTGCGCGAGGCGGCGAGAAAACCGTCGGCGAGCATGTCTTTCTGCGGCGTGGAAATCTGCGCCAGGCATTCGCTGGCGCAGTGATGGTTGGTGAGAATCAGGCCGTCGGGAGAGATGAACGACCCGGTGCACCCGGATTCGAGGCGCGTCGTCGCAAGGCGAGCGTGATCGAGCCACGCGTCGGTGATATCGACGCCGAGCTTTTCCTTGACCAGTTGCTTGGGGAAGTTGTCGAAAGTCCACATCCCTTCATCGGCAAGTGCAGTGCCGCTCAGCATGAGCAGCAGCAGAGCGCGAACCAGAACGTTCATCGGGATCCTCCAATAAGTGTTCGCCGGGCGTTCGAGTTGTTCACCGGACCGGCCTCGAGGCGCGCAAGGATAGTGTTTTTTGCCAGGGCTGACACGTTTTCGGTACGAGATGCTGCCGCGGCAGGACGAGCCGCCGCGGATTCATGTCGCGCTGGGCGGCCAGGCTCTCAGGCGTCGCCAGTCATGAGGAGCAAAGTCGTGCCTTCGGGCGCCACGAGCATCGCCATGCTCTCGGGATCGAACGCTGCAGGCAGGTGCTGTGAGCGCTCGATGCCCAGCTTGTCGATGTGGCTGAGACGCGACGGCATTTCGGGGTCGATGAAGCTCAGCACCGGCTTGCGCAGCTCGCGCGCTGGCATAGAGGCCGAGATCGAGAGAGTCGCTGGTCAGGGAAATGTGGCGAAACGGCTCGCTCTGTTCATCCGTCGCGACGAACCCGAGCCGCTCCCAGAAATTCTTGGAATCACCGGGATTGCGTGCCGGAATGCCGATCTCGTTGAAATAGCCGCACGACGAAGTCTCGCCCGGCTGGCGCGTCGGCGGAGAAAACGTGCGCGCCTCCAGGAGTGTCACCATCAGCCGGTCCGGATCGTGAAAGCCCGCCTCGTTGAATACATCGCCGCCGAGCTTGCGGAACGCGAACTCGATTCCAAGGCTCTCCAGCGTGTCGATGTAGCGCGACAGATCAGGCTTGACGAAAGTCAGTGACGGCGAGTCGAACTCGTATTGGTGCAGGCCGATGAACAGGCGCCCGTCCGAGACCACTGCGTACGGGTGTGCCCACGCTTCGCCCACCTGCGCCTGCGTGAAGCCAAGCTTCTGGTAGAACTCCAGCGACTCGAGCACATTCGGCGCGTGCACGCTGATTTCGAGGAAGCGTCCCAGCATGTGAGTCCCCTAGTTCGCGCGACGCAGGATGAGATCGCCGAGCAGGCTGACATGATCGGCACGCTCGTTGAGCGCCGGTATGTAGTCGAGGCTCTCGCCGCCGTGCTCCAGGAATGCCTCGCGTCCCGTGATCGCGATTTCTTCCAGTGATTCCAGGCAATCGAGCGAAAATCCCGGGCAGATCACGGTGAGCTTGCGCACGCCATCACGCGCACGCTGGCGCACGACGTCCGCGGTGTAGGGCTGAAGCCACTCCTGGTACCCGAAACGGGACTGAAAGCTCAGACTCCACTCCTTATCTTTCAGTCCGAGCGCGCCGGCCAGCAGCGTGGCCGTGTGCTGGCAGCGCGTGTAGTAGGGGTCGCCCTTCTCGAACAGCCGTTTCGGCATGCTGTGAAAGGACATGAGGAGATGCTGCGAACGGCCGTTCTTCTCCCAATGTTCGCGCACGCTTGCCTTGAGCGCAGCGATATACGCGGGCGCATCGTGATAGTCGTTGACGAAGCGCAACTCGGGCACGACGCGCCAGCCCGCGAGCTCGGCGGCGACGTGATCGAACACCGAGCCGGTGGTCACGCCAGCGTACTGCGGATACAGCGGAAGAATGATGAGGCGCTGCACCCCACTTGATCGCAGATCCTGCAAGCCTGCGGCTATTGCAGGATCTCCATAACACATGCCGATCTGGATGGCGCAGCCGCCATCGACCTGCCCCGCGAGCGCAGCTTGCAGCGCATCCGCGAGGCGTCTCGCGTACACGATGAGGGGCGATCCTTCCGGCATCCAGATCTTGCGATAGAGTCGCGCGCTGCGCCGCGGTCGCACACGCAGGATCACGCCGTGCAGGATGGGGAGCCAGAGCGCACGAGGTAACTCGATGAGCCGTGGGTCGGAAAGCATCTCGGCAAGAAATCGCCGCACGCCGCCCGGTGTCGGTTGGCCGGGACTGCCGAGATTCACCAGCAGTACGCCCACACGCGCAGGCTGCGCGACGGGTGGCGGCGGGCTGAGATAACGCGGCATGCTGGGAGTGTCAGAGCGCCTTCGCTGCAATGATGGGCTGGCACCATAGCGAAAAGACGCCACCATCTCTACGCGCGAGTCGCACGGCGTCACGACATGACAGGGCTGTGACAATGCGGCGAAACTCGTGGCAAGCTTTTCCTGACGTCCCCAAGACACCTGATGATCAGGGAGGGTTCGAAATGAGCAGTGCTCATAAGAGCAGCGCCAGGGATGCGGCCTGGAAGCCGCCGGTCTCGACTGATGCGGTCAAGGCGAAAACCGGCCGCGGCTGGAACGAATGGCTCAGGATTCTGGACAAGGAGAGGGGCCCGACACTGGGCCACACGGCAATGGCCGAGCTGCTGCATGAAAAGTATTCCGTGCCGGGCTGGTGGGCGCAGATGGTCACTGTCGGCTACGAGCAGGCGCGGGGTTTGCGCGTGAAGCACGAGAAGCGGGGTGGATTCGAGATCAGCGCGAGCCGCACCATCGAGGCCGATGCCAGGAGCGTGTTTCGCGCCTGGACCAACGCCAAAGCGCGTGTCCGCTGGTTGCCGAAGACGGCAATCACGATTCACAAGGTGACGCCGCCGAAGTCGATGCGCGTGACCTGGATCGACGGCGCGAAGAGCATCGGCGTGAACCTGTATCCCAAGGGCTCAGGCAAGACTCTCGTCGCGCTTCAGCACGGCAAGATCGAATCGGCCGCACAGGCGAAGAAGATGAAGGCCTTCTGGGGCGTGCGCCTCGAGGCGTTGAAGAAAAAGCTCGAAACGGTCTAGCCGCGGCGAGAGGCCCGGCGGGTTCATGGCATGTGCGGGTTCTTCGACACGCTGGTCGCGGCTGCGTGGGGCATCAGGAACCACAGCGCCACCGCGAGTACACACATCCCGACACAGAAGATCAGTACCGGAAACGGCGTGTCGACGGGATAGCTGCCGAGCCATTGAACACAGATCGCGCCCACCACCTGCTGTACGAAGCCAAGCAAGCTCGATGAGGTCCCGGCGTGCTGGCGCGCGAGTCCGATGGCGCTGGCGGTGACATTGGGAAGCGTCAATCCCTGACCGAACGTCATCACGGCAACGGGCACGAAGATCCACAGCGGGTGAACGGCCCCGAGCGCTATCGCACCGAGTGCCACGGCCGCGCCGCCCAGCGAAACCAGGACGCCGATATTGATCAGTGTATTGACACCCGCGCGGCCGTGATGGCGCGTCACACCCCAGTTGCCGAGGAAGTAGCCGGCTGCGACCAGCAGGTAGTAGGTGCCGAACTCCGTGAACGGTCGATGGAACACCGATACCATGACATACGGCATCGTCGACACGAAGACGAAGAACACCGCGAAGATCACCGCACCCTGGATCGTGTAGCCCAGGAATGCCGGCTGTCGCAGCAACGCGTTCGCCTCGGCTGCCACCGAGTGGCTCTCTGCGTGGGCGGGGCGCGGTGCGCGCGTCTCTGGTAACCAACGCCACGCCGCCCACAGGATCACGATACCAGCGACCAGTAGGAGCACGAACACGCTGCGCCAGCCTGCAGCGACCATGAGCTTGCCGCCGACCCAGGGCGCGAGCGTCGGGGCGATCACGGTCACCATCGTGAGCCAGGCGATCATGCGCGCCATCTTTTCGCGCGGGTACAGGTCGTTGACGATCGCCCGCGACACGATCATGCCAGCGGAGGTGCCGAGCGCCTGGATCGCGCGACCGGCGATCAGCCAGTCAAGACTTGGCGCCGCCAGGCACATCACTGATCCGACGCTGAAAATCAGCAGACCGATGAGGACGATGGGCCGGCGGCCGAATCGATCCGACAGCGGACCGTGCGCCAGCAGACCGAGCGAGAACGCGAGCAGCGCCACGCTCACCGTGAGCTGCACGTGTGCGACATCGGTCGCGAAGTGTTCGCGCAGTACCGGCAGTGCTGGCAGGTAGATATTGACGGCCCCAGGGCCGACAGCCGTGATCGCGGCGAGCAGCGCTAGCACCGAGCGATCGGGAAGGGGCTGGGCGGGTCGGCCGGCGACCTCACGCGGGCCGGCAACGTTCACGCGGTGACGCCACCCACGCAGACATACTTGATCTCGGCGTAGTCCTGGATGCCGTACTTCGAGCCCTCGCGACCGACGCCGGATTCCTTCATCCCGCCGAACGGCGCGACTTCGGTGGAGATGATCCCGGTGTTGAGGCCGACGATCCCGTACTCGAGTCCTTCCGAGACGCGCCACGATCGCGCCAGGTCGCGCGTATAGAAATACGCCGCGAGCCCGAACTCCGTGTCATTGGCCATGCCAATCGCTTCCGCCTCGGTCTTGAAACGAAACAGCGGCGCGATGGGGCCGAAAGTCTCTTCACGCGCGACCATCATGTCGGGCTTCACGTTGGTAAGCACGGTGGGCTCGAAGAACGTGCCGCCGAGTGCGTGACGCTTGCCGCCGGTTGCAATCGCGGCGCCCTTGGCAAGTGCGTCCGCGATGTGTTCCTCGACCTTGGCGACCGCTTTCATGTCGATCAGCGGACCCTGGTCGGTGGCACCCTTGAGGCCATCGCCGATTCGCAGCAGCGCGACTGCATCCACCAGCTTTCCCGCGAATTCGTCGTAGACGCCATCCTGGACCAGCAGGCGATTGGCGCACACGCAGGTCTGGCCGGTATTGCGGTACTTGCTCGCGATCGCCCCCTGCACGGCGGCATCGAGATCCGCGTCGTCGAACACTATGAAGGGCGCGTTGCCACCGAGCTCGAGCGACACCTTCTTCATCGTCGCGGCGCACTGCGCCATCAGTTTCTTGCCGACCACAGTCGAGCCGGTGAAAGTGAGCTTGCGCACGATCGGGTTGGACGTCATCTCGGCGCCGATCTCGTTGGCGGAACCGGTGATCACGTTGATCACGCCCTGCGGAACACCGGCGCGTTCCGCAAGCTCCGCCATCGCGAACGCAGAGTAGGGCGTCTGCGTCGCGGGTTTGCATACGATCGTGCATCCGGCCGCAAGCGCCGGTCCGGCCTTGCGCGTGATCATCGCGGCCGGAAAATTCCACGGCGTAATCGCCGCGACCACGCCGATCGGCTGGCGCAGGACCAGGATGCGCTTGTCCGCCTGGTGACCGGGAATGACATCGCCGTAGAGGCGCTTGCCCTCTTCGCCGAACCACTCGAGGAACGAGGCGGCGTACGCGATTTCACCCTTGGCTTCGGCGAGCGGCTTGCCCTGCTCGGCCGTCATCAGCACGGCGAGATCATCCTGGTTCGCCATCATCAGGTCGTGCCAGCGCCTCAGGATCACGGCACGTTCTTTTGCGGTCTTGTGAGCCCACGCCGGGAATGCCGTGTGCGCAGCCTCGATCGCGCGGCGCGTTTCCGCCGCACCCATGTTGGGCACGGTACCGAGCTTTTGCCCGGTCGCCGGATTGATGACGTCGATGGTGGCGCGATTGCCCGCATCCGCCCACGTTCCGCCGATGTAGCACTGCTGACGGAAGAGCCTGCTGTCCTTGAGCTGCATGGTTTGGTCCTCGAAAAGGCTAACCGACATTGCTGCGCAGGAATTCGAGCGAACGCTCGAACGCGAGGCGCGCGCTCTCAGGTTCGAAGCTCGAACGTTCGCTGCAGTTGAATCCGTGGCCTGCCGGGTAAGTGTAGTAAATGCCCTCCGGGTGCAACTGACGCACTTTCTCGACCGTCGCGAGCGGGATCGACTGGTCCTGCTCACCAAAGTGATACATGACCGGGCAGCGCGGCTTGCGATCGCCGTATTGCAGGATGCGACCGCCGTAGTATGAAACCGCCGCGCTGATCGGCAAGCGGCACGCGGCAACATAGGCAATGGTTCCGCCCCAGCAGAAACCGACTACCGCCGTCTTGCCCACAGCCGCGGCCGCATCGACCGTCGCACCCACGTCGAGCAGCGTCTGGGAGGGCTGCAATGCCATCATCGTCTCCACACCCTGCTGGATCTGCGAATAGTCGAGCACGATGCCCGGCCGGACGCGATCGAACATCGCCGGGGCGAATGAGGTGTAACCCTGCGCCGCGTATTGGTCGGCCACTTCGCGGATATGGGGAGTGAGCCCGAAGATCTCCTGGATGACAACTACAGCGCCGCGCGGCGTGCCGGTGGGATCGGCCCGATAAGCACTGAAGCGATGCCCGTCGGGAGCCGACAGCTCAATCGTTTCTGTCATGGGGTTTCTCCGGCGAAGGCACCACAGTTTGCACGTGGCAAACGGTGCTGGCTAGAAGTCAGACCCGCTGTGGGTCGCACCTGTTCGGCGCGTTGAGGGTGGCGGACTGGGTGTCTCTCCCTGGGCCCGTTCTTGCTTGATTACATGCAAGGTGAGGGATCGTGTCCCGCGAAAGCTGAAGCCGGAAATCGCGCTGCGGTCTCATTCGTGTCGGCCGAGGGAGAGACACCCAGTCCGCCGCCCTCAAGCGGGACAGTTGCTATTCCGCAGCTCTCACGACGCGTTGATCGATGGCCCCAAACACGCTATTGCCCTCGGCGTCGAACATTTCGATGCGCACGCGGTCACCGAAACGCAGGAACGGAGTCGACGGACGGCCGTCCGCAAGCTGTTCGAGGGTGCGCTTTTCGGCCAGACAGCTTGAGCCGCGGCTGCGATCGTAGTTGGAGACCGTGCCGGAACCGATGATGGTCCCGGCCCGAAGTCGCCGTGTACGGGCTGCATGGGTGATCAGGCGCGGGAAATCGAAGGTCATGTCGACGCCCGCGTTCGGCTCGCCGAACAGGGTCCCGTTGATGTGACTCACGAGAGGCAGGTTGATCTTGCCGCCATCCCAAGCGTTGCCGAGCTCCTCCGGTGTTACCGCCACGGGAGAGAAAGAGGTCGCAGGCTTTGACTGGTAAAAGCCGAATCCTTTGGCGAGCTCAGCCGGAATGAGGTTTCTGAGCGACCAGTCATTCACCAGCATCAGGAGCTTGATGTGTCCGCGTGCGGTTTCGGTAGACACATTCATCGGCACATCATCGGTAATGACCGCGACTTCCGCTTCGAGGTCGATGCCAAACTCCTCGCTCAGGAACGGCACATCGTCCGCGGGGCCGAGCAGATCGTCCGAACCGCCCTGGTAAATGAGTGGATCGGTCCAGAACGACGCGGGCATTTCGGCGCCCCGCGCCTTGCGTACCAGCTCGACATGATTGACGTACGCGCTGCCGTCAGCCCATTGATAAGCGCGTGGCAGTGGCGCCGCAGCAAGCGCCGGGGAGAAATCGAAGGCGTCCTGGAGCGCCAGCCGCATCCAGCTCCCTCGAAATCTGCATCAGCCTCGGTGCCGATCGGGCCCAGTCATCGAGCGCACTTTGCAGAGTAGGGGCGATTCGAGGTACCGCGACGGCGCGTTGCAGGTCGCGACTCACGACCACCAGCTGCCCGTCGCGAGTCCCATCCTTCAGCGTTGCCAGTTTGATGGCCCGCTCCTCAGCCGCCCTTCCAGCTATCGACGTAGCCCGCCCACTCGACCGATCTTGCCGCTGCGCCGATTTCCAGCGCATCCCGTGCATCGACCATGACCGCGATCTCATCGGTCGCGGGCTTGGACTGCTTGAGCATGTTCTTGAGCGCCTTCGGATGCGGGCCGTGGGTGAACCCTGCCGGATGCAAGGTAATCATCCCCGGATGAATGTTGTCGCGGCTGAAGAAATTTCCGGCGTGATAGAAGAGCATCTCGTCGTAGTCATCGTTGTTATGGAAGAACGGCACCTTGAGGGCGCCCGCATCGCTCTCGAAGGGCCGCGGCACGAAAGTGCAGACCACGAAGCGGTTGCCGACAAAGGTGGTGTGGGCCGATGGTGGCAGGTGATAGCGATGACTCATCAGCGGGCGGATATCGCGTACGTTGATGCGCGCGACGCTGAGGTCACCGTGCCAGCCGACCGCGTCGAGGGGGTTGAACGGATAGGTCACCGTCGACACTGCGCCGCGGCGCTTGATCTTCACCGACCAGCGCGCCGCATCACTTTGTTGCTGCTCGAACGCCGCATCGATACGCGGAATGTCGAGGAGCGCCGGATCGAAGATCGCGTGCGGACCGACCAGGCCCTTTTCGGGGAGTGAATAACTCGCATTGCTCGCCTCGATCAATAGCGCGGCGAGCGGCTCAGCGCAGGCCAGGCGCCACATGGTGCCGCGCGGTATCAGGATGTAGTCGCCGGCCTCGAAGGTGAGATGCCCATAGTCGCAGAACAGCTCGCCACGCCCCTGGTGTATGAAGAGCAGCTCGTCGCCGTCGGCATTGCGCACCAGGTGATCCATCGCGCCGGTGGCGCGCCAGAATCGAATCCGCACCGACGCATTGAAGAGAACCTCAGCGGCGTCCCATGGCGAGACCGGTGTCGCGGCGAGCTTCGTGAGGTCGAAGGCGTGCGGCCGCAGGGGCCCCTCGAAGTCGACCCAGCCCGTCGGCGGGTGGCGGTGATACAGATGTGCGGCGGGACCGAAGAATCCCTCCTTGCTGATCTCGCGTTCGAACGTGCCTTCGGGCAGATCCGCGTGTGCCTGGCGCGAAGCCTGGCCCTCGACACGTGGAAAGGAGATGTAGCGTTTCATGGCGACGGACCGCTGCAATGGGGATCGCCCGCTAATTTAGTTTCAATTGCAACTAACGGCAAATCCTGCAACTGCTGAGCGCGCCGGGGAGCCATCAGCGCTCGAGAATGGCCGTGACTCCCATGCCGCCGGCGGTACATACGGAAATGAGGCCGCGGCCGCTGCCCTTCTGCGCGAGGAGTTTCGCGAGCGTGGCGACGATGCGCGCTCCGGTCGCCGCGAATGGATGACCGATCGCCACACTGCCGCCCACCACGTTCAGGCGTGAGCGATCAATACTGCCGAGCGGCTCTGACAGGCCCAGCCTGTCGCGGCAGAATTCCGGCGATTCCCACGCCTTGAGCGTGCACAGCACCTGTGCCGCGAACGCTTCGTGGATCTCATAGAAGTCGAAGTCCTGCAGTTCAAGTCCGGCATCCTTCAGCATGCGCGGCACGGCGTATGCCGGCGCCATCAGCAACCCTTCCTTGTTCACGAAGTCCACTGCCGCGACCTTGCCGTAGCGCAGGTACGCCTGAGCCTGCAGTCCGCGGGCGCGCACCCATTCTTCCGATCCCAGCAATACCGCGGCTGCACCGTCGGTGAGCGGTGAGGAATTGCCCGCGGTCAGCGTTCCTGCGCCGGTGAAATCGAAAGAAGGCTTGAGCTGTGCGAGCCTTTCGAGGCTCGCGTCGCGCCGTACATTGTTGTCCGCCTTCAGCCCCTGGTACTCGATGATCAGGTCGTTGTAGAAGCCCGATGCATACGCTGCGGCTGCGCGCTTGTGACTCTCCAGCGACAGCAGATCCTGATCCTCACGGCTGATGTTCCATTGCTTCGCCATGATTTCGCAGCTCTGCCCCATGCTGAGCCCGGTGCGCTGCTCCACGACGCCCGGGAGCACGGGCTTGAAGTGACGGGGTCGCAGGCCGAAGAACGGCCGCGTTTTCGCCCAGAAGTTTCTGCCGCGGAAGCTGCGCAGCAGAAGCTGCTGATACTCACGCGAATACACCACCGGAGGATCGCTGATCGTATCGACGCCGCCGGCAAGCCCGCTGTCGATCTGGCCGAGCGCAATCTTGCTGGCGATGATGATCGCGGTTTCGAGGCTGGTGCCGCACGCACGCTGCAGATCGAATCCGGGCGTTTCGAAAGACAGCCCGCTAGCCCATCACGCATTCGCGCACCATGTCCCAGTCGCGTGAGTGCTTGATTACCGCGCCAGCGCCCGCATCGCCGAGGCGCGCGCCCCTGAGACCGAACTTATCGACGACCGCTTTGAATGCGGCCGTGAGCATGTCCTGATTGCCGACGTTGGCATAGGCGCCGTGGGCGCGGGCGAACGGAATGCGTGCGCCACCGACGATGGCGACGCGGCGAACCTCGGAACCAACGAGCATGAGCCTCTCCGCGATGCTGCAGGAATTTGCACGCCGGATGAGGATCAACCGGCACTTCGATTGTAGAATGCCATCGAATTATAGCGCCGGCTATTCTGTCGGCAGCCTGCCGCCGCATTCTCCGTGATCGAACCGAACACTGTCGCGCGCCTTCGTCAGCGCTTCCTCACCGATGCACGCGCCATCCTGCGTCTCGGCGGTCCGCTGCTGGTGAACAACGTGTCGATCGCCGGCATGGGCTTCACCGACACCGTCATGGCGGGGCGCTTGAGCGCGCAGGACCTCGCGGCGGTCGCGGTTGGCTCGGCGTTTCACATCTTTTTCTACCTGGCGGGACTCGGCACGTTGATGGCGATGAGTCCCCTGGTGGCACACGCCTATGGGGCAGGCCACGGCGAACGCGTCGGACCGCTGGCGCGACAGGCGCTGTGGCTGAGCCAGATCATCGCGCTCACGCTCATCGTGCCGATGCTGTTCGTCAAACCGATCCTGGTCGCGATCGGTATCGCGCCCGAGATCGTGCCGAAGGCGCAGGGCTTCGTGTACGCGATCTGCTGCGGGTTGCCCGCGATCATGGCGTTCCTGGCGCTGCGCTTCGTGAGCGAAGGGATCGGCTGGACCCGGCCGATCATGTACACGGCGATCGTAGGCCTCGCCGGTAACGTGATCGGCTGTTACGTCTTCATGTACGGCAAGCTCGGCTTTCCCGCGCTCGGTGCCGTTGGCACCGGCGTCTCGAATGCGCTCGTCATGTGGATCATGTTCGCCGTGATGCTCAGATACGTGCGCCGCCACCGCGTCTACCGCCCGCTCGGACTGTTCTCGAATTTCGACTGGCCGCGGCCAAGGGTACTGCGCGAGATCCTCACTCTCGGGTTGCCGATTGGTGGTGCTGTGCTCTCGGAAGGCGCGCTGTTCGTGGCAGCAGCTTTCATCATGGGCACGATGGGAACCACGGTCGTGGCTGCGCACCAGATCGCGCTCAATTACGCAGCGCTGATGTTCATGATCCCGCTTTCACTGCATTCGGCGACGACGATCCATGTCGGGCACGCGCTGGGTCGCGGGGATTTCGCGCGCGGACGCTTCGCGGGCTTTGTCGGGATCGCGATGTGTGGTGGCTTCATGGCCTGTTCAGCGCTCGTGATCCTGTTCCTCGGGCCAGAGATTGCGGCGCTCTACACCCAAGATCCCGCGGTCCGTACGCTGGCCGCAGGTCTGCTGCTCATGGCGGCTATCTTTCAGATATCCGATGGCTTGCAGGTCGGCGGTGCCGGGGCGCTGCGCGGCTTCAAAGACGCTCGCGTACCGATGCTCCTCAACCTGCTGGCGTATTGGGGTGTTGGATTTCCCCTGGCGTACGGCCTCGGCGTGGTTGCCGACCTCGGGCCGAGATCGGTCTGGGTTGGCCTGATCGCAGGCCTGACGGTGTGCGCACTACTGCTCAACGTGCGCTACTACTGGATTTCCGGCCGCGCCGTTCGCCAGGCTGCGCCGCCTTGAAAGTGGGCGTGCGCATGAACCGAGTAATCGGGCTACTTGATGTAGCCGTATCCGAGCGTCTCGATGTCCTGGAGCTCGCCGTCGACGAAGCGCAGGCGCCGCATCAGCTTGTTCGGGCCGAAGTTATAGGTCCAGATTTCCACCGGCACTTCTACCAATGATCCCGGTACAGCCTGTAGCGGGTGCCCGTGGTACCACACGACAGGCTGGCGCAGGATGTTGTGTGTCTGGATGTCGGCCGGCTCGCCGCACTTGGCGCGCACATCGTAAGTCGAGTCCCCTTCGTGGACCAGGCGCTGACCGCAGTTGAAGGCGGCGGCCGGGAGGCTCGCCAGGATGAGGAGGGCGGCGACGATTGGACGAATCCGCAGCACCGGGAAACTCTAAGCCAACCGGTGTGAACGCGCTATGAACCAGATGAGTGCGGGTGCTCAGCCGGCTCCGCCTCCAGTCAGGTGAAGATGCGGTACCGGCTGAGCTCCCCGAAGTGCGCGATCCGCTCGCCATCCGTGTGAGCGGGCATCCATGCCCTGTATTGCACCCTTCCCCCTTTGGTATAGCGACAAACTTGCCGCAAAACTGTCACGCCGCGTGAAAATTTGTGCGCTTGGGCACACAATCGCAGGCAGAGCGCCGCGGCCACTAGAAGGCGATCTCCGGTTGGTTGTGGCCCAAGCGCAACGAAAGCGCTGCGAGCCATATACGAAGGGCTTCGTGCCGACCTATAATCCTGATCGCTGAGACCAGAACGCGAGAGCCGCAGTCATGAAGAGAAAGACCGAAATGCGCGCTGTGCGTCCCACCCAATCCGAACTGAACATCCTGCGAGTGCTATGGCGCCTGGGGCCGAGCACTGTCCGAAGCGTGCACGAGGAGTTGTCACACGATGACCACAACCTCGGCTACACGACGGTCCTCAAGTTCCTGCAGATCATGCTCGATAAGGGATTGGTCAAGCGCGAGGACTCCCAGCGGGCCCATGTGTATCGGCCCGCTGCCAGCCGCGAACAGACCCAGCGCCAGCTCACGCGTTTGCTGATCGACGGCGCCTTCGATGGCTCCCGCTCACAACTGGTCCTGCAGGCGCTTGCTGGCGCCGAGGGCGTGAAGCCGGAGGAGCTGGCGGAGATCCGCGCGTTACTTGATCGATTGCAGGAAAGGCAGAACTGACAGGCCGCATGTCCTTGCTGCGGCAACGGGGATGAACGGAGGTATGAGATGAACGGGCTCGACTTGCCGACACTCGGCACGCTGGTGGCGACGCTCGGCTGGACACTACTGCATTTTCTCTGGCAGGGGGCCGTAGCGGGGGTGCTGTTCGGTCTCGCGCTGGCTGTGACTGCCAGAGCATCCGCATTGACCCGCTATCGCGTGGCATGCGTGTTTCTCGCGCTGCTTGCCGCCTGCCCGGTGGTCACCTTCTTCTGGCTGAGCCCTGACGACAGTTCGGGCGCCGGCGTGTTGGCACTGAAGACGCCGACCGCCATAGCGATCCTGACCTCGGCAGCGGCAAGCGCCGCCGGTGACTGGCGGGCGCTGATCGACCCGTGGCTCCCCTGGGCGGTGCTCTTCTGGGCCGCGGGAGTCACTTTCATGACCGGCCGCCTGCTGGTCGAATGGCGTGAAGTGCGTCGCCTGACGCAACTCGACATCAGGCCGCTCACCGCGGCATGGCAGCGGCGTGTGGCCAGATTGCGTGCATCGTTGGGCGTGCGACGCGCGGTCCGGGTGCTGCAGTCCGCGCGGGTCCATGTGCCAATCGTCATCGGGTGGCTCAAGCCCGTGATCCTGGTGCCGGTCGGTGCATTTGCGGGGCTGACACCGGCCCAGCTCGAGCTGATCCTGATGCACGAGCTCGCACACATTCGTCGCAACGATTACCTCGTGAATCTCATGCAGGTGGTGGTTGAAACGCTGCTCTTCTATCACCCGGTCGTGCGCTGGGTGTCCCGGGTACTGCGCGAGGAACGAGAGAACTGCTGTGATGATCTCGTGGTCACGAGTTCCGGAGACGCACTGGCCTACGCGCGGGCACTCGCCGAGCTTGCGGGTGCGCAGTCCCTGGCGTTGCAGACCAGCGTTGGGAGCGATGGCGGCAAATTGCTAAGCCGCATCAAGCGCATCGTCTCCGTACGCGAGCCCGCCCGGGTCGCCACCCACTGGAGCGTCGGCCTGGTCCTGGCGGCATTTGGCGTGAGTTTGAGCGGCCTGATGCATCCGATAGGCACCCCCGCGCCCCATGCTGAGGCCGCCGCGATGGCAGCCAGTGCGCCGGTCACGGCGCCCGCTGCGCTGCCGGTCCAGGCCCCGACGGTCGAAGCGGTGGCACCGGAGGCCAAGACGGAGCCTGTAGCCGCGCCGCATGCAACCATTGAAAGCGCGCCCGTCAAGGCCGCTGCCGGCAGTGCCGTTGCGCCGCAGCCCGCTGTGGCAACAATGCAGATTGCAAAGCGCGAGAGCGTGCCCGAGACGGCTGCAACCCCTGGGCGAAGTGAAGCGCCCGCCCCGCAGGCCCTGTCGGAGCCAACGCCTGCAGGAGAGGCAGCAGAGCTCCCGGCACTCGATGCCATCGCCCCAGCCGCAACGGATGCGACAGGCGCGACTGATGTCGCGCAGACGGAAATGGCGCAGGACGCTCACGGCGCCGCCCCATCGCTTGGCACAGAAGACGCAACCTCCACGGCTGGGATGCCGGGGGTCAAGGCGATCTCGCTCGAGCAGCCGCAATTCCCGACCGCAGCCCGGATGAGTGGCATCGAAGGCTGGGTCACGGTGAACTACACGATCGACGACAAGGGTCGCGTCTCGGATGTCCGTATTGTCGAGGCCAAGCCGCGCAGGGTGTTCGATTCAGCCGTTCGCAAGGCAGTGCATAACTGGCGTTTCGAACCGACAGTAGTCGATGGCCAGCCAGTGGCGCGCCGTATGACGCAGACCATCCAGTTTTCGCTCGACTACAAGATGATCTGCAATGCTGATCCTTCGACCGGCACGCGCCTGGTCGATCGCTGCCGTACCAAGGACGAGATGGAACGCGAAGGCGCTATCCAACGCGACCCAGACTGAGATCGCACTAGACCGCGGCTCCGGCCGGCGGTCGCGCGCCGCGTCGCGGCGCGTGTCATCATGGCGCAAGAAGCTGTCACCAAGGCAGTCGCGCCGGTTTGACGACTCCGTACGAGATCAGCATCGTGGTTCCCTCGTTCGCCGAGGATCCAGCGCTCGTCGCTCTCCTGAAGCGGATTCGCAGCTGGCCGCGCATGCCGCGCGAAGTCATCGTGGCTGACGGAGCTCAGAGCATCGACACGCGCAGGCTATGCGCACGCTACGAGGCGCTCTGGGTTCCTTCGGTGCACGGGCGCGGCGTCCAGCTCATGAAAGGAGCAGCACAGGCTCGCGGCTCCGTCCTGTGGTTCGTGTATCCCGATGCGGAACCTCATCCGCAGTCCTTGATGGCGATTGCCATTGCGATCGACAGCGGCGCCCTCGGCGGGTATTTCAGGTGGCGTCCCCGCGGTCGGCGGCACTGGCAAGAGACGCTGCTGGAATTGGGAGTGCGCCTGCGCAGTCAGTGCGGCGTGCCCTACGGCGACCAGGGATTGTTCGTGGCGCGTGAAACCTTCGAGGTGTGCGGCGGCTTTGCGCCTACGCCGCTCTTCGAACAGGTCCCCCTCGTGAAGGCGGTGCGACGGCAGGGAAGGTTCGACGCCCTGGCGCTCCCGATTAGCGTCGCGGAGGGACCCTGGGCGCGGCGCGGCTGGCTGCGGCACGCGCTGAGCAATCGACTGCTCGCGCTGGGCTACATTGCCGGTTTTTCGCCGGCAACACTGGCGCGCTGGTCCAGCCGTGACGAGGGTGAGGCGGAGAGGCTTTAGAACGTATTGGTGGTGCAGGCGCGTTCATCAGCGCCCTGCGGTTCGAGCCACACTGCCGCTCGGCCCGGGGCATGCGAATCAGTGAAGAGGATCGCCGCATCCACCGAAACATGCTCGCGGGATGCCGGCAACTCGGCACACGGCTGATGACGCGCGGCATGGCGGTGCCGTCGTGAGCTTCGTCCTGAAGGTATTCGCTTGGTCTTCATACTCGTCCTCTGATCTGCACGCGTGGCCGCGGCGAATATCGCCTCAACCTTCCGCGAGCAGCTTGTCTTCCACTGGTGGAGCACTCGCCGCAGTCGCAATCGGCGCGTGCGGTTCGACGCGATTGCGGCCGTGGCCCTTGGCACGGTACAGCGCCATGTCCGCAGCCTGGATCAGCTCCTCGATCCCGTAGATTCGATCGAACATCGCGGTGGCAACGCCAGCACTGATCGTGACCCGATCGGCAACCGTGGAGATGGCGTTCGGCACGGCGAGGCGCCAGATGTTGCGCCGGAGCCGGTCGGCGAACAGCCACGCGCGTCGCGCATCGATGCCAGGCAACACGATGGCAAACTCTTCACCGCCGTAGCGGGCAGCGAGGTCGCCGGCACGACGAAAGGTCTTTTCCACTGCCTGTGCCACGCGCCGCAGCGTGTCGTCGCCGCGGGCGTGGCCGTAGGTGTCGTTGTAGCGTTTGAAGCCGTCGATGTCGCACAGGATCAACGACAGCGGCTGTCGCTCGCGCAGGCAGCGCCGTACCTCGCGCGCCAGCACTTCATCGAACTGGCGGCGGTTGGCGATCCCGGTCAGGCCATCGATGGCGACGAGGCGCAGGAGCTGGACATTCGCCTCCTGCAGCTGAATTCGCGTGGCGTTGAGCTCCTGGTTGCTCGCCTGCAGCACCGCCGTGCGCTCCTTGACCCGTTCTTCCAGCTGTTCCCGGGCGTAGTTGAGCGCGATTTCCATGCGCTGGCGTTCGGCGAGCTCGTGCTGCAGAGCCTGGGTGCGCTTTGCCACCAGGGCTCGCAACATCCGGTTCCAGAGATAAAGGACGGCGAGTGAGAGCAGCACGAGTATGAAGCCGGCACTGGCGCCAACCCAGAACGTGGCATTGGGGCCGAGCATCTCGCGCAAAGCGCCGGCCGAAGCAGAACTGCTGAGTACTGCGATCAAGGCCACCGCGATGACCGACGCGGCAGTCAATTGCATTCGCCTCGTCAAGGTCCTTCGATCCCCTGTCAGTTCTAGCGTTGTTGAAGCGACCACTGCGGAAGCGAGAATACCGAGCGCGGTCGCGGGCAATTGCGGCAGCGATCACAGATTGCCTGTAGGCCGGACCGCTATCTGACCGATATGTCAAAGTTACCGGAGGGGTTGGGAAGGTGGTCCCAACCTGTCGGGTTCCCTAGCCTTGACGCCCGAAAGCGGGCTCACGGACACTGCCGCCTCTTCGGGGGTGAAGGGGAACCGCATGAGGGATCGCAGCAGCGCGCCGGCGCACGAATTCGCGCACTTTCGGGATTTCTACCCGTTTTATCTCTCCGAACACGTCAACGCGGCCTCGAGGCGCTTGCATGTCGTTGGAACCGGCCTGGTCCTGTTGACTCTTGCCGCCACCCTGGTCAGTGGGCGGTTCGGCTGGTTGTTTCTCCTTCCCGTGGTTGGATACGGCCCGGCATGGATCGGCCATTTTTTCTACGAGAGGAATCGGCCGGCGACGTTCACGTACCCGCTCTACAGCCTGGTGGGCGATTTCCGGATGTTCGCAGACGTCGTCAGCGGTCGGATCAAGTGGTGAAGCCTGGTGCGCCGGCGATGAATGGGATGCGCTCTTGAATCGCCGGGCGATCGACCGTCAGTTCGAGCGGCACCTGGCTGGGCTCATCAACAGTGGCCAGAAGGATGTTCTGCAACAGGGGCGCAAAGGCGTTGAAAAGGAATCGCTGCGAGTGACACCGGATGGACGGGTCTCGAAACGTCCGCACCCCCGCGCGCTCGGCTCAGCACTGACCAACGAGCACATCACGACCGACTACTCGGAGGCGCTGATCGAGCTGGTTACCCCGCCGTTCACGCAGAGCTGGGAGCTGCTGC
Source organism: uncultured Gammaproteobacteria bacterium (assembly GCA_963724625.1). Lineage (GTDB taxonomy): Bacteria > Pseudomonadota > Gammaproteobacteria > Steroidobacterales > Steroidobacteraceae > DATBVX01. Next base: position 234,271 of record CAVRVO010000017.1, on the reverse strand, counting down.
AGTACCTGTGCGACATCCACCAATTCGTCTATCGCGACCTGGGCGACGAATTGCTGTGGGCGACCAGCATGCCGTGCGCGATCCGCAACGACGCCGACATCCCGATCGCGCAGTACGGGCGCTCGAACGTCGGGCGCATGAAGAGCATCTATCGCGAAGGTCTCGGGCTGCGTTATGGACGCATGATGCAGGCGATTTCGGGAGTGCACTTCAACTACTCCTTTCCGGCGAATTTCTGGCCGGTGCTCGCGGATGTGCTGGAGTCGCGGCACGGCGGGCAGGCTTTCATTTCCGAGCAGTATTTTGCGTTGCTGCGCAATTACCGGCGCCACGGCTGGATCGTGCTGTACCTGTTTGGCGTGTCGCCCGCGGTGTGCAAGTCGTTCCTCGAAGGTCGCGATCTCGAGTTGCCGCAACTGGATGCCGGGACGTTCTACGAGCCATATGCGACTTCGCTGCGGATGAGCGATCTCGGTTATCGCAACAAGAGCCAGGCCGGCGTCGAGATCTCGGTGAACAGCCTCGAGGACTACGTACGCGATCTGCAGCGTGCCATCTCCACTCCGAATACGGAGTATCAGCGTCTTGGCGTCCAGGTGAACGGGGAATATCGCCAGCTCAATGCCAACCTGCTGCAGATCGAGAATGAGTACTACAGCTTCATTCGCCCCAAACGCGTGGCGCGTTCCGGTGAGCGCCCGACCAAGGCGCTGCTACGCGCCGGAGTCGAGTACGTCGAGGTTCGAGCGCTCGATGTGAGCGCGTTCGATCCGGTGGGCGTCAACCAGAACAAGCTGCGCTTCCTCGAAGCTTTCCTGGCCCTGTGCGTGCTCAAGGCGAGCCCACCGCTGGACGCGAGCGAGCAACGCGAACTCGATACCAACCACATCACCGTGGCGCGGCGTGGTCGTGAGCCCGGCCTTACGCTCGGACGCGATGGACGCAGTTACCCGATGCTTGCGTGGGCTCGCGAGCTGCTCGAGGAGATGCAAGGCATCTGCGAACTGCTCGACGCCGGAATTCCAGCCAGGCCGTATGCGGCGGCACTTGCGGCGCAGGCGGTGAAAGTCAACGACGTAGCGTTGACGCCGTCGGCGCGGCTGATGCGAGAAATGCAGACGGGCGGCGAATCGTTTTTCGAGCTCGCGCTGCGCATGTCGAACCTGCACAAGTCCTATTTCCTCGAGCTGTACCCGCCGAACGAACAGCGGCTCGCGGAACTGCGCAGCGAGGCCGAGGAATCGTTGCGCGCGCAGCAGGAGGTCGAGGCGAAGGATGCGATGTCCTTCGAACAGTACCTGCATACGTACCTCGCCGACTGAGTGCTCCGGGCGCTCGCTCACTCGAGCGCATCGGCTCTCTTGACCGTCCGCAAAGTGTCCGCTGTCCGCCAGCGGACAGTTTTCCACGCGACCCGTCCGGGTCCGAAAACGCATCAATTCATTGGCTTACGGCTTAACTGCACGCTGGCACGGGGAGTGCAAAACAAGAATCCAGGCAGCAGCCGTACAGCGCTGCTGGGAGGCCAGACATGTTCCCCACACAGGTACGCGGATCGACGCTCGTTGCGACACTCGCCGCCGTGCTGCTGGGCTGGTGCGCCGTCGCGGCGCCCGCCTCGGGTCATTACGGTCTTCATGCCTCCTTCGATGGCGCGCAATTCGAGGTGCGCCTGGCATTGCCGGCCCTTTGCCTACGGCTGAGCGCGGTGCTGTTCGAACAGGCCACGAGTCTGAAATCGGTTTCCGTTTGCGCGCATTGCGGCTATCAGGAGCGTTCCTGGTCATGAAGGGTGCATCCATTTCCCGTCTCCACAGTGACGATCGTGCCTCGGCAAAGGCCGGCGGCATTCGCGACACCTCGGCGCAGGACGTTGCGATCGATCCGCGCCCGGCGCAGCTGCGCCGGCGCAAGATCCTCATCGCTTCAGGCGCCGGTGCACTGCTCCTGCTGATCGTCATTCTCCCCGCTGCGCTGCGCTGGATGCATGCTGAGATCAGCGTGCCGCGCGAGCGCGTGCGCATTGCTACGGTCACCAAGGGCCCGTTCGTACGCGACGTATCTGCACAAGGAACAGTGGTCGCGGCGGTCAGCCCGACCTTGTTCGCACCCGCCGCCGGCAACGTCACTTATGACGTGCAGGCAGGCGACACGGTCAAGCGTGGCCAGGTGCTCGGCTCGGTCGACAGTCCGCAGCTGCGCAACGAGCTGGCACGCGAACAGGCGACTCTCGAGAGCCAGGACGTCGCAGTGGCCCGGCAGAGCATCGAAACCCGCCGGCGCCTGCTCACCAACCAGCAGACCACGGACATGGCCGAGGTCGCGATCCGCGCCGCAGAGCGTGAGCTGAAGCGCGCCGAGGACGCATGGCAGACACAGGCCATCAGTCGCCGCGACTTCGAGAAGGCGCGCGACGACCTGACCACCGCACGCCTCAATCACGAGCACGCCATCCAGAACGCCGGGCTCGAAAAGGAGAGTCTCGAGTTCGAGCTCAAGACGCGCCGGCTGGAGCGGGACCGGCAGCGCCTGGTGGTTGACGAAATCAAGCGTCGCGTCGATCAACTGACCCTCAATTCGCCGGTGGACGGAATGGTCGCCGCACTAGCCGTTGAGCAGAAAGGAGCGGTGGCCGAAAACGCACCCATCCTCACCGTGGTCGACCTGAGCGCCCTCGAGATCGAATTCCAGGTGCCGGAGTCCTACGCCGACGACCTGCGTCTCGGGATGCCAGCGGAAGTGAACTATGGCCAGCGCATCTACCCCGCGACCGTCACCGCGATCTCTCCCCAGGTGAAGCAGAACCAGGTGACCGGTCGGGTCCGCTTCGGCAAGGACGTTCCGGCGGGTCTCAGGCAGAGCCAGCGCGTCGCGACTCGCATCGTGATCGAGTCGCGAGACGGCGTGCTGAAAGTCGAACGCGGGCCCTTCGTCGACGCGAGTGGTGGCCGGATTGCCTACCTGGTCGAGGACGGCATGGCGCGCCGCAAGCCGATCAAGCTTGGCGCCACCAGCATCAGCGCGGTGGAAATCGCCTCGGGACTCGAGGAAGGCGATCAGATCATCGTTTCCGGCGTCGACTCGTTCGAGAACGCGGCCGTAGTGCGTCTCACCGACTGAACATTCTCAGACTCAGCAGAGGGATCATTCCATGCTCGAAATGCAGCACATCACCAAGGTCTACCGCACTGACCTCATCGAGACGCACGCGTTGCGCGATTTCAGTCTCAGGGTGGACGAGGGCGAATTTGTTGCGGTCACCGGGCCCTCGGGTTCCGGCAAGACCACGTTCCTCAATATCGCCGGGCTCCTCGAGACCTTCGACAGCGGGACGTATCGTCTTGACGGGCAGAGCGTCAACGACCTCAACGATGACGCGCGCTCGCGGATCCGCAACCAGAAGATCGGCTTCATCTTCCAGAGTTTCAACCTGATCCCGGATCTGGACCTGTTCGACAACGTCGACGTGCCGTTGCGCTACCGGGGCCTCAATGCCGAGGAGCGCCGCCGGCGCATCACCCAGGCGCTGGAACTCGTGGGCCTCGCTTCGCGCATGAAGCACCTGCCGGCGCAACTTTCGGGAGGCCAGCAGCAGCGCGTGGCGATTGCCCGGGCGCTCGCCGGTGAGCCTCGCTTTCTGCTGGCGGATGAGCCGACGGGCAACCTCGATTCGCTGATGGCGCGCCAGGTGCTCGACCTGATCGAAGAGATCAACCGGGGTGGAACGACGGTGATCATGGTCACCCACGATGCGGAGCTCGCGCGTCGCGCCCATCGCAACGTGCACGTCATGGACGGCAAGGTCACTGACTTTCAGCCGTACGAAGGACGGCCGATCGTCACCGGGACGCAAGAGCGCGCTGCGCTCGCCTGAGAAGGGGAGAAACGGGAATGTTCGCCTATCACCTGCGGCTCGGCCTGAAAAGCCTGCGCCGCAATCCGGTGCTCACGGCGCTGATGATTGGCGCCATTGGGCTCGGCATCGGTGTGTGTCTTACGACACTCAACGTCTACAGCCTGGTCTCGGGTAACCCACTCGCCTCGCGCAACAACATCACGTACGCGGTCCAGATGGACGGCTGGGATCCGAACGAGCCGATGGACAAGAAGCGTCCTGAGCTCGCGCCCTTCGAGCTCACTTACCGGGATGCGCAGGCGGTGTTCGAGTCCGAGATCCCGGATCGCAAGGTGATCATGCGCAAGGGCGCGTTCGTGCTTGGCAGCTCCGATGAGAAGAGCGAGACCAAGCCCTACAACGTGCTGGCGCGTCTCACAACCCCCGATTTCTTCGCCATGTTCAGCGTGCCCTTCCGCTACGGCTCGGGCTGGGACGCCGAGGCGGAAAGCAACGCGGAGCCCGTGATCGTGCTGGGCGAGGAGGCGAACCAGAAATTTTTTGGCGGCGCCAACAGCGTTGGGCAAACCGTCAAACTCGACGACAAGGAATACAAGATCCTCGGCGTGCTGGATCACTGGAGCCCGGTGCCCAAGTTCTACGACCTGAACAATGGGTCCCTCGACGAGCCCGAGGAAGTGTTCATTCCCTACAGCCGCGGTGCGTTGCTCGAAGTGGTCTCCGCCGGTAACACCAATTGCTGGAAGCCCGAACCCGTCAACTCGTTCCAGGAATTTCTCAACTCCGAGTGCGTGTGGGTTCAATCCTGGGTGGAGCTCGATTCGCCCGCCAAGGTCAGCGCCTTCAAGTCCTGGCTCGATGGCTATGTGGGTGAGCAGAAGAAGCTTGGCCGGTTCCAGCGCCCGCTGAAGACCCGGCTGAGCACGGTCAGCGAGTGGCTGCAGTTGAACGAAGTAGTCGAGAAGGACAACAGCGTACTGCTCGGCATCTCCTTCATGTTCCTCGCAGTGTGCCTCCTCAACACGGTGGGCCTGCTGCTCGCGAAGTTCTCGGGGAAGGTCGGCGTCGTCAGCCTGCATCGCGCGCTCGGCGCGAGCCGCAAGATGATCTTTCGCCAGCACCTGGTCGAGGTCTCCCTGATCGGCATCGCCGGCGGACTCCTCGGCATCCTGCTGGGCTTCGTTCTGCTGTTGGCCACGCGCCAGCTCTACAACAGCTACGAAGCGGTCACGCGGCTCGATTGGTCGGTCGGCTTGGCGGCGCTCGGTATCGCGCTGGTGGCGGGAATTCTCGCGGGACTCTACCCGACCTGGCGCATCTGCCGTGTGCAGCCCGCGCCGTACCTGAAGACGCAGTAACCAAGAGCGACGGAGCCTCACATGGAAATTCGCCCCATCATCAGTGCCATGCTGCGCAATCGCACCGGCGCGATCCTCGTCGCGCTGCAGATCGCAATCACGCTGGCAGTCGTGACGAACGCGCTCTTCATTATTAATCAGCGCCTCGAGAAGATCGGTCGTCCCTCCGGCATGGACACCGACAATCTCATCTTTGTGCAGAGCTACGGCTATCGGCCCGATTACAACCACCGGGTGACGATCGAAGAGGACCTGGCAATGATCCGCGCGATGCCGGGAGTGGTTTCCGCCTCGACGATTGGCGGCATCCCACTGAGCGGCGGCGGGAGTTCGACCAGCTACAAGATCTCTCCCGACAAGTCCTCGCCGGACGTCCCGGGCAACTACTACGAGATCGACGAGCAGGGCGTGAAAACGCTCGGCGTCAAGCTCGTCGCCGGACGCACGTTCAGCAAGGACATCATGCAATGGCACGCGACGCAGGCGACTTCGGACTTTGTCCCCGAGATCATCGTCACGCGTGATATGGCCAAGGCGCTGTTCGATACCGAAGATGTGGTGGGCAAGCAGGTGTACGACTCACTCGGGCAGTCGGCCACTATCGTTGGGGTCATCGACAGGATGCTCGGTGCCTGGGTCGACTGGGACAAGCTCTCGCAGGTCGTCTTTCACCCCATCGTCGGGCCGCCGCCTTTCGTCCGTTATGCGGTTCGTGCCGAGCCAGGCCGCCGCGATGCGCTGATCGCCGAGCTCGAGAAGAAGCTCACCGATTCCAACCCCACACGCGTCATCAGCTGGGTGCATCCGCATGACTACTACATCGAGCGCAGCTACAAGGCCGACACGCGCATGGCGGCACTTCTCAGCGTAGCGATCGTTCTCCTTGTGACCATGACGACGCTCGGCATCGTGGGCCTCGCCAGCTTCACCGTGAACGCGCGCGTCAAGCAGATCGGCACGCGCCGCGCGGTGGGCGCGCGCAAGGTCGACATCCTGCGCTACTTCATGGTCGAGAATTGGATCCTCACGACCGCGGGCCTCGCCGTCGGCTGTGTCCTCGCGTACGCATGCAGTTACTGGTTGAGCACGGCCTACTCGCTGCCGAAACTCAAGCTGAGTTACCTGATGATCGCGGTCCCGGCCATGTGGATCCTGGGGCAGCTGGCGGTATTGGTGCCGGCACGCCGTGCTGCTTCGGTACCACCCGCAGTGGCGACACGCACCGTGTAAGATTCCAACCTCGCGGCCCTGGGTCGCATCCAAAGGGGGTACGGATGACCTTCGCCAGGGGATCGTGCCACCGCCTCGTTGTGACTGCTCAGCCAAGCGCAGCTCTGCTGATCCCCAGCCCGGAGCCCGCTGCGCACGCCCATCGCGTATGCCCACCGTCCTGCTGATCGACGACAACCCGGCAGTTCGCACGGCACTCGAAGTCCTGCTGTCGCTGCAGGGGCTCGGCGTCGTGGAAGCTTCGGGGCCCGACGAGGGCCTGCACCTTCTGGCGAAATCTGACATCGACCTGGTGATCCAGGACATGAACTTCCGCCGCGAGGCGACCTCGGGGGAAGAGGGCGTTGTGCTCTTTCACCGCATCCGCAAGGTGCAACCCGATTTGCCGATCATTCTGCTCACGGCGTGGACGCACCTGGAGACTGCCGTCGACCTCGTCAAGGCCGGTGCCGCGGACTACCTGTCCAAGCCCTGGGACGACACACGCCTGCTCACCACAGTGCGCAATCTCCTGCAACTGCGCTCGGCGATCCTCGAAAAGCAGGCGCTGGCGGGCAGCCGCCGTAAGGTTCGTGAGGCGCTGAAGGAGCGCTTCGATCTGCGCGGAGTGGTTTACGACAGCGATGCAATGCATGAGCTGCTCGTGACGGCGACCCAGGTGGCGCCGGCAGAGGTACCGGTGCTCATCACGGGGCCCAATGGCGCTGGCAAAGAGGTGCTGGCGGATATCATCCAAACGAACTCCGCCTGCGCCGACGGTCCATTCATCAAAGTGAATGTCGGTGCCCTGCCGGGCGAGCTGATGGAAAGTGAGCTGTTTGGTGCGGAAGCGGGGGCTTATACCGGAGCGGCGAAGACGCGCCAGGGACGCTTCGAGGCCGCTGATGGCGGCACTTTGTTTCTGGATGAGATCGGCAACCTCTCCCTCGCTGGCCAGGCGAAGCTCCTGCGTGTACTGCAAACCGGCGAATTCGAACGCCTCGGGTCGAGCGTCACGCGCCGCGTGCGAGTTCGCGTGCTGAGCGCAACCAATGCGGATCTGCGCGCCGCGATCCGCGAAGGCCGCTTTCGCGAGGATCTGTTTTACCGGCTCAACGTCATCGAGCTGAAGGTGCCATCGCTTGCTGCGCGGCTCGATGACGTGGTGCCGCTCGCGCGTCACTTCCTCGAGCCGGGCTTCATCCTGGACGAATCGGCGGTGAAGGCGCTGCGCAACTATTCATGGCCGGGAAACATCCGCGAGCTGGCCAACGTGATTCGACGTGCCTGCCTGCTCACTTCGGATCGCGTGATCCGTGCCGCGACGCTCGCGCTTCCCGAACATGATGTCGAAGCGGGCCCGGTCGAGCGTGAGCCTGACCGGCAGGACATCGAGCAGGCCCTGCAGCGTTCGAGCGGTGTCGTGGCGCAGGCGGCGCGTGACCTCGGCTTGAGCCGGCAGGCGCTCTATCGTCGGATGGAGAAGCTCGGCATCCGCTAAACTCCTCGCATGGCGCGCTTTTCGCTCGAGGGCAAGATCGCGCTGCTGACCGCCACCGGCGCAGTCCTGACAGTCGCGATTGCCCTGGCGCTCGAGCACGCCTTCAGCTCCGTCTGGCTGAGCCTGATCTTCACATTGGGTGTCGCGGTGCCGGTGATCGCAGTCGTGTCGCGGCGCTTTGCCCGACCTCTGCGCCGCACGCTGCGCGCGCTGACCGATGGAATCTCGAGCCTCAGGGACAACGATTTCAGTGTCAGCATCGCCGCCCGACGCCGTGACGAGCTGGGCGAGCTGGTCAACGCGTACAACAGCCTCGGCGGTATCCTGCGCGAGGAGCGCCAGGATCTGTTTCAGCGCGAGCTGCTCCTCGATACCGTCATCCAGAGCACACCTCTCGCGCTGGTCCTGACCAGCGAGGCGGGGCGCGTCCTTTACAGCAATCTGGCCGCCCGGCAGCTCTTTCACGCCGGCCGCAAGCTCGAAGGGCACGAGCTGGTTACGCTGCTCAAGGATGCGCCGCCAGCGTTGCGCGAAGCCTTCGCCGTCGAGCGCGACACCCTGTTTACCGTTCAAATTGGTGATGAGCCGGAGATTTTTCACCTGTCGCGACGTGGGTTTCTGCTCAATGCCAGGCCGCATCAGCTCTACCTGCTGAAGCAGCTCACGCGTGAATTGAATGCCCAGGAGGTGGCGACCTGGAAAAAAGTGATCCGCGTCATCGCCCATGAGCTCAACAACTCGCTCGCGCCCATCTCCTCACTGGCCCACTCGGGGCAACAGCTCGCGCGTGCACCTCAGGCGGACAAGCTGGACCGTGTGTTCGCCACTATCGCGGAGCGCGCGGCGCACCTGAAGACCTTCATCGACGGTTACGCGCGCTTCGCGAAGCTCCCGCAGCCTCGCGTCTCCGCGGTGGGCTGGGGCAATTTTCTCGAGCTGCTCGCCGCGGCGGTTCCATTCCAAATCGACGGGCTGGTGCCGCGTGAGCCGGCGGAGTTCGATCCGGCCCAGCTCCAGCAAGTGCTGATCAATCTACTCAAGAACGCGCACGAGTCCGGCTCAGCTCCGGACGAGGTGCGTATCTCGATCGATGCGGGGACCAACGTGTGGCAGCTCAATGTCCTGGACCGGGGATCAGGAATGTCAGAGGAGGTATTACGTAATGCGCTGCTGCCGTTCTATTCCACCAAACCGGCAGGCACCGGTCTCGGGTTGACGCTCAGCCGCGAAGTCCTCGAGGCGCATGGAGGACGGATTACGCTGGCGAATCGCGAGGGAGGGGGCCTGCAGGTGGCGCTCTGGCTGCCCCGCTCCCGGGCCGCCGGCTAAGCCTCTGGACAAATCGTGGACAACCGCGGGCCAGCCGAGCAGCCTCTTAACATATTGCTGGAGCTCATCTATTCGAGGGATATTCATATCCCTGTCGCCAACAATTAACTGGATTTTCACAATTAGCGGCATAAAATTCCCCGCGTAAAAAATTCAATAAAAGGCCGCCTCCGATGAAAATCACGACGAGCGGCGGTCTCGTCAGAATCGCAGGCAAATCCGAAGTTGCGGCAAACGAGGACGAAGCCGCTGCAACGTTCGGTGCAGAAGACACCCGGCGCACTGACGCGACCGCAGGTTGGGACCCGTACCAGATATGGCTCACGCGCGTAAAAGCGCCGCGCGATGCCAAGGATCTTGCGGATTTGTCTGAACCCGAGCCCTGAGGCGGGGGTCGTCCATCCAGTCAAGCCAAGTCGACCGATTCTGTGCGCGTCGGTCGCTTTCCGACGTCCGCGGCTTTGGCCCAATAGCCAGACAGACTCCTACCCGCTACCGTAAGCCTCCGTCGCCGTCCACGGAGCGATGATGCGTTTCACTCTCGTCCCGAGCGACGCCCAGGACACCGCCGCAGCGCGCCAGCTGGACACGGGTTTCCCGAAACTCGAGTTCGGTGAACCGCTCGAGGGCGAGTTTCGCCGCACCCATCGCCAGAAAGTCCTGCCTTGGATGAAAGCCGGATTTGCCGCGTTGGGCCTGATGTCGCTGGCGCTGTGGATCCTGGATCACTGGCAGCTACCCGAGGCCTTCGTGCCGCTTTCGCATGTCACGCGCCTGGTCGTCATGCTGCCGCTCGCGGCGCTTGGCTTCGGGATGACATACGTTCTCGGGCGCCACGAAGCGCTGGTGCGCGTGAACACACTGGTTTTCGCCGGCTTTACGCTCGCCGCAATCGTCCTGGACGGCTTCCTGGCGCGCGCCGCGGCGCCGCTCGCATTTTCGGGCGTCAGCGCGGCGCTGCTCATCGGCTGCACCACTATGGGGCTACGTTTCTGGCCGGCCCTCGACGTTTGCGGAGCGCTGGCTCTGCTCGCCATCGGCACGGTGATGTTCGCGGGCTGGGGAGCGGCGCAGGTGATTCCCTATGCACTCACTCAAATCACCGTGGTAGGCATCGGCTGCGCGGCTGCCTACGCGCTCGAGCACGCCGTCCGGGCGGCTTACCTGGAAGCGGTCGTCATCGCGCATCTCGGTGAGCGCGACGGTCTCACCGGTGTTTTCAACCGGCGGGTCTTCGACCGCTATCTCGAGCGCGTCTGGCAGCAGGCGATCGTCGACAAATCCTTGGTCGTCCTGATGCTGGTGGATGCCGACAACTTCCGCAGCTACAACGATCGCTTCGGTCTCAAGGCCGGCGATGACTGCATCAGGCAGATTGCCGCCGCCATCTCCGGGTGCGCCCGTCGGCCGCTCGATTTCTGCGCGCGCTACTCGGGTATCCAGTTTGCCATCGTGCTCGCCAATCCGGATCGTCTGTATGCGGAGGATATTCCGCAGCATGTGCGCGCCGCGATCGCCGCTCTCGGCATCCCCCACCCAGACTCGCCGAACGGCCGGCACGTGACGGTCAGTGTGGGGGTAGCGCTGACGGTGCCGCGTGTGTCTGACAGCCGGGATGCCTTCATCGAGCTGGCGCAGGCGGCGCTACGCGAAGCGCACGAGAAGGGCGGCGATCGTGCCGAGGCCCGCGAATCGGAATCATCGCTGGTGCAGACCGGGATGTTTCGCGCCGAAGTTGCGCTCGCGGTCGCCCGCGCCCGCTGACCGGTACTGCAATGCCTCCTGAAATCAAAATGGGCGAACTTGCCGAATCAGGCGTGGCACTGCAGCTGCGCGAGGGCTTTCGCTGGCTGCGTTTCGAACCAGCGATCGAGCGAGAGTTTCGCGCCGCTCACCTGCTCGCACTGCGGCGCCAGCTGCGCCGTAACCTGCTGCTGGCGATGGTGCTGATCGCTGTATTCGCGCTGCTCGATCGCTGGCTCCTCGGCACGGTGACGCACTCGGTGTCCGACATGCTGCGTTTCGCCGTGATCCTGCCGCTGATCGGCGTGACTCTGGGCGTGACCTATGCCGAAGCCTACTCACGCTGGTATCCGAGCATCGTACGGATCTGCGCGCCGATCTGCGGCATGTGCGTCGTGGTCATCATCGCTCCGGAGCTGCAAAGCGGTACCCAGCTCATATTTGCGACGCTCGTCATCACGACGATGTACATGTACTTCCTCGTCGGCATGCTGTTCTACGCGGCGTTGATCTCGAATCTCATCGTGCTCGCGGTATATATCGGCATGATGCTGGTCTCGGACATGCCGGCCAGGGAAGCCGCCTACAGCATCATGCTGCTGGCGCTCACCAATGTGGTGGGTGCGGTCGTCTGCTATCACCTGGAAACCGCCAACCGCGTCGGTTATCTCGAAGCGCGGCTGCTCGGTGACATGGCGGCGCGCGATGGGCTCACTCGAATCTACAACCGTCGCATGTTCGATGAGCGCATTGAGGAGCTGTGGAGCCAGGCAGTGCGCGAGGGCGAAACGCTCGCACTGCTGCTCCTCGACATCGATTGCTTCAAGCCGTTCAACGATTGCTACGGGCACCAGGCGGGCGATGAGACCTTGCGCGCGGTGGCGGTCGCTTTCAGCCACTTTGCGCGTCGCCCGCTCGACTTCACGGCGCGCTACGGCGGCGAGGAGTTCGCGCTGGTGCTTTACGGTGTGGATCATGAGTTCGTTACCGAAGTTGCGGAGCGAGCACGTGCAGCGATCGAGGGTCTTGCCATGGCGCACGAACGCTCAACGGTGGCACCGGTCCTCACCGCCAGCATCGGCGCAGCTTGTGTGCGGCCCATCGAGAGCCGCAGCCACGCGGGGCTGATCCAGCTCGCGGACGAGGCGCTCTACGCCGCCAAACGCGAAGGACGCAACCGCATCGTGACGATGGAGACGGAGTACTCGGAACTGCGGACGGGAGCATTCCGCGCGTCGAAGAAGGCCTGAAGTCCCAAGGCAACCAGGGCAGAGTCGCCCTAGCGCTTGGCGTCATCCTGGTAGATGGACAGCTCGTTGCGGCCATTGGAGTCGCGCGCGCCCCGGAACATGCCCTCGGTGTTGAAGCTCATCGCGATGTCGCCCTGCGCGTCGATCGCGATGACCCCACCTTCCGCAGGCAGGGCGCGCAGCTTGTGCTGCACCACTTCATCGACCGCCTTGCGCAGAGTCATGCCCTTGTAGTCCATCAACGCATGGATGTCGTACGCGACCACCGAGCGGATGAAAAATTCGCCCTGGCCGGTCGCTGACACCGCGCACGTGCGATTGTTCGCGTAGGTCCCAGCGCCGATATGCGGCGAGTCGCCGACCCGACCTGGAATCTTGGCGGTGACGCCGCCCGTGGACGTGGCGGCAAAGAGGTTTCCCTTGCGGTCGCGCGCGACCGCGCCGACCGTGCCGAAGTAGTTCAGCTTGATCGCCGCCATCTTGTCGCCCTTCAGCGCACGATCGAGCTGCTGTCGACGCCGCTCGGTGTAGAAGTAGCTGTTCGGCACCAGGTCCATGCCCTGTTCCAGGGCGAATTCCTCTGCGCCTGGGCCGATGAGCATCACGTGTGGTGTTTTTTCCATGACCAGGCGTGCGAGCTCGATGGGATTGCGGATGTGCTTGAGTCCCGCCACTGCCCCAGCGCGGCCGGTACCGCCGTCCATGACGCCTGCATCCAGCTCGACCTCGCCAGCCCGATTGAACACTGCGCCGCGACCGGCGTTGAACAGGGGCGAATCCTCCAGAATTTTCACCGCAGCAATCGCCGCGTCCTCGCTCGAGCCCCCCGATTCCAGTACTGCGTAGCCCGCGTCGAGCGCCTGCCCGAGGTCGGCACGGTATTTCGACTCGAGATCGGCGGTCATTTCACTGCGTGGCAGCGTCCCTGCACCACCGTGGATCGCGATTCCGAACGCCGCTTTGTCCGCCATGGCGATGTCTCCCAACGCTAGCAACGTGAGCCCGGCGAGCAGACCAGTGATCTTCATTTCACACCCCCGCCGATTGGCAATGCGATTTTGCTATCTTCGCATGGCCTCGCAGAGCGAACCATGCCGCGCACCACTCGTATCAAGAGCCTGTTGATCGCCAATCGCGGCGAGATCGCGATCCGCGTGATGCGCGCCGCCAACGAGCTCGGTATTCGCACCATTGCGATCCATTCTCAGGAGGATCGCTTCTCGCTGCACCGGATGAAGGCGGACGAAAGCTACCTCGTCGGCGAGGGGAAAGGCCCGGTCGAGGCGTATCTCGACACGACCGATGTGATCCGCATAGCGTGCGAGGCCGGGGCTGACGCGATTCATCCCGGATACGGCTTCCTTTCCGAGAACCCGGATTTCGCGACCGCGTGCGAGGACGCGGGGCTCATCTTCATTGGCCCGAGTGCAGCGACGATGCGCGAGCTGGGCAACAAGGTTCGCGCCCGCGACCTCGCGGTGCGTGCGGGCGTGCCCGTCATGCCGGCGACGCCGCCACTGCCCCGCGAAGCCTCCGAAATTGTGCGACTCGCTTCCGAGGTCGGCTTCCCGGTCATGCTCAAGGCGAGCTGGGGCGGCGGTGGACGCGGCATGCGTGTGGTGGAGGGCGAAGCGCAGCTTGCGGAGCTGCTTGCCGCCGCACGGCGCGAAGCGCAGGCCGCCTTTGGCAACGACGAGGTGTACCTCGAAAAACTCATCCGACGCGCGCGGCATGTGGAGGTGCAGATCCTGGGGGATGCGCGTGGCAACCTGGTGCATCTCTTCGAGCGCGATTGCACGGTGCAGCGTCGCAATCAGAAAGTCATCGAGCGGGCGCCCGCGGTGTTTCTTTCTGAGGACCAGCGCCAGGCACTGTGCGAGGCCGCCCTGCGCATCGGCCGCGCGGCGCGCTACCGCGGCGCCGGCACGGTGGAATTCCTGCAGGACGCGGACAGCGGACAGTTTTTCTTCATCGAAGTGAATCCACGCATCCAGGTCGAGCACACGGTGACCGAGGCTGTCACCGGCATCGACCTGGTGAAAGCCCAGATCTGCATCGCGGACGGGGCCGAGATCGGCACCCCTGACAGTGGCGTGCCGCACCAGGAGCACATCAGGATCAGCGCACATGCGCTGCAATGTCGCGTGACCTCGGAGGATCCGGAGAACAACTTCGTGCCCGATTACGGGCGCATCACCGCCTATCGCAGTCCCGCCGGCTTCGGCATTCGTCTCGACGCCGGCACTGCGTATTCCGGCGCGATCATCACCCGCTACTACGATTCGCTCCTGGTGAAGGTAACGGCATGGTCGCCGTCACCCGAAGAAACCATCGCGCGCATGCATCGTGCGCTATGGGAATTTCGCGTGCGCGGAGTGGTAACGAACCTGCGCTTTCTCGACCAGTTGATCACGCATCCTCGCTTTGCGCGCGGGGACTACACCACGCGCTTCATCGACGAGACACCGGAGCTCTTCCAGTTCCCGCGTCGCCGCGATCGGGCTACGCGTCTGCTCAATTTCATCGGCGAGATCCTGGTCAACGGCAATCCCGAGGTGAAGAACCGCGCTCGCCCGCAGACCCGCGCCGCACCGCGCCTGCCGCGAATCTCAGCAGATCCGCCGCCGCCGGGCAGCAAGCAGAAATTCGATGAGCTGGGGGCGCAGAAGTTTGCGCAGTGGATGCTCGCGCAAGAGCGCGTGCTGCTCACCGACACCAGCATGCGCGATGCGCATCAGTCGCTGCTGGCAACGCGGATTCGCACCACGGATCTGGCAGCGATTGCACCGGCGTATGCGCGGCTGCTGCCGCAGCTGTTCTCGGTGGAATGCTGGGGTGGTGCGACGTTCGATGTTGCACTGAGGTTCCTGAAGGAAGACCCATGGGAGCGCTTGCACGCACTGCGCGAGCGCATGCCGAATCTGCTGCTGCAGATGCTGCTGCGCTCGGCGAATGCGGTCGGCTACCGGAACTATCCGGACAACGTGGTCCGCTACTTCGTCCAACAGGCAGCCGCCAACGGCATTGACCTGTTCCGCATCTTCGATTCGCTCAACTGGGTCGAAAACATGCGGGTCGCAATCGACGCCGTGCTGGAGAGCGGCAAGCTGTGTGAGGCGGCGCTCTGCTACACGGGCAATCTCTCCGACCCTGCGAACACCAAGTACGATCTGCGCTACTACGTGAAGCTGGGTAAAGCCCTGCAATCCGCCGGCGCACACGTGATCGGCATCAAGGACATGGCGGGCCTGTGTCAGCCGCGAGCCGCGCACACGCTGGTCAAGGCATTGAAGGAGGAGATCGGACTGCCGGTTCATTTCCACACCCATGACACCAGCGGCATTGCCGCCGCCAGCGTGCTCGCTGCAGTCGACGCCGGCGCCGATGCTGTCGATGGTGCAATCGATGCGCTGAGCGGCCTGACTTCCCAGCCCAATCTCGGCTCGATCGTTGAGGCGCTGCGCTTCGGTGCCCGCGACAGCGGCCTCGATCCGGAAAAAGTGCGCAGCATTTCCTCGTACTGGGAGCAGGTGAGGCACATCTACGCCGCGTTCGAGAGTGATATTCGCGCGGGAGCCTCGGAGGTGTATGTGCACGGCATGCCTGGCGGTCAGTACACGAACCTCCGCGAGCAGGCACGCTCGCTCGGTATCGAGGAGCATCGCTGGCCGGAAGTGGCGCGCGCATACGCGCAGGTGAACGAGATGTTCGGCGATATCATCAAGGTCACACCGACCTCGAAGGTGGTGGGGGACCTGGCGCTGATGATGGTCACTGCCGGGCTCACCGGCGCAGCGGTACTCGACCCCGCGGTCGAAATTGCGTTTCCGGAATCGGTCGTGCAGCTGTTTCGCGGCGACCTGGGCCAGCCGTACGGCGGATTTCCGCCAGCCCTGCAGCGCAAGATTCTGAAAGGTGCCAAGCCGCTCGAAGTGCGCCCGGGGGAGGTCCTTGGAGCGGAGAATCTCGAGCGTGAGCGCGCTGAGGCGGCGCGGCGCTGCGGCCGTGAAATCAGCGACACCGAGCTCGCCTCGTACCTCATGTATCCCAAGGTGTTCACCGACTACGCCGCGGATCGTTTTCGCTTCGGAAATGTGAGCACGTTGCCGAGCGCTGTCTTCTTTTACGGTTTGGAGCCGGGGGAGGAAATCAGTCTCGATCTGGAGCGCGGCAAGACGCTGATCGTGCGCTTCGTCGCCGTGAGTGAGATCCACGACGACGGTGCGCGCACGGTGTTCTTCGAGCTCAACGGTTTGCCGCGCTCCGTGCGTGTTCCGGATCGCAGCCAGGTCGCTGGCAAACCGGCACAGCGCAAGATCGAGCCCGGCAATGCCGCTCACGTCGGCGCGCCAATGCCCGGTTCGGTGGTGACTGTCGCCGCCCGGGTTGGACAGAAAGTCGCACGCGGCGACCTGCTGGTGACGCTCGAAGCAATGAAGATGGAGGCCGCAGTGCGCGCGGAGGCCGATGGGGTGGTCATCGAGGTGCTGGCGCATCCCGGCATGCAGGTGGACGCGAAGGACCTGCTCGTGATCCTCAGCCCGGCGGGCTGAACGCATTCGATACGGCGCCTCGAGACGCGGACTCGGGCTATACTCGCCGCGGCATGGCTGACGTCGCCACCGTATTGCTCATCGATGCGAGCCCAGATGATCAACGGATGATCCGCGAGGAGCTGGCTGAAATTCACGGCCAGCCCTATGACCTTGAAGTCGTCACCACCCTCGCAGCCGCCCTGGTGCGGCTGAAAAGCGGCAGCATCGACGTCATCCTCCTCGATCTCGCGCTGCCGGACAGCATAGGGCTCACGACCTTCCTCAGAATTCAGCCGAAGGCGAACGACGTTCCGATCGTGGTCCTCGTCGGGCGCGGTGAAGAAGAGCTCGGCACCGAAGCCGTGGCGCGCGGCGCGCTCGATCATCTGGTCAAGCAGCAAGTGGTGAGCAACCTTCTCGACAAGGCGCTGCGCTACGCAACGGAGCGCACCCACACGATGCTCGCGCTCAAGGCATCCGAAGCGCGCTATCGCGAGCTCTACGAGAATGTCGTCGCCGGCGTGTTTCAGTCCACGCCCGATGGCAAGTTCATGTCCGCCAATCCGGCGCTGGTGAGACTGCTCGGCTATGCATCAGAGGACGAGCTGCTCGGGCTGGATATCGGCCGCGATCTCTATATGTACCCGGAGGACCGCGAGAACTGGATCCGCAACATCCAGGAGAGCGGTGAGATCCGCAACGCGGAGCTGGTGCTCAAGCGCAAGGATGGCTGCAAGATCGTGGTGCTGGAGAATTCGCGCGCGGTATATGACGACCACGGGCGGGTGCTCTACTACGAAGGCACTCTCACGGACATCACCGAGGCGCACGAGCTGTCGCGACAGTTGTCCTACGAAGCAAGCCACGACGCTCTCACCGGACTCATCAACCGGCGCGAATTCGAGCAGCGCCTGCAACGCGCCATCGAAGGCGCGCAGATCGGCGGCGCTATGCACGCGCTGTGCTATCTCGACCTGGACAATTTCAAGGTGATCAACGACACCTCCGGACACGTTGCCGGCGATGAGCTGCTGCGTCAGCTCGCGACCACACTGCAGGGCCGCATTCGCTCGCACGATTCCCTTGCGCGGCTGGGGGGCGATGAGTTCGGCGTGCTGCTGCACGATTGCCCGCTGGAGCACGCGGCGGAGGTCGCGCAGGGAATGCGTCGCGCCATCGAGCAGTACCAGTTCGTATGGGGCACGAACTCGTTCTTCAGCGGCGCGAGCATCGGCGTAGTTCCGATCGAAGGCAACCAACGCCGTGTCACGCAGGTACTGAGCGCAGCCGATGCTGCCTGCTACGCCGCCAAGGACCAGGGGCGCAACCGCGTGCACGTCTATCGCGAGGATGATACCGCCGTGGTGCGCCGGCATGGGGAGATGCAATGGGTGTCACGGGTCAAGCGGGCGCTGACGGAGAATCGCTTCTTCCTGGAAGCGCAGCCGATCATGCCGCTGAGCGGTGATGAAGCACGCGTGCACTACGAACTGCTGGTGCGCTTGCGCGACGAGAACGATCGACGTGTCCCGCCGGGCGCGTTCATGCCTTCCGTGGATCGCTACAACCTGGCGAGTCGTCTCGATCGCTGGGTGATCGGTGCGGCGTTTTCGTGGCTGAAGCGTAACCTCCCCAACCTGCCCGATGTGGAGCGGTTCTTCATCAACCTTTCCGGCGACACGCTCGGCGACCGCGAGCTGGCGCAATACATCGTGCAGAGCTTGCGTGAGTCGGACATCTCGCCGGAGCGCATTGGCTTCGAGATCACCGAGTCGGCGGCCATCAACAATCTCACCCGTGCCAATCAGCTGATCATCGAGTTGCGCAAGCTCGGTATCGCCTTTGCGCTGGACGACTTTGGTGCCGGCATGTCGTCGTTCGCGTACCTGAAGGCACTGACCGTGGATCTCCTGAAGATCGACGGGATGTTCATTGCCAACCTCGGCAATGACCCGGTGAACTTCGAGATGGTCAGCGCCATCAACCGCATCGGTCACGTGATGGGCAAGCGCACGGTGGCCGAGTGCGTCGAGCAGACCAGCGTGCTCGAGAAGCTCCGGGAGATCGGCGTCGATTACGCGCAGGGATTTGCGCTGGGTCTGCCCGTGCCGATCGACGAGCTGCTGCTCAAGCGCACCGTGTCGCTGCGCGCGCACGGCGGCTGAGCGCCAACAGCAATATCAGGGCGTCCATCATCGTGACACTTCCCCCGCCTCCGCCCCCGCCGGCAGGCGGGGATACACCGCTCGGCTGAGTGATCGTGAGGCTGACGCTGGTGGCATTGTTCTGCGCAAAGGCATCGTTGTTCGCGGCAAGGCTGATGGAACTCGCGAACGTGCCTGCCTGACTGCCGAGCAGGACCACGTCGATGCGTTGCGTGCTGCCAGCCGCAAGCGTGCCTAAGTCGCAGGTTGCGATGCCGGGCCCCATCGAGCAGCTAACCATATTCGACGTAATCGCCTGCGGCGTAACCGCTGCCGGAATCGTCAGGGTGACCGTCACGGCATTGACCGCGGCCGTGCCGACCGAGCTCACGTTGACGCTGTAGGCGAGGGGCTGGTTGATGAGGCCGCTGACACTTGCAGGGCTCGCGCTCACGGCTGCATCTGCCATCGCCACCGGTTGCACGCACGCGGCTGCGCTGATTTGCGGCTGCATCTGTTCCAGGCTGCATTGTGAAAACGTGCTGCTGCCGTTCAGGCGACCGGCCATGAGGAATGTCGGTGGTGTGCTGGCGCAGGCCTGGTTCTGGGTTGGGTCGGTCTCAGCGTCGTGCGGCGCACCGAAGTTGTGCCCCATCTCATGCGCGGCGACGAGCGCCGCGGATGCGAAACTGATCTGAGCTCCACCCTCGCTCACCGAGACACCGAAGCGCGGGCTGCACAGCGAAGCAAGGAATGCGATGCCGACCGTCGAGCCGTCGAAATCGCGTCCGGTCATCAGGTGGGTGATCGCAGTGTTGCGGATGGCCGCAGTGGCATTCTTGTAGTCGGCGAGCTGATTCAGAAGCTCGCCCGGCACGGTCGTGTTGCTGAAGGGATCGGCAGCGGTGTCGAAGATGTCGACCGAGGCTGCGATGATGTGGATGCCCACCTGGTCACTGAAGATGCCATCGACAACATTCATGCGCGTGACGACGATGCTCTCGGCATCGGTCGGATGATCGCTCGAGAATTCGAAGTCGCCAAGCACAGCAACCTGGATCTGACCAGTCACCATCGCTGCAGCCGCGAGCGGTTGATTGGCGCGCAGCTCACTCACCAGCGCCTTATAGGCATCGAGGGCGGTGGCGCTCTCTGCTGTTGTCACAACCGCGCAGAACTGCGGACCCAGATCCGACAGCGTGTCGGAGAGGCGGTAGATGACCGTGGCGTCGTCCGCAACCCCGCCGGCGTCAATCATGAAACGCTTGGCGCGCCGTGCAGCCTCGATCACGTACAGATCATTGCCGTCCCAGACCATTCCTTCGAGCGCATCGCCAACTCGTGTGAGCCGTACCCATGATCCTGGCGCTCCGGCGACACGCCCGCGATAAATCGGAAAGGCGCGCAGCGCTTCGCGCTGAGCGACAGGCAGGGCCGCGAACAGCTGCTCGTTGGACTCGAGCGTGAGATCGAACTGGCGCCCGTAAGCCTGAAAATCCATCGAAGTGAGCGCCGCCGTGTGAACGCGCACGCTCGCCGAGGGCTGCTCAGACTTCAGCGGCTCCGCATAGAGGATGCGAAACTCGCGCGCGTCGGCGCCCATCGCGAGACTTAGCAGCGCGATGCCACAGGAACAGAGGATGCTTCGACGCGCCATGGACCCTCCATAGATCCGCCGCTGATGACGCCGGAGCGGTATATCAGGTGGTGCGCGTCGCGCGAGTGAATTGATTCACGCTTGCCCCGATCGACCGCAAATGTCGCGGAACTCCGACAGGTCGCGAGACCCGCGGCCCATCCTTGGGACCAGCGGTGAGACAGCAGCTCAGCTTGTTAGTGCGCGTCCTTGAGCTGAATCGTCGCGTCGGCGATGCGCGCCACGTTGAGACGCGCCCGCTCGGCGATGAGCTTGCGTGCGGCCATGTAGTCCTTCGCGCTGTTGACGGCATCGACAGCAATGAGCTCGCCACCGCGCAGGTAACACACGCTGAAACTGCGCGTAGCCGGGTCGCCTCGCACTACGCATTCATCGTAACCGTGCGATAGGCCGACGATGAGAAGCTTGAGGTCGTACTGGTCGGACCAGAACCAGGGCACCTTGTCGTGTACCACAGGCTTACCGAGCATGTTGGCCGCGGCGCTGCGCGCATGCTCGAAGGCATGGTCGACCGACTCCAGTCGGACGCGGCGCCCGTAGCGTGGGCTCGGGTGATTGGTGCAGTCGCCCGCAGCGTAGACATCGCTCGCACTGGTGCTGCAGTACTCGTCTACGACGATACCGTTGTCGCTGGCAATGCCGGCGGCGCCCGCAAGGTCGGTCACCGGCAGGATGCCAATTCCGACCACCACAATATCCGCCGGGAAGCGCCGACCGTCGGTGCACACGACCTCGCGCACCGCGCCGTCGCCGGCGAATGCACTCACCGTGGTATTGAAATGCAGCTGGACTCCGTGCGCTGCGTGCTGCTCGGCGTAGAAAGCCGAGAGTGGCGGCGCGACCACACGGCTCATTGCGCGCTCGGTCATCTCGATCACCGTCACGTCGAGACCGAGGTGCCTGCAGGTTGCGGCGACTTCGAGACCGATGTAGCCGGCGCCCACGACGACGAGACGCGCGCCGGGCTGCAGATGACCGCGAATACCCTGGACATCGTCGAGCGTGCGCAGCTCGAAAACACCCGCCAGCTTCGTTCCCGGGACATCGAGTGGTCGGTTGCGGCTGCCCAAACACAGAAGCAACCGGTCATACGCGAGCTGCTCGCCGTCACTCAATGTCATTTGGTGAGCAGCGGGCCGCAGCTCCGTGACACGCGTGCCGAGCTTCAGCTCGATGCGCGCGTGCTCATAGAAAGTGGCTTGCTTGAGAAGGGCACGTTCGAATTGGAGTTCACCGGCAAGCAGCTTCTTCGACAGCGGCGGTCGCTGATAGGGGAGGTGCGGCTCGGCGCCGATCAGGACGATCCGGCCCGCGAAGCCCTCCTTGCGTAAGGCCTCCGCTCCCTGGGCGCCTGCGTGACTGGCGCCAACGATCACGATGGTGTCGGACAAATCGGTCCCCCGCGCTGCGGGCGAGATGATAGAGCACGCGGCCAAAGCGCACGCGGAAGATGCAAGCGGCCCGTCCCGTGGCTATGCTCGCACCAAACAAACGCAGCCCGGAGCCGGGATTGCGCCAGACTGGTGCATTGTCGGGCGACTCGACTTTGGGGACCGGTCTCAAGTGACTGTTTGGCAGACGACTGCCAGCAGGCACGAAAGCTGCATCGGTCCCGCGCAAACCTGATACAACTGTTCTCGAGGACAGGCGATGAAACTGATCACCGCGATCATCAAGCCCTTCAAGCTCGACGATGTGCGTGCCGCGCTGTCGGAGCTCGGCATCTCCGGCATGACCGTCACCGAGGTGAAAGGCTTCGGACGCCAGCGCGGCCATACCGAGCTTTATCGAGGCGCGGAATACGTCGTCGATTTCGTGCCGAAGACGCGCATCGAGGTCGCGGTGCGTGATGATCTGGTCGATCAGGTCATCGAGGCGGTCACCGGCGCGGCCAAGACCGGCAAGGTTGGCGACGGCAAGATCTTCGTCACCGACATCGAGCGCTCCTTGCGCATCAGAACTGGCGAGACTGACGACGCAGCTCTCTAGCTCAGAGCAGTCCGAGCCGGCCATCGGGTGGGGGGTTGTGCCTACGCCGGGCTGATCACGTTCAATGCCGGCCGACGAAACTTGCAAACCCGCAAACACTGCTCGCCCGGGTTGCGCACGAATCCCCCCGACCGCAACGTCCGATCTCGTCCTGCGCGGAGACTGAAGAATCTGGCGGCTCCGCCTCGGTGAATCCAAGG
The DNA here is from genome assembly GCA_963724625.1 of uncultured Gammaproteobacteria bacterium. GTDB lineage: Bacteria > Pseudomonadota > Gammaproteobacteria > Steroidobacterales > Steroidobacteraceae > DATBVX01. The sequence continues at coordinate 211,500 of CAVRVO010000017.1, read as the reverse complement.
TAGGACGGTCTGGTCGCCCGGGCATGGGTATGCCTCGACGATCGTCGTAGCTAATGCCCTCTGTCCGGGCGATCAGCGATCGACCGGATTTAGTTGAGGGCAAGCCGCTAGTTCTTCACTCTCGGCGTCTGATCGCCGCCCGGACTGAGGGTTCGCGCGCGACCTTGAGCGTTCCTCGCTCAAGTGTCGTCGCTCGCATCTGCTCCACAGCCCGAGGCATACCCACCCGGCGGCCGGATCGGACTGCCCTTGGGGCTGCAAGGTAGAATGCGCGGGCAATGACCGACCCTCAGCTCGAAGCCGCGCGCCTGCTCTCGCTGGGTACCTGTCGCCGGCATATCTTTCTCTGTGTCGGCGGCAAGTGCGCGCCACGCGAACGCCAGCAGGAATCCTGGGATTACCTCAAGCGTCGACTCAAGGAACTCGGACTCGTCGATGTGCCGGGTGGTGTGCTCAGAACCAAGGCAGACTGCCTGCGCATCTGCGTCGGCGGTCCTGTTGCCGTCGTCTATCCTGAGGGCACGTGGTACCGGGACTGCACGCCCGCGAATCTCGAAACGATCATCAACGAACATCTCGTCGGTGGGCGTCCAGTGGCGAGGCTTGCGTTCGCGAGCAATCCACTGCCGGTGCCGCATGTGGAATAGCAGGACACGCTGCTAGCCATCGCGGAGCACACAGGCGATGCCCAAAGCGATTCGCATCAACAAGCTCGGCGGTCCCGACGTCATGCGCTGGGAAGAGGTCGAGGTCGGCAAGCCCGGTCCCGGTGAGGTGCGCGTCAGGCACACGGCCATCGGCCTGAACTTCATCGATGTGTACGATCGCACCGGGCTCTATCCCCTCGACCTGCCCAGTGGGCTCGGCCGAGAAGCGGCGGGTGTCGTCGAAGCGGTAGGTCGCAAGGTGCGTGGATTGAAACGCGGCGATCGTGTCGCCTACACCTATCCCGTCGCCGGCGCTTACGCAGAGGTGCGCAACTGCCCCGCTGAACGCCTGGTGAAAGTGCCCGCGGGCATTACTGATGAGCAGGCGGCCGCGATGATGCTCAAGGGTCTGACCGCGCAGTACCTGCTGCGTCAAACCTATCGCGTGAAGCGCGGCGACACGGTGCTGATTCATTCAGCGGCGGGCGGCGTCGGTTCGATCGCCGCACAGTGGGCGCGGCATCTCGGTGCGAAAGTGATCGGTGTAGTCGGCAGCTCGGAGAAGGCGAAGCTCGCCAAGCGCAACGGCTGCCATCACGTCATCGTCGGCGCACCCGGGCAGTTGCCGGCCGCGGTCAAGTCGCTGACCGGTGGCGTCGGCGTGCACGTCGTCTACGATTCGGTCGGCAAGGATACGTTCTTCGCTTCGCTCGACAGTCTGCGTCCACTCGGGATGATGGTGAGCTTCGGCAACTCCTCCGGCCCGGTGCCGGCCATCGCCCCGCTCGAGCTCGGACGGCGCGGTTCGCTGTTCCTCACGCGCCCCTCGCTGTTCAACTACGTGGCGACGCGGACGGCGCTCGAGCGCGCGGCTCGCGAACTGTTCAACGTCGTCAAACGCGGCGCCGTCAGGATTCGCATCGGCCAGAGCTATCCGCTGCAGGATGTCGCGACCGCACACCGCGACCTGGAAGCGCGGCGCACCACCGGTTCCACGATACTCATTCCCTGAATCTTCCCGGGCCTTGGATCTGCGGGATTTCTGGCGCTTGCGCGCAGCGCATGAGCAGCAGATTCTCAAGACCGTGACGTGGCAACGATTTGCTCCACGGAAGGGTGAGGCAAAATCCCGTACGCCAGTAGGGCGAGTCCGACAGGATGAGCGTCATCAGGGAAGTCGCTGCGAACGGTGCGGCAATCGTGATTCTGCTCGGCATCACGCTGGCGGCGGGTTTCCCGCTTGTCGCCGCCGCGCAGACGCCGCCACCCGCTCCGGACACGCGCCCCGCGTTGCCGAGCGATGCAGAGCTCGAATCGAGCGGCGCGGTAATCGGGCGCATCGTGCTCAACATCGGCAACATCTTCAACGAGGCTGACCCGCGCGAGGACAAGGCGCTCTACCGGCTCGCCAACCGTCTGCATATCAAGACGCGCGAAGACACCGTGCGCAGCCAGCTGCTGTTCAAGACCGGCGATCCATATTCCGCGCGCGTGCTCGCCGAGACCGAGCGCGCGCTGCGCGCGGTGGACTATTTGCACGATGCGCGCGTGCGACCGTTCGCCTATGACGGCAAGAACGTGGACGTATTCGTCGAGACTCGCGACGTGTGGTCGCTGCAGCCGGGAATCTCGTTCTCGCGCACCGGCGGTGCCAACGAAGCCAGCGTGGAGCTCGAGGAGGAGAACCTGTTCGGTCGCGGCAAGGACGTGTCCATCTCCTGGAGCGATGAAGTGGAGCGCGAATCGATCCTGCTGCGCTGGCGGGATGCCAACGTGATGCAGAGCCGCTGGCGCTCGGAGCTCGCGTACTCGATCAACGACGACGGCCGCCTGCGCTTCCTCAGTGCCGAGCGGCCGTTCTTCTCACTCGACACGCGCTGGAGCGCGGGCGGCACGGCGTTCGATTTCACACGTGTCGATCCGAGATACGATCTCGGGCACATCGTGGATGAGTTCAAACACGAGCAGTCATTCGCCGAGTTGCGCGGCGGGTGGTCGGCAGGGCTGATCAATGGCCGTGCTGTGCGCTGGCTCACGGGCTTTCGTTACGATGACAATCATTTTGCCAATGCGCCGGACAAGCCCGCTCCTGTGTCCCTGCCACCGGACCATACCTTGGTCTATCCGTGGGTCGGTATCGCCTCGCTCGAGGATCGATTCGTGACGACAGCGAATCTCAACAAGATCGGGCGCACCGAGGACCTGGATTTCGGTACCTCCTACACCCTGCAGCTCGGCTGGGCGAGCAAGGCAGTGGGCTCGGATCGGGACGCCGCGATCCTCGGTGGCACGCTGCACAGCGGCTTTTCGTGGGCCGGCAACCAGACGCTGTTCTTCAATACCGCTGCGAGCGGCCGGATCGAGTCGGGCCAGATCGCCAACGGCCTGCTGGATGCCAGCGCGCGCTACTACTGGCGCTGGGCATTGAAGAAGGTGTTCTTCGCCGGCGCGAACGCTGCGAGCAGCGAAGCTCTCGACCCGGAGAACCAACTGCAGCTGGGTGGTGACAACGGTCTGCGCGGGTATCCGTTGCGTTACCAGACCGGCACCAGTCGCGCGCTGTTCACAGTTGAGCAGCGCTTCTTCACCGATTGGTTTCCGTTCCGGCTTTTCAATGTCGGCGCGGCGGTGTTCGCCGATGTCGGCCGCACCTGGGGCCGCGGCGCGGTAGGTGAACCGAGCCTGGGCTGGCTGAGCGATGTCGGCGTCGGGCTGCGCCTCGGAAATGCACGCAGCGGCTTCGGCAGCGTGGTGCACATCGACATCGCAGTCCCGCTCAATCGCACACCCGACATCGACCAGGTGCAGTTCGTCATCGAGACCAAGGATAGTTTCTGATCAACGCTCGGCCGCTGACAGCAGGCTCCCGGCACCGCGCGCGATACCCAGCACGCCGCTGCGCACTACTTCGAGAATCTCGCCGCACCCGGCGGCATCGGTGACGAAAGCGCTGATCTGGGCCTCGCTGCTGGTGAGCTCGACGATGTAGTAATCGGCGCTGACCGACAGCACCTTGCCTGCAGCGCGCGCTACCAGTCCCTTGAGTGATTCCTGCTGCTCGGCAGGAACACGGATCTTGATCAGCAGCAGCTCGCGTTCGACATGTTCGCCGCGGGTCATGTCCGCAACGCTCACCACGTCGACGAGCTTGAGCAGCTGGCTGCTGATCTGGTGGATCACCGCGTCCGAGCCCTGCGTCACCAGCGTGAGACGCGACACGGATGGATTGTCGGTAGGGGCGACGCTCAAGGATTCGATGTTGTAGCCGCGCGTGGAAAACAGGCCCGCGACGCGCGACAGCGCGCCCGCTTCGTTTTGCAGCAAGATGCCGATGACATGTCGCATTGTGAGCTTTCTGTCGGACAGACCGGCAGCCGCAATCAGTGCATCGCCGGTTCGCGCTCCGATGTGGATGTTTCGCTCGTTACGATATCCGAACGCGACGCGACGCGGGGCGGAACTTGCCCGGCGCCGATTTGCTGCTAGTCTGCAGGAGGGCAATCTCCGGTCTTCGATCTCGAGCAGTGAAAGAAAGTCATCAGGTCCTTGAACGGGCCGCGCACCCGCTTGCCGGACGCACGCTGAGTGGCGCGGAAATCATCATCCAGATTCTCGCCGACGAGGGCGCGGATGCGATTTTCGGCTATTCAGGCGGCGCGATCCTGCCCACGTACGACGCGGTGTTCCTCTACAACCAGGAACATCCAGGGCGTGCGCGCGGCGGGGTGCCGCTGATCGTTCCCGCCAATGAGCAGGGCGCGGGTTTCATGGCTGCCGGCTACGCGCGTGCGAGTGGCAAGGTGGGCGTGTGCCTGGTGACTTCTGGACCGGGTGCCACCAATACGGTTACGCCGGTGCGAGACTGCACGGCCGACTCGGTGCCGATGGTTGTGATCTGCGGCCAGGTTCCCACACACGCGATCGGCACCGACGCATTCCAGGAAGCGCCGGTCGCGAGTCTCATGAGCGCGGTGGCGAAGCACGTGTTCCTCGTGACCGATCCAACGCGGCTTGAAGCCACGGTGCGCACCGCATTCGAGATCGCACGCACCGGGCGGCCCGGCCCCGTGGTGCTCGATGTGCCCAAGGATGTGCAGAACTGGAAAGGCGTGTTTCGCGGTTCCGGGCGCTTACCGGTCCCGGGCTTTCGTCAGCGCATGAATCGCCTGGTGCACAACTGCGTTTCCGAGGAGGAGTGCGCCGGGTTTTTCAGCATGCTTGCGGAATCAAAGCGCCCGCTGATCTACGCCGGTGGCGGCGTCATCAATGGCGGCGCGGCGTACGCGATGCGCGAATTTGCCAACGCGTTCGGCATCCCGGTGGTGACGACGCTGATGGGAATCGGCGCCTGCGACACGACGCACCCGCTTGCGATGCGCATGCTCGGGATGCACGGCACAGCGTTCGCGAACTACGCCGTGGATGACTGTGATTTTCTGATCGCACTCGGCTCGCGCTTCGACGACCGGGTCGCGGGCGTGCCTGCCAAGTTTGCCAAGGGCGCGAAACGCATCGCACACATCGACATCGATGCTTCGGAGATCAACAAGGTCAAGCACGTGAGCTGGAGCCACGTAGGCCTGCTCGCCGACGCGTTGGTGGCGCTGCTGGAGTACGGGCAACGCGCGGCTTTCAGCGGCAACTTCGAGCGCTGGCACGCGCACCTCGCGACGCTGAAGAGCCGACACGCAATGGGCTACGATCGCGCCAGCCCGCTCATCCAGCCCTACTACGTAATCGAGCAGATCAACCGCATCACCCAGGGCGAGGCGATCATTACCACGGGCGTGGGCCAGCACCAGATGTGGTCAGCACAGTACTTCGATTTCCGGCACCCGCGCCTGTGGCTGACCTCGGGCAGCATGGGCACGATGGGCTTCGGCCTGCCGGCCGCGATCGGCGCACAGGTCGCCCAGCCCGATCGGCTGGTGATCGATGTCGACGGCGATGCCAGCATCCGCATGAACATCGGCGAGCTCGAGACCGTGACCACCTATGACTTGCCGGTGAAGGTCGTGGTGCTCAACAATTTCGGCGATGGCATGGTCAAGCAATGGCAGAAGCTGTTCTTCAAGGGGCGCCTGAGCGCGAGCGACAAGTCGCTCCACAAGAAGGACTTCGTCAAGGCCGCGCAGGCCGATGGATTTCGCTTCGCGAGACGGCTGGATCGCAAGGACGACGTGCCGGCGACTATCGATGAATTCGTGAACTTCGCCGGCCCTGCGTTCCTCGAAGTGATGATCGATCCGGACGCGGGTGTGTACCCCATGGTCGGGCCGGGACAGACCTACGAGGAAATGATCACCGGCGATCACATTGCCTCGCGGCACAAGACCGATATCAAGGAGCCGGGCGAGTCGGAGATGTTCTGAACATGAAATACCTGCATACCATGGTGCGCGTCACCGATCTGGAGCAGTCACTCGATTTCTACTGCCGTAAGCTCGGACTGCAGGAGCTGAGGCGCATGGAGAACGACAAGGGACGCTTCACGCTGGTGTTCCTGGCCGCGCCTGGAGATGAGGACGCGCAGATCGAGCTCACCTACAACTGGGATCCGCAGCCGTATCCGGGCGGGCGTAACTTCGGCCATGTGGCGTACGCGGTGGATGACATCTACTCGCTGTGCCAGCGCCTCATGGACCAGGGCGTGACCATCAACCGGCCACCGCGCGACGGTCACATGGCATTCATTCGCTCCCCCGATGGCATTTCAATCGAGCTCCTGCAGAAGGGCGCATCACTTGCGCCGCGTGAACCCTGGGCGTCAATGAAGAACCAGGGAAGCTGGTAGGCATCAGGCTGTTACCACCGCCGGCTCGAACCGATGCCTTCGGAAGCGAGCAGCACTTCGAACAGCCGCAGCCGCTGGCTGAACCGCACGGTCGTTGGTGTAGGGCTTGCGTCCCTGCTCAGCGACTGGTCGCACGAAATCGCTACCACAGTGATGCCCGCGCTGCTGGCGACTCTGGGAGTCGCCGCTGCCTGGCTCGGCCTGATCGAGGGTGTCTCCGACGGCCTGTCGTGTTTCGCGAAACTAGCGTCGGGCTACTACACCGATCGCTTGCAGCGGCGCAAGCCGATCGCGGTCGCCGGATACGTACTCACCGCACTCGGAACCGCGGCGTTCGGCCTCGCTTCGAGCGCCTGGCACGTGCTGGTCGCCCGTTCGATTGCATGGCTGGGTCGCGGGGTGCGAACTCCGGTCCGCAAGGCGCTGCTCGCCGGAGCCGTGACCCGGGAAACCTACGGACGCGCGTTCGGCTTCGAACGCATGATGGACACCGTCGGTGCCATCGTCGGACCACTCACCGCGCTGCTGCTGTTGCAGGTGCTGCACCAGGAATACCGGACGGTGTTCGCGCTGACGCTCGTGCCCGGCCTGTTGGCGGCTGCGATCATGGCATTCGTCGTCAGGGAAAGGACCCGCGTCGCGGTCTCACACATCAGCTTTGGCGACAGCTTGCGCGCGCTGCCGGGCCGGTTTCGCAGATTCCTCGCGGCCGTGACCCTGTTCGGGATGGGCGACTTCGCTCATTCGCTCCTCATCCTGCTCGCGATCCAGAAGCTCACGCCGCAGCTCGGTGCGGCAAAAGCCGCGAGCATCGGCGCCGGCCTGTACGTGCTGCACAACGTTCTGTACGCGGCGTTCTCCATGGTCGCGGGATTGCTTGCAGACCGGCTCAGAAAAAGCCATGTCCTCGCCTCGGGCTATCTGCTGGCGAGCCTGATGGCGCTCGCGATCGTGCTGCTGCCGCTGAATGTCTGGACACTGGCGCTGATATTCGCGCTCGGCGGCATCTACGTTGCGATCGAGGAGACGCTCGAAGACGCCTGCTGCGCAGAGCTCGTAACGGAAAAACACCACGGCATGGCATTCGGCACCCTGGCAACGATGAACGGCATCGGTGATGTCGTCTCGAGCATCGTCGTCGGGTTTCTGTGGACTGCGTTCGGTACCTCGATCGCCTTCAGCTACAGCGCCGTGTTGTTCCTGCTGGGGAGCGTGATGGTCCTGCGCACCATGCCTGCACTGCGCCCAGGCTCCTCGGTGAATTGAGCTATCGATTCTAGTCGACGACCACCGCGGTGCCGCTCGCACTCACCATCAGCATGCTGCTGCCCGCGCCGATCGTCTCGTAGTCCAGATCGATGCCCACCACTGCGTTCGCGCCCAGTCGGCGTGCTTCCTCCGCCAGCTCTGCGAGTGCCATGTCACGCGCATCCTTCAGCACCTTCTCGTAGGAGCCCGAGCGGCCGCCGACGATGTCGCGGATGCTCGCGAACAGGTCGCGAAACAGGTTCGCACCGAGAATCGCCTCACCGGTGACGACACCCTTGTATTCGTGGATCCGGCGGCCGTCGATCGACGGGGTCGTAGTTAGCAGCATGGCTCAGTGCCCTCATGCAGTCGGCAGGGCCGAAAGCCTGCGGGCCGCAGGCCGCGCGGTCAAGACTTGCGCTGGCTCTCGTGCCAGGCGGTCAGCAGTTCCTGCTCGCGCTCGGCCGAAATCCCGGCCTTGAGCTTAGCCTGCTGCTCGGCCGGGCGTGCAAGCTGCCAGGCGAGCGTGTCGCGCACAGTTTCACTCAAGGGTCGAACTTTCAGGCCCGCGGCGAGCGCACGTTGTGCGCTGGTCAGCGCGAAGCCGGCGTTTTCGCCGACCGCGTGCGACCAGATGGGCAGGTCGCCATCCACGACGCCGTGCGCCTCGAGAAACTCTGCGGGCACCCAGGTGATGCGCGCGTCGGATTTGGCCGCTGCGCGGCAATCGTTCATGAGCTCGCCCATGGTAAAGGTGTGCGGCGGTGAAACCAGGTTGAACGTTCCGAGCACGCGCTGCTCGATGCACAGCAGCGTGAACGCGGCGAGATCGCGTACGTCGATGACCTGGATCTCATCCTGCGGCGTATTGGGAGCGAGCATCTCGCCGCCACGCGCGACACGCGCCGGCCAGTAGGTAAAGCGATCGCTGTTATCGTCAGGGCCGACGATGTACCCCGGTCTCAGCACGGTCACGCGGCCCGGCATGGTGCGCTCCGCTGTCTGCTCGCACAGCACCTTGAGTGGGCCATAGGTATTGTCGTCGACCTTTTCGACGGTCTCGTCGGTGAGCTTGCCGACCGGCGAGGTCTCGTCGTTCGCAATCGCGAAGCTCGCGTACGCCGAAATACTCGAGACATACACGTAATGCGAGACCGAGTCCTTCAGGAGCTCGGCGGACAATTTCACGATGCGGGGCACGAACGCCGAAGTGTCCAGCACCGCATCCCACTTGCCGCCGGCAAGCGCGTCGAGCTGTCCGTTGCGATCGCCGTGCAGCACTTCAACACCGGTGACGCGACCGACGTTGGTCTTGCCACGGTTGAAGAGCGTCACCTCGTGTCCATGCGCCCGCGCGAGCTCGACCACATGCGGACCGATGAAGCGCGTGCCGCCCAGGATCAGGATCTTCAACTGGCGCGGGGGAGTCGCGGCGTTGAGCCGTAGCCCCGGCAGGGTCGCGAGTACTGACAGCGCGGTACTGGTGCCGAGGAATTGCCTGCGATCCATGTCGGGTCTCCCGCAATGCTGGGGTTTCAGTGTCCGATGTACTTGTCGAGCCACTCGTGCTTGGTCTGGTACCAGAAGAGCGAGTTCTGTGGTTTCAGCACCCAATGATTCTCGTCGGGGAAATACAGCAGTTTGCTCGGTACGCCACGCGTCTGCAGGATGTTGAAGAGCTCGAAACCATGGTTCACCGGCACTCGCCGGTCGAGCTGGCCATGGATGACGAGCGTCGGCGTGTTGAAATTCGCCGCGGCACTGTGCGGCGAATAGCGCGCGAACTCCTCGGGCTTTTCCCAGTAGTCGAAGAAACGGCGTTTTTCGGCACCGTAGTCGGCCGCATACTGGGTGAACTCGTCGAACACCGCGGCATGCGCCACCAGCGTCTTGAATGGATGCGGCCGTCCGAGAAGCGTCGTGGCGAGGAACCCACCGTAGCTGCCGCCGCCCGCCGCCATGCGTGCGCTGTCCACGTACGGCCTGGACATCAGGTATTCCGCCGCCTTGATCGTGTCCTCGTACGGCATGGAAATCCGGTCGGGATTGATCGAGTCGGTGAACTCCTGTCCGAAGCCGCTCGAACCGTGGAAGTTGTGCCAGGTCGTGATGTAGCCCCAGCCGGCGAACACCTCGGCATTCCAGCGCCACTGCGTGCCGTCCGTGATGCCGTTGTGCGGTCCGCCGTGCAGCAGCATGTACACCGGGTACTTGCGCGACGGATCGAAATCCGGCGGGTAGATCACCCACATCTGGATGTCATCGCCTCGCGCTCCCTTGTAGGTGACGCTTTCGACCTTGCCCCAGCGAATGTTGGCGAGCGCGGCGTCGTTGAAGGTGGAGAGCTTGGTGGCTGCGCCGCTCCGGGCGTTGACGCTCACGACCGTCGGCGGCTCGGTGAAGCTCTGACGGATCGCGACCAGCGTTGAACCTTCGAGATCCGGGGAGGAGAAACTCGTGGCCGCGGTCATTGCTTTTGGCGCCGCACCCTTCAGTTCGAAGCGGTACAGGCGCCGCGTGCCCGCATCATCGATGGATCCCACCAGCGAGCGTGAATCGGGCGACCAGACCAGCTGCTCGGCGGAGCGATCCCATTGCTCGGTGAGATTGCGGGTCTCGCCCGAGCGCCGGTCGAACAGCATGAGGCGCTGCTTGTCGGCGTAGAAGGTCTTGATCTTCTGCCGCACGAACGCGAGGTAGCGCCCGTCGCGGCTGTACTTCGGCTCGCCGTCATCGGCCGCATTGTCGGTCGTCAGGTTGCGGGCCTCGCCGCCGCTCGCCGGGACGATGAACACGTCAAAATTCGAATCGATTCCGCTGCGATCGGTGTCGGCGGCGAATGCAACCTCTGCACCGTCGGGCGCGATGTCGTAGCTGCTGGTGCTCGTTTCGGTGATGGAGAGGTGATACCCGGTGCCGAGCGTGATTGCCTGCGGATCACCGCCTTCCAGCGCGACCGCGTACACATGCGGTTCGCGATCCTCGATGAAGTGATCCCAGTAGCTGAATGGCGCCTTGTCCCACACCTTCGCCGTCATCTTGGAGTCGGCGCGATCCTTGATGCGCTGTTCCATCTCGCTCCAGCTCTTGAGGTCGGGCCAGACCGAGGTGATGAATGCAATGCGCTTCGAATCGGGAAACCATTTTGGCGCCGACACGCCGGTCGGGATGCGCGTCACGCGGCGCGCCTCACCGCCGTCGATCGCGATGACGTAGAGCTGACTGTCCTTGTCCTCGCCACGCTTGGACACAAATGCGATCCACTTGCCATCCGGGCTGAAGCGTGGCTCGTTGTCCGAGGCGTCGTCGCTCGTGAGCTGCCGCGCGGCCCCACCCGCGGTGGGAATCAACCACAGATCGCTGAAGCCCTTGTTCTTGTCCACGTCGTAGCGCGTTACTGGCACCACGACGAGCTTGCCGTCGGGTGAGAGGTCGGGGTCACCTACTCTTTGTAACTGCCACATCGCCTCGGCGGTGAGGGGCGCGGAATCCGCTGCGGGCTGCGCCTGCGCACTACAGAGAAACAAGAACAGGCAACAGCACCAGAATCGCGGCATGGCCAGGAAGCGCATCAAGTACTCCTTAACAACAGGGAAGCGCACGCGGCAGTTACTCTTCAGATTGGTGCGCGACGCAATGGGCGCGCATTCTGCCGCGCGCTCGGGTCGCTGCGCAATTTGCAGTTCAAAGGGCTACGGGATGACGACGGGACGCTACGTCCGCGTGCCCGACGCTGGCCGGTTCAGGCGAGCGCGCGGGGTCCCGCGTGGCGCCGGTCCGACCTCAGGCGCCGGTCGGTGATCAGTGGCATGCGGTCGCGCTCACCGCGATCCAGGCGGCGACGGGTCGCTCCGGCGCGCCGATCGGCGTAGTGCACGTATCGACAGATGCAGGTCTCCGCCGTACATCCAGGAATCGGAAGGGGCGGTGCAGACTTCACCAGGAAGCGCCTGCCGCGCAGTTCCTCACAGCGAGTGCAGCACACCCCATCACCGGGCGGCTCGACGCAGACGCAGTGGTAGTGCTGCTTACTGGTAACCGGCTTCGTACGCCGGGTCGTCGAGAGCAGCCAGAGGATCGCGACAGCGAGGCTGATTGTTATTGTTGTTAGCCCTATCAGCATGGTGCCATCCTAGATTTCCGGCACCGCGGCGTCCACGGCCGTTTTTACAGAACTTCGCCCGCAAGACCTCGATCCTGCAGAGAATCCTCAGTCCGTGAACCAGCGCACGCGCTCTGCTGAGCGCCGCTGTCCGTCCAATCAGGGCCTAACCAGGGCCTTGCCGAATCCCTCGCCACGCGCCAGCTTGCAGAGCTCGACCGGCACATTGGGCAAACCATCGATGATGTCTTCGCGATAGCGGATGTGACCTTCGGCGAACCAGGCGATGGCATCACGCAGGAACGCTTCGCGCTGGCGCTCGAGGTCCTGCACGACGAGTGGCAACACCGTCGCGCCAGCGGCAACCGCCGGCTGCAGCTTCAGGGTCGCGGCATCGTCGTACCTGGCGGCTGGCGCGCCGAGCACGATGCGCCCGTTGCGCGACAGATGTTGTCCTGTGACGACGGCATCGAAGATGGCTCCGTCTACGGTATCGAAGTACACGTCGACCCCCTTGGGCGCGACCTGCCGCAGACGTTGTTCGATGGGTTCCGCGCGGTGACTGATGCACGAGTTGAAGTGTGCTTCCTTCACACACCAGTTACTTTCTTCGCGAGTACCGGCGATGCCGATCACGCGGCATCCCTTGATTCTGGCAATCTGACCGGCCATCGATCCCATGGCTCCTGCCGCTCCGGAGACCAGTAACGTTTCGCCCTGCCTGATGTGCGCGATCTCCAGCAATCCGCAATACGCGGCCAAGCCCGAAACACCCATCACGCCGAGCGCGGTGGAGATGGGCGCGCTGCCGGTCTTGGGACGATGCGCCCGCAAGCCATCGGATACGCAGTACTGTTGCATCCCGGCTTCCATGACGACGGCATCGCCGGTATTGAAGACCTCGTTGCGCGATTCGATCACTTCGCAGATCGCTCGCGCCGGAATCACCTGATGCCGCCGTGTGGGCACGCCCTCGTGACCGTGGAGGCGATAGAGCGCTGAGTCGAGCGACAACCACTTCGTCCGGCAGAGCATTTCACCTTTGCCGGGCGTTGGCGCCTCGGTTTCGACCAGCTCGAAATCGGCTGGATCGGGTGCGCCCTCGAACGCCCTGCCGATGCGGATCTGCAAGTTCTTCATCGCCCTCAGGCTACCGCCCGAGGGCCGAAAGGTGAAGCGCCTTACTCCTCGAGCCGGTTGCGTGCCTCGGCGTACTCCTGGCTGTCGAGCTTGCCGTTGTTGTTGGCGTCGACGTCGGCAAAGATCGCGGCCAGGCTCGCCTGTGTGCGCGCCTCTTCCTTGCTGATCACGCCATCGCCGTCAGCATCGATAGTGCTGAACTCCGGCAGCACCGCCGCACTGGTCTGCTTGCCCGCGGCGGTAGGGTGCTGCTGATCGCCCGCGTGGGCGGCTGCACAGCAGAGCATTGCCGCGAGAGCGGCGAACTTGATGCGGTTATCCATGAGCTTCTCCTCGCATGTACAACTTGGTCGGGGTCCGAGCGTCGGCGCGATTTCTCGGCACTCCCGATACGGAGCAAGCCTCGTGCCACGAAAGCGAGCCACTGATTTCAGGTGCTTACGCCCGCCAACCGGGTTGCGGTGCCCGGCGAGCGTTGTCAGATGGCAACGCATGGGAACCCGTGAGGCTCTCGCGCAGTCCTAACCGACCGGTTCCGGCGACGTGCCGTGTGTTTCCTTTTGGCTACACATCGAAAGGGGGGCCGGGTTCCACCATCCCCGCGCACGCAATGTCCCCGCAAAAAGCGCAGCTCGGCAACGTCCCTTGGCGCAAAGCGTGCAAGATCATCGAGTGATGCGACTCGCCCAGCCCAAGTCGATCGTGCGGCTGATCCTGCTCGGATTCGCCGCCGTCGCCATACCGCTGATCGCCGCGGTAATCACCGCCGTGGTGCAGGTCGATCGGCTGGCGCAACGCAACCGCGTCGCGGTGCTCGACGCTGAAAATGCCACGCACGAGAGCCGCGCGCTGATCGAATTTCTCACCGCCATGGAGCGCAGCCTTGGTCAGTACGGAGTGCTTCACGATCGTGATTTCTACGTGACCTATCAGGACGCACGCCGCGGTTTCGAGGCCGCTGCCCAGAGGCTGGGAGCGCTCAACCTCAACGCAATCCTGCGCCGCCAGCTTGCGGAACTGATGCAGTCCGAAACCGATTTCAATCACGCGCTGTTGACCAGCGGCGGTGATCTCATCGCCGCGGATCCAACCGCCATCGCCGATGGGTGGGCAGCACTCAATGCGCGCGCACGCTCGATCCTCGCCGAGAGCAGCAAGCTGATCGCGAGTCACGCCAGCAAGGCGAAGGATGAGTCGAGCGATCTGCAGCGGACACTCCTGCTGCAGGCGGCAGCGGCCGTGCCGGTGGCGGTACTTCTTGCCATCGTTTTCGTGGTGCTGATTACCCGGCCGCTGCGTCAGATCGAGAGCGAGATTCGTCGCCTCGGCTCGGGTGACTTCGACGCCACCGTATCGGTGCGCGGACCCCTCGATCTTCAGGAGCTCGGCAGGACCCTCGACTGGCTGCGCCGCCGAATTCTCGAGCTCGAAGAGCAGAAGTCCACATTCCTGCGTCACATCTCGCACGAGCTCAAGACGCCCCTCACCACACTGCGCGAGGGCTCGGAGCTGTTGCTCGATGACAATGCGCGCGGGCTCAATGCGGAGCAGCGCGAAATCGCGCACATCCTGCGCGACAGCGGCCTGCAGTTGCAGCGCTTGATCGAAGACCTGCTGGAATTCGGCCGCACGCATGTGCCACGCGTCGAAGCGTCGCGACGCGAGAAAGTGGCGCTCGACGAAATCGTGCGCAGTGCCCTCGACGGTCAGAACCTGGTCAGAGGCTGCGAAGGCGCTCACCATCGACAGCCGAATCGCACCTGCAGTCCTGCAAGGCGACCACGGGCAGCTGCGGATCCTGGTCGACAACCTGTTGTCGAACGCCATGAAGTACACGCCGGCACACGGCAAGATCCTGGTCAGTCTCGCAGCCGATGGTCCTGACGTCACCCTGGAGGTTGCCGACAACGGTCCCGGCATCGATCCCGACGAGCGCCAGCTGGTATTCGAGCCGTTCTACCAGGGTCGCGCACCGTACCAGGGGCACGTGCAGGGCACCGGGCTCGGCCTCGCCATCGCTCGCCAGTATGCGCAGGCGCATGATGGATCCATCGACATTGCTGACTCGCCGCTGGGGCAGGGCGCGTGCGTACGCGTGCGCTTTCACTTGCACAGGCCGCCTGAATGATAGGCATGCGACATCTTTGCGGGCTTGCTGCCACAGTGTGGCTGGCGGCTTGCCATTCCAACCCGGCGCTGCCGGCGCAAACACCTGCGGCCGTGAGCGGCACTCTGAGCAGCCTGAGCAGCTACGCGCGCGACCTGCAGCAGCAGGACGAACCGGCGTTGCTGGCGGAAAAGGCGCGGCTCGAGTCTTCGCCTGACTCACCTGCCCGCAACCTGCGTCTCGCGCTGTTGCTCCGCGATGAGCACGCGCCGTTCTACGATCCGGAGCGGGCCACGTTGCTCCTCGCTCGCACCGCGAATGAACCCAATGCCGATCCCGCCGAACGCTCGGTCGCGGAGGTATTGCTCGCGAGCGCGCCACGCGCGCCACGCTCGTGCGAGGAGACGGGTTTCACGCGGGAACTCGCCGATCGCCTGACCGCGGAGGAACAGCGACGCGTGGAACTCGCGGCACGTCTCGAGACGACACGCCAGGAGCTGGACGCGGAGCGCGCGCAGCGAACCCGCCTCGAGAAGCAGCTCGAGGCGCTCAAGTCTATCGAGACGCAAATCAACAGCAGGGAAAGCGATGCGGGGCGCTGAAGCGGTAATCGAGCCGGCACGCATTCTCGTCGTCGACGACGACGTGAAATTGCTCCGGCTGCTGGCGATTCGCCTGCGGCGTGCAGGCTGGCTGATCGAGACCGCCGAGAACGGCCGCCAGGCCCTCGCCGCGATTCCGCGCTTTCGTCCCCAGGTCGTAGTCACCGATGTGCGTATGGGGAGCATGGATGGCATGACGCTCTTCGAAACGCTGCACACCCAGCATCCGACCCTGCCAGTGATCATTCTGACGGCGCACGGCACGATCCCGGACGCGGTCGATGCTGCCCAGCGCGGGGTGTTCGCATATCTCACCAAACCCTTCGACAGCGAGCAGCTCACCGAGTCGATCGGCAAAGCAGCTGCGCGCGGCGGGTTCGAGTGACAGCGGCACCGCCGCTGATGGCGACTGGCGGGTCGAGATCGTGACGCGTAGCCCCGCGATGGAAGCGTTGCTGGGCTCAGCTCGCAAGGTGGCAATGACCGACTCGAGCGTGCTGATCCAGGGCGATAGCGGGACCGGGAAAGAGCTGCTGGCGAGGGCGATTCATCGCGCCAGCCGCCGCCGCGACAAACCGTTCGTTGCGGTCAACTGCAGCGCGGTCCCCGAGGCGCTGTTCGAATCAGAATTCTTCGGTCATCGCAAAGGTTCTTTCACCGGTGCGATCGACAGTCGCGTTGGCCTGATCCAGTCCGCCCATGAGGGGAGCCTGCTGCTTGATGAGATCGGCGACATGCCGCTCACCTTCCAGGCCAAGTTGCTGCGCGCCCTGCAGGAACGCGAAGTGCGGCCGGTTGGAGCAACGGAGCCGATCGCGGTGGACGTGCGGGTGATCGCGGCAAGTCACCAGGATCTGGAGCTGGCAGTGCGCGAGCGACGGTTTCGCGACGATCTGTACTACCGCGTCAACGTCGTGACCCTCGAAATTCCGTCGCTGGCCGCACGCCGCGATGACATCCCGCGGCTCGCGACGCATTTCCTGGCTGCGATTCGCGCCAAGCTGGCGGATACCGCGGTGGATGTCAGCGGATTCTCTTCAGAAGCGATGGAACTGCTGGTCTCGGCACCCTGGCCCGGCAACATCCGCCAGCTGCGCAATGTCGTCGAGCAGTGCGTGGTGCTCGCTACCACGTCGCTGATTCCCGCATCCCTGGTGCAGAAGGCACTACGCAGCAAGCCACGCGAATTTCTGCCCTTCGCGCGCGCGCGCGACAACTTCGAATTCGATTACCTGGTAAACCTGCTGCAGATGACGGTCGGCAATGTGGCGCAGGCGGCGCGGCTCGCCGATCGCAATCGCTCCGAATTCTACAAGCTGCTTCGCAAGCACAATCTCGATCCGCAGGCCTTTCGCGCCGACCAGGTCGCCGGGCACTGAAAAAACCGACAGCTCGCGCGGCAGGAAGTACATACCAGGCTCTGCAGCGTATCCACTTTCTACAATCCGGCTCCGCTCGCAGTGAGCTCGAGCGCGAGACCGGAACCTGTTGACACTCGTGGGTTCTTAAATAGGTAGAGTAATTGCGACGGAGAAATGGCATGAGGGCAATGCAACGAGCCGCGATCGCGGTTCTCGCCTGCGCGGGAATGATCGCTGGCTGCCAGACCGTACAGACAACGGCACCGGGCGCGATCGGCATCGAGCGCAAGCAGCAGATGCTGGTATCGAGCGAGCAGGTCGACGAGGCGGCGGCGCAAGCTTACGCGACTGAGGTGCAGAAAGCGCGCGAGAAAGGCAAGCTCAACACTGATGCGCGCGACGTCGAGCGCGTGCACAACGTTGCCGAGCGACTGATTCCGCAAACGGCAACGTTCCGACCGGATGCGCCGGGCTGGAAGTGGGAGGTAAACGTGCTCTCTACCAAGGAACTCAATGCTTATTGCATGCCTGGCGGGAAGATAATGGTTTACACCGGCCTCATCGATCAGCTCAAGCTCAGTGACGATGAGCTGTCGGCGGTGATTGGCCACGAGATCGGCCACGCGCTGCGAGAACACAGCCGTGAGCGGGTGTCGCGTGCCTATGCGCAGCAGATCGCGCTGACCGGTGTTGCGGTCGCCGCCGGTGTGGGGCAGGGAACTGTCGATCTCGCCAACGAAGTGGCGAATGTCACCTTTCAGCTGCCTCACAGCCGCGAACAGGAAGCCGAAGCGGACCGGATCGGGCTCGAGCTCATGGCTCGCGCCGGCTATGACCCGCATGCCGCGGTGAGTGTGTGGAAGAAAGATGGAACAGGCCAGCACCAGTGCGCCGCCGGAATTTCTGAGTACCCACCCCTCGAGCCAGTCCCGCATCGCGGACCTGGAAAAGGCAATGCCGCGAGTTCTGCCTCTGTATCAGACCGCGCACCGCTAGGCGATGCCCGACACGCAGCGCGAGGCGAGTATCTTCCGGCCTGGCGCAAACTGCTGGCGCACCGCGCGTGCGCAGCGCCTCGCCGTGCTCGTGGACGGCGAGGAATACTTCAGTGCCTTTGCCGCCGCGGCCGAGCGCGCCGAACGCTCGATCCTGATCCTCGCCTGGGATTTCAACAGCCGGACGGCGCTGCGTGTTTCGCCGCAAGGCGAGTCGCTGGTGCTCGGCGAATTCCTGAATTCGCTGGCGCGCAGACGCCACCGGCTCGAAGTGCGCGTGCTGATCTGGGACTACCCGATGATCTTCGGCACCGATCGGGAATTTCCCCCTATCTATGGCCTCGGCTGGAAACCGCATCGTCGCGTGAAAGTGCGCTACGACAACACTCACCCGGTTGCGGCGTGCCACCACCAGAAGATCGTGGTGATCGACGAACGCGTTGCGTTCTGCGGCGGCATCGACCTGACGGTGAAGCGCTGGGATACACGCGAGCATCGCCCTGGCGATCCGCGCCGCACCGAGGCAGGCCAGGCGTATCCGCCCTTTCACGACGTCATGATGATGGTCGATGGCGAGGCTGCGCTCGCCCTGGGTGCTCTGGCGCGCGAACGCTGGCAGTTGGCGACCGGGCGAACGTTGCCGCCTGCTGCTGCACGCAAAGACCCATGGCCGGCGGAACTCAAGCCACTGCTCAACGATGTGCAGATCGGGATCTCGCGCTCCGAGCCTCCGCGCGCGGATCGCGAAGCTATTTGCGAGATCGAGAGCCTGTATGTGGACATGATTGCCCGCGCCCGCGATCACATCTACATCGAGAACCAGTACTTCACCTCGCAACGCATCGGCGCTGCGCTTGCCGAGCGACTGGCCGCAGAACAAGGTCCCGAAATCATCGTGGTGCTGCGGCTCCTGAGCCATGGCTGGCTCGAGGAGCTGACGATGCAGAATCTGCGCCAGCGTCTCATCGAGGAGCTGCGGCACGCAGACCGCGGCGCTCGCCTGCACGTGTACTACCCGCACATCGACGGACTCGAGGCAGGCACCTGCATTGACATTCATGCCAAGCTCATGATCGTCGACGATGCATGGCTGCGCGTGGGCTCGGCGAACATCTGCAATCGCTCGATGCGCTTCGACAGTGAGTGTGATCTCACGCTGGAGGCGGGCGATCGCAAGGACGTCGCGCAAGGCATCCGGGCGGTCCGCGATGGGCTGCTCGCTGAGCACCTCGGAGCGGACAGCGAAGTCGTCGCGCGCAAGATCGATTCCGGAGGATCGATCAGCAAGGCCATCGCAGAGCTGGGATTCTCTGGGCGTACTCTGCGCGAGGTCGAGTTCGATAGCTCACTCCCGGAAGTCGTGCTGAGCATCGCAAGCCTCGCCGATCCGGAGCAACCGGTCGCGATGGATGAGCTAGCGAGCGAGCTCGGGCCCCGCGCGGCGCGACAACGCCGACCATGGCTGAAACTCGCGCTTGCCGCGCTGCTGCTGCTCGCACTCGCCGGAGCCTGGCGTTTCACGCCGCTCGCGAGCCTGGTCACGGCCGATCGCATTACCGAGTGGGCACATCGGTTTGCCGGTAGCCCGTGGGCACCCGCATTCGTCATCTCCGCCTACACGCCTGCGGCACTCACGCTCTTTCCGCGCGCGCTCATCACGTTGTTTGGCGTGGTCGCATTTGGCCCCTGGCTCGGCTTCGCCTACGCGATGTGCGGCATTCTGCTGGCCGCGTTCCTGTCGTATTGCGCCGGAACCTGGCTCGATCGCGGCACCGTGCGCCGGCTCGCCGGGCCGAAACTCAATCACATGATCGAGCAACTGCGCCGTCGGGGCCTGATCGCGATGACGGCCTTGCGGCTGGTGCCACTCGCGCCGTTCGTGGTCGAAGGAGTCGTGGCCGGCGCGATCCGCATGTCGCTGTGGGATTTCATGCTCGCCACAGCCATCGGCATGCTGCCTGGGACCCTCATGGCAACCGTATTCGGTCATCAACTCGAGACCGCACTGCGCGACCCGCGGGAGCTGAACCTGTGGCTGATTGCGGCCGTAGTCGTCGTGTTTGGCGTCGCGACACTGTTCGTGCGCCGCTGGCTCTCGACCGCCGCGGAGCCCGATGAGCAAGTCCCGGCACGACGCTGACGAGGAATCCGCGCTTGCTGTGCCCCGCACGGACGCGGCTACGCCCCAAGCTATGCTTCGGGTCGGCTCCTACAACATTCATCGCTGCATCGGCACCGACGGACATTGCGATCCGGCCCGGATCGCGGCCGTCCTCGGTGAAATGAGCTGCGATGCGATAGGACTACAGGAAGTCGACAATAGTCCGGGGCCCGCTCCGGGCTCGCTGCAGCTCGACTTTCTCGCCCGGGCGACCGGGATGCAGGCGGTGGCAGGCCTGCGGATCGTCCGGCACAGCGGCCACTACGGGAATGCGCTGCTGACGCGACACCCGGTGCTGGCGGTTCGCCGCCATGACCTGAGTTTCTCCTGGCGAGAACCGCGCGGTGCGCTCGATGTGGATCTCGACGTGCATGGTGCCCAGGCACGCATCATCGTCACGCACCTCGGCCTGACGCCGGGGGAACGTCGTCACCAGATGCGCAAGATCCTGCAGATCGTCGCGGTCGGTCCGTCCGCTTCGCCGGTAGTGCTCTTGGGCGACATCAACGAATGGCTGCCACTCGGACGGCCGCTGCGCTGGCTGCACGCTGTTTTCGGGCGGCCGCCGGCGCCGCCCTCATTCCCCGCATTCTGGCCAGTCGTAGCGCTGGATCGAATCTGGATCAGGCCGCGCGCCGCCCTGCTGTCAGTGCAAGCGCATCGGTCCGCGACCGCACGTTTTGCATCCGATCACCTGCCGATCACCGCCGCCATTGCAGTGCCGGCAACCGCGGAAGGCGCCTGCTAACGGGCGCTCCCGCGTCGGATCAGGTTGACCAAGGCGAGCAGAACGATGGCACCGAGCAGCGAGACCAGAAGGCCGCTGAAACTGAAATCGCCCTGGTTGATGGTGCCGGTCCCGAACAGCGGTGCCAGTAGCCAGCCGCCGAGAACTGCGCCGATGATGCCGACGATGATGTTGAGAAATATGCCTTGCTGCGCATCGGTGCGCATGAAAAGGCTCGCCAGCCATCCTACGAGACCGCCGACCACGAGCCAGATGATGATTGACATGGGGCACCTCAGGTTTGAGTCATTGACTACGGAACAGAGATCGATTCAAAAGTCCGCAGCGGTCGTGCCGTGGTCGCCTTGCAGCACCAGCTGCACTTCGTCATGCAACACTGCCGTTTGAGCCGTCAGGTTGCCAGGCGCGACCCGCTCACAAAATTCGCCGCTAGTGAAGCGAGGCTGTGCGACTGCAGAGGGTGACACCAAGCCGGACGCATTCTTTTTGCCCGCGCCGCTGGGTAAACCACCGGGTTGCAGAGCGAGTGCCATCAAGGCTATGACCAGTGCTGTTCTCATTGCCGCATTCCCCTTGTCTGCTATCTGCGCCAGCGAAGTTGTGCAATAGATGTGCCACGTGTTCATCCGCTGGCAGCGCGTTCGTCATCGGCTGCGCACGCAAGCTTTGCGCGCGAGCTCGGAACTAATTGCAAGTGGCTTGGTGCGCGAACAATCGCGGTGTCGTATCTCGCCAAGCAAGTTTGCATCGCGATCTGGCATGTCGATTGCAATTCCCTGCAAATGGGGCCCAGAGCGGCCCGGTGCGACACAGCTCATCTGGTAGCAGCGGCGTTGCCTGTCGAGACAGAGGCGACTTGCAACGTGCCGGCGGAGCAGGGACCGGATTGTCGAACAATCTGGCCAGTCCTCCGGACGCGCTGGGCTCCGCCACGCGCTACGCGCTACCAGGAGCCGTTCAATTTCCGCCGTTGCTTTTCTGCTGCTTCTCGCCGAGCACTTGCGCGACGTCCTCGAGCATGCTGCGCAGCTCTTCGGCATGCTCCTCTTCCTTGGCGAGAATCGATTCCAGCATGCGCCGCGTGGTCGGATCGTGAATGCCAACGAACTGGATGATCTCGCGATACGACTCGATGGCGACACGCTCCGCGACCAGGTCCTCCTTGATCATCTGTACCAGCGAGGAGCCGCCTTCGCGATACTCGGAATGGCTGCGCGTTGCGAGCCCCTCGGGATTGAAATCCGGTGCGCCGCCGAGCTGCACTATCCGCTCGGCAATCTGGTCGGCGTGCGCCTGTTCTTCCTCGGCGTGGGTCAGAAATTCCCGCTTGACTGCCTCTGCCAGCACGCCATCGGCCATGAAGTAGTGACGGCGGTAGCGCAGCACGCAGACCAGCTCCGTTGCGAGGGCCTGGTTCAGAACCTGCAGCACCAGGGTGCGATTGGCGTCATAGCTCGGTGTGACCGCGCCCGCCTCGATGTGCTCGCGAGCGCGACGGCGGAGCTCCTGGATATCGCTCAGGAACGGCTGGCTCTTGTCCGTGGCAGGCGCCTTGTGTCCCTGCTGGTTGCGTTCGGTTCGTGCCATGGAATTGCCCTCCCAAGCTTCAGTTCATTGCGCCATTTCACTGGCTTGAAGCAGTTGCGACGTTCGCGCTGCTCCGCTCCATTGGTGCCGCATTTCCCGCCCGGCGCCGAGTCCACTCTTTCTGGCCAACGACCAGCGCCGTCATCGCATCCTGCGCGTCCCTTCCGGCAAACTCCTTGTGGGCATCCCGCTGCCCTCGAGTTGCCGACGCCAGGCGGGAAAGCGACAAATCTGCCGCGACTTGCTGCGCGACTAAGTCCTGCGGGCGACACTCATGACAAAAGCCACGATGGCGCCAATCAGAAACAGTACGAACAGGATCTTTGCCATGCCCGCGGCGCCAGCGGCGATGCCGCCGAAGCCGAGAAACGCGGCGATCAAGGCGACAACCAGAAACACCAGCGCGTAATACAACATCGGGCCGCTCCTGCATCGTTAACTCAAAAGGCTTGATTCATACGATGCGACAAGGCATACATCGATGCCGTCGGCTGGGTACGCCAGTACCTGTAGGACGAACCTCACATGCGTATCTCCGGCATGACCTCCAAATGATTCTGCGCGACATCATCAAGGTGTGGCTGCCGATACTGTTGCTTGCCGGGCTGCTCCTGAGCCTGTATCTGCTATTCGAGCAGCGCTACAGCCGCTTGAACGAAGTGAGCGCGCGAGTAACTCAGATCCAGGAGCGGCAGAAGCTCCTAACGCGCCTCATGCAGCTGCTGGCCGATTCGGAAACCGGGCAGCGCGGCTTTCTGCTCACCGATGAGCCGGAGTACCTCGAGCCGCTGCTCGCAGCGGCGCCGCGCGTCCGCGAGGTCCTGGTGCAGCTGGCGCGCAGCTACGCGCGTGACAGTGCGATAGCGCCCAACCCGGTCATCGAGCTGGCCCAGCTGACGCGCGAGCGCTATGAGATTCTGGGTGCTGCTTTGCGTCACTACGCGCAGTGGCGCAAGAGCGGCTCCGCCCCGGTGCTGCAAGCGTCAGGCAAACGGATCATGGATGCGATACGCAATCGCGTACTGGGGCTCGAGGCCCAGGAATCCGACGCGCTGCTGAAAGTGCTGGCGCAATGGATGCAGGACTTGCAGATCACGCGCTGGAGCATGGCCGGTGCTACGTTCCTCAATGTGCTGTTGCTGCTGCTGGTTGGTGCTTTCCTGCTACGCGACATGAACCGGCGCAGCCGCGAAGCGGCGCAGCTCAAGCAGCTCGTGGATGCACGCACGCAGGAGCTCGTGTCGCTCTCCAATCACCTGCAGGAGGTGAGCGAGCGCGAGAAACAATCCCTGTCGAGGGAATTGCACGATGCGCTCGGTGGCTTGCTGGTAGCCACGAAAATGGATGTCGCGTGGCTGCACGCACGACTGCGCAATGCGGATCCGGATCTGGAACTGCGCTGGACGCGTATCCTGGAGTCCCTGGATCGCGGCGTCGATCTCAAGCGCCGGGTGGTCGAATCGCTGCGACCGACGCTGCTCGACAACATGGGGCTGTTGGCGGCGTTACGCTGGCAGTTCGACGAAACTTGCGGCCGCAGCGGCCTGCGGTGCACGCATCGATTGCCCGAGGCGGAGCCGCAGTTCCGCAACGATGCGGCCATCGCCCTGTTTCGCATCGCGCAGGAATCCTTTACCAATATCCTGCGTCACGCGGATGCGAGTGAGGCGGAGCTTGACGTCGCCATGCAGGGTGACGAATTCATCCTGACCATCAACGACAACGGCCGCGGATTTCCCCTCGCGGCAGACGCTATGAACCGCGGTCACGGACTTGCGGGCATGAAGCATCGCGTGAACGCGCTCGGTGGCCAGTTCGTCATAGCCCGCCGCGAATCAGGCGGGACTCAGGTGAGGGTGTCGATCCCGTTGGTGAACCTGCTGCAGACAGAATCTGCCAACGCCTATGAGACGGGCTCGGTGCCGCCGGCGATGGCAGTTGAACAACGGAGCGGTCAGGTGAAACTGGGAACAAGTCCCGGTGGTTGACGCTGATCGCGAATGGTTTCGATGATCTGCGGCAAGCGTTCGAAGTCGCGCGCCTTGTCGAGGAAGTAGTCCGCCCCGAGTGCCAATGCCTGGCGACGATATTCGGGCAGATCATAATTGGTAAAAATAATCACGGTGGGGCGCTCGTCCTTGCCGGTAGCGAGCGCCCGCAATACGCCGAACCCGGTACCGCGGTTGAGCCGCAGATCAAGAATGACGACATCGATGCCGCCCTTGGTGATGGCATCGACTGCCTTGTTCTCGCGATCAATGACGTCCGTAACCCGTACGGCGCGCATTTCCCGCAGCGATTCCTTGAGTCGCTCCGCCACGATTGGCGAATCCTCAACGATGAGAATCCTCACCGTGTCCTTATCCATGGCACTCACGATCTGTCTCGACTGCTTGCTGCATGATCAGATTATCTCTCTTGGCGCGCGTTCCCGGTATCAGCGTCCGTCTGACGGCCTGCAACTGCTTTCCTCGCTGAATGAACCATATGTGCGAGGGAAAGCGAGGCCATGATCTCAGTTAATCAGCTGATTACGCAGGGCGTAGGACGTCAGGTCCGCATTGGTGTGGAAGCTCATCTTGGCAAGGATGCGGCTGCGGTAGGTACTCACCGTCTTGACGCTCAGGCACAGCTCGGTCGCGATCTCGGATACCGCTCGCCCGGCGGCGAGCTTGCAGAACACCTGGAATTCGCGCTCCGAAAGTCGCGAGTGCAGGGGCTTGTCGGCGTCGCTGTCGAGGTCGCCGACCAGCTGTTCTGCGAGTGTCGCACTGACATAACGTCGTCCCTGCAGAACGGCTCGCACCGCACGCAGCAGTTCTTCCGGGGCAGTGCCTTTCTCGATGAAGCCACTGGCGCCGGCACGCAGCACGTTCAATGCATACTGCCGCTCGGGATAGCCGCTCAACACCAGTACGCGGGTGCGGTCGTGAACCGCGCGGATCTGCTGCAGGATATCGATGCCGCTGCGATCCGGCATGCCGATATCGAGAATCACCAGATCCCAGCTCTCTGCACGCAGGCGATCGAGAGTCTCACGTCCGGTGGACGCCTCCCCGATCGCGCTGATACCGCGGTCCTCGACCAGGAACTGCTTGAGCCCTGCCCGCACCACCGCATGGTCATCTGCAATCAGCACACGTGCCATGCATTTTCCTGTTTGGCGAGCGTCACGAAGAATGCGCCTGGACCCAAGTGGTGTCCCGTGCGTAGCGATTGAGCTTGTTGTACAGCGTCTTCAGGCTGCAGCCCAGTACTTCCGCGGCGCGTCGCTTGTTACCGTCAAAATGCTCCAGAGTCGCCTCGATCAGTGAGCGCTCCGCTTCGTCGAGGCGCGATCCCAGGGGCAGGACCACGGTCTCGCCGGTAGATTCATCACTCATAGCTGAATCTAGTCGGGGAAGTATCGTGGGTGCAAGCTCGAGTTCCAAATCGGCCATGATGAAGGCACGCTCCACGGCGTTGCGCAGCTCGCGCACATTGCCGGGCCACTGGTGCTGACGCAGCACTGCGCGTGAGCTATCCGAGAAGCACTTGTTCGAGAGCGCACGGCTGTTGAGCTCGGCAAGGAAGTGATCCGCGAGCAGCTCGCAATCATCCGCACGATCGCGCAGCGGCGGAACGCAGATCGGAAAGACGGCGAGCCGATACAGGACATCCTCGCGCAGCCGTCGTTCTCGCACCGCGTCCTGAATATCGCGATTGGTGGCGGCGATCACCCGGAAGTCCGTACAGATCTCTTGTGTCCCACCCACGCGGAAAAAACGCCCGGTCTCCAGCACGCGCAGCAGACGGGTCTGCATCTCGAGCGGCATCTCGGTGATCTCGTCGAGAAACAGAGTGCCGTTATCGGCGCGCTCGAACACACCGGCGTGCGAGCGCGAAGCGCCCGTGAAGCTTCCCTTCTCGTAACCGAACAGCTCCGCTTCGATCAGAGTCGCCGGTATCGAAGCGCAATTGATGGCGATCAACGGCCCACTCGCGCGCGCGCTGAGTTGATGGACCGCTTCCGCGACCACTTCCTTGCCAACGCCGCTTTCGCCGAGCAGCAGCACAGTCGCCTCGGTCGGCGCACCGCGCTGAATCAGATCGAACATCGCTCGCATGGCGGACGATGTCCCAAGTACATTGCCCAAACCCTTCTCATGCAGTGATGTAACAACAGTGGTGTCCATTGCTTCCCCTGGCGGTGATTTGGAACTCACGGCAAGTGCAATTTCTGCATCAACCGTTGGGAACCTTTGTAACGTATCGCCTCCGGCTGCTGGAGCGGCGTCCACTGATCCGCGGCTAGGACGAATTTCCCCTCGTGTGTAGGTGTCTGTCCGACACGCGCAAGTCAATTGCCTGATTCCCCTCCCATTGCGATGCGCCTTACAAGCCGGCGCACGAGGTCCGCACCGACCTCAGATGAGGGCCAAAACGCGTGGCACAGCCCTTGCAACGTCCCTAACGCGACGTGCGGCTCGGACCGCTCGTGCGACGGATAACTCTGTATCTGTAAATAGAGGGCAGAACACATGAAGAGTAAGTACCTGATGATCGCGGCACTTCTGTCGCTCTTCGCGCTGGCTGGTTGTAAGCGCCCCGAATCGGCGCCCACGGAGACCCCGCCGGCTTCGCAGGACACCATGCAACAGGAACCGACAACTCCGCCGGCCGAAATGCCGCCGCCGGAGCAAACGCCGCCGAGCGATCAAACTCAGCCCGAACAGCAGCCCCCTCAGCAATAGCGGATTCGGGTCGGAACAGCCTGCAGCAGGTCTGTTCTGTCCTTCGACGCCGAGGCTGAAATGACTCGTGCCTGCACAAAGACAGCGCACGCGGGGTAGAGCGGCCCGACGTCGCGAAAGGTTTTGTTACGCAACCATGGAGAATCGCATGAAACGATCATTCATTCTGGGTTCGGCAACTGCGCTACTCAGCGCGCTTGCCCTCATAGCCTGCTCATCGACACCGACGCAGCGCAGCGCCGGCGAAACAGTCGATGACAGCGTGTTGACCGGCAAGGTCAAAGCCGCGCTCGTCGACAACGACGTGGTCAAGGCTGGCGAGGTGAACGTCGATACCTATAAGGGCGTCGTGCAGCTCAACGGTACCGTCGACACGGAAGCGGAAAAGGCCGCCGCGACGCAAGCCGCGAAGAGCGTCACCGGCGTCAAGGAAGTGCGCAATAACATCCAGCTCAAGTCGGTCAGGATGGCCGCAGACCGATCCGCTGGCCAGGTTATCGATGACGCAGCCATCACCGCCTCAGTGAAGACCAAGCTGATTGAAGATGAGATCACCAAGGCGCACCAGATCAACGTCGACACGCGCTCGGGCGTCGTGCAGCTGGGCGGCTTCGTCGACTCAGAAGCTGCGAAGGATCGCGCTGGTGAGTTGGCGCGCTCCGCCAGTGGTGTCAAGCAAGTGCAGAACGAACTGCAGATCAAGTCGAAGTAACTGACGATGACAGGCCACGAGCCGGCAGGGTTGAGGTCGGCCCTGCCGGCGCGGGCCGTGGTGATCCTGGCGATCATCGCGATCGGCGCCGCGCTGCACCTCGCCCGCGACCTCACGATGCCAGTGGCGCTGGCAGTTTTCTTTGCAGTGATCCTATCGCCAGCTGTCGAGCGGCTGCGCCGCTTCGCCATTCCGAACGGCGTTGCAGTTGCCATTGTAATGCTCACAGTCCTCGCTGCTATCGCCATGCTTGTGCGCGTGACTGTGGAGCCAGCGCGCGACTGGTTTGAGCGAGTACCCAGTGTGCTCTCGGACGTTGAAAGAAAGCTCCGCCCTCTGCAGCAGGTGGCGGTGCGTATTGACAATGTCGCCGCTCAGGCTGAGCGCGTGGCGGGCGGCGCCTCGCAAGCCGCGCCCGATATATCCACAGACAACCGCGGGCTGCTGCGCAAGACGCCCGGGGCACTCCTTCCGGTGGCGGGCGTGTTCTTCCTGACTTTCTTTCTGCTCGCATCGGGGCCGCCCTTGCTTGCCCGGCTGGGTGCCGGGCGCAGACGCAGCTCTACCACGGCAGGACACGGCGTCATCATCGTGGAGCGCGCGCGGCGCGAGTTGTCGCGGTTCCTCGGGACCATCGCGCTCATCAACATTGGTCTCGGCGCGGTCACCGCTGGTATCGCGTACGCCTTCGACCTGCCCACGCCTTTACTGTGGGGCGTGATGGCCGGCGTACTCAATTTTGTTCCCTACGCAGGTTCCGCAACCACCCTTACCGTGCTCACGATGGTGGCGATCATCACGCATGACACGCTTGGACCAGCGTTCGGTGTCGCGCTGTCATATCTCACTGCAGCGACGATCGAAGGCCAGCTGGTACAGCCGCTCGCGCTGGGGCGCCGCCTGGCGCTCAGTCCGCTGATCGTGTTTCTCGGGCTGTGGGTGTGGGGATGGATCTGGGGCGTCGGGGGCCTGCTTCTCGCGACCCCGATCCTGCTCACGATCAAGTCGGTGAGCTGCCAGATCATGAGCTGGGGTCCGCTCGCGGAGTTCTTGAGTCCGTCGGCATCGCCGCCAATCACTTCAAGCGCCCGGGCCTGGAGGCGTGCGCGGCGTCGTCGTCGCTTGACGCCACGACGCGAGCAGGAGGTTGCGATGCAGGCGACCGAGCGTGAAACGAGCTCGACACTGGTCTGATGCAAAGGAGAGGACGCATGGAACGCAGCACCCAGGTCACCTATCAGGTTCGCGAATTCGACCTTTCGATGGTTGAAGGCATTTCCAGCCAGGCGCTCGAGGATCACCTGGGTCTGTACAAGGGCTACGTGGAGAACACCAACCGGTTGCTCGAGAAATCTCTGCGCGGCGATGGCACTGCGGGACAGGAGGGCTGGGAGCATCGTCTCGCCTTCGAGTTCAATGGCATGATGTTGCACGAGCTGTTCTTCGAAGCGCTCGGGGGTCCGGGATCGAAGATCTCCGCCTCGAGTGTGCTCGCAGAAGCGATGGATATTACGTATGGAGGCGAGAAGGCCTGGCGTGAGCGGTTTCTCGCGGTCGCCAAGACTCGTGGCATCGGCTGGGTCATGAGCGCCCGCGATCGCGCGAACAACCGCCTGCTCACTTTCTGGATCGACGAGCATCACCTGGGGCTGCCGGCGAATCTGCAGCCCGTGATCCTGCTCGATCTATGGGAGCACGCTTATCTGAAGGACTTCGGCGTGAAAGGGCGCGAGGAATATGCACAGATCGTGCTCAATAACCTGAACTGGAAACTGATCGAAAGCCGCTGCGGCTGAGCGGGGGCGGCGGCACTACGACACGAAAGCGCAATCCAGTATTTCAAGCGCCATTGATATTCCGGGGTCGCGTGACCGATCATCCGGCGCGTGAATGAATCAACCAAGCCTGCGCAGGCCGGCAGGATGCCGGTGCTGTTTATCGGCCACGGCTCGCCCCTCAACGCGATCGAGGACAACGACTTCAGCCGCGCCTGGCGCGCACTCGGCGAGTGCCTGCCGACGCCTCGCGCGATCGTGTGTGTGTCGGCGCACTGGGAAACGCGCAACGTGCATGTCAGCGCGGCGCGAGCGCCCGGGACGATTCATGATTTCTACGGATTTCCTCGCGAGCTGTACGAGGTTGAATACCCCGCCCCAGGCAACCCGGAACTCGCCAACCGAATTGTGAAACTGATCCACGGCACACAGGTGCGTCTGGATCACACTCGTGGCCTGGATCACGGCGCCTGGAGCGTGTTGCGTTTGATGTATCCGCGCGCCGACGTGCCCGTAATCCAGTTGAGCCTGGATACGACGCAACCCGCAGCGTTCCACTACCACCTGGGGCGAGAGCTCGCGCCCCTGCGCGAGGAAGGAATCCTGGTGATCGGCAGCGGTAATATAGTGCACAACCTTGCGTTGATGGACTGGGGGCGACGCGCGGGCTACGACTGGGCAGATGAATTCAATACGGCGGTGCGCGTCATGATGCAGGCGCACGAGCACGCCGCGCTGATCGACTATCAGTCTTTGCATGCGGCAGCGAACGGAGCGATCCCCACGCCGGAGCACTACCTGCCGCTGCTCTACGTGCTCGCCCAGCAGGACGGCGCGGAGCCGCTGGAATTCTTCAACGATGAGCTGGTCATGGGTTCGGTCTCGATGTTGAGCGTGTGGGTCGGAGCATGAAGAAGAGTGCGGGTCGTGGCTCCAGGGAACGCGGCGTCGCCGGTGCCGGTGAAGTTCGCGTGCGTCGCGCGTACTTCGAGTGTCGCTTCGGGCAGCTCAATGTGCGCACGGCATTTCCGGCGAGCGGCGGTTTCGATGAGCGCACGACGCTGTTGTGCCTGCATGCTGAAACCGGCTCCAGTCGCATGTTTGTCAAACTGCTGCCGCAGATCGCGCCCGATCGATCGGTCTACGCGCCCGATCTTCCCGGTTGCGGCGAGTCCGATGCCCCGCCACGTCCCGGCTCGATCGCCGACTATGCGGGCGCCATGGGGGATTTCATCGACACGATGCATTTCCGTCAGCTCGACGTGCTGGGCTGCGGAGCAGGTGCATTGATAGCGGTCGAGCTCGCCCTCGGCCGGCCGCAGATCGTGCGGCTCCTGGTCCTCGTTTCGCCGTCATCGTTCGGCGGCGGGGATCAGTCATCTCCGGCTTCGAACCGCGATCTCGGCTTGGCGCTTCACAACGGGTCCGAGGCTCAATGGATCAGCAGTGCCGCCCAGGACTACAAGAGTGTGGAACGACTGCCGCTCATCAAGCAGCCGACACTCCTGGCTCGATCCAAAGAGGAAGTCTCGGAATACGGCTCGCGCGTGTGGCAGTCGCTGCGAGGAGCGAGGAATCTGGAGCTCCCCGAGCGTGGTGCGGAATCTCTCATCGCCGCGCCCCAGGTTGTGATGCAACAACTGCGTGAATTTCTCGACGGGCACTGAGGGCGCTGCTGCCGCGGCTGCGCCGTTCAGGGAGGCAGCGTGACGTGCCGTTCAGATTTGCCTCGCGGGGGTTCTTATGTTTAGTCTGCGCTTGCGTTTCGCTGGTGGATGCGACTCACTGGCGAAGTGGCGGGTCAGCGCGGTGCAGCGCGGCCTCGAAGAACACAGATAAACCCTCGGGATAAGAAGGGGGCTCATCGAAGATGAGCACGCGAGCAGACCAGACTCATAACAAGAGCATCGATTCGGACACCACGGACGAACTGCCGGCACTCGACGTAGCGGCGTTCGAGTCGGCGCGTGGCGTAGTGAGCGACGCGCGCGCCAACGCCGATGCCCGGCGCACGCCAGCGCCAGCGGGCCCAGCTGGCGGCGAGCCGGCCATCTTCGACACGATCCGTTCCCTGGAAGCGAGTCTGCACGCCAAGTCGGGGCGTATTTCCGATCTCGAGCAGCTCCTCGCCCGCGCTGAACGTGAGCGCGAGACGGCGGAGCGGCGCTTGCGCGAACGCGACCAGGTACTCGCGCGCCTGGAGCTGGAGCTGGAAGCACGTACGGCGGGGCTGAGCCGGGCTGAACAGCAGGCACAGGAAGCCGGTGAGGCACAGCGCAATGCCGAGCGTCAGGCGCGCGCGATCGAGAAGGACAAGGTCGACTTGCTGGGCCGCATCACCGATCTCGAAGAAACCCGTATCGGTCTGGCCGCGGACATCGAGGCGCGCGGTGCGACGATCGCACGCTTCAAGAGCGATCTGGCGACGCGTGCCGAGCAGATCCGGATGCTGGAACAACAACGCGACGCCCTCGAGGTGGAGAAGGCTGCGCAGGCGGATACGTTGCAGGCCCGCGATGCCCGGTTGGCGCTGCTCGATGGCGAAATCGCGGCACGCAACAATCAGATCACGGATTTGGAGCATGTGGTAGCGGATCGCGATGAGGGCATCGCGCGGCTGCGCACCGAGCTCGAGCAGGCCCACGGCGAGGCACATGCGACTCGGGAAGGTCTCGCAGAGCGTGAGGCGCGAATCGCGGCTTTGCATGCTCAAGTGCATGACAAGGAAGAAGCGCGATTGGAAATGGCGCGCGAGCTGCAGGATCAGGCGCGCAAAGTGATCGCAGCCGATGAGGCGATGCACGCCAGCGAGCGCCAGGCCCAGAGCTGCATCGAAGCTCTGCAGAGCCTGGAAGTGCGCCGCAGCCTCTACGAAGACCAGCTGTTCGTGCGCGAACAGGAAATCGCCACGCAACTGGAACGCGTTTCCGGTCTCGAAGCTGATATGGGGCGGCGCGCGGCTGAGCTCGCTGGGCTGCAGGCGCAGTTACAAGAGCGCGAATCCGTAATCGCACAGCTCAGGGCCGAGATCGCAACGCGCGATGCAGCCCTGAACGAGCATGCTTCGGAGCTCGAGCGCGCGCGCGCGGCATCCCAGGATTCCAGCACGGCAATGGCGGAGCTGGAACGTCGTCTCGGGACGCACGCAGCCGAAGTCTCCCGCCTGCAGGGCGAGGTGGCGGAGCGCGATTCACTGATCGAGAAGGGCCTCGAAGACCTGCGTAACGCCGCCGTGCAGGTGAGCGAGCGCGAGCAGGCGCAGCTTGCCCTCCAAGGCACGCTGGATGAGTTGCGGGCACAACTTCTGGAGCGCGGCAACGAGCTTGCGTCGCTGGGCCAGTTACTGCAGGCCGAACAGAAGAGAGCTGCCGGCCTCGACGCCGAGCTGGCAATGCGCGTGCGCAGCATCGCCGAGCTCGAGACCCGTGGCAGGATGCAGGGTGAGCTGGTCGACGCGCACGCACGCGAACTGGACACCTGGAAGGACAAATGGTCGGAGGTCGCAACGGCGATCGGCGAGAAGGAAGCCCGGGTCGCCCAGATGGAAGCCGACCTGCGAGTGAAGATCGCCGAAGTTGCCACCCGCTCCGAGCGCATCAGCACGCTGCAGAAGACCGTCGATGACCAGGCCGACACGCTGACCGCACTCGAGAAGGAGCTGCGCGACAAGGCGGAGAGCATCGCGCGGCTGGAGGGCGATCTGCGGGCTGCGGAGGATTCGATGCTACGGCTCGAGTCGCAGCTCAGGCAGAGGTCCGATCAGAGCTCCATCGCGCAGCGCACGCTCGAAGAACAGCGCGGCCAGATCCGCCACCTGCAGGACACGCTGGCAACTCGTGATTCCGCCGTCGCGCGCCTCGAAGGCGAGCTCAAGGCCAGCAGCGAAATCATCGGCAACATCCAGCGCGATATTCGCCGCCTGAGCGCGGAGGCACCGGAGCCTGAGCCTGTGTCCAGGCCGGAAGTAGCCGCCAACGTGGCACCTGAGTCCGCCATGCGATTGCTGGTGCGGCTCGACGGTGATTCGGAGATCGTGCACGTCATCAACAAGAAGGCTACCGCTATCGGACGTGCCGATGACAACGACATCCAGGTCGATACTACCTACGTCAGCCGCCACCACGCGCGCATCGTGATCGCGGGCGGCGCGACCGTGATCGAAGATCTGGGCAGTACCAACGGTGTGTACATCAACGATTCCCGCCTCGGCCGCCGCCACACGCTGCAGGACGGCGACATGGTCCTGATCGGCCAGACCAAGTTCCGCTTCACCCTGAAATCTGCCGAGCGTTAGTTCCCTGGCCTGGTGATGGTCGCGCCGTGCGCCTCGGCCCGGCGCTGCACCAGCATGAAGACCAGGAGCGCGAGCACGTTGCAGCCGAGCACCGTGAATGCCAGCGGGTATGGGCTGGGGTTGGAAATCGCCGCGACCAGCTGAACCGCCGAAGCGGAAACAATCAGCTGCAGAAATCCCGTCAGTCCGGAAGCGGCTCCCGCGATATCAGGACGCACCCCAATGGCGCTCGAGGTTGCATTGGGAGCCGAGATGGCATTGGCAAAACACACCAGCATTGCGGGCAGGAACAACGCCGCAGGATGCCACACGCCAAACAGCGCCAGCATCGTCAGCAGGAGTCCCCCGGTCAGCGACAGGAAAGACCCGGCACGCATCATGCGCAGGCGCGCCGATGCGCCGTGAGATGCGTGCCGCGATGAAGAATCCCGCGAACGAGGCCGAGGCTGGCAGCATGAAGAGCAGGCCGTAGCGCGACGGCGAGATGTGCAGCACGTCGATGGCGACGTGCGGCGCGCCTGCAATGAACACATAGACTGCCGCGAAGAGCAGCGAGCCGAACAGCGCGTAGGCCCGGTAGCGCCCGGTGAGCAGCAGTTGCCGATAGCTTTCCAGCGTGTCAGGACCGCCGCGCGTCGTCGCACTCGTCTGGTGCGTTTCCTGGATGCGCAGCGCTGTGAAAAGCATGGCGGCCGTGCCCAGCACCACGCACAGCCCGAACACCAGGCGCCAGCCGGCGAGTTCCACCGCGAACCCGCCGATGGTCGGTGCCAGCATCGGCACTACCAGAATCGCGGTCGCCGTATAGGCGATACCGCTCGCGGCGCGTTCCGGCCCGAATGCGTCCATCAGCGTGGCCCGCGCCACCGCCATGGCGGCGCCGCTCCCGAAGGCTTGCAGGATGCGTGCACCAATCAGGAGCGCGATGCTGTTGGCAAGCATGCCGGCAATGCTTCCGACGATGAAAAGGGACAGACCGGCGAAGATCACCGGTCGGCGCCCCAGACGATCGGAAAGCGGTGCGACCATCACGTTTCCTGAGGCGATGGCGAGCATCGAGAGCGTGACCAGGAGTTGCGCGGTGCTGACCGTGGTCGCGAACTGGGCACGAATATCGGGCAACGCCGGCAGGATCGCATGCATGGCGAAAGTGCCGAGCGATCCGATGGCGGCGGAGGCGAAGATGAGGCGGCGGGCTTGGGAGCGGTCCATGAGTTAGGGCAACTCTGCACAGGTTTCATGAGGCGCGTTGCGTCGCCAACGGTGCAGATGCCAGGCGCACCGTGCAGTCAATGGTCGCTTCCATTGGCAAGCGGTGCAACGACGCAGCTGCCCGTTCGCGGCGCAACCCGGACGGGACCGGCCTCGGCAAGCTTCTGGCGTCGTTGCGAGGCTTGTCGATATCGACATATCGACTGCGCCTCGCGCCTAGCCAGAAGCTTGCGGAGGCACGGTCGCGCCCATGAAACCTGTGCAGAGTTGCCCTGACAGCGAGCAGTTTAAGCGAGCAGCGTGCTGTAGCCCACCGCGATTCTTGCTAACGTAACCGGCGGGCAGGGGTGGGATGCGATGGCGTGAACAACAACTACATCGAGAAGATTCTCAAGGCGCGGGTCTACGACGTGGCGATCGAATCGCCGCTCGAGCCGGCGGAACGTCTGTCGCGCCGCCTGCGCAATCGCGTGCTGTTCAAGCGCGAGGACCTGCAGCCCGTGTTCTCGTTCAAACTGCGCGGCGCGTACAACAAGATCGCACACCTGTCGCAAACCGCGGCCCAGCGCGGGGTCATCTGCGCTTCAGCAGGCAACCATGCGCAAGGCGTAGCGCTTGCGGCGCGCAAGCGTGGCACGCCCGCCGTCATCGTCATGCCCCAGACCACGCCGCACATCAAAGTGCAGGCCGTGATGGACCTGGGGGGCGAAGTGGTGCTGCATGGCGATGACTATGACCAGGCGCACGAGCGCGCGCTGGTACTCGAGCGCGAACGCAACCTGGTATTCATCCATCCGTTCGACGATCCCGATGTGATCGCGGGCCAGGGCACGATCGGCATGGAGATTCTGCGCCAGCGGCAGGGCGATATTCATTCGATCTTCGTGCCGGTCGGCGGTGGCGGGCTGATCGCGGGTATCGCGGCCTACGTGAAGTACCTGTATCCGCGCATCAAGGTGATCGGCGTCGAGCCCGAGGACGCTGCGGCCATGCACGACTCACTCAAGGCTCGCCAGCGCGTGACGCTGGAGCGCGTTGGAATTTTCGTCGACGGTGTCGCGGTACGCCGCGTGGGTGAGGAAACTTTCCGGTTGGCGCGCGAGCACGTTGATGAGATCGTGCTGGTCAACACCGACCAGGTGTGCGCGGCGATCCAGGACATCTTCGAGGATACGCGTGCC
Source organism: uncultured Gammaproteobacteria bacterium (assembly GCA_963724625.1). Taxonomy (GTDB): domain Bacteria; phylum Pseudomonadota; class Gammaproteobacteria; order Steroidobacterales; family Steroidobacteraceae; genus DATBVX01. The sequence continues at coordinate 175,101 of CAVRVO010000017.1, read as the reverse complement.
ATCGCCGAACCGGCGGGCGCGCTCGCAGTAGCGGGTATCAAGCGCTACGTGGCCCGCGAGGGTCTCACCGACCAGACGCTGGTGGCGGTCAACAGCGGCGCGAACATGAACTTCGACCGCCTCAGGCACATTGCCGAGCGCTCTGATCTCGGCGGGCAGCGCGAAGCGCTCATGGCGGTGGAGATCCCGGAACAACCCGGCAGCTTTCTGAAATTCTGCGAAGTACTGGGGCCACGCAGCGTCACGGAGTTCAACTATCGCTACGAGAGCAATCAGCGCGCGCAGATCTTCGTGGGCTTTTCTCTCTCACAAGGGCGCGAGGAGAAAGAGGCGGTGCTGCGCAGCGTCGCCGAGGCGGGCTTTCCCGTGATCGACATGACCGACAACGAAATGGCGAAGCTGCACGTGCGCTTCATGGTCGGCGGGCACGTCCGCGGCATCGCCAACGAGGTGCTGTATCGATTCGAATTCCCGGAGCGTCCCGGCGCGCTGCTCAAGTTCCTGCGCGCCATCGGCACCAAATGGAATATCAGCCTGTTCCACTATCGCAACCACGGCTCCGATCACGGTCGCGTGCTCGCGGGAATCCAGGTGCCGACTGCTGAGCGCGCGCAGTTCCTCGACCATCTCAACGAGCTGCACTACGCCTACGCGGAAGAGACCTCGAACCCCGCGTACCGGATGTTTCTTGGCGCGTAGTCAGTCGTGAGTAGCGAATCGAGCGACCCGGGCGAAATGCAAGCCGCACAGGAACAAGGGGCGAAATCAGCGTCTGCGCACTCGATTGAGCGTGTGGTGAGCGCCTCAAGCAGCACAAAGTCGCCCAATGGACGCTCGCCTATGCGGCGGCGGCGTACACGCTACTGCAGGGCACACAGATGCTGCAGCGACGCGTTCGAGCTGGCCGCAGCCTGATCTTGCAGCATCGTTGCCGCTGCTGCTCCTGTTTCGGGCTGCCGCTGGTCGTCCATGACCGTCGCCTGGTACCACGGCCATCGCGGCGCAGCAGCGCGTCAGTGGCACGGAATTCACCATCATCACGGTCCTGCTCTGTCGTTGCTGGGACCGCTTTGTGGCATCTTCTGCGCGCCCAGATGACAGGGCAGGTAGAACCTAAAGTCCGGCAACGACAACGCAAAGGGCGAGCGCCTCGATTTGCTGGCGCCCCGACAATGCTTCCGAACCGGCCTTCCCTCGCGGTCCTGCCGTTCGACAGCCTCGGCGGCAGTTCGGACAACAGCTACTTCGCCGATGGCATGACCGACGACATCATCACCGATCTCTCCAAGCTCTCCGGGATCCTGATCATTGCGCGCAACTCCAGTTGGACCTACAAGGGCAAGTCCGCGCAGCTCGGGGCGGAAAACGGTCGAGATCATTCTTGTCGGTGTCGCTGTTGCGGTAAAGCTCTGACACGGCTTGTTCGAGCAGGCGATCGCGCTCGACCCAGCGGCGAGCACATGTGGCCTGGCGTCGGCGTCCTGGCGGATCGTCCAATCCTTCTGGGAGTCCTGCGGCAACCCAATGCGCTGGCTCACGCCGTGTCGGCCGAGGTCCTCTCCAAGCAGGGGCGCTACGAGGAGGCCTTCGTTGAGATTGGCCACGCCATGGCGCTCGCCCCGAACGATCCCGACAATTACCTCAGCAAGGCGCGCATCCTCAATGCAACGGGGAGGGCGGCGGAAGCCGAGGAGTCAGTGCGCTGGGCTATGCGGCTCGACCCCCTGTATTCGCCGGACTATCTGCGCACGCTCGCGATCTCGCTTTTCCACCAGCAACATTACGAGGAAGCGGTCGGAATCATCGAGAAGGTGTTGCCAACCACCGATATCGCAGACGACTACACCACGCTGATTGCGAGCCTTGGATATCTTGGCCGCAAGAGTGGCGTCCCCGACGCTATCAAGAAGTTCAATGAATTGAGTGTGTCCGCGGGCTACAACATGATTACCGTCCAGATGTTTGGAGCCTGGTGGTGGTACGGCGACCTTTTTAACTACGATGCGGCGTACCGCATCAGCTGAGAGCGTCGATGCAGTCGGGCCTCCTAAGGCGGTGCCGCCGCCAGCGTCGTCGCGCTCACAACAGGGGTAGATGCGCTGAAGTTGCCGGCGGCATCGCGAGCCCGCACTTGTAGCGGTAGGTCGTAGACGCAGTCAGTCCACTGCTCGTGTAAGTGACGCCCTTGATGGGCGCGCCACGCGTAATTCGTGCAGCCGGCTCCCTGGCAAAGACTCCACCCTGTAGGCGGTCACGGCCACGTTGTCCGTCGCAGCGGTCCAGCTCAGCTTGATCTGCGTCGCGGATGCCGCTGTCGCCTTGAGGTTGGCCGGCACTGTCGGTGCCTGCGTGTCCGCAGGTGGTGTAGGCGGGGAGTTGATGTGAACGATCCTTGCAGTGGACGGCACTCCCTGCGAATTGATTACAAACAACATGTAATAACCGGGCGGTGCATCAGCTGCGCGTGTCGGTCCCGCGACATTGAGCATCGACCCGGAGGGTGTGAAGGCGAGCTCGAGGAAGCCCTGTTCCATGTTTACGCTGTGCGTCACCGAGCCCGTCTTGACCAGGGTGACGCGGCTGATGCTGCTCGCGTTCGAAAAGCCAACCGAAAAACTCTGGCCGATCCGGATCGTATCCGGCGCGAGCACGATGCTGGGTCTTGGCATCAGCGCTCCCGTTGGATCGAGAAGATAGGGTGGCGTGAAGACTTCTACATTCAGATTAGTGAGCGGCCCAGGGGCGCCGCCGCCATGGATGAGGACGCGTGCATCGGGTAATAGCAGTGCACCCGAGTGATACAGACGCGCATTCACCCCGCCTGTGCCCAGCGTCCACAACCCAGTATCGGGGTTCCAGATTGCAGCGATGTTGTTGACGCCGCTGAGTTTATTGTCGACTGCGCTCCCACCGGTGGCGAGCACACGTCCGTCTGCGAGCACGGTCGCCGAGACCCACTGTCGCACTGACGACATCGACTGCGTGGAGCTCACTACCGGTGTCGGGCCATTGATATCGATGACGTACGCAGCGCTCGAAACAGCACCTATCTTTAGAATCCGGCCGGGCCGAAACATCGCGGCGCTCATGGTCCTGGACGAGGAGCCAGGTAACTGGCCGGCCGCTGCGATGCTGCCGGCGCCAGTCGGATTCACGTAGTACATCTTCCCCGTGGTGTCGAAGCCGAACACGCGACCATCGGGCGCGACGAAGTTGCGCGGATAGTTCCAGTTATAGCTGCTGGTGTTGGCTCCCGACAGCAGCCGGAATGCACCGTTGATGTCGCGAACCTCCGGGTGATCGGTGCCTCCTGTGCCGCCCTGGATATACGTCTCTCCATTGAGAAGCGTTGTGGAGGAGGAGTACCAACGAGCGCGCTGCATGTTGTTGCCGCGCGCCAGCGCATTGCTGCCGGGTGTGAAGAGATTGGTATTGTTGTTTTCTGTGTTGGTGGTCTTACCGCCGATGAAGTTGTCGCCGCCGGCGAGGAAAATGTTGCCACTCTGGGGCAGCACCAGCTGCGAGCTGCAGAAGAGGTCGGTGCCGGTCGTGTTCGGCAGTGTCACATGCCCCGCCGCCGGCCCGGCGGAAGGATCCCAGATATCGTAAATAAAGAAGCCGGTCTGCAGGCCTACACCGTCGGTGCCGTAGGTGAGCACGCGTCCGTCAGGGGCGATAACGGCGTGAATCGCAATCAGCGGCCATGGCGCAGGTGACGACCATTTGCCGACGACGTTGTCCGCGTACGCTATTGGCAGGAACGCAGTCAGCAGCAATACGACTCGGATGACGAGCGAGCGATTCAGAGGTGGTGTGGCGGCTATCGCCACGAATGTAGCGAGTAAGTCACGTGCCGCGGCACTCGTGGCGTCGGGGCGATAAGCGGATGACATCGAAACTCCGTCCGTCCCTGGTCAGCAGTCTTTTTTTCTTCGGCTCTTCGTTGTTCGTAAAAGTAACCTTACCAGAGTCGCGTCTGTTCATGTTGATCAGAATCACCCACAATCGCTGTCGAAGGTATCCACTAAAACTGGCAGAAAGAAATGTGCCAATGCCAGCTGGACGCTCGTTACCGCCGCCCGTTCTTCAGCGCTCGAAGCTTCGGCGCGAACTGAGTTATCGTTGCCGTCGGTCTCACGGGATCGAGTTTCATCTCATGGCCAGCAAGCCGGCTTGAAATGATCTGAGTGTGCCAGCAGTGAGCGATGCCGGCCATGCGCGGTCGCGCGCCGTATCCCTGCGGCATGAGTGCCAGCGACGGCCGTGCGTGATCGTCAAGTAGCAAGCGCCATGCGCGCATTTCCTCTGTGGCTTGTCGCCGGTCTCGCGATCGGCGCAGGCACGTTGGGTCTGCAAGCGCAGACTAAGCCACTCGATTGGAAGCTATACGGTTTTAGGAAAGTCAGCTCCGACCAAATGGAATTGTTTTATGAGCGCAGTCAGATCAAGCACGTTCAGACAGGGTACGTCCTAGTGTGGACAATGGAGCTGAGCGCGGAGGAAATCGAGGCGGCGCGCAGAGCGATGGGCAAGGACCTCATTGACCGGGTTGAACGCAAGGTTGCCGCGAATTACGTGCCCCCTTACGGGCGAATCAAGGAGCTCAGCCAAGATGAAATGATCACCGTTATTTCCTCGGAGGAAATCGCAAACGACGCAGAAATTCAGCCTCGCGCGCGACTCCTGTACGAATTGGACTGTCCCGGTCGGATGTACCGGGAACGGAGCATCTACACCGCAAGTGATGGGACAACTCGCACGCCCGACACCACGAGTCGGTGGCAACTCCTCGCGCCACAGACTGGCGCGGCCTCGCTCATTACGCTGGTTTGCCCTCCCTAGCACCATCCTCCACATGCCAACTGAGCGAAGCGGAGCGCGTTCTGCTTTCTCGGCGCGTAGGCGTGGTCGTCTTTCTTGAAATCACTGGAGCGCACTCAGCATCGCAAAGAAGGCGTCCAGCTTGGCGCGCCGCTCGGGGGGCAGGTACGAAAAATTGTTGCCGCGATCGTTGATCTCCCAGTAGCTTGGCGATACCTCGCGCTCGAGCTCATCACGTGCGGCGGACAGCAGCGGGCCACGATCGACCGCGAGGTCTCGCGCGATTCGCCGCGCCGGCTCATCCTCCCCGCGCAACAGGAAGAACGTGGCCAGCTGCATTTGGGCGCGGCGTACTCCGAGCAGATGCTTCGCGTCCTCATGATCGACGGTGAGCAGCCGTTCGAGCAGCGTATCGCGCATCGCGCGATTGTCCGCCGCGGCTTCGACCAGTTGCGCCAGGTCGTAGGCCGCCACCTCCAGGAGGAACGGGAGCCCTTTACTGCTGGCGAGCTGGCCGTAGAAGCAGATGCGATCGGCCACCTTGAAGACAGCAGGCTGTAACCCCTTCGTGAGCAGCGACTCGCCGAGCACGCGATACTGGTGCAGCACGAAGTAGGCCGTGCGCGGATCAGCGCCATTGATCGCCGCCCGCAAGTAGCTGTGGAAGGCGCGCTGGCAGAGTTCGAGAAATGCAGGCTGCGTCGCGAAATCCCCGGCGAGCCGGCGCGTGTGAATCGCGATCATGCTCGCCACATCGCGAGCACTTCCGACAGCATCGCCGAAGAGGGCGAGGTACTGCCGCAGGATTTTCGCTTCGAACCAACTACGGTCGCGGGCGACTTCGTCTATGGCGATTGGCGCCATCGCAATGAAGTCGGCATCGTGAGCGACAGCTTCGTCCACGCGGAACCACGCATCCGGCAGCTTCTCCCGCAGATTCGTCACGTCGGCGAGCAGCGTCGCCAGCGCCTCTACAGCTGCCATCGCGATGCCACGGTCGCTGTTCTTCATCGCGCCACGCGCGACGTCCTCGATGTCCTCCACCGCGTGGATCACCGCGTGCTTCGCCGCGCCCGCATCCCCCGTGCGCGCGCGCAGTACCCGGGCGAGCGCCTCGGCGCGAATGCGGGCGATTACGCTGTGTGGCGAGACGAAGCGGAACACGTACGCAAAGTATGGAAGCAGTGCGAGCAAGCAGCCGGTCATCATGATCATCGCGAGCAGGAAACCGCCACGCGGAATGAAGGGCGCAGAGCCCACCTCTCCCGTCAGGACGATGGCGAGCCAGATGCAAAGCACCGTCGTCAGGACGAAAAAGGCCATGACCGCGAGATTGGCGGGGTCGCGCACGAACAGAGCGGTGACGCGTGGTGTGTACCGCGTCGCCGAGAGCTCCAGGACGATGGCAACGACCGTGATGAGGATCGCGAGCACGCCGGCAAGGACCTGCGCTGCATCGCTCAGCAGGGCCAACGCGTCGGCCTGGCCGAGCGTTGCGAGCCAGATCAGGGGATGTCGCCACGCGCCACTCCCCTCGAGCCAGCCCGCGACCGCAATCAGACCTGCCGAACAGGCCAACAGCGCCGCAAAGAACAGGAGTCCGGCGTGGCCCTGCTTTGGGAGCGGGCCCAGCTGCCCGGTGAACTTCTCAGTGTTGGTGATCACGGGACCGCTTCCACTTAGCTGAGGACCATCACGCGGCGCAGCACCAGCGTCCCGCTCACCGCCAACCCGTCGTGATCAGTCGCGATCACCGTGATATGCAGTTGCTCGTCGACGAGCCCTACCGCGCGCGCATGGAAGCGCCCGTCGTGCGCGTCGAACTCGAGCCAACTGGGCAGCGGCCTGCCGTCAGCGAGCCGCGCCGAGAGCGTGAGCACGTCACCGGGGTCGGTGTCGGCGAACAGGTCCGGGGGCAGTACGTGCTCGAAGCGCTCGCCCGGCCGCCAATCCGCATGCGGAATGGGGCGTGTGAGACTCGGCGCTGCGTTGGTGAGGTTCTCGCGCGCGAGCCGGCGAAACTCGCGGCCGATTGCGAGCGCGGCCAGCGTCCAGAACACCGCGAGCACCATGTTCAACAGCGCGAACTGCACAGCGCCCATGGCAAGGTAGTGGGTCCCGACGAACACCACCCCGGCCTGCAGCAAGTCGCCGAAGCGCCAGAAGAACGTCTCGATCGCAGTCTTTCCCTCGTAAGTCTGCGTCCGGTCGGTCGGCAGGAACAACGCCTGGCGGGCGGTGTTCGTCACTGAGTACTCGGTGCCCGATTCGATGATTCGCGCCAATCGGATCACGGTGAGGATCGGGAGAAAACCGAACAGGCCGTAGCCGAACAGAGAAACCAGCGGCGGGATCAGCAGCGTGGTCGCGACTCCGAGCCAGCGGAACAGTCGTCCCACGACCAGCGTCTGTAACGACAAACCCACCAATACGAACCAGAACTGGAAGTTGCCGAAGTAGGCGCTGATGAGGTCTTGCTGGCTGCCGGGCGCGGACGCCGCACTCGCCACCGCCGCGAAGTGTTCCTTGACGAAGCTGCGGTGGATAAAGTCGCCGGTCGAGCTTATCCAGTTGACCAGTACGATCATGACCGCGATCAGCGTCAGGTAGCGGCTGCGTGCGACAACGTCAAAGCCACCGAAAATGCGTCGCGCGGCTGGCGTTGTGTCGTGTGGCAGGCGGCGCGACTCATCAGGGACGCTGGCGTGCATCGGCAGCGTGAAGAACGCCGTCACCAGCAGCGTGGTCGCACCGACCAGCAACAGGTGATTCGTCCCGATCGCAACGCTGAAGTACTCGGCGAACTCAGTACCTGCGAGCGCGCCGATTTGCGCAGCCAGCATGATTGCAGGGAACAATCGCTGTCCCGATTTGATGTTGAACGAGTCAGCGGCGAGCGCCCAGAACTGCGCGATCATCATGACACCGAAGATGCCGACGAACACGAAGAACGCGAAGCCGACCCTGAGTCCGAGCCGGTCGAGGGTCCAGAACGCTATCAGGCAGCCCACGAAGAACGCGATCACGGCGATCACCAGCAGCGGACCGTCCAGGCGCCGACGTATCTGGCCGTAGAGCGGGACGATGAATATCAGCAGGGTCGCTATGATTGCCGTCGCGTAGCTCGCGTCGGCAGCGGACAACTTGGCGAGCAGCAAGCCCTCGCGCGCCGCCTTGAACAAGTAGTAGGAAAACAGGATCAGGAAAAGGTGCGCGCCAAACAGTGCGACGGCACGGCCTTCACCAGGCCGCACCTTGGTGATCAGCGCCAACAATCGCTCGAACGGCGTGTACTTGTGACTCCGGGCCACCTGATCCCCGGCTTATCCGAAGCCCGGTGAGAATAATCGAGCGCCATGCGGCACGCGAGGGCGCCGGCCAGCCCTTCCGCGCAAGCGATGCCAGGCTCTTCCCTGTATTCGTGGGCTCGAGGTCGGCGCGGTTCTCGCCGGGGAAGGAGTAACTACAATCCCTTGCCCGTGGTCAGGCGCATCATTTCGACGATGATGCCGGCTGCAAAAACAATCAGGATGATCTCGGCCGCAAAATACGCTGCGCGCAGATCCTTGATAGCAGTGATGACCTCGCGAATGTCCTGCCCCTCGGTTGTGACGATGCGCCGAAAGTTATCGAGCGGCCGCCAGAAGAGCCAACCCAGAGCGAGCAGCAGGAGAGCGCTGCCCAAGCTGATCCAACGACCTGTCGGATCGGTCAGGAGGAACGATCCGATGAGCTGCAGTACACCCAGAACCAGGAAAAGCAGGGCGATGTGCTGGAGCTTCCGTCGCACCTGGTCAATGTGACGGTTTTCCTCTGCGGTGAATTCATACTGAGCCATAGGTTCCCCCGCACTAGCTAGTGATGGACGAGCAGGAAAGACGCAAGCCGGGCCACCACGAGTACCGCGAGGAGCGCCCGGAACATGCCATGCGCGGTGTCGAGGCCCTGCAGGACCTCCATGAGCTTCGTGATATCGCTGCCGCGGCTACGGGTAATGCGAGAGAGCGCGCCCATCGGCGAACGGAACAAGAACCCGCCCACCATGGCCACGACCCCGAACACGATAATGGCCGGGCCGGCCAGTGGTGACTGATAACGTCCGGTCACGATGGCGGCGACGCCGAGGCCGGCGAGCGCGATGCCGACGATGCCAATCATGTTGGCAAACCGGTAGAGACCCGCTGACAATCCGTCCAGAACCTCGTTGTCGTAGGCGTCGAATTCATGCTCGATGCGCTGCTGCATTTCCCTCTCCTGCACAGTAAGGCCAATCAGAAAGCAGAGTGCCCGGGGGCCACTGCACCCGATCGATTCGTTTCAGACCCGAGAATCCCCAGACCCCGTCGTTCTTTGCAATTGGCGCGATATGTTAGCAGATGACATCGAGGTGGAGTCGCATCGTTAACTGTTCCGAATCGCAACCCCCGTGGTCACGAACACGCGCGGCTCCAGCTGTCCACATGCTTACTTAACAAGTAGTTACTCCTGAAATTGCGAGACATAAACGATTGGACTGATTCATCGGTTGGAACGTTATTTCCTGACCGGAACACGCGCCGGCACTTCATCCTCACCATCCCCGCAACTGGACCATGCGAATCGGCGACGGTGCTGGCGTCTCATTAACCTCACCGCCGGTGCCGGCCATGCGATGATTGGCAGGCCAACCCGACCCGGAAACGCCAGCCATGCCCTCATTCTTTGAGGAACTGAAGCGCCGCAACGTGGTGCGGGTCGCGATCCTGTACGCGATCGTGGGCTGGCTCATCCTGCAGGTCGCCACCAGCGTGATGCCGGCGCTCAGCATTCCGCCCTGGGGCGTTTCACTCGTCGTCATTCTGGTCATCGTCGGATTCCCGATCGCGCTGATCCTCGCTTGGGCCTATGAGCTCACGCCAGAGGGGATCAAGCGCACCCACGAGGTCGAGCATCATGAGTCGATGACGCCCCTAACGGGACGCAAGCTCGATTTCCTGATCATCGGCGTGTTGGCCGCAGCGCTCGTGTTCGTGATCGTCAATGCCTACGTCCTCAAGCGCGCGCCGGTCAGTGATACCAGCACGGAGACAGCTGCAAAGGGCAGTGCCATCACCATCGCCGTGCTGCCATTCATCGACATGAGCGCTGCCAAGGACCAGGAGTACTTCACCGACGGTATCTCGGAGGAGCTGCTCAACCTGCTCGCCAACGTGCGTGAATTCAAGGTTGCCGGTCGGACCTCGTCGTTCGCCTTCAAGGGGCGCAACGAGGACCTGCGCGAGATCGCGCGGAAGCTGGGTGTTGCCAACGTGCTCGAAGGGAGCGTACGCAAGCAGGGCGATCAACTGCGCATCACGGCGCAGCTCGTGAAAGCTGCGGACGGCTATCACCTCTGGTCCGAGACCTACGATCGCAAGCTCAACGACGTGTTCGCGATCCAGAGCGAGATTGCGGGGGAAGTCTCCTCCGCACTCAAGCGCACGCTGCTGCCAGCTGCGGCCAATGCCACGACGACGCCGGTGACCCAACGGGCGCCGACGGACAACGTGGAGGCGTATACGCATTACCTGCGTGGCCAGTATCTGCAGCGCACACGCCAGGGGTCGAATCTCGATCAGGCGGTCGTCGAATTCACGCGTGCGACCGAGCTCGATCCTAAATTTGCGCGCGCCTATTCGGGCCGGGCGCTGACCCTGGTGCTGCTTGCCAGCTACGGCCAACGCAATACTCGCGACGTCGAGCCGGCCGTCAACAGCGGCCATCGATCGTGCCATGGCTCTCGACCCGACCCTGGCAGAGCCCTACGCGGTGAAGTCTCTGATGCTGGAAACGGAAGGCAAAGCGGCGCCCAGCGATCGTATCGCGCTGCTGGAGAAAGCCGTCGCCCTCAACGACAAGGATTCTCAGACCCTGATGTGGCTCGCGACTGCCTATGGAGATGCCGGCCGGCGCGAAGACCAGGTGCGGACCTTCGAGCGCGCGTATGCGCTCGATCCGCTGATGCCGGTGTTGTTGTCGAACTTCGCGGGCACGCTGGCGGCGTACGGCGAGCGCGAACGCGCCGAGCGGCTCGTTGCAGAGCTGAAGACGCTCGGGTCCGATTCCGCGATGTACTACAACGCCCGTGCCAACCTGGCGTCTGCCGACGGGCGCATCGATAACCGCGTGCGTGCCTATGCGGCGGCGGCCAGGCTGCATCCCGAGGACGCAGCGACGCACTTTTCGCTCCATTTCGCCTATCTCGAGCTGGGCAACTACGCGGCGGCTCTGCGGGAAGCGCAGGAGATCGCCCGGATCAACCCGGGCAGTTCGGGCATTGCGCAGATTCCGCTGGCGCAAGCCATGGGAGGCGACGTGCGCGGGGCGCGGGCCATGCTCGAGAAGGCCCTCGCAAAGGAGCCTGGCAGCTTCGATTTGCGGCTCACTTACAGCTACGTGCTGACGTTGCAGCGTGATCCGCGCGCCAAGGACGAGATGCTGGGTTGCTTCCCCTGGTTCCTCAAGTCGCCGCCCGAGATCGATGGCGGGCCAGGGTCATTTTTTGCGCCTGAGGCGATCTATCTGCTGCGCCAATCCGGGGATGAAGCGCACGCTGACGCACTCGCGCGTGCGTACCGCGAATGGCTGGACGTCAACTTGAAGCCGGTGAAGGGAACGGAGCGCGGTGCCGTGCTCGGTTTTCGCGCCTATTTGGCCGCGGCCAACAACGATCGCGACGATATCGTTCGCCAGCTGACCGCGCTCAATGACACCGGTGGGCTGGTCGCGGCCTACTATGCGCCCGAACCCATGGTGCAACCGCACCTGGCCGATCCGCGGGTGGCGGATCTGATGAAGAAGTTCGACGCGCGTCGCGCCGAGTGGGTGAAGCAGCTCGCCGCAGAAGGGCTCTGAGCCCTACGAGCGGGACGTTAGAACGCGGTGGGCAGCGGTTTCACTCAAGGTGTCGTGCGAGCCCTGATCGCGTGCCGGCGAGGCCCGGCGTGAGGGTGATCCGGCAGCAGCAGATTCCGCGGCATCCATGTCGATGCGGCCCGTGAACTTGGCGCCGTCGGCGAGAGCGACACGCGGTGCGAAGATGTTGCCATGCACTCGCGCTGTCTCGCGCACAGTCACGGACTCGAGCCCGTGGATGTCGCCTTCGACAGTGCCGTCGATGATCACGATGCGCGCGCGGATGTTGCCCTTGACGCCGCCTTCGGTGCCGATCGTGAGGCTCCGAGTGTGCTCGATCGAGCCTTCGAGCTGGCCCTGGATCAGCAGATCCTCGTCCGCGTGGAGCTCGCCCTTGAAGCGCAGCGACGGACCCAGCACCGAGGCGACGGCCTTCTGCTGCGGCGCGGCGGCCGGTTTGGTCTCGGCAAGCGGGGGGGCAAACCGCGGATTCACGGCGGGTGTGTTCATCTGTGTCTCCTGATGATTCGGGATTGCGCGCGGCTCAACGCCCGGCGAGGGCGTCGTGACCTGCGGGTGCGGTTCGCGACGAGTCAGCCCCAGCTCCTGCAGGAGCTTGCGCGCTCTGTCGGGATTCCATTTCGACTCCGCCATTGAACTTGGCCCCTTCGGTGATGGTGACGGAGGGCGCACGAACGTTGCCGCGTACGTCAGCGGAGTCCGTGATCTTCACGGACTTCTGTGCGTGCAGGTCGCCCTCGACGGTGCCTTCTACGATGATGAGTGCGGCGCTGATGTTGGCCTTGACCTTGCCCTTGGGTCCAACCGTGATGCGCTGGGAGTGACGGATGGTTCCCTCGACGCTGCCCTCGACCAGTAGATCCTCTTCAGCGGAAAGTTCGCCCTTGAAGCGCAGCGTCGGTCCCAGTACCGACATGCGCTCCGTGGCCGTATTGTATGGGTTGCTCACGCTGTCCTCCCCGTGTGGCTGCGGGACGCGGGCGACTATAGGCCCACGCGCGAGGCCGAACTGAGAGCCGCGTCGCACCTGATCACCCGTTCACGAAGTCGTCACGCGCTGTCTGCGCGCGCCGACATGAGCGGCGCGACCAACGATTTGGGCGTTAGGGATTTCCCGCTACGCGATTGGAATTATTGCGGCGTACGTTCAGGTCGTCTGGCCGCACGTAGCATCACGCTACCTGTTGTTGCGAATCTTCCTCCGACAACACCGCGTCAATCTTCTCGCACATCTGTTCTACGTCGTCGCGGCCGTCCTCATCGTCGAACAACGCGCAGCGCTCGAGAACTTCGCGGGCTTCTCGCAGGAGAATGATCAGTTGCTCTTTCGTCATCGGAGTCTCTGCTGTAGGGCTCGAAGCCTCGGCGCGAACTTGAGGATGGTTGCCGTCGCCTTCACCGGATCGGGTTTCATCGGATGACCAGCAAGCCGACTCGAAATGATCTGCGTGTGCCGGCAGTACGCAGTCCCGCTCAGATGAGTTGGCGCGCTGAATGGCTGGCAGTCGCAATGGAAGTGGCGATACTGTCCCTCGCCCAAGAGCCGCACGATGTGGCCTTCAATCTCCCACTGATAGTTTCGATCCACGCGTGAAGCGTAGCGCGGGTCGGTTGTGGAGCGTCTGTGGAGCGTTTGTGGATATGCGGTGCAGATGTCGAATTAATTGCCTGCCGACACGCCGCGATGCCGAAAACAAAAAGGGCCGTTGTTAACGGCCCTTATCTGCGATGTCTTGGGATGCCCCTTTAGAGCAACCCGTGACTTCTGCGACGCACATGCTGCGCCGGTTGGCTCCTCAATGCAACGCAAACGAAAAGGGGAGCGCATACCCATGCAGCCAATTGGGGTGCGGCGTGCCCCAAGCTCGTCGCTCTCTAGATTTTTTCTCAATTAACAGCAATAGGCGGCGCAACTACTTGAGCGGACGTCGAGTCTCAACTCGGCCTCATTGAGGTACCGCCATAAGTACCGACAGTTTCAGACCATCGAGCCGCAGTTGGTATCGGCGCTGAGTCCCCAAGTGCGCTAGCCGAACTGCCACCCGTACGACGCGAGGACAACTAAGCACCAAACGCTCCGTTCCATGGGGAGTGCTTAGCCAGCGGTGGCGGAAGACCGAAGGATTAATGAAAACAGTTGCGTGACGGCTTTAGGAACCCGATTAAATTCGCAGTCTGCGACTTGCCGAACAGACTTCTTTCGACGGCGAGCTTGTAACGGTGCACTGTGGTACGTCCTGCGTGGGTCCACAGTGACACCTTTGCGTCAGCAGTGTGTAGGCAACTCTCGCGACCGACAGAGACGCCAGTTGCAATTGCGTGGCAAACTTGATGCAGTCGCGCTGCTGCGAAGGGCGGCACGTCGCTTGCGCTCCGCTCACGCATCGTTTCAGGGACTTCCCGAACGAACAACCCAGAATGGAGATGTGCATGAAGTGCGCGATCGTTGTGAAGGTGGCCGCTGCGGCAGTCGTCGTGGCTGGTCTTGTGGCCTGTGCGGATCTGAAGCCACTGCAGGCGGAGATCGACAATCTGAAGTCGCAAGTCAGTAAGCTCCAGTCCGACCTGGCGGTGGCACGTTCTACGGCCGATGGTGCGAACAGCGCGGCTCAGTCCGCCAAACAGGCGGCGAGCGGTGCGCAAAGCACGGCGAATCAAGCATTGGCCGCTGCACAGGCCAGCCAGTCGTGCTGCGACGCGACCAACGAGAAAATCGACGGGATGTTCAAGCGCCCGGTCTCGAAGTAGGCCAGCTCAAGGACTCAGTTGCTCTGCTGAAGGCGCGCGGATAGTACGGATAAACGGTATTTAGTTCAGTCGCCGCTGGATGGAGGCTGAGTCGGTTAGATAGATGACGTCATGAAGGCGAGCGTACTTGGCGTTTCGTGGCGTCTGAATGTCGGATGTCCCCTCGTGGAGAGGCGATGGCGGGCATCGTCGGTGCCACTGAATATCAATGAATTCGAAACATAGGCGATGTGCCGGGCATCGTCGGTGCCACTGAATATCAATGAATTCGAAACCCAACTCGCGCCCGTTTTGAACCTAGTCGTGGGTTATCTTTTCTTGATTAACAGTAATAGGCGGCGCAACTATCTGAGCCGCCGTCCAACTTCGACTGGGCTTCCACAGAGTACCGTCACCAGTACCGACAGGTCACACAAGCGAGCCGCGGTTTGCTCGATACGTCGCGACGACGAAAATGTTCGCCTAAGAGCGCATATCATCTAGGTAGTGACGAATAGCGTCGGGGCTTCCTAGGCAGAGTTGCGGTGTGTGGTGCATTCCTTGGCGTTGCACACGAGGTTGTCAACCGAAGCTAGTTGTATCGTGATTGCTCCAGTTCTTGAAAGGGGGGAACCTTCATGGCAACGATCGTTGGTGGATGTCTTTGTGGCGCAGTGCGATATAGATCAGATTCGGAGCCAGTCGTAACAGCGGTGTGCCACTGTAGGCATTGCCAGCGACAGACCGGCACCTCTTTTTCTGTCCTGGTTGCTGTGCCGAAAGGGACTCTTCAGTTCGAAGGTCTGCCTCTAGCTTCATTCAATGACGTCGGTGAAAGCGGGCAACCTTTAGTTCGTAAGTTCTGCCCAAGCTGTGGGTCCCCAATAGTCTCAGATGTGGCCGTAACACCTGCCTTGGATTGGGTAAAGGCAGGCACATTGGATGACGTTTCTTGGCTTAAGCCCCAGATAAATATGTGGTGCGAGACGGCCCAGCCATGGGTCAGCATGAGCGAGGGTGTTCCACAATTTCCGCGCAATCCTCCAGGCTGAGCTCTAACATCCACGTCAACCTGACCGCCGAACAGTTGCGAAGCTCGCTAGCCTCCGCGCTGCACGCTCGCGTCCTTGCACGTGTAATCAACCACCGGTTCCGGCCGCTGGAAGCTGCACCCGAATCAACACGCGACGACCGGCGAGCGCACGCGATGCGCGCTCGCACGATCGGATCGCGGTCTGGCTCAAATGCTCGCGCAGATGGCCTTGGTCTCCAGATAATTGTTGAGCGCGTCGTGCCCCATCTCGCGTCCCCATCCTGATTGCTTGTAGCCGCCGAATGGCAGCGCGGCATCGAAGATGTTGTAGCAGTTGATCCATACCGTGCCGGCCCGCAGGCGATTGGCAATGCGGTGTGCTCTGGCCATGTCACGCGTATAGATACCGGCTGCAAGGCCGTATGGCGTGTCATTGGCTCGAGCCAACAGATCGTCGTCGGCGTTCTTGAATGGAATCGCCGTGACCACTGGGCCGAAAATTTCCTCACGTTCGACCCTCATCTCCGGCGAGGTGTTGACCAACACCGTAGGCTCGACGAAATAGCCAGAATCGCCGCGTCGCCGTCCACCGCACAGCGTCTTGGCCCCTTCCTGCTCGCTCGAGTGCAGAAATCCCGAGACACGCTCAAGCTGCGTCTGAGAAACGAGCGGTCCCATCTGCGTGCGGGTGTCGAGGCCCGGTCCGAGCCGGATGCTCTTCGCGAACGCCGTGACGCCCTCGACCACCTGATCGTATTTCTTCTCCTGCACGAAAAGGCGCGAGCCGGCGCAACAACATTGTCCCTGGTTGAAGAAGATTGCGTTCGCGGCACCAGGAATCGCCACATCCATATCCGCGTCGTCGAGGATGATGTTGGGTGACTTGCCACCGAGCTCCAGCGTCACCTTCTTAAGATCGTTAGACGCGGCTTTGACGATGAGCTTGCCCACCTCCGTCGAGCCTGTGAACGCCACCTTGTCGACGAGCGGATGCGCGGCGAGCGGCGCTCCGCACGGCTCGCCAAATCCGGTGAGCACGTTCAGCACGCCGTTCGGGAGGCCGGCTTCCTGGCACAGTTCGGCGAGACGCAGAACAGCCTGAGCAGCGGTGTCTCTTCCGCGAGTACGCGCATCAGAGCGGTGTCGCTTCCGCCAAGACCGGTTTGCGCGCGGTCGCAGCTGCGAAAGCGAAGCGCGTGTTGACCGCTACGCGCAGTGTCCGCGCAGGTCCATGCAGCCGAACGCGCGGAAATTCCACGGGATGATCTGCGCGCAGGCACCGGACGCCAATCGGCTCACGCCGCGTGTATGCGTGCGAACGTATTCTCGCACTCGGGCGTCGTAGGGCACCGACAGGCCGATGGTGTTGCCTTCGATCTTCGTCGCCCATCCGGCCATGTAGGTGAAACAAATCGGAAATTCCTACGGGATGACTGCGCGACGATCGCCATCAAATCGGCTTTGCGGCGAGCGCCGCGGGGACGTCCGCGGCCCGCGCAACGCCGATCGGGCGTTGCCGTTGTCGAGCGACTCCACTCTCGCCCATCCGGCCATGTCATCTGCGGCGAGCGGACGTCCCGGACCCGCAACGCGATCGCTGCGCCAGGCTTCCTCGAGGTTCTCGAGCAATCAGATCACCGATTTTCCGGATGATGCGTCCCCGCTCAGACGGCGACATCCGTGGCCAGGGTCCTTGATCGAATGCCTTGCGTGCGGCGCGGACGGCTGCATCGACATCCGCCGCCTCACAGGCGGCCGCCAGTGCGATGGGCCGACCGGTGCTCGGATCGAATACTTCGAACGTCTTGCTGCTCTTCGCGGCGACCCACCGACCATCGATCAGCACCTGACGGGGCTTGCCGATAAAGGATTCAACTTCCGGAGTGAGAGCTGTGATTTGGACTTGTGCATGCATAGGTGTTCTCCAACCAATGGGTCTGACAGCAACGCGAGACGCGCAATCGCCATCGCGTCACAAGTGTTACCCAGCAGTACATATACGCCGAGCGACCGCCGCAGCGCGCAAGTGACAAGTGTACCCCCACCCGTGTTTGCAGCGAGTGGCGGAGTGGCCCAAACGCCAATCGGTCCACCCGGGATCATGGGTCCGCTCTTTACGGTCTTGCTCTCGCCATCGCGTTCCAGGGATGGAGGCTCTTATGGCTGTCCCGGACACGGGACGTCCGCGGACATCGGCAGCGGACACGCTCTGATCTCGCGACTCGGTGTGACGGTATATATGGCGGTATCCCGTGACATCTAAATAAAATAATACCTATAAATCATGTAGTTTCGTTCCAGATAGCGATAAATAAACCTGAAGCCAATCTCTGATTCCGAATACTCAACGATAGCGAACAGCATCGGTTGGCCTACCCCAGTGTTCGTACAGCTGCATCAGCCACGAGCGCACCTGGCGCGTACCGAGGTCGCTGGTGCCCCGCTGCTTCTCCAGGATTGCGTAGCTCTGCAACAGGATCGGCTCGGCCTCCGCAAACTTCCCCTGCTGCAGCATGCTCTTGCCGAGCACCGCGCGGCTGCGCGCGATCTGCCAATGATCATCGGGTAATTCCTTGCGCCAGATGCTGACGGCGCGTTCGATGAGTGCGCTGACGCGGACCGTGTCGCCGCGATCGGCGAAGATGCGGCCGAGCCCGGTGAGCGCCGCCGCGACGTACTGATGGTTCGCCGGAAGCGTCGCCTTGTACATGTCGATGGCCTGTCGATAGAGCTGCTCAGCCTCATCGAGCTGTCCGCGTTCGTAGAGCAGGTCGGCGAGACTCGACATGTCATGGCCCACATACGGGTGACTGTGCCCTTGCACCTTCTGATCCAGCGCCAGTACGTCGCGCAGCACTTGTTCCGCGCCGTCCATGTCGCCCTTCACCTGCAGGAACCAACCGTAATTGCTGAGTGCGCCGATGGTGCTGGAGTGCTCGCGTCCCAGAGCGCGCTCCAGGGTTTCGATCGATTCCTTGAAGAGCGGCTCGGCCTCCGCGAGCTTGCCCTGCATCTGCAATGCAATCGCCAGGTTGGTCATCTCGGTAGCGAGGAGCGGATGCTCGGGTTTCAGCCGCGCCCGATCGGCCTCGAGAGCCTGGCGATACAACTGTTCCGCCGCGGCAGGCTCGCCCTTGTACAGGAGCAGAGTCGCCAGGTCGTTCGTGACACTTGATACCTGCGGGCTCTGGGGCCCGTCCACCGCGGTAAACGCTGCGAGGCTGCGCCGGAAGGTCTTCTCGGCGATGTCGAGCTGCCCGACGTCACGATACCAGCGCGCCAGTTCATCGAGCGTGACCGCGACGGACTCGTGTCGCTCGCCGAGTTTCTGCGTCTGGATCCGCAATGCATCCTCGAGCAGTACGCGGGATTGGTCGAATTCGCCCTTGTAACGGCGGGCAATGCCGAGGCTCTGCATGCTGCCGGCCGTAATGATGTGCTCGGAGCCGTACAACTCGCGTCGCACGCGCAACGCACGATCGAGGAGCGCAATCGCCTTGTCGGTCTCACCGCGCGCGAGATAGACGCGGCCCACTGCATCGAGAAGGTTCGCCTGGGTATCCGGATCGTTCGCGAGCTCGGTCTCGATGCGCTGCGCGCCGCGCTCGAGCAACTCCAGCGCCGTGGCATTCTCGCCGCCCGACTCCCATGGATCGGAACGGCGGAACAGGTCTACCAGGAACGTCGAAACGCGCTCGGCACGATTGCGCTCCGCCTCGGCACGTTCGAATTGGGCGCGCGTCCGAGCGCTTTCCTCGCGCAGACGCTCCGCCTGGATGTACATGCTGATTGCGAATCCGGCCAGCAGCAGCACGAAGAGGCCCGACAGCACCACGCCGAGCGTGTGGCGCGCCACAAACTTGTGCGCCCGGTAACTCCACGTGTCCTGGCGCGCGACAACCGGCATGGCGCGCAGGTACAGGTCGATGTCCGCCGAAAACCGCTCGACAGAACCGTAACGTCTCTCGGGCTCCTTGCGCATCGCCATCATGACGATGTTGTCGAGGTCGCCGCTCAGTTCGCGGTGCAGGCGCTGCGGCGTGCTGGAACGCTGCTCGGCGATTCGCGCCAGCTCCCTGGCGCTGAGATGAGTCGACTTCCCGGCGGCGCTCGGTGGCGGCGGCTCTTTCTCGCAGATCAGGCGTTCGATTTCGTGAAAACGCAGGCCAGCGACCTGGAACGGCCGCTGTCCGCAGAGCAGCTCGTAAAGCAGCACGCCGAGCACGTAAACATCGCTCGCAGTGGTGACCAGCTCGCCGCGGATCTGCTCCGGGCTGGCGTGATCGGGCGTCATGATGCGCACGTCCGCCTGCGTCATGGCGATCGTGTGCGAGGTCTGGCGCACGTCGAGGAGCTTCGCGATGCCGAAATCGAGCAGCTTTGGCGTGCCGTCGGCGGTGACCAGGATGTTGCTGGGCTTGAGGTCGCGATGGACGATCAGGTTACGGTGGGCAGACTGCACCGCCGAGCACACCACGCGAAACAGCTGCAGGCGTGCGCCGATGCTGAGCCGGTGAGTGTCGCAATACGTATCGATCGGCTCGCCTTCGACGTATTCGAGCACCAGGTAAGGAATGCCTTCCGCGGTGGTTCCGCCGTCGAGGAGGCGCGCGATGTTCGGATGATCGAGCGTTGCCAGGATCTGCCGCTCGGTGCGCAGGCGTGTCTGCACCTGTCGCGACACAACGCCGCCGCTGACGAGCTTGATGGCGACCTGCTTTTGGTATTGCTCGTCAGCGCGCTCGCAAAGGTACACCTCGCCCATTCCGCCGCGACCCAGCACGCGACGGACCTGGTACGGACCGATGCGATCGCCCGAAGCATGCGTCGCTGCAGCTTGTGCGCTCTCGTCGTCATCGGGCGGCATCTCATCGGTCAGCTCGCGCAGCCACGCGGCGGAAATACGGTCGAGCACCGACTGGAACAACGTCGTGTCACTGCCGCATGCCCAACGGATATACGCGGCACGCTCGCGAGGACCAAGCTCCGCGGCACGCCTGAGAATCTCGTCCGGTGTCAATGCGGGCTCGGCGGGCATGGGAGGCGGGCTCGACGCCGGAAGCATTACGGTGCAGCGATACTAGGGGGGCGGTGTCGGGCAGGCAATTGGCACAAGGGCGTGTGCAAGCGCGATTTCTGCTAGCTCATGTAACATGCGAGCGCACGGTGCCGATCGCAACATAGGAGTGCCTCGGACCGCGACGAGGATGGCCAATGGAGTAAACGACTCAAACCGATGGAAGAGGTGAGGCCAATGGCAAAGCGAAAGAAGCGGGCGAAGAAGCGAACCACGAAGCGCAAGAAACGCGCGGCCAGCAAGACCCGAAAGACAAGCAAGACCAAAGCTCGACGCAGCAGAGGCGATCCGGAAGTCGCACGACCGCCGCACTGAGCGTGACCGAGGCCGATCGGGCGCGTGCCTGCCGAGGCACGCGCTCCGGCTTCGGCACAAGAAGAACAAGGGAGACTCGACCATGAAGTGCTCGCAGCCATGAACGCGACGCCAGCCGCTTCGCGCTACACGCTGCCACTTGTACTGTTGGTGCTGGTCGGTATCGCCCTGGCGATTTCAGCCATCCATCCGACCGATCGGATCACGTGGTGGCTCGAGGTTGCACCGATCTTTCTCATCGTCCCGGTACTCATCTATTCAGCTAAGCGCTTTGCGCTGACCCCGCTCCTTTATGTACTGATCGCCATCCATGCGCTCATCCTGATGGTGGGCGGGCACTACACCTACGCGCAGGTGCCCTTCGGGTTTTGGCTGCAGGACCTCTTTGACCTGGCGCGCAACCCCTACGATCGCATCGGGCACTTTGCCCAGGGGTTCGTCCCCGCAATCGCTGCGCGCGAGATCCTGTTGCGCCAGACTCCCCTCAAGGCTGGAGGATGGCTTTTCTTCATCGTGAGCTCGATCTGCCTGGCGATCAGCGCCTGCTACGAATTCATCGAGTGGTTGGCCGCCGTGATCGGCGGGGGGACTGCGGAGGCATTTCTGGGGACACAGGGCGATGTGTGGGATACGCAGTGGGACATGCTGACGGCCCTTATCGGCGCGATCACCGCACAACTCGTGCTGTCCCATGTTCACGATCGTCAATTGGCGCGGCTGCGCCCAGCACAACCTGAACGGCGCGATACTCGGCTCGATCAATGCTCGAAGAACTGCAATCTGCACCGTGGCTGAGACGCCTGATCATTGCGCTGCTGATCGGCGGCCTGCTGCTGCTCAGTTACGTGGTGTTGCGGCCCTTCCTGGTGCCGGTGATCTGGGCGCTGATCCTCGCCTACGTTACCTGGCCGCTGTACGTGAGACTGCGCAAGGCGATGCGCGGGCACGTCACTCTGTCGGCGCTCACCATGACGCTGCTCCTCACCATCGCGTTCGTGGTCCCGGTCGTGTGGCTGGCGACGCTCATGCGTCACGAGGTTGGAGGCGCCTACGAGGTGCTGACGTCGTACCTGGCCCGGCATCCGCAGTTGCCGCCCTCGATCCAGAATATTCCATGGCTCGGTGACTGGCTCCAGGAGTTGCTCCAACGCTTCGGGAGCGATCCAAAGACGGAAGTCGCGCACTGGGCGGATCAATCGCTCGGGGAGATCAAGACGCTCATCGGGGGCGCGGGGCGCAATCTTGCCAAGATCTTCTTCTCACTCCTCACGGCGTTCTTCGTCTACCGCAATGGTGAACAGATCTCGCGCCAGGTGCGCGAGGTGCTGGAGCGGATTACCGGCGAACGCATTCACGGCTACCTCAGCGCAATCGGTGACACCACCAGCGCCGTCGTGTACGGCATCGTTCTCGCCGCATTGGCCCAGGGTATTCTCGCGGGCCTCGGCTACTGGGTCGCCGGGTTGCAGGCGCCCGTGTTGCTCGGCGCCATTACCACCATCGTCGCGCTGATACCCTTCGGTGCGCCGCTCGTCTGGGCGAGCGCGGGAGTCTGGCTCCTCATCACTGATCGCACCGGCGCTGGCATCGGTCTGCTCCTGTGGGGAGCGCTGGCCGTGAGCTGGGTGGACAATCTCATCCGGCCGCTCGTCATCAGCAACGCCACCCGCGTTCCCTTCCTGCTGGTGATGTTCGGCGTGCTGGGCGGCATCGCCGCCTTCGGACTCGTGGGCCTGTTCGTAGGACCGGTGATTCTCGCGATGCTGATGGCCGTGTGGCGCGAGTGGCTCGGCATCCCGCACCCTCACATCCAGATTCCCTCGCGCGTGAAGTAAGTCCGCGAAGCGGCCGGCCGCCCGAGGCAAATCAGTCAGCTACTGCGGCGGCCCGGTCCAGGTGCGGACCAGCGAGCGCCATTTCTCGCGCCAGCTGACACGCTCATCGGAGAGTGTGTCCAGGAAATCTGCGAGCCGCTTCGATTTCACGATCGTGTACATCGTGATCGCGCCGGTCGCAATGAGAATCACCAGGAAGAACAGGATCCGCCAGATGAGCGGCCGCTGTGCTTCCGCGAGCAGGTTCATGCCGAGGAAGCCGGTCGCGACCGTGCCAATCAGGCCGAAGATCGTGACCACCGTGAGGCGCAGGATGGTGTTGGCCTGGCGGCGCACGCTGTCGGTGTCGAGGTACTCGTTCATGTCCTCCACTTCCGCGCGTACTTCCTCGTAGAGCGTGTCCGTGCCGAGCTGCCCGTGCAGCCGCTCAAAGATGCTGCGCGCGATGTTCTGGTTCGACACCTGGTGGAACCAGTAGCGGTGCGTGAAGCGCAGGAAGATTTCCATCGACGAGCGGATGGCACGCTTGAACTGGCGCACCGATTCGAGGTCGCCGACCTCGAGCCGGTTCATCGCCACGGCGAGCTCGTCCGACATCGAGAGCAACGCCGCGCGGTGAAAGTGTGCAATCAGGAACAGCAGGAAGTACTGGTGCCGGAACTGCCCGAACATGCCAGTTTCGCGGCCCGTGAAGAAATAATCGTCCTGCCGGCCGACCACCGCGAGAAACGGGCCGGTGCAGATGAGGCGCGTGTCGCCCGAAAACAGGTCGCCGCTCCGCCCCCAGAAGCGGTCGTCGCAGTATTCGGCCTCAAAGTGCTCCAGCGACTTGGCGGAGTAGGGCAGCGAATCGCCCTTGGCCGGCCGCGTCAGCATGCCGAGGCGCACGAAGTCGGCGCGCGACAGATCGCTCGGATCGTCGAACGACAGGTATGCCATCAGCGGCATGCGGTAGTACTCGAGCTGGCGGTAACGCAGCGGTCCGGTCTGGCCCGGATATTCGAGCACTGCGGGCCGGAGCAGGAATTCCCAATGCGCCGCGATCGCGGGGGCACGATAGCGGCCGACGTGACCGAGGTATTTCTGCTTGAATTCGTAATCCGAGGTCGCCAGCACTTCGCCGTTTACACCCAACCACTCAACGCGTCGCGGACAGTTGCCGCCCGGGCCGCCGCGTTCCCAGAACGCGGGATATGCTCGCCCGAAACGGAACAGTGTGTCCTGCGCCCGATCCAGGGCGATGTCGTTGGCGTGCATCTCGAAGGCGAGCATCGCGATGTCGGCGTCGAGGAAGAAGTACAGATCGGCGTGCGCGACCTCGAAAATGATCGCCTCGCCGTCGTCGTAAGTGACGCGCACCTGCGCGATGTCGGCGCGGCGGAAAACCCGGATGCTCGGTTCGCCGTGACGCTGCGAGGCCTCCTGGCCGACACTCGAGCCGTACAGAAAGCGCTGCACGTAGGGCAGAAACGTCACGAACTCCTTGTAGTGACGCTCCTGGAATTCGAGTGGGTCCGCCGAATACTCGTCCCGCACCTCGTGCCAGGGATTCGCATCGCCGAGCGTTTCGAGCGCTTCCCAGTGACGTTGCACCTGCACGCCCGGCTTGAGGGGCATGAGCTGCAACGGCCAGAGGACGACCTGGCGGAAATGGCGCACGACAATGGGTGCGGCTGCATCGCTCATGATTCTTCAGGACCTCGGACCGGGAGCGCGGTCACGGAAACTCTTCGGCCATTGTGACTCGCGCCGGGCCGTAAAGTAGTGCATGCGCTGATCTGCGACAATCTCAAAATGAAGTTACACCACCGATCACGGTGTCCATGAGCGCTGCACGCCGGCATCCGCTGGGGGTGCTCAGTTATCCGGATTTTTCGCGTTTCCTTTTCGCCCGCTTCTTTTCGACGCTCGCGGTGCAGATGCAGAGCGTCGCAGTGGGCTGGCAGGTCTACGCGATCACGCACGACCCGCTGGACCTGGGTTTCATAGGACTTGCGCAGTTCATGCCGTTCCTGGCGTTGATCCTCATCGCCGGGCAGGCCGCGGACCGTCTCGACCGGCGGCTGATCCTCACCTGCTGTTACGCCACCGAAGTGCTGTGCGCTGTCCTGCTGCTGATCTTCACTTACACCGGGCTCGAAGTGGTCTGGCCGGTGTTTGCGGTCATGGTGATCTTCGGCGTGGCGCGCGCTTTCAGCATGCCGACGGCAGCCGCGATCACTCCTAACCTGGTCCCGATCGAGCGCTTCGGCAATGCGGTGGCGCTCAACTCGTCGACCTTCCAGGTGGCGACCATCGCGGGTCCGACCTTGGGCGGGCTGCTCTACGTCTACGGTCCGCACGTGGTCTACGCGACGGTCGCCGTGGTGCTGATGGCATCGGTCGTCCTGATGTCGATGGTCCAGGTGCCCCGGGTCGAGCGGGCCGAGGAACCTGCGAACTGGCACGCGGTACTCGAGGGACTGCGCTTCGTGCGCTCACGGCCCGTGGTGTTGGGCGCGATCTCGCTCGATCTGTTCGCGGTGCTGTTCGGCGGCGCCACAGCACTGCTGCCCGCCTACGCGAGCGACGTACTGCATGTGGGCCCGACCGGCCTTGGATTTCTGCGTACCGCGCCGGGTCTCGGCGCCGCCCTCACGGGCTTGCTGCTGGTGATCGTGCCCGTCACCCGCCATGTCGGGCGCTGGATGTTCGGCGGGGTGGTGCTGTTCGGTGTCGCGACCATCGTGTTCGGACTCTCCGAGCAGTTTGCCGTCTCGATGATCGCGCTGTTCCTGCTGGGCGCGGGAGACATGGTCAGCGTCTACATTCGTCACGTCCTCGTGCAGCTCGAGACGCCGGATGCCATTCGTGGTCGGGTGAGCGCGGTGAGCGCCGTGTTCATCGGCGCCTCCAACGAACTGGGCGAGTTCGAGTCGGGCCTAACCGCCGTGTGGTTCGGGCTCGTGCGCTCGGTGGTGATCGGCGGCATCGCGACGCTCTGTGTCGCCGGCCTCTGGGCACGCTGGTTCCCAACGCTGCGCACCGTCGATCGCTTTCCTGGCGCTATCCCCAACTCCTGAGGCAGGTCGGCGCTTGCGCTGCCTATAAGAGAGAGAGGTATACTTACCTGTATATTCATACAGGTCAGTCATGTCGATCGAATCCGGATTTCGAAAAGGGCGGGGCGCAGGCTCAAACCCCGAAGGTCGCTTCGAGAGCCGGCGGCTGGAAGCGATCGATGACGGCTGGCCGCAGGAACTCGCCGATGAGCTGCCGCCGCTCGAGACGACTGTTACTGCCGAGCACGCGAAGCACGTCATCACGCGCAACAACTCACCCGACATTCCGTTCGAGCAATCGATCAATGCGTACCGAGGATGCGAACACGGATGTGTCTACTGTTATGCCCGTCCTTCGCACTCGTACATGAATCTCTCGCCTGGCCTCGATTTCGAAACCAAGCTGTTCTACAAGGCCGACGCCGCGCGCTTGCTGGAAGCGGAGCTCGCAAAGCCAGGTTACGTCTGCAAGGCGATCAACCTGGGTGCCAACACGGACCCGTACCAGCCGATCGAGCGCAAGCTGAAGGTGACGCGCTCGCTGCTCGAAGTGCTGCGGCAATTTCGACATCCGCTCACCATCGTCACCAAGTCAGCGCTCGTGGAGCGGGACATCGACATTCTCGCCGACATGGCGCGCGATGCGTTGGTCTCGGTCTTCCTCAGCATCACGACGCTCGATGCGAAGCTCAAACGCACCTTGGAACCGCGTGCCCCGGCTCCTGCGGCCAGGCTGGGTGCCGTGAGAAAGCTGAACGAAGCGGGGATATCGGTCGGCGTACTCGTCGCGCCAGTGATACCGGCCGTCAACGATCATGAGATCGAAGCTATCCTCGAAGCCAGTGCCGCTGCAGGCGCCGGGTCAGCGGGGTTCGTGATGCTGCGCCTGCCTTATGAAGTAAAAGCACTGTTTCGCGATTGGCTGACGAATCATCTGCCTGAGCGGGCCGAACACGTCATGTCGCTGGTTCGCGCCATGCGCGACGGCAAGGACAATGACCCGCGCTTTGGATCCCGCATGCGCGGTGAAGGCGCGTATGCTGAGCTCATTGCAAAACGCTTCGAGGTCGCCAGCCGCCGGCTGGGGTTACATAGGGGGCGCGCCCTTCAGCTCTCGACCCAGCATTTCCGTCCGCCAGGGACCGACGGGGGACAGCTCGACCTGATTTGAAGATGACAAAACGTCGGCCCGGAACCTGCCAACCACTTGCAGGTCTCATGTTCGACGAAGCTTCACGTATACTGGCCCGGAATCCGTCCTGACCCACTCGGCGAAGTTCACTTCAATCCGCGTGCGTCCGGATCGGGGGCTCCATGCACTGCAAAGCGCGTCTGCATTCGTCGTCCTCCGGCAGCAATCGGCTCGCTGTTCCTTTTGCAGTGTTCGCAGCGTTGAGCATCACCGGTTGCATGCGCGCGCAGGTCGTCGAAAGCCGTGAATTTGCCACTTCGATCGGGAAGGACGAAGCCGTGGTCCTGCTTGCAAAGCCACACGTCGAGGGCACTGGCACCGAAGAGGACTTCACCGATTGCGTGGCGTCGGATCTGTCGCGCGGCGAGCATTCGAAGAATGGCTTCCGGGTCGACGACAACCACAAGTTCGTCGATGCGTTGTTCCCGTGGTTCGAGCCGTCGACGGCGCCCACGCGTCCTGAGGGTCTGACAGCGTTGTTCAACAGGCCGCTGGTCGCTGCCAAGCTCGCAGAGACCGGTGTGCGTTATGTCGTGTGGTTCGATGGCGAAACCCGCAAGACCGATGGTGGTGGCAGCATCGCCTGCGGTGCCGGGCCGGGCGGTGCTGGCTGCATCGGCTTCGGCTGGTGGGAAAAGGAATCCGATTACGTGGCGACCGTGTGGGACCTGAAGGAAACGCGCGCGGCTGGCACTGTCAGCACCAATGTCACTGGAACCTCGGCCCTCGTTGGGGTAATTGTTCCTCTGCCATTTATCGCCCGCGTGCAGGGAACAGCATGCGATCGAATGTCCGACCAGCTCCGATCATTCCTGCGCGGGGATGACCTGGCAGCGTCCTCAGCACCTTGAGAAACTAGTCATGAAAATCCGTCTCATCGCTCTCGTCGTCACTGCTGCCCTGTTGGCCGCGTGTGCCGGCATGCAGACCCAGGGTGGCTCGTCCGGATCGTCGGGCTCCTCCGGTGGATCTTCCGGTTCGTCCGGGGGTTCGTCTGGTTCCTCAGGTGGCTCGTCTGGTTCTTCGGGTGGGTCCTCGGGTTCGTCGGGTGGCTCGTCCGGTTCTTCCGGCTCCTCGGGCTCCTCGGGGTCATCTTCGGGTTCTTCAGGCTCAGACGGTTCCTCGGGCGGCTCTGCCGGCACGAGCGGTCCGCCCAGCTGGCCGAGTCCTAACGACAGCGGCAGCTCGAATGGCAGTGCCAATGGCAGTTCAGGAGACAGCGGCAGCTCTGGCGGTAGCTCGGGAGACTCCAGCAATGGCGGCTCTTCTGGCGGCACCTCCGGCACAAGTGGCCCACCCACCTGGCCGAGCCCCAACGATTCGACGGGTGGCAGCTCCGATGGCAGTGCCGGCGGATCCGATGGCGGCTCTTCGGACGGATCCGCCTCGAGCAGCACTTCAGGTGCGGGCGGAAGTTCCGGAGCGGCGGGTGGCGAGACCGGTGCGAACGGTTGGCCTTCAGGAAGCACCGGCGGCTCTGCCGGGGCCGCTGGGGGACAACAGGGAACCGCAGGCAACAGCGGCGCGGGCGCAGCCGGAACACAATCGGCCTCCACGGGCACTGGTCAGTCGGGCGGTCAACCGGGTGGTCAGCCTGCAGGTGCTGGCGGACAAGGTGGCGCAGCGGGAGAGTCCGGCTCAGGCCAGGGCGGCCAGGGCGGAGCGACTCGAACAGCTTCCGCGGGCGGAACGACGAGCGGGGCAGGCAATGCAGGTGCCGGTGCCGCAGGCACGCAGGGGGCTGGGGCAGGACAGGGACCCAACGTCTCCGGAAGCATTCAGACCGATGCCGAGCGGCAAGCAGCCGCCAGTCAGCAGATGGATGAGTCACTCGGTGATTTCGACGAGAAGATTCGCAAAGAGCGCGAGCGAATCGCTAAGGAGCGCGACGCCCAGGCAGCCGGTGAGCATGGCGCGTCAGGAGAAGCGGCGAACAGCGGGTCAGCTGAGGGAGCAGGATCAGGCAAGGGTGGCGGGGGCGATGGCGACATGCGTCAGGCCGGCACTGCCCCTGCAGGTGCCGGTGGCACGCCTGGTGGCGGTGGCGGCGGCCAGAACAACGGCCCGGGCGGGATGAAATCGGACAGTCAAGGTGCTGGCGGTGGCGGCGGAACCGGTGGTGGCGCTGGCAAGGGCGGCGGTGGACCGAATACCGCGCCCAAGAACATTCCCGATGGACGCGATGACGATGTGATCGCCCGCCAGATCCGCGAGGCGGCGGAAAAGGAGACCGATCCCGAGCTTCGTGACAAGCTCTGGAAGGAATACATCGAATACAAGAAGAACGCGCACTAGGAGCCAGTGGCGAGGACGCACGCACCATGATTTCCAGGCTTGCACATCGATACGGCATGACGGCGGGCATGTCGGTCGCTTTGCTGCTGCTCACCGCGCTCGCCGGCTGCGTGGTCGAGGAGACCCGGCCACTCCCCAAGGTTCATGCGGTCCAGGCGAAGGAAGAGATACCGGGCGAGGAACTGCTCGACGTCGGCGTGCGGATCTTCGATCCGGGTATTCCCGCGGAAGTGGAAAACGACGAGCAGGCCCAGCAGAAAGCGGGCATCTATCCCGACGTGCGCCGCGCTGAGGCGCGCTACATGGCGATGCTGCTGCGAAACACTCTCGAGACCACGGCGCAATGGGGCGCAGTGCGTGTGATTCCGGCCAATGCCGAATTCATCGATGTGATCGTGTCAGGCAAGATCGTGCGTTCCACCGGCAAGGAGCTGGAGCTCCTCATCAGCGTGCGCGACGCGACGGGGCACACTTGGTACGCAGACAAAAAGTACGAATCCGAGGCGGACTTGGGTTCATACCTGAGCGACGGGGCGCTCAAGGCACGCGATCCGTTCCAGAACGTCTATTCCACCATCGCCAACGACATGCTGACGTTCCGCAACACAGTACCGGTGGCCGATCGGCGCATGATTCGGCGCGTGACGGAAATGCGTTTCGCACAAGATCTGGCCCCGCAGTCTTATGCCGGCTATGTAGTGCAGGACAAGGACGGCCGCTACCAGCTGCAGCGCCTGCCTGCCGACGGTGACCCGGTGTTCGAGCGCGTCGAGAAGATTCGGGCGCGCGATGGCGCGCTGATTGACACGGTCAGTGACTACTACGGCAGCTTCGCCGATCACCTCAGCGAGCCCTACGGCAACTGGCGTCGTTACAGCTACGATGAGATCAACAAGGAAGAGAAGATGAAGTCCCAGGCGCGCACCCGCATGCTCATGGGAGCAGCGGCCGTGCTGGGTAGCATCCTCGTGTCCTCGCAGTGCCCGGGCGGCAACAACAACTGCCAGCGGGTGGAAAGCGCGGTACGCACGGCAGGCACGATCGGCGGCATCGCCGGGATCATGAGCGGACTGAAGAAGAGCGCCGACGCGAAGATTCACACGGCGGCGATCAAGGAGCTTGCAACCTCGTTCTCGTCCGAGGTCGCTCCGCAGGTGGTCGAGGTCGAGGGTCGCACCCTCAAGCTGACCGGAACTGCCGAGGATCAGTACCGCGAATGGCGCGAAATGCTCAAGCAGATGTATCTCGAGGAGACCGGCGGCGTGGCTCCCACGTCGATCGCCGCCGGTAGCCCGGCTGCAACAACACCGCGTTGAGCCTCTTATGCCGAGCATGAACAGCGGGCAGCGGCTGTCCGGGCGCTACACCGTGCGTCAGCGACTGAGCGCGGGCGCACACGGTGAAACCTGGCTCGCGCACGACGCCATGCGCCAGCGTGACGTAGTCATCCGCGTGTTATCGGACGTCGTCGCGCAAGACAGTGCAGTTCTCGAAAGCCTGAACACGGAGCTCGCCGCGGCTCACAGCCTCGATTCGCAGGCCATTGCTGCGGCCGGCAAGCTCGAGCGCGATGGTGAGCAGATCTACCTGGTGCGCGACTTCGTGCCCGGAGAGGACCTGACATCACTGCGGGGCGGATCATGGCGGCAGATCGCGCCGGCAGTCGCGCAGGTGGCGGATGCACTCGCCACGCTGCACCGCGCCGGATTCGTTCATCGTGACATCAAGCCGGGCAACGTCATCTTGCGTTCCGATGGAACGGCAACGCTGATCGACTTCGGCAGCGCAGCGCTGGCGGGTGCCGGTGCGACGAATGGCGCGCTCTCGCGCTACAGCGCTAGCCCGCAACAGCTCGCCGGCGAGCCCGCAAACGCAACCGATGATGTTTACAGTCTCGGTGCCCTGCTGTACGAACTACTGAGCGGCTATCCGCCTTTCTATCCCAACTTCACGCTCGAGCGCGTTCGTTCGGAGACTGTTCCAGCGTTGAAACCGGCGCGCCACACGCCGCAGGCGCTGCTCGACCTGGCCATGAGCCTGCTGGCGCGAAAGCCAGCGGACCGGCCTGCGGACCTCACGCAAGTGGCGCGAAAACTCAGAGCCCTGCTCGAGTCTGCGGAGCCAGCTGCTGCAGGCTCGACGGCCGATCAGCAACCCGCGCCAAGCACCTCTGCGCCGGTGGTCACGATCGTGCGGCCAATTCTCCGCCAGGGCGCACAACGTGAGCGCCCGACGGTCGCGGATCGCGCGCCACGCCGCTGGCTGGTCAGCGGCGCTTTCATCGCGCTCGCCCTCGTCGCGCTATCGGTGTTCATATTTTTGCCCAGCATGGTTCGCAAGCCGACTGCGCAGGCCCCGGCAGCGGCTGCGAAAGTCACTCCTGCCGTTGCCCCGAAACCGGAGCAGCCTGCCGAGGTGGATCTGCGCACGCTCGCTGAACAGATGCAGCAGGCCGAGGAGGTACGTGACACTTTCGAGGGCATGTACGAATCGCTCGACAAGCGCGCCGCCTCGGTATGGGCCGCAGCACCCTTTACCGCGGCCCGCAAACATGGTGACGAAGCCGCCAAGCAATACGCATCGCGGGAGTTCAAGGCGTCGCTCGAGTCATATTCAGCGGGTGTCGATGAGTTGAAGAAGGCCGCCGATCTCGCGCAACCGACGCTGCGATCGCAACTCGAGAAGGGCAGTGCTGCGCTTGAGGCCGGCCAATCCGCCGCGGCGCAGACAGCATTCAATCTCGCGCTCAAGATCGAGCCTGACAACGCGGTGGCAACCAAGGGGCTGAAGCGCGCTGCGACCCTGGACCAGGTTCTGGCCTTGCTTGCGACCGCGACAGGTGAGGAACGTGGCGGCCAGCTGCCGTCGGCTGTGCAGCACTACGAGGAAGCGCTGAAGCTCGATCCGGACATGACCGCGGCGCGCGACGGTGCGGCGCGCGTGCGCGCCCGTATTTCGGGTGATCAGTTCGCGGCGGCAATGTCGCAGGGGCTGGCGCAACTATCGGAGGGCAAGCTCAGCCTCGCACGCGCCTCGTTTGATCGTGCCCGAGCCCTGCGACCGGGCGCGAGCGAAGTCGGCGATGCCCTGGCGCAGGTGTCGCAAGCCGAGTTGCGCAATGGCATCGCTCTGCACCGCGAGCAGGCTGAGAAGGCTGAGCACGCTGAGCGCTGGGGCGATGCAGTGACGGAATACGAGGCGGCACTGAAGCTCGATCCCGCGCTCGAGTTTGCCCGCACCGGTCGTGGTCGCGCCGTTCCGCGTGCGGCCCTGGCCACGCAATTCGATGCGCTGATCAACCAGCCGGATCGGTTGCTGTCTGCAAAGGTTCGAGATCAGGTGCGCGGCACGCTTGCCGAAGCCCGCAAGATCGATCCACAAGGTCCGGTGCTGCGCAGACAGATAGAGTCCGTGAGTACCAGCCTC
The DNA here is from genome assembly GCA_963724625.1 of uncultured Gammaproteobacteria bacterium. Lineage (GTDB taxonomy): Bacteria > Pseudomonadota > Gammaproteobacteria > Steroidobacterales > Steroidobacteraceae > DATBVX01. The sequence continues at coordinate 142,445 of CAVRVO010000017.1, read as the reverse complement.
GCGAGCTTCGAGGCCCCGGTGCGGATCGCGCTCGAATCCGACAATCAGACGCAGGTCGTCATCCATCGCGTTGGCGAGCTCGGCGTGTTCGATCATCGTGAGATCGATCTGGCTCCCGGCACTTATACGGTCATGGGCACCCGCGTTGGCTATCGCGACGTGCGACGCGAGATCACGGTCCTGCCGGGAAAAGTGCCGACGCCCGTCGTCGTGCGCTGTGAGGATCGCATTTGAATCGTGCCCTACGCCTGCGCGAGCCGCTCGGCGATCGCGCCATTTCCAACGCTGATCTGCCTCTCGCACTGGGCGGCGAGGGCGTGAGCATCAGCATTCCCGGGGTACCTGCCGGCGTCATCGCGGCGTACGTCGGTTTCGACGAGCAGACACCTTACGTTGAAGTCACAGCGGATTCCGGGGTTGCCGTCACGCTCAATGGACGCGTGCTGCGCGAGCGCACGCCGCTCCTGCACGGCGATGTCATCCGCATCGGCGCAGCTCAGATCCTGAGCTCGGTGCGCGGTGCGAGCGTCGCCCTCGAGGTGATCCACCACGAAGGCAACGCCACGCAGCCGCCGATCATCGATCCTGCCGAACTCGAGGAAGACCAGGAACTCGCGCCGGATTCACAGGCGATTCGCCGCGTCGCGTTCAAGCCCGTGTTGGCGCCGAAGCAGCAGGTCCGTCGACGCGCCCACCCGCAGCGCGTGGCGCTGACCCTGGGACTGACCGTGCTTGGCCTTGGGCTCTGGATGCTCATCACCGCCAAGCCGCTGCATGTCATCGTCGACCCGCGAGACTCGCAGCTCGACCTACGCGACACGTCCTTCGATTTTCGCGTCGGTGACCGGATATTCGTGAGGACTGGCAGCCATGTCCTGGTCGCCTCGCACGCCGGGTACGAAACAGCGCAACTGCCAGTGCAGGTGAGCGGCAAGCCCGATGAACAGGTTCGGCTGACGCTCAAGAAATTGCCGGGCGAGGTCCATGTCCAGGCCGGTGATGTCGAGGCTTCGCTGGTGATCGATGGCAAGCCGATCGGCAAAGTCCCGGGCGCGTACCGTGTCGCTGCGGGCAAGCACCAATTCCGCGTTGCCGCTCCGCATTACCAGGAGTTCATCTCGAATGTGGAAGTGAAGGGCTTGGGGCAGAAGCAAACTGTCACGTTCAAGCTCAGGCCGCTGTTCAGCCCAGTGACGATCGAGTCCGAGCCTTCCGGCGCGCGCGTCGCGCTGGATGGCAAGGAGATCGGCGTGACGCCGCTGACGGCGCAGATCGATGCAGGAACCTACTCGCTCAGCCTGCTCGCGCAAGGGTTTCGTCCCTGGGAGAACTCGATCCAGGTCAAGGCTGAGACGCCGCAGAAGATCGGCCCGGTAAAACTGGGATTGCCCGATGGCACGCTTTCGATTCGTTCCTCACCGTCGCAGGCCGACGTCGCCGTGGCGGGTCGCTATCGCGGCCGGACGCCTCTCGATGTCAGTTTGCCACCAGGCGTCGAATTTGAAATTGCCCTGAATCACGGCGGCTACGAGCCGGCGCGACGCGTCGTGGCGGTGAAGCCTGGCGAGCGTTCGGGCATGGAAATGACGCTGAAACCGATCCTTGGTGAAGTCAACGTGCGCGGCGACCCGGCGGATGCGCAACTGTTCGTCGACGGCCAGGCACGCGGCTCCGCCAACCAGACGATCATGTTGCCCTCGACCGAGCTCACACTCGAGATCAGGCGCGAGGGCTATCAGAGCTTCACGACCAAGGTAGTTCCGCAGGCGGGCCTCGCGCGCGTGGTGGAGTATCGCTTGCTCACTCCGGAGCAGGCGCGAGCAGCACGCATTCCGCCGCTCATCAAGACGCACACCAATGGGCAGATGCGTCGCATACCGCCGGGCCACTTCACGATGGGCAGCTCACGACGCGAGCCGGGACGACGTTCGAACGAAACCGAGCACGAAGTGACGCTGCAGCGGACCTACTACCTTGGCGTCTACGAAGTGACCAACGCGGAGTTTCGCCAGTTTCAGCCGGATCACCTTTCGGGCGTGGTCCGCGATCGCTCACTCGATCAGGACGATCATCCGGCGGTGAATGTGACCTGGAGCGATGCAGCGGCATTCTGCAATTGGCTGAGCAGCCAGGACGGATTGCCAGCAGCCTATACACAGCAGGGTGACAATTACGTGCTGGTGACCCCGGTCAACACCGGCTATCGCCTGCCGACCGAAGCGGAGTGGGAATGGGCGGCGCGCTACGAGGGTGGACAGGCGAGCCGGAGGTATCCGTGGGGCTCCTCGCTCCCGGTTCCCACCAATTCAGGGAACTTTGCTGACAAAAGGGCCCTCGCAGTGAACGATACTGCGGTTGAGAACTACGAGGACGGATTCGTGACCACCGCCCCGGTGGGACGGTTTCCGGCCAACCCACTCGGGTTGTATGACATTGGCGGAAACGTGACCGAGTGGGTCCAGGATTTCTACACTGTGTACCCGGAACTGGAACCGGCGAGTACCGACCCGCTGGGGCCCGCGACCGGGACGCAGCAGCACGTCGTGCGCGGCTCGAGCTGGCGCAGCGCCAATGTCGCCGAGCTGCGGCTGGCGTGGCGTGACCATGCCGACGGCAAGGCGCAACACATAGGATTTCGCATCGCGAGGTACGCCGAATGAACACCACCACCCGCGAGATCGTGAGTCGACTTACGAGTCGCCCGCGAGCCGCGCCCCTGATCGCAACTGCGTTGCTCGTTATCGCGCCGCTCGGCGTGCTCGTCTCGCAGGAGGCACCACCGACCACCGCCCCTGCTCAGTCGCCGGCGACTGCGAAGAAGCCCGCACAGCCAGCGACCAAACCGGCACCGTCGACCGCAAAGCCGGCCTCCGAAGCCAAACCCGCCGCCGCGTCCACACCGGCGGCCGAATCGGGAGAGGCCGATTCCGCAGACGTGGATCAGTCAGAAGCCCCGAAGCGTTTTATCCCCTCACAGAAATCATCGGCAGACAACAGTGCAACGTTCCCAATCGACATCTGAGGCGCAGACCCTGCGCCCGACTCCGAACGCACCCGTTCGCAGCCAGCAGCAGAGCGACTTCCTGTTCAGTACCTTTGCGCTGATCATCACCGCGATCCTGGTACATGCGCTCTACGTGGTTCATATCCGGCCACGGAGCGATGCCATTCTCGCCGACCAGTTCGCGAAGATGCGGGCCGAGCCCGCCTATGTGCCCGAGCGCTCCATCTACATCGTGGTGCGTGAATACGAGCCCGAGATCTGCATCATCCTGATGATCTGGTCATTGATCCTGCTGGGGCACCGCGGCGTCAACAATCGCCAGCAGCGTCAGCTCCTCGCGTCCGGCCTGCTGAACATCCCGCCGGGCATGCGCATCCTGCCCAAGGATACGCGCGAGTACGCGCGCCAGATGGAAGCCCTCGACCCGAAAGCCCAGCAACTGCTGCTGCCGCGAGCCATCGTCGCGTCTCTCGAGCGCTTCGGATCGACTGAGAACATTCACGACGCGGCGGAAGCCGGGCGCGGGGTGTGCGAATCGGAAGCCGAGCGGCTCGACTCGGAGCTGTCGATGGTGCGCTACACGGTGTGGGCGATCCCGGCCATCGGCTTCGTCGGCACGGTGCGCGGCATCGGCGCAGCGCTGCAACAGGCGCATCAGGCCGTGTCTGGAAACATCAACGGCGTGACCGAAGCGCTCGGCATCACGTTCAACGCAACCTTCACGGCGCTGACCTCGAGCATCCTCGTCATGTTCTTCCTGCACCAGCTGCAGCTGGCCCAGGAGCGCATGGTGCTCGACACCGAGCACTACCTCGATCAGCACCTGCTCAAGCACATGCGGGGCTCCTGAGAAATAGCGCGCATGAGCACTGGGGCCATCGAGATCAATGACGCCGGCCTGCTGCTGGCGGTCGACGGCGAGGTCAAGCACTCGAGTCCCGGCTATGCATTGATGGACCGCGAGCCTGTCGTCGTCGGCAACCAAGCATTGCGTGCCTCGCGCATCGAGCCGCTCAATGTGAACAGCCGCTTCTGGAACGAACTCGATGAGCGCCCGCTACTGGTGAGAGCCGCGGCCGGACGCTCGCACGCTGACCTTGCGTACCTGCATCTCGCTCATCTGTGGAGCGATGTCGCGGGTTCGCCGCGATCGGTGCGCCTAGTGGTGCCCGCGACGCTGCGTCCGCAGCAGCTTGCTCTTTTGCTGGGCATCGCGCGCGAAGCGCGCGTGCCGGTCGCAGGATTTGTGGATACGGGCGTGGCCCTTGCCAGTACCTGGCCGGACAACGGCCGGTTGCTGTGCGTCGACACCCATCTGCACAACACGGTGGTCACCGCGGTCGCAGTGGGCGAACGCGTGCGGCGCGAGCGTACCGAGGTCGCGCGCAACGTCGGCTGGCTCGACCTCATCGATACCTGGATGCGGATGATCGGCCGCGAATTCGTGGCGCGCACGCGCTTTGATCCCCTGCATCGCGCCGCCATGGAGCAGCAACTCTTCGATTCGCTCCCGGGCTGGCTCGAGCAGCTGCAGTCGTCCGATGCGGTCGAGATAGAGGCGCCATTCGAAGGAGAAACTCACTCCGTGCGCCTGACGCGCGAGCAGTTCGCAATCGAAGCCAATGCGCTCTACACGGAGCTGCTGATGCGCGTGCACCGACTGCGCACTCCGGGGCACGCGACCACCATCGTGCTCGGCGATCGCGCCGCATCTCTGCCCGGCCTGGCGGAGCGCTTTGCGGAATTCAACGACTGCGGCGTGGTGCGCAGCGCGCCCGGCGCTGCGGCCATCGCGGCATGTGCAATCGAGGAGTCCCCGGAAGGCGAGGATACGGTGCAACTGTTGTGCGCAGTTCCCCGGGCCGACGCGTCGCTTGCCGCGCGACTGCCGTGGCAGAGCCTGCAGGAAGCGCGTCTTGCAGACGTCGTGGCGGCGCCCTCGCACCTCCTGTATCGCGGGCAGGCCCTCGCTCTCGGTCCGGAGCCGCTGCGCATCGGTCTGGCGCCGCCGCGAGATGGCTCCGCTTCGCTCAGTGTCGTCGGCGCCTCGGCCGGCGTTTCGCGGCTGCATTGTTCCGTGCTTCGATTACCGAGCGGCGCCGTGGTCGTCGATCACAGCCGCTACGGCACCTGGCTCAACGACGAGCGGGTCTTCGGTCGCGCAACCCTGCGTGCCGGCGACCGGCTGCGCCTGGGGCGGCCGGGCGTCACTCTCGAACTCATCAGCTCGGAGTGAGCCATGAGGCGCGGCCGGCGAAGTACCCAAGTGTTCACCATGTCGTTCCTCGACTGCATCTGCTGCGGTTTCGGCGCCGTGGTGCTGGTGTACGTCATCATCAGCGCCACCGCGGGCGTCACCAAGGTTCATCAGGACGATGACCTGAAAGGCGAGGTCAACAAGCTCGAAGAGCAGGTGCTCGAGGGCTACAAGAACCTGGTCGTGCTGCGTAACACAATGCAGAAGACCGAGGATCAGTCGAGCCAGGCCTCCGGGCGCATCACGCATATCCTCGATGAGCTGGAAAAGACCCGCGTGGAACTGTCGAGCTACACCGGCGAAACGCTTTCCCAGCAAGAGCACATCAACAAGCTGAGGTCCGACGTTCGCTCTCTCGAAGAGGGCAATCGGCGCTTGGAAGCGGGATCGAAGGACAACGCGGCGGCCGGGCAGAGCGTGCGCGCCTTCAAGGGCACCGGCGATCGCCAATACCTCACGGGCATCACGGTGAGCGGTCGCCATGTGCTGATCCTGATCGACATGTCCGCGAGCATGCTCGATGAGACCCTGGTCAACGTCCTCAGGATGCGCAACCTCCCTGACGTGCAGAAGATGCTCGCGCCCAAATGGCAGCGCGCCGTGGCGACGGTCGACTGGCTGACGACGCAGATTCCCCCGGATAGCGAATTCCAGGTGTATGCGTTCAACACCGAAGCGCATTCCATGATCGAGGGGAGCGATGGCAAATGGCTCAAGGCCAACGATCCGCGTCCACTCGACGAGGCTGTGAAGAAGCTGAAGCACACGCCGCCCCACGACGGCACCAGTCTCATCAATGCCTTCAACGCCGCGAAGACGCTCGATCCGCTGCCCGACCAGATCGTGCTCGTGACCGATGGGCTGCCAACACAGGGCGCAACACCGCCGGCGATCCGTAAGGCCGTCGAAGTCGAACAGCGCAGCAAGCTCTTCGATCAGTCGCTCTCGGCGTTGCCGCCACGAGTGCCGATCAGCACGATCCTGCTGCCGATGGAAGGTGATCTGCCGGCGCCGGCGCGCTTCTGGCGGCTCGCGCGCGAAACCGGCGGAGTCTTCATGATGCCCGCGAAGGACTGGCCATGAAGCTCAAGCGCCACGAGACCGAAGTGTTCAGCATGTCGTTCCTCGACTGCATCTGCTGCGGTTTCGGCGCGATGATCCTGATCCTGGTGCTGACGGAGACCGGTCAGCCGATCGTGCTGGAAAAGGTGCGCAAGGATATGCACGGCCAGGTGGCGAAGCTGCAGGCGGAACTGTACGAGATCCGGGGCGAGACCGATGTTCTCAACCGCGATCTCAAGGGTCGGATCCTGCAGCTCTCCACTGAACGCACCAAACTCGCGCGCCTGCAGGGCGACCTCAGCAACGTGAAGGGCAAGTACAACACCAGCCAGAAGGAATCGGAGATTCAGAACTCCGAGGAGGGTCAGCTGGTCGCGGCGTACCAGAAGCTCACCGCCGAGATGGAACGGCTCATGGCGTCCGGTTATCGACGGCCCAAGAACGATGCCATCGGTGGCATCCCGGTCGACAGCGAGTACATCATCTTCGTGGTCGACACTTCAGGGAGCATGCAAGAGAATCACTGGGACACCGCGCGCAAGATGATGCAGGAGATCCTCGACATCTATCCGAAGGTGAAGGGCATTCAGGTAATGGACGATGAAGGCGCGTATATGTTCGACGGCTATCGCGGGCAATGGATTGCGGATACGCCGGCGCGTCGCAAAGCGATCATGGACCGGTTCAAGACCTGGACTTCGTTCAGCAACTCGAGCCCGGTGGAGGGCCTGCTGGCGGCGATACGCACGTTCTGGTCGGCTGACAAGAAAGTGAGTATCTATTACTTCGGGGATGACTACCCCGGTGAGTCGATCCAGGCTGTGATCGACCAGGTGGATCGCGCCAATCACAGCGAGACTGGAGAGCGACGCGTACGCATTCATGCCATCGGCTTTCCGATGCCGGCGCGGGCGCCACAGTTCGGCAATGTGCGCTACACCGCATTGATGCGCGCGCTGTGCGAGAGAAACGGCGGAACATTCGTAGGGCTGCAGAGCTGATGCGCGCAACAAGAGCACTGGTGTTTGCGGGACGGATCGCACTGCCGGTGCTCATGGCGGTATTTGCCGGCTGTGGTCCTGTCAACGTCGCAACTGATTCGGCCGTCCCGGTCCCGCTGGTGGAGCCGATGCCGATTGCAGTCGGCATCTATTACAGCGAGGACTTCAGCAAGGCGGCGCACAACGAGGAGCGTTGGGGCACCGACTGGAAGGTCGATCTTGGCCCCTACCACGTGCGGATGGCCGAAAAGCTGTTTGCTTCCGAGTTCCGGGAGGTCACGCGGGTGGAGGACCTGAAGTCCCTGCCTGCGGATCCGCCGTACCGGGCGATCATCGAGCCCCGCATCGAACAGTATTCGTTCATTACGCCGCGCGACACCGGTGCGAAATATTTCGCGGTGACGATTCGCTATCGGCTCAATGTGTACGCGCCTAACGGCGTGCTGGCCGACTCGCTCACATTTACGGGATACGGCAGCAATGGTTCGGGCAACGGCATGACGAGCACCGGACCGATGGTGCTCGCGACCAAAGCCGCGATGCGCGATGCCGCCGCCAAGTTCCTGGTGCAGTTTCCCGAGCAGGACGTTGCGAAGAAGCTGCTGGCCGGCCAGCCGCTCATAGACGAAGCGCCGCAGGTCGCGGTTCAGACTGGGCAAGGAAACGCGCCGGGTGGGACGCCAACGGCTCCGGTCAGCCCGCCCAGCGATAGCGCACCGATCGAGTCGGTGCCGATCCTCGATCCGACGACAGAGGGCGCAGCGCCGACTCCGACGACAGCCACGCCGCCAGCGGCCAGCTCTGAATCAACGACAAGCGCACCGCCTACTCCGGCAGCAGGTTCCGAATCAGCACCAACACCTACGGAAACGCAGCCGGAGTCCGCGCCGGCGACCGAGACACCAGCGCCCGCGCCGCCCGAATCGCCAAAGATTCAGCCACCGCGCCAGGGCCCTTAGCTGCGGACGTAGAAGGTTTCCTTGAAGCGCACGCCGGTCGCCTGGACCGGACTGCCGTCGACGAAGCGCGGCCGGTAGCGCGCGCGCTTGATAGCGCTCAATACGGCCTTGCCCGCGACGTCACCGGCGTCATTGGCGCCAAGTTTCGCATCGCGCACGTGTCCATCGGCAGTCACGGTGAATTCGACCTCTGCGTGGCGTTGCGTGTACTTCTCGGGCTCAGATTTGGGCGGGCGAGAACTCGACGGCGGGCGATACACGACCGGAATCGGCGAGTCGAGTACGGCGGTTCCAGGTGAGCCGGAGGCGCTCAAGGCCTTCCATGCCTCGCCGTAAGCCTCCATCGCTGGGCGCGTGGCTCCGCCTGTCAGGCGCCAGTCTCCCAGCTCGAGCAACGTTGCGGCGCGCTCGGCAGTGGCTTCGCCCGGGTGGGAATCGAAGACCTTCAGCGCAAATTCGAGGGCGTCCTCACCATCGGGGTTGAGGACCGAAGCCATGCTGACGCCAGTGGCGCTGCTCGGGAGCGTGGGGCCGACGCCGCCGGCGCTGACCGCTGAGTCATCGGCAGCACCCTCCGCGGTTTCCGGGCCGATGAAGTACTCCAGGCGGTAGGTGCGTGCGATGCCACGCAACGGTGCCACCGAGCGAAGGTCGTAATTTCCGCCGTCCTTGCGCACGATATCGAGGCAGCGGCTATAGATCTGGCGCGCGCTGAAGAAGCGCCCCTGTGATTCGAACCATCCAGCGGTGCGTACCAGCGCCGGCACCAGCCTCGGATCGCTCTTCCCGTACGTGGTCTCCGCAAGGCGCAACGCATATTGCTGCTCACGTTGCGCATCGTCGTACTCATTGAGTGCGGTGTAACCAGCGATCAGGGAATCGAGCATCTCGAGTTGCTCGGGGTTGAACAGGCCGTCGACCTTGCGGCTGACATCGACCGCCCGCCGCAGCGTGTCAGTGGCGGAGGCATAGTCGCCGGCGGCCGAGTAGGTCATCCCCAGCCCGAACAGCGGCTTGATGATTTCGCGCGAATAGCCGCCCTGGTGCTGCTCCACGATCTTCACCGCGCGCTTGAATGAGACCTCGGCACTCGAATAGTCCTTCACGCGCAGCTGGGTCGTGGCTAGATTGACGAGGGGATTCACCAGTTGCTCGGCAGTGGCTCCAAATTCCTGTTCCGTCTGATCGACCAGCGCCTGAGCCGGCGCCAATGCCTCGGCGAAGTGCCGCGCATCGAACTGCTGCCGAAACAGGCGATAGGTATCGCCCCGATCCGCGGACGCGGACGTTGGTGGGACAGGCGTAGCGGTCGTCGTGGTAGTCGGGGCGGGTGTCGTGGGCTTGGAAGCGGCCGAGACTTGCGACGCAGCAGCCGCGTTGACCTGTTGCGACATCGCGCGGCCTGCAGGCGATAGAGCGCTCGACGCGAGCGCGGCGCATGCCGCGGCCCGGACGGTAAACCCCAACAACGCACCTGGTTGTGCGAAACGCGTCAAGCGCGTCCTCCACCGAAGTCGCGTGGCTTGGTCCACGCCATGAAGAACACGGGCCAGTATACCCACCATTGCGCTTGGCCCGATCAACTTCGCCTACTAGAATCAGCGCCAACAACAATGAACCAGCCCAAGCCGCCGGCCGATACCAAGGTCGCGCCCATCAAGCCGGCGCAGAGCCCCCCGAGGTGGACCGCTCTCGTTGCGGGTGGGAGTGGTCTCGTGGGCGGTCGACTGCTCGAGACACTGGCAGCAACTGCTGAGTGCGCGCGCGTCATTGCGATCACACGTCGGCCGCTGGCGTACGATCACCCCAAGCTCGCCAATCGAATCGTCCCGTTCGACAACCTCGCCGAGTCGATCGGTGGCACGCGCGCCGAGGTCGCGTTCTGCTGCCTGGGAACGACGCTCAAAACCGCGGGCTCGCAAGACGCTTTTCGCCAGGTCGACTTCGATTACACGGTTGGTTTCGCGCGCGCGGCACGCAAGGCCGGTGCGACGCGATTCGTTCTCAACTCTTCGGTCGGTGCCGATCCCGCATCAAAGTACTTCTACCTGCGAGTCAAGGGTGAAGCCGAGGAGGCGATTGCAAAGCTGGGGTTCGCTTCGCTCGACGTCCTCCAGCCAAGCTTGCTCCTCGGGGTACGCAAGGAACTGCGCCTCGGGGAACTTGCCATGATGGGAATCCTGCCGCTGGCGAGCCCGCTCCTGCTCGGCAAGTTCGAACAGTACCGGCCCATTAACGTGAGCGTGCTGGCTGCGGCCATGATCGGCGCTACGCGTACCGCCCGCAAAGGCCTGTACCGGTATACGTGGCGGGGTATTAAGGAACTTGCCGACAAGCACAATGCGAAGCGCCGCTGACGTGAGCGCCCGCGTGAATCAGTGCTGCGCGGCAATGCGAATGGTGCTGGCCCCGCCCAGCAGCGCGAGCAGGATACCCGCTGTGAGAGCCAGCAGCGGATCGGTAATTTCGGCAGAGCGCTCAGGCAGCCAGAGCTGGGCCACTTCGATCAGCGCAAGCAGGCCCGTTGTCAGACCCGTGGCGACTACAACTCCCACTCCCCAGCGCGTCAGCAACCACACGAGTGAGAAGTACCAGAAGCACTTCTCGAGCAGCACTGAGTAGTTGACCTCCAGGCTGTCACTCAGTGAGTTCATGAACGGAACCCAGCTGAACGAGTGTGGCTCGGCAAGGAACTCGAACGGTTTGAGCCCTTGCAGGACGATGACGCTCGCGAGCAGCAGGGCGAGCACACCCGCGCGGCGCCGATCCGACATCGCGACCAGTGCAGCGGATACTGGAATGCACAGCACCAGTGCCAGGAGCTCTGGCGCCACCAGCACTTTGCCAACGATCACGATGCGACCCGCGAGCACGATGAAGATGATGGCGGCGAGCGCATGCAACGAATATTCGCGTCGCCACAGGCGCCGCACCGCGTAGCCGACGACCAGCCAGCCGACCATGTAGCGATAGGTATCCAGCACCCCGAACTGCGGATCGAGAAAGACCGGCCTGAGGGCCTCCTTGAATTTCTGCCAGTCGAGGGCCGGAACGAACGGCGCGAGGCGAAAGCCGAGCCACAGCAGCAGCACCCCGAGCGGTACAGGCTCGGGGCGGCCCGGCACGATGCCCGGAATCCGGATCGACGAACCGATCTCGAGGTAAGCGAGCGCGATCAGGCCACCCGCAAGAGTTCCCGTTGCATTGAGCACCACGTCAGTGAGGCTCGATACGCGTGAGGGCGCGTGGACCTGCAGCATCTCGACTGCGCACGAGAGCATCGTGCCGGGCATTACGGTCCAAAGGAGTCGCGTCAGAGCACGCCAACGCGGTGGCCATGACAGCAGCAGGCACAAACCGAGCGGTATGTAGAGCAGCAGGTTTGCGACCAGGTCCGCCCGCGAAGTGCGTTGAAACCGGAGCCCCGTCAGCAGCTCGAAGAGCCCGCTTTCGCCGAGTGCGTCGAAGCGGAACGGAAATAGCGAGCCGTAGAGGATCAGCACGAGGGCAGCAACGGTGAGCCAGCGGGCCACCGGCTGGAACTGTCGCGTGGCACCGTGCGCCAGCGGATTATGCATCGGTGGCACGCGCCGGCGTGGCTGGACTTGCTCCCGGAAGTTCGGTCACGAGGCGAACATAACGAACATCCGGTCGCGATGAAAGGCACGGCGTTGTTCCCGATGCCTCGTTTGACGCCGCATGGCGACAGGAGGCCACATTGCCCGCTCGCCCACTTTGCCAATCATGCGAGCGCACGGTAACGTGGCCCGCGCTCACCGGCCGAGGAAATGCATGAATACCAGTCTGCCGAGCAAATGGGTTGTCGTGCTCGTCATCGTGCCGACGCTGAGCGCGTGCAGTCATTGGTCCTGGAATCCGCGCGACTGGTTTGGGAGCAAGCCCGAGCCCGCGCCGGCGCCGGTCGAGCTGCTGAGCATCCAGTCGACCTCCGCGAATCCCGCCGGTGAGCGTTTTGTACAGACCTGGGAAGGGGCGCGGCTGGTCGTCGACATCTACAGCGACAGTGGCATTGGCCAGGCAGTGGTGAAACCGCGCGATCAGGGCTGGCCATTGAAGATCGCCTTTCGTCTCAATCTCACGGCAGTGGAGGACTTCGAGATCCGCGGCGCACAGAACCTGCGCTGGAACCTGGGTCACGACCCGCTGACGCAGCCGGCGCTGATCGACGTCCCGTACGGCGCCTACCAGAAGGACACGCCGCAGTTCGAGATCCAGTGGGTCGACCATTACCGCTGACACAGGAGCAGCGCTCCAGTCGCAGTGCAGGTCCGGCGCGCTGCACCTACACTTGTTGCTGCCGGTCTGCTACCTAGCCAGGTGCGTTGTCGCCGGAGAACTTGATGGGCGTTGCGCCGATCACTTCGCCGATCGTGGCGCTGTCGCTCACGTACAGCTTCACTTCGCGCTCGAACTTCATCGGTCCCTGTACGCTCGCGCCTGGACCAATGACGATACGTGGCACGTGTTTCGTGAACGAGATGCTGAAGCCCTGCGATCTCTCCATCGTTATGCCGCCCTCGACGCGCGAATCTGCACCCACCTCGATGTCTCCCATCACGGTGTGAATGCCACCGGCGACGTGGGCACCCTTGAGCTCGAAGCGACCGTTGACGTTCGCGAGTTTGCCGGCGACGTCCGCACCCTTGTGCAGCGTGATTGAACCATTCACGCACGAGACATCGGCGGCAACGCGCGCATTCGCGCCGATGGTGATCGTGCCGTTGACGGCCTGCACCGAATTTGCGCTCGCGTTATCGCCGATCGTGATGCCGCCGTTGACCGTCTCAACGTCCTTGACCGCTGCTCCTTCCGCTACACGTATGGCGCCGTTGACAGTCGTTGCGTCTTGCACGGGTTGCCCCGCGGCCACATCGACCGATCCGTTGACCCGTTCGTTGCCGCTATCGACGTCGCAGGCGGCGCCCGCCAGCGCCAGCGTGAGGACGAGGACATGTCTCATCATCAGGTTTCTCCTTTGGCATACTCGCGGCCCACCGTTGCGGCCGCAGGCTCATGGCGCGTGATCTTCCCATACTAGAGATCCTCCCTGCACTTCGGCAGGCGCTGAACTCGCATCGCAACGCGGTTCTGCAGGCGCCGCCCGGCGCCGGCAAGAGCACTGTGGTGCCGCTGGAATTGATGGGCGAGCCCTGGATGCGCGGCCGGCGCCTCATCATGCTCGAGCCGCGTCGTCTTGCGACCCGGGCCGTGGCCAGCCGCATGGCGCAATCGCTCAGCGAGCCTGTCGGGGGGACCGTCGGCTATCGCATGAGACTCGAGAGCCGCACCAGCGCTGCGACGCGCATCGAAGTCGTCACGGAAGGCGTGCTCGCTGCGATGCTCCAACATGATGCCGCCCTGGAAGGCGTGGGTGCCATCCTGTTTGACGAGTTTCATGAGCGCAGCCTCCAGGCCGATCTGGGGCTTGCCCTGTGTTTGGACGTCCAGGCGGTCCTGCAGCCAGAGCTGCGCCTGCTGGTGATGTCCGCAACGCTGCCTGCCGAATCGATTGCAGCGTTGCTGGGCGATGCAGCCATCGTGCGTTCGAGCGGTCGCATCCATCCCGTCGAGGTGCGCTACCAGCAACGCGATGCGAAGCGCGCGCAGGCGCAGCGACCGCCGCACGACGAGGTCGCGACTACCGCCAGGCTGGCGGCATCGGGCGCACTGCGGGCACTGCGCGAGCAGGAAGGCGACGTTCTGGTGTTTCTCCCCGGCGCCGCCGAAATCTGGCGCACCGAGCAACTTCTGCAGCCGGAGCTCGAGAATACGAACGTGCGCCTGCTGCCATTGCTTGGCGAGCTTGATTTTGCGGCACAGGAGCAGGCGCTGCGCCCTGCATCACGGGGTACACGCAAGGTCGTGCTCGCCACCAACATCGCGGAGACCAGTCTCACTATCGAGGGCGTGGGGGCGGTCGTCGACTCGGGCCTGGTACGGCGCTCGCGATTTGATCCGGCCAGCGGCATGAGTCGTCTCGAGACCTTGCGCGTGTCGCGCGCATCGGCCGAGCAGCGCTGCGGACGCGCGGGGCGGTTGGGACCGGGCGTGTGCTACCGGCTTTGGTCCGAGGGCACGCAGGCATCGCTGGAAGCCGAGACGCCTGCCGAGATCCTCGAGGCCGATCTCGCGCCATTGGCACTGGACCTCGCCGCCTGGAACGTGGCGGACCCGCAGCAATTGCGCTGGCTCGATCCGCCGCCGCAAGCGCCCTATGAGCAGGCGCGCGAACTGCTCCGAAGTCTGGACGCCCTCGACGCGGACGGGCGTATCACACCTGCAGGTCGTGACATGCTCGAGCTTCGTGTGCATCCACGGCTCGCACACATGCTCCTGCGTGCCGGAGATCTGAACCTGCAGGATGAGGCCTGCAACCTTGCGGCGCTTCTCAGCGAACGTGATGTGTTCCAGCGCGGCGCCCGCAGCGCTGACGCTGACATTCGCGGTCGTCTCGAGGCATTGCGTGGTGATGCGTCGGGCCGCGCACCTGTGGATCGCGCGGGGCTCGAGCGCGTACGCCGCGTCTCGGCACAGTTGCGTCAGCGCGTCGGCAGGATTCCGGGCCGCGCGCTCACCGAGCGTGCCACCGCCGAGACCGATGTTGCGGGTGTGCTTCTGGCGTTCGCATACCCGGATCGCGTTGCGCGCCAGCGTAGTGAGGGCCAGGGACGCTATCTTCTGAGCAATGGCCGCGGTGCGTGCTTCGGCGAGCCGCAACCGCTTGCTCGTGCCGAGTTCCTGGTGATCGCTGCGCTCGACGACAGAGAGCGGGAAGCGCGGATACATCTCGCAGCGCCCCTGACGCGCGGCGCGCTCGAAGCGGCGCTCGGTGAGCACATCGAGGTCGTCGAACGCATCGAGTGGAATGATCGCGAGCGCGCTGTAGTGGCTGTTGGCGAACGGCGCCTCGGATCGCTCAGTATCGAATCCGCTGCGCTCGCCGAGCCGGATCCGCAACGAGTCACAGCGACTCTCATCTCCGGTATCCGCAAGGAGTCACTGGAGGTATTGCCGTGGAATGCGGAGCTGCGCAACTGGCAAGCGCGCGTGCAGTTCGTGCGTGCGTTGCCTGCGCAGGCCGGTATTGGCTGGCCCGATGTCAGCGAGCAGTCCTTGCTCGCGTCCCTCGACAGCTGGCTGGCGCCCTGGCTCGGTGGGATGTCGCGAATTGCTCACCTGGCGCGCCTCGACCTGCGTGAGATCTTGAGTGCGATCCTCGGCCACGATCTGCAGCGCCGACTCGAACAGCTCGCGCCAACCCACCTTGCGGTGCCGAGCGGCTCGCGCATTCGCATTGACTATGCGGGTGGGGATGCGCCTTCCATGGCGGTGCGCTTGCAGGAGATGTTCGGCCTCGAGACCACGCCCCGCATCGGCGGTGGCGCGGTGCCGTTGCTGATCAAGTTGCTGTCACCAGCGCACCGGCCAGTGCAGGTGACGCGCGACCTGGCCAGTTTCTGGAACAACGGTTATGGGCAGGTGCGCAAGGAGTTGAAGGGGCGCTACCCGAAGCACTCGTGGCCGGAGAATCCGCGTGTTGCGCCAGCGGTGCGCGGCGCGCGACGTCGCCCGGGCTGAGTCGGACTATTTCGGGACGGTGAATCGCATCCGCAGCGCCATGAGCTGGTCGTGCGGAGCACCGTCAATTTGTGTCGGCTTGAATTTCCAGCGCTTCAGCGCGCGCATCGCGCTCTCTTCGAATACGCCCTGCGGCTGAGCGTTGGTGACCACGATATCCTTGACTTCGCCGGTGGCAGTGGCGACGAACTGCATATCGACGAAGCCCTCGATACCCTTGCGCTCCGCGGAGGCGGGGTAATCGGGATTCACGCGCCTGACGATCAGATCCTCGCGTACCGCGGTCGGCTTCGCCAGCGCTTCCGCGCGGTGCTGTGCACTGCCGACTGCCGCGGCGGCGGACTCGAGGCCCGCGCCGCTCGCGCCCAACTTGCGGGCTTCCTCGAGCATGCGCTGGGCGCGCGCGACGTCCTCGCGCTTGGCGGCATCTTCGGCGCCGGTCAGCAGTTGCGCCTTGAGCGAATCGACGACAGAGGCCAGGGCCGGATAGTCGGGATATTGCTGTTGAAGCGTCGTTACGTAGTAGCGCGCGCTGTCGGACGCGGGATCCAGCAGTTGACCCTGGTTGAGCCGGTCGCGGGCGAGACCCAGCAACCGGTCCGCCTCCGCTCCCTTGCTGCGCTGTCCTGCTTTCATGTCGCGCTCCGCCTTGGCGAAGTCGATGCCGCTCACACCGAGAGCGCGCGCTTGCGCGAGCCAGCGGTCGGCACCATCCGAATCGCCCCTGGCGGTCGCCTGCGAGCCCTTCTGCAGCATCTTGTTGGCGAGTGAGCGCAAACCCTGCTGCGCAAGCAGGCTCGCGCCATCCAGGTCACGCGCACTATCGAAATAGTACCTGGCGCTGTCATTGGCCGGCTCGACGAGCCGATCCTGGCTCAGCCGGTCGTTGCCAAGCCTGATGAGCGTCGCGAGTTTCTGGCTGTTGGCATCGACGCGTGCGCTCTCCTGCTGTTGTGCCACCGAGCGCTCCGCCTCGCGGTTGAGCTGGGCCTCCAGGAAGGCAATACGCGGATGCGCTGGCGTGATGGTGCGCGCGATCTTGATTGCGGTCGCAGCCTCGCGCGGCTTCTGATCGAGTAGCGCCGCCTCGGCGCGGGCCAGCATCACTTCGGTGACACGCACCAGGCCGTCGCGAGCTTCGGCGTTGTTGGCATCGAGCGCGAGGGCGCCACGGTAGTAATCCGTCGCGTTATTGTTCTTCGGATCGACGTAACGTCCGGCCTCGAAAGCCTCGCGGGCCTTCTGCAGCTGGGCCTCGACCGCACTGGCCGCTTCGAGCTGTGGATTGGCAGCCTGTTGCGCAGTACCGGCGGCAGCCCTATCGGCATCGGTCGGGCTACCGGATCTGTGTGTGAGCAACCAGACACCAACGCCGCCAACGACCAGTACGCCGGCCGCGATTGCAGCGTAAAGCGGCATGCGGCTGCGCGGTGCGGCGGGAGCTGCCAGGGCGGCCTCAGTCTTCAGCTCGAGGTGCCGGTTGATTCCTGTTTCGATCGCGCCGGCGAGGTCCTGAGTCACCTGCGCTTTGACAACGAATCCCTGCACGGCGTCGGAATTGATGTGGCGCGTGACGCGCTGCTCGTCCTCCGGTTCGCCCGCCACGACGAAGCCGAGGTCCGGGAACTGTTGCCTGAGCCGGGTAGCGACTGCCTCGAGCTCCTTGCGGATCAGCGAGTAGTCGAGCAACGCCACCGCGCAAGGTGTCGAGACCAGCAGGTCCGCTGCCTGGCTTTCGCTGGTGGCGTGCCACACGCGATTCGGCAGCGTGACGACCCGCCGCACAGCGAGCAGGAAGAAGTCGTCCTCCGTGAGTACCAGCACATCGATGCCGGCACCCGATGGTGCTGGCGCAATGGTGTTGACCGGTCCGGTTTGCGGGCTGCGCGCGGCGCTTTGCTTCACGACACCACTCCGAATGGATTACTCGAGGCAGACGACCAGCTGGGCCGAATGGCTGCGCCAGTTGATCGGGATCACGAAGGAACGGATATTGGCCGGCGTCACCGCGTGCTCGGGCGTACCGCTGATCACGCGCGGCACCGAGATCATGAACTCTCTGCCGAAATCACGGCGCGCATTGCCGGAGATCTGGTTCGCGACCTCGCCCACGAGGTCGCACATGTTCTCGTGCGTCATCTCGGTCTCGCCGAGGCGCATCAACAGCACCGTCAGCATCGGGCGTGAGGCGGTGAAGTACACGATGCCCTTGCGTTTGCCGCCAATGGTGATGACGCCGGTGTATTCCTGGATGCCCGGGGCGCCTTCGTTGACGAGATAGGGCGAGCCGACCGACGCCGGTTGATTGGCGGCAGTCCGGAAATAGTGCGTCGTTCCTTCGACGAACGTTTCCAGCTCGACCTTGGTCATGCTCATGCGCCGCCGCCTCGCAGCAGCTCATCGAGAGCATCGGTAAGCTGACGGTCGGAGAACGGCTTGCATAGAAAGCCGTTAGCACCGCGCTTCATCGCTTCGATAGCCGTGGCCTTGTCGGCTAGCGCGCTCACCACCAGGATCAGGACTTCGGGCTTGATCGCGACCAGCTGTTCGACGCACTCGATGCCGTCCATCTCCGGCATGGTGATGTCCATCGTCACCACGTCCGGCTCGGTGCGCCGAAAGAGCTCGACCGCCTGCTTGCCGTTGCCGGCCGAGCCGACGAACTGCAGCCGGGCGCACTGGTGTGAGCGCTCGATCTTGCGACGCATGACGTTCGAGTCATCGACGATCATCAGCTTGAGGGGTGCAACCGCGTTCAATCCGCGACTCCTGTCGTTGTTGATGATGCGTTTGGATCAGGCAGCCCGGGACTTGGCGGGCGAGGGCAGCCAGATGCGGAAGCGGGCGAAGCGTCCGACCGTCGTCGAGACACCCACCTTGCCGCCGAGCTCCTGGATCAGGTTGCGCACGATGTCCATGCCGACGCCGCGGCCGGCGTCGCGGGTGACCTGTTCCTGGGTCGAGAATCCGGCCATGAAAATGAGCGACAACGCGCGCCGGTCGTCGAGCGCTGCGGCCTGGCTGGCCGTCATCAACCCGCGCTTGACCGCGGTCTCTTTGAGCTTCTCCGCGCTGAGGCCACGACCGTCGTCCTGGCAGACGAATTCGTAGCCTTCATTACCGCGATTCTCGAACTTGAGCGTGATGCTGCCGCCAGGGGCCTTGCCGGCGCTGGCGCGCTCGAATGGCGTCTCGATGCCGTGTGCCATGCAGTTGCGCACCATCTGGATCGAAATGTCCTTGATAGCGCGGCGATAGTCCCTGGGTACCTGCTCGAGACCGACGCAGGCGACCTTCACCTGCTTGCCCAGCTCGCTCGCAATCCGTTCTGCGAGCGACTTGAGGCTCGATTCCAATCCATCGCTGGCACTCACAGACTCGCGCGCCGTGAGGACCGGTGCGGGTTGCACGAGCGTACCCTCCGGACCGAAATCGTTGTCGCGATCCGTAGGCAGCGCGGCATTGTCTGCGTCGCCAGTCATTGCGACGCGCAGATCTGCAAGCCGGCCCACCATCTCGCGTACCTGTGCGAGGTGGCCGAAGAGGTCATCGAGCTTGACGACCAGCGGCAGGAAGTCGTTGCCACTCAAAGCGTGACGGCCGCGCAGTTCCTGCAGCGCTTCCTCGAAGCTGTGCGCACGCGACTCCACGGTCTTCAGGCCGAGTGCGGCCGCTTCACCCTTGACGCTGTGAATCTGGCGGAAGATGCCGTCGAGCTTGGCGCGGAACGCGGTCTCTTCGCGCGCCGGCTCCTTGAGGATGGAGTTCACCATCTTCATCGCGACTTCGCTCTCTTCCAGGAACCCGGAGAGCTGGCGTGGCTCGACATGCAGGATGTGCAGCAACAGGTCGAGCTGCGCCTGCGCCTTTTCCTGCGACTCCTGCAGCTCGCGGGCGAGTTCGACACGTCGCGTGACGTCAATGACGGTCACCAGCAAGCGTGACATCTTGCCGTCGGAGTGCACGCGATTGAAGTCGAACTCCAGGAACTGCGTTTCCATCTGGCCGTTGCCCGCGTCGATGCTCACCTCGACCTCGCCCAGCGGGTTGATGGTCTTGATGAGGCGTTCGTTGACGCGCTCGCCCCACATCAACTTCACGTATTCGAGCGCGGTCTCGAGGACCTTGTCCGGGACGATGCCGCGCAGCAGCCGCTCGAAACTCATCTTCTCGAAATCGGTGCGGTGAAAGATGCGCTCCAGCGCCTCGGAGCGCTCCGAGCCGATGTTGAGATTCTTGTCGAGCAGGAACAGACCCTGGTTGATGGTGTGCAGGATGTCGTCGGTCTCGCGCTTGGCGCGCGAGATCGACTGCTCGCGGCCCGCAGCTTTGCCCAGCAGCCCGAAGGCGACCACGAACAGGATCACTGCGCCGGCCATGCCGGCAATGAGGTACAGGCGCATCTGCGCAGCGCGCGTCTGGGTTTCGGCATCGACGGTCGCTGACAGGCTTGCCACCAGCTTCGCGATTTCGGCGTGCCGTGCGACACCAAAACGGACCGCTTCGTCGAGCTGGCTGTTGAGCTTCAGACCGGACGTGCTCAGCTGTGTGCCGCGATCGGCGGTCTCGACATACGGATTGCCGCTGAAGTCGACGATCGGTTTCAGCCGCTCGCGATACTCACCCCAGACGTGGCGCAAGTCCTGGAGACTGCGCTGGCTGCTGGCGGAAGCGAGCGGCGCGAATTCGAATGGGCCGGCGCGTCCCGCTGAGGTGGTCGCGCTGCGATCAAGCCCGGCGAGCGCCGCGTCGAAAGCCTTGACGGTCGCCTTGAGGTCGGTCAGCGCGCGCCCGAGATAGCGCCGGTTGCCGAGATCGGCGCGCAGAAGTTGCGCCGCTGAGGCGATGACCTGGGGCTGAAGCTGCTGGGCGCTGATACCGCGAATGGCGGTCAGGCTCTCCGTCGCGCGCACCGCGAAGATGAAATTCATCGCCAGCATTGCCGCCGTGCCGACCAGGAACAGCGCCAGCACCGCGACCAGGCCTTTGTACTTTCCGAGCTTGAGGATCCGCATCTTGTTACCCACCTCGCAACAGGTGCGGCGCCAGCCCGCGCATGCCACGTCCTTGTGCGTCAGTGGGGGCCCGTGCGCCGCTCAGCCTTCAGCCGGCCGCACTGCGCCGCCTGGCCTGAAGGCAAGTGGGCGCTATCTTTGACAATAGTCCCGGTGGGGGATGTGACCGCGGGTTGGTTTTTGGGGGTTGGTAACTGGAAGCAGTTCAAACTTTCGCGACTTGGCGACAGTAACGCCGTTCACCTGGGTGGGCCCTTGGGGCGTAGCGCTGTCAGGAAGTCGCTAGCACTCTGAAAACGGTCTGCAGGCGCCTTGGCGAGCAGCCGATCCAGGAGCGGCTGCACGCGGCCTGCGGTGCCGCTGAGCTGCGGTATGGCGGCGTGCTGGTGCTGCGCCAGGATGTCGAACACCGTGCGGCCCTGGAACGGCCGCGTGCCGGTGAGCAGCTCGTAGAAAATGACACCGAGCGAGTAGAGGTCGGAGCGTTCATCCACCGGCCGGCCATCGGCCTGCTCCGGGCTCATGTAGTAGGGCGAGCCGCGGATTTCACCCGCACCGGTCAGCGCCTTGTCGCCGGTCAGTTCCTTGGCGAGACCAAAGTCGATCAGCACCAGTGAATTGTCCGTGCGCAGCATGACGTTCGCGGGCTTCAGGTCACGATGCAGGACGCCTGCCACATGAATGATGCGCAGTGCTTCGGCGATCTGCTTCGCGTAGTCGGTCGCTTCGTCCGTCGACATGGGATTCTGCAGTCGCGTCTTGAGATCGCCGGCGGGAAAGTATTCGGTGGCGATGTAACTCAAGCCCTCGTTCGAACCGAAATCGTACACATCGACGATTGCTCGATGGCGGATCTGGGAAATGATCTTGTATTCGCGCGCGAAGCGTTGCTCGTCTCCGGGCGCATCCGCGACATCCGCCGCACGGCGCAGCACCTTGAGGGCGACGTTGAAGCCCAGCTCCTCGCTCCGTGCCAGGTAGACGGCCGACCGATCGGAGCGCGCCAGCGTCTGCAGCACCTGATAGCCGGGGACTGTGGTCGGCAGCTCACTCGGCGTGGCGGCCCGGCGCACCTGCGAACGGCGCCGCTCGACAGGTGGTGCGCCATGTGACTGCAAAGCAGCCTTCACACGTGCGGCCAGCAGAGGTGGTGAGATCAGGCGCACCGGCAGAAAGTCGGCCGCTCCGGCGCGCACCGCATCGACGGCAGTCATCTCGTTGCCGCCGCGTGCCAGAATCAGGATCGGCGCACCGCAGCCCTTGAATTCGCGCAGCAGCGCGTCGGGCCCGAGCAGCTTCCCATCGCCGTCCTCGCGCCCATGCTCATAACCAACGAAGAGCGCGGTGTAAGCGGCAAGTTCCGCGTTGTGCGCGGAGTCCTCCGGCAGCGGCTCCATTTGCACTTCGGCATTGGGATAGGCGATCAGAAGATCGCCCTTGACCTGACGCCGCAGCGGCTCGTCGAGACCCAGGATCAGGAACCGCACACTCATCAGCTGGATGGATCCGCTGCGCGCATCGCGTATCAGGAGGGGCGCGGGATCATCTCACAAATGTCGCCGCGTTTGAGGCTTCAGGGAATGCTGATGACGACCTTGCCGAAGAGATTTCCCGAGTCCATGTAGGTGAATGCCGCAGCGGCATCGTCGAACTTGAATTCCTTGTCGATCACCGGTCGCAATCGATGCTCGGCGATGAATGCATTGACTGCCTCGAAGTCGGCGCGCGAGCCGACGTAGATGCCGCTCGCGCGCAGGTTCCGCAGTGCCAGGAGTCCGGCGGGCAGTTGCCCGTTCCAGCCGGAGAGTCCGCCGATCAGGGCGAGATGGCCGCCGAGCGCCGTGCTGCCGACTGCTTTTGGAATCGTCTGCTCGCCACCGACTTCGAGCACCTGGTCGACGCCGTGCCCCTCGGTCAGTTTCATCACCACCTGGTCCCAGTCGGCATTCGACTTGTAGTTGATCGTCTGCCACGCACCGAGTTTTTTGGCGCGCTCCAGCTTGGAGTCGCTGCTGCTGGTGATGATCGGCTTGGCACCGGCGGCAGCCGCCAACTGCAGCCCGAACACCGATACACCGCCGGTGCCCTCGAGCAACACGTATTCGCCGGGCTGGAGATTCCCGCGCGTGAACAGGCCGTTCCATGCAGTGACGGCGGCGCAAGGGAGCGTAGCCGCTTCCTCGAAACTCAAGTGCTCCGGGAAATGCACCAGCCCTTCCTCGTTGAGCAGCACGTACTCGGACAGCATGCCGTCGATCGCGCCACCCAGTGCCGAGGGCTGGGTATTGGCATCGGCTTTTCCGTTGAGCCAGCGCTGAAAGAAAATCGCGGCGACGCGATCCCCCACCTTGACGCGGCTCACTTGCGGACCAACGGCCGCGACTTCCCCGGCGCCATCCGACAGCGGTACCTTTCCGGAGAGATCGCCGGGCCCGTACTGACCTGCCAGCACGTAGAGATCACGGCGGTTGAGCGAGGTAGCCCGCACCCGCACCAGTACCTCGTGCGCACCCGGCTTTGGCACGCTCGCTTCTTTCTGCACGAGTCGATAACCCTGCTCTGACTTCTCGAGCCGGTACTGGCGCATGTGCGTGGCCTCGCTATCGGGTGAGGCAGCGAATGTAATGAGCGGTATGACGGGTAGGAGCGAACACAGTGCAACGGACCACCGACGACACAGTGACATGCGAACGCTCCTGGGCAACCGTCCTCGCGATCAGTTGTCCTTCTTCATATCGTCCTGGACTTGCTCGGCACCCTCCTTGATTTCCTGGCCAGCCTCTTTGGTCGCGTCCGCCGCGTCGTCCGCCGCTTCCTTCATCGCGTCTCCCGTCTGCTCCGCCGCCTGGTCGATCTGCTTGCCTGCCTGTTCGGCAGGGCCTTCCTTCTCGCAGCCAGCCAGGCCCAGCAACAGGCCCATGGTCAGCAATGCGACTATCCGATTCTTCATGACATTCTCCGTAGGTGCTTGAGGAATTCATTCACCCTGGCGCGCGCGTATTCTCGCATCGACGGGGGCATTTGCGTATCCCGTCAGCTCGACATAGCCGCGTCCGCGCAGCGCGGCGCCGCTGTGAGTGCCGATCACATCGACCGCGCCCTCCCAATACCTCGGCGTCGTGTCGAGCTCCTGGTCGGCGAGCACGGGGTGCAATTGCAGCTCGAGCCCAAGGCTCGGGACCTGCAGCCGCCACTTGGCGGGATAGACGCCCCCGCGCGGACTTTGCCATTGTCCGTGGACTGAGAGCTGCACATCCTGATCCCGCAGGGCGTGCGCCACGCCCGAGGCATCGACATAGGTGCCGGCGCTCGCCGGGTCGCGTGCGCCGTCGGTACGACGCAATGAATAGAACATGAGCGAGCTGCCGTCATCGAGTTGCAGCGCGAACCAGTCCCACCCGGGCTCGTCCGGTGCCAGGCCATCGCTGCCCCATTCGCGGTCCAACCACGCGGTGCCAGTGACCTTTAGGCTGTCGGCGTCCCGGCCCACAGTGCCGCGAACCGTGAGGCGAGGGATCGAATAGTAGTAGCTTGCGGCCGGGCCACTGGCCGACTTGTGGCTCAGACCCGCATCGCCGTTCAACACCGGTTCCAGATCAGGACGCAGCTCGAGCTCGAGTCGATAGGGCGCTTCGTGCGCACGAAGCGTCCACGGCTGGCGCGAATCATCCGGTACGGTGAGCATCCAGTCGTCGAGCCAGACGCGTAGCGGCGCACCGTCAGCACCTGCGAGCCCCAATGCATCGCGTGCAAATCGCCCGGTGGAATGAAAGGCACGACGCTCGAGATCTGTGATCGCGAAGTGAGCGGCGTACAGTTGCTTCGTCCGCCAACGGGACTCACCGCCGCTGAGTGGCTGTGAAGGCGCCAGGAGTGCGAGGCGGAAAAACGTCAGCTCGAATCCGAACCGCTGGCCACTCTGGGCATCGAGATGGCCGGTGAAATACCACCACTCATGACGAAAGTCGCTGTGCGGGCCATGATCGACGGGGAACTCAAAACGGTGCGGTGCGCGGGCATGCGTGTAGTCATCCGCACCGTCGCTGCCGAGGATCGCCTCGAGGCGAGGAGCGGACGGCGCACGCGGCAACTCACTGCGATCCGGCGCGGGCGCGCACGCGACGGCCAGCAGCGCAAGCACCGTTGACAGGGTGATGCGCATCATTCCTCGCGCAGACCGGCAGCGATCCGTGGCATTGCGGCGCGCATCGCCGGATAAATGCTGGCCAGGAATGCGGCCGCAATCGCAATCAGCAGCGCATTGAGGATCGGCCCGCCACTCACGTTCAGGTCGATGTGCCAGCCGAAGGCGCGCCGATTGATCACCAGCACCAGGACGGCCGCCGTGAGGAGGCCGGCTGGAATCGCCGCCAGGCCAGCGACGATGCCAAGGAGCAGCGCCTGCACGCTGATCAACGCGCCTGCGCCACGCGGCGTGAGGCCCAGGGCTCGAAGCAGCGCGAGCTGGCGCGATCGTTCCAGGCCGTGAGCCAGCAACGCCGCAAACAGGCCGACCATTGCGACGATAGACGCGAGCCAGTAGAGCACTCTCGTGATTGCGAACGTGCGCTCAAAGATCTCCATCGACAGGTCGCGCAATTCCCGGCTGGAGCGGATGAGTAGTGCCTGGCTGTTGCGCGTGGTCTCGCGCAGCGCGTCGATCACGTCGCGATCCCGGTATCCCGCGCGCAGATACAGTCCGAGAGAGGTCACCGCTTCGTCGTGCCAGGTCCGAAGGTAGTGCGCCCGATGCATCAAGATCGTGCCGCGATCGCTGCCGTACTCACGGTAAATCCCCGCAACGGTGAAGGAACGCCAGCCATCGGGTGCCCGCAGCGGAATGGAATTCCCCAAGGTGAGCTTATTGCGGTATGCGAAGGACTCGGAGACCAGCAACGCGCCAGTACCGAATGCTCTCCAGACATCCTGGGGCTGCCCCGCGACGAGCGTGATCCCCTCGAAACTATGAGTCGCCGGTTGCAGCACATCGAGCAGCACCGGACCCTGCACTGAATCGACGCTGACCCGGCGGCCTGCGCTGTGTTCCAGGATGCCGGGAACCGCGAGGAGGCGCGCGACCACGTCGGGGTCGATTGAGCGCTCGGGCCGCGCAAATCCCGGTCCCGGCGCCGTGATGTAGATATCCGCTCGCAGCGTTCGCGTGAGCCATGCCTCGAGCGAGGCGCGAAAGCTCGACACCATGACGGCGATCCCGATGGTCGCGCTGATCGCCACGCTCAGCGCCGCGACCGCAATACCAGTGCGGCTGAGCGAGCTCGCCGCACCGGTGAGCGCAAGTCGCCACGTTGCGCCGACGCGATCGGCCACGAATGCGGAGACAAAGCTCGCGCCACGCAGTATGGCGGGCGCGAGAAACGCCACGCTCAATAGCAGGAGCAGCATGGCCGCAAAGCCCACGAGGAGGCTGCGGCTGGGAAGGACCGCGAGCGATGCGCCGGCGACAAGAAGGCCGCCGCTTGCCAGAGCCAGCGCGCTCGCCCCGCGGGAGGCGCGCGCTTCCAGCACCGAGCGACGCCACCCGAGGTTGGCTGGCGATCGGGCGGCCTCCAGGGCTGGCGCCAGTGCTGCGATGACTGCAACGCCAATCCCGATCACGGCCGCGATGCCGACGGATCGTGGATCCACCGAGAGTTCGCCGACCGAGACCACGAAATAAAGATCGTTGATGGTGCGCGAGACCATCAGAAGGAGGACGCGCGCGAGCTCGATACCGGCTGCCACGCCGAGCAACGCCCCCAGTGTCCCGAGCGCCGCAGCTTCCAGCATCACGACAGCCAACACCTCGGTGCGCGTGACACCAAGCGCGCGCAGCGTGCTGATCAATTCGCGCCGTTGCACTACTGCGAAGCTGGCGCTGTTGAAGATCAGGAACGCGCTGACCAGCAGCGCGAGCAGGCTCAAGGCATGCAGATTGGTCGTGAACGCGGCGGTCAGGCCTGTGAGCTCACCACTGCGCTGGGAGCTGGTTGTCAACTGAACACCGGCCGGCAACAGCGCTTGCAGCGCGCGCAACTGACGCGCGCCGGGCTCGCCCTCAGCCACGCGCACGTCGATGCGCGACAGGCGACCCAGTGCAGCAAACCACTCCTGCGCGGTGGCGATGTCGACGACCAGGACACTATCGAGGCCGGGCTGATCGTCGAGAGTCGCGAACAGCTTGCCACGGTGTTCGGTGCCGGCAATGTCGAGGCGAAATGGCGCGCTGGCACTCAGGCCGAGCGCCGCAACGGTGGTGTGCGATGCCAGCGCCATTCCCGGCTCGTTCATCCATTGCCGCAACGAGGCGATGCTGGCGCCGCCCGGCAGGGCACTGAATTCGCGCACCCGCGAGTCGGCGAGAATGTCGACCCCGAGCACGAGAATGCTGCGCCCGGAGATTTCTGCGTAGCCATCCACTACCGGTGCGAACTCGATGCCAAGGTCCTGCGTTCGTAAGCGCGCATACAGCGCTTCGTCGAGGCCGGTAGGCCCGCCGAGAATCTGGTGGGTCGCGCGACCGTTCACAGCCTCGACCGAAAGCCGCAATGCTCGCTCGGCACTCCGGGCAGCCAGATCGATGGCGGTGACGGTAGCCACACCCAGGGCCAGCCCGAGTACGGTGAGAAAGAATTGCGCTGGATGGCGCAGCAGGTGCCGCGCCGAGGCGCGCCAAAGGGTTGGAATCATCGCGCGACCTCGTGAAGCTGGCCGTCCTTGAGCTCAAGCACACGGTCAGCCGTGGCGCGCGGGACCTGGGCATGCGTGGCGAGGAGGAGAGTCGAGCCTACGTCACGCACCAGCGCGCACAGCAGCTCCTGGATCTGTCTTCCAGTGTCCTCGTCGAGATTGCCGGTCGGTTCATCCGCCAGCAGCAGCTGAGGCTGGTGCACGAGGGCGCGTGCAATCGCGACGCGCTGCTGCTCGCCGCCCGAGAGCACGTCGGTGGCGCTCGTGAGTCGGGCGCCGAGGCCGACCTGTTCCAGCAGCTCGCGAGCTCGGCGTCGGGCAGGGACACCTCGTACGCCATCGAGCTCGAGCGCCAGGCGCACATTCTCCTCGACATTGAGAGTCGGGATCAGGTTGAAGAACTGATACACGAAGCCGACGTGACGACGCCGGAAGAGCGTGCGCTCGGGTTCCGGAAGCGCGGAAATCACCGTGCCGTCGAACTCGATAGTCCCGGCATCGGGAGCATCGATGCCACTGATCAGGTTGAGCAGGGTGGACTTACCGGACCCGCTGCGCCCGACGATCGCTACGAATTCGCGCTCCCTGATCTCGGCGTTGGCGCCCTCGAGCACCCGGTGCAGGCGTTCGCCTTCACGAAAGCTTCGGGACACGGCGCGCAGCTTGAGCACATTCCATCCATATCCGTCGAAAGACGCGCACTTATCGTCCCCGATCCACTTGGTCGGCCACAAGGCCGAACAGCGCTACTCGTTCGCCCCGAGTTCGCCCAGAGTTCGCCGATCTGGCTGATGCACCGCGCGTGGAGGTATATCTAACAGCCGTAACACTTCGACTCAGATAATCGTGGCGGAGGATCCAGGCATGTCAGAACGCAACCCCAACCAGAATTCAGCACCCGCCAGGCCGAAGCGCATTCGTAAAGCAAAGGCCGCCAAAGCGACACTCCAAGCGCCGCCCGCGTCGGCGGAATTGACGAGCATCACCAAGAGCGATCGCCAGGCGATGATTGCTACTGCTGCGTATTACCGTGCTGAGAGGCGACACTTCTCGCCCGGCAGCGAGCTCGAGGATTGGATTGCCGCCGAAGCGGAGATCGACACGCTGCTGTTGTTGGGTGACCGGAACTCCTGATCGACACCACCGCGTAAATACCGAGGAAATCTCTCCGGAGACCTGAATCTCCTGGGGCCATTGGGTGCGAGCCACAGGAAAATTGACAGCGTTGTCAATGTCGTGTGATCCTCGCGCGCGCTTGGCGTCTCATCAACACAAACTAATCGGCAGGCGGCGAGCTGCAATGAACCCGAATTCCGCGCAGGGCATTTCATGGCGACGTGCCGGCGTCGTACTGTACGCGATGCTCCCACTCGTATCCGTAGGCTGTTCGCCGCGCGAATCCGAGGGCCCGCCGCAGTCTGCCGCGCAACCCTCAGCTGCTCCTGGCACCGCGCACCCCTCGCTCTGGCCCGAAACCAGGAGTCCTTTGCCGTCCGACGCCGCGCTCGAGCAGCGCATCACGCAGCTGCTCACCTCGATGTCGCTCGAAGACAAGGTGGGGCAGATCATCCAGGCGGACGTCGCCAGCGTTACACCGGAAGATGTGCATCGTTATCGACTCGGGTCAGTGCTCAATGGCGGCAACTCGGGCCCTGGCGGCGATGACTTTGCGCTAGCGCCTGCGTGGCTGGCTGCCGCCGACGCGTATTACCTGGCTTCTGTGGACAAGGGTGGTGGCGCCGCCGGGATTCCGGTGCTGTGGGGCCTGGACGCGGTACACGGCCACGCGAACATCATCGGGGCCACGATTTTTCCTCACAACATCGCACTCGGCGCGACGCGCGACGTGCAACTCATCCGTGAGATTGGTGCCGTCACCGCGAAGGAGATGCGCGTCACCGGCCAGGAATGGAATTTCGGCCCGACGCTGGCGGTGGTTCGCGACGATCGCTGGGGGCGCACCTACGAGTCGTACTCCGAGGATCCCGAGATCGTGCGCTCGTTTGCCGAGGCAATGGTAACGGGGTTGCAGGGCGAGCCGGGCAGCGCAGATTTCCTGCGCCCGCCGCACGTGATTGCCACTGCCAAGCACTTCCTCGGCGATGGCGGAACCACAGAGGGTCGCGACCAGGGCGACAATCCTTCGAGCGAAGCGCAATTGCGTGACATTCACGCGGCTGGATATCCCGCTGCCATAGCTGCAGGGGTGCAGTCGGTGATGGTCTCGTACTCGAGCTGGCAGGGCGTGAAGATGCATGGCAACGCCAGCCTCCTCACCGGCGTGCTGAAGGGCCGCATGGGGTTCGATGGCATCGTCGTGAGCGACTGGAACGCGCATGGCCAGGTGCCCGGTTGCACCACCTTCAGTTGTCCAGCGGCGCTGATTGCCGGTCTCGACATGTTCATGGCACCGGACAGCTGGAAGCAGCTCTACGAGAGCACGTTGGCGCAGGCACGTTCTGGCGAGGTTCCGACCGCGCGACTCGACGATGCCGTACGCCGCATTCTGCGTGTCAAGTTCCGATCGGGATTGTTCGAAGCCGGCAAGCCTTCGTCGCGCCCGCTCGCGGGGCAGTTCGCGCTGCTCGGTGCGCCAGAGCATCGTGCGGTGGCGCGTCGTGCGGTGCGCGAGTCGCTGGTGTTACTGAAGAACGCGGGACAAGTACTGCCGCTCAAACCACGCCAACGCGTCCTCGTCGCTGGCGATGGTGCGGACGACATCGCCAAGCAATCGGGCGGCTGGACGCTCTCGTGGCAGGGCACGGGCACCACGCGATCCCAGTTTCCTAACGCGCAGTCCATTTATGAAGGGATCCGCGAGGCCGTGAAAACGGCGGGCGGTGTCGCCGAACTGAATCGGCAAGGCGCGTATGCCACTCGACCGGACGTCGCGATTGTGGTGTTCGGCGAGAACCCGTACGCGGAATTTCAGGGTGACCTGCTCGATATGGAGTATTCGCCCGGTGACAAGGCTGATCTCGCCTTGCTGAAGAAACTCGGTGGCGAAGGCATTCCGGTGGTCGCGGTGTTCATCTCGGGCCGGCCGCTCTGGGTGAATCCGGAGATCAATGCCTCGAGCGCCTTTGTCGCCGCGTGGCTGCCCGGTTCGGAGGGCGGAGGTGTCGCGGACGTGTTGTTTCGCAAGGCGGACGGCAGCGTCAACCATGATTTCACCGGCAAGCTCTCATTCTCGTGGCCACGAACTCCGGACCAGACCAGCGTGAACAGCGGCGACGGTGGTGAGGATCCGCTCTTTGCATACGGGTACGGTCTCGACTACGCGGATTCCGGCGACCTCGCCCCACTGTCGGAAGACGTGCCGCGCCGGGCTGCGGCGAGCATCGATTCGAGAACCTTCTTTGCCAAAGGCAAGGTCGGACGCGGGTGGCGACTGTTTGTGCAGGAAGGCACTGGTCCGCGCATCGAACCTGGTGGCGCGCGCCGCGGAACCGACAGCGGCAGTCTCGAGGTCCTCGCGGAGGATCGCGCTGCACAGGAGGATGCGCGCGCGGCGCGTTGGAACGGCACGGCGCCTGCCATATTCGGACTGGAGGGCGCGGCACCGATCGATCTGCAACGCGAGACCAATGGCGAACTGTCGCTGGCTTTCGACTATCGCGTTACGCAGGCTCCCACGGCAGAGGTGCTGCTCTCCGTCGAATGCGGAATTGAATGCAAGGGCAGCGTACCCGTCGCGCAGGCACTGAAGAGTGCTCCAAGCGGTGAGTGGCGAAGCCTGAAAGTACTTCTCAGCTGCTTCCAGAGCGCGGGTGCGAACATGAAGAAAGTCAGCGCTCCGTTTGTCGTGGGTACCGCGGGGAAGCTGGGCCTGAGCATCACCAACGTGCGCCTCGAGACTGGCAAAGCGGACGTGCTCGCCTGCACACGGTAAGTGCGCGCAGTGACGATCCGCGCGCTAAACTCGCCGCTCCTTCGCGCGCCGAAATAAGCATCTATGCGCCGCAAAACCATCGACGATGTCGCCAAGGCGGCCGGCGTCGCGATCAAGACCGTCTCGCGGGTCCTCAACGATGAGCCGAACGTCAAGGAAGAGACTCGGGCACGGGTGCTGGCAGTCGTCAAGGAACTCAACTATCACCCGAGTCTTTCGGCACGCAGCCTCGCTGGCAATCGCTCGTACCTGATCGCTCTCGTGTACGAGAACCCGAGCGCGAACTACATCGTGGACGTGCAGCACGGCGCCATGGAGCGTTGCCGCGAAGAACGCTTTCAGCTGTTCGTGCATCAATGCAGCGGCCGCGGTGAGGAACTGGCGCGGGAGATCACCGGCCTGGTGGATCAAACGCGTGCCGACGGCATGGTCGTCACGCCGCCACTCAGCGAGTCGGTGGACCTGATCGCAGCGCTCGACCAGCGCTCGCTGCCATTTGTGCGGATCGCGCCCAATGAGAAGCCACATCGCACACCGTACGCGGACATGGACGATGAGAACGCGGCGTGCGAAATGACCGAGTACCTGATCAGCCTCGGGCACCGGCAGATCGGCTTCATCAAGGGACATCCGGAGCACTTCGCAAGTGGTCAGCGCCTGAAGGGCTTTCGCATCGCGCTTCAGCGCCACGGCATTCCCTATGAGCCTGACAACGTCAAAGATGGCCGGTTCGAGTTCGAGTCCGGGCTCGAGGCCGGACGGCAGCTGCTCACGAAGTCAAAGCCACCAACCGCCATCTTCGCCAGCAACGACGACATGGCGGCGGGCGTGATGATGGCTGCGCACGAAATGAGCATCGAGATCCCCAAACAGCTGTCCGTTGCCGGATTTGACGACACGTACATCGCCCGGGCGGTGTGGCCGCAGCTCACGACGGTGCATCAGCCGAGTTACGACCTCGCTTATTCCGCTACCGACCTGCTTCTGCAGATGCTCAAGTCGCAGAAGGTCCCAAAACCCGTCCGGCTCGGATACCGCCTGGTCTGCCGGGCTTCGACCGGTCCCCGTTGACCTGGTAGGCCTCGAGGTCCATAGGGAAAATGTTGCAAAAAACCTTGACAGCGCTGTCACAGTATTGAGAATCGACACCTAGAACGAGTGGTTCAGGTGGCGCGCAGGCGTAAGCAACACAACCAAGACGGCTGCGACCCTCCACGATCGAGCGGGGCGGGTGATTCGGCGGCTCCCCCTTATTTCCTCGCCGTCCGGATCACCCGGTCCGAACCGATCACCAGCACCCTCCGATCTCGACCCGCGACTCGAGGAGTCTCGAACTGATCATGAAGCGCCAGCATCGAGCTGCGTTGGGCCTGATCGCTGACATCGGGGGCACCAACATTCGCATTGCGTTGACCACCCTGAATGGGACCGGGCCGGCGCGGGTGCTGGAACCGAAATACTTCCGAACGGCTGACTTTCACGGAGTCATCGAGGTCGCTCAGGCCTACCTGTCTCGGATCTCCGAGCCGCCGCAATGCGCGGCGCTTGCGCTAGCGGGAATCGTGCGCGGTGGCCAGGTCAGCATCACCAATTGCGCCTGGGACTTCTCGATCGACCAGGTGCGGGAAGAACTCGGGCTCAAGCAACTGCTCGCTGTAAATGACTTCGAGGCCATCAGTTGGGCGCTGCCCGAGCTGAGCCGCGATGATCTCGTCAACCTGGGCGGCGATCGCACCAATGGTCTTCCCGCGCGTGGAACGGTCGTAGTAGTGGGGCCAGGCACTGGCCTCGGCGTAAGCGCGCTCCAGTTCAACTCGGGTGACCCGGTTGTGTTCGCGACCGAAGGGGGACACGTCGGGCTGGCGCCGGGAGACGATGAAGAGATGGAAGTCCTGCGCTGCCTGCAGCAACGCTTCGGGCGCGTGTCGTACGAGCGGGTGCTGTCCGGCCAGGGCCTTTCCAATCTGTACTCGATTCTCTGTGCGCTCGATGATCGTGAGTCGAACGGCACCAGCCCGGAAGAGATCACGCGCGCGGCACTGAGCGGCGAGGACGACATGAGCCTGCGGGCCGTGCGGCTCTTCTGCGAGCTGCTGGGCGGATTCGCAGGCGACGCCGCACTGATGTTCGGGGCCTGGGACGGGGTCTACCTGGCCGGCGGGATGGTCACTGCTTTGATCGACCCGCTGCGCAATGGTGCATTCCGGCAGAGGTTCGAAGACAAGGGTCGTTTCTCACAAGTCCTCGCGTCCGTGCCGACCACAGCCATCCTTCGCTCAGACCTCGGACTTCTGGGTGCTGCCCGGGCGCTGAGGAGTTCCCTTAGCAAAGCTCGCAACTAGGCTTCCTCGCACAGACTCCTGCTCGGCGCTGGCTCAGACTCTCCGGCAGTGGGGCTTGCCGAAGCCATTCCACGCAGAGATCTGGACCGTTTCGCTGCACTGCGTGATTTTTTTCTGGAGCCCGCTAGAATGCGCGCCCCGGGGTATCCACCCGGTCGAGGACTTCCGTTGAGAATCACCAATATCGTCATCGCGGTGGCGTTTGGCGCCGCGACAGTCGCCGCGTGGGCGTATGCCAACCGACCTACGCCGGAACCCCATTGGCCCTCGCGGGTGCAGGGCTTCGCGTTCTCGCCCTATCGGGCAGACCAGGATCCCGGTCAGGGTGACTTCCCGTCGGTGGCACATATCGATTCAGACCTTGCCCTGCTCGAGGGAAAAACCCACGCGGTACGCAGCTACAGCACCGCTGGGACGCTGGGGGAGATCCCGAAACTGGCTGCCAGCCATGGCATCAATGTCGCTCTTGGCGCCTGGATTAACGGCAATATCGATAATAATGAGGCTGAGATTGCGCGTGCTATTGACCTTGCGAACAACAATCGTAACGTCGTCCGGGTGATCGTCGGTAACGAGACCATTCTTCGTCAGGACGTCACAGTCGAGGAGCTGACCGCCCATCTCGACCGGGTGAGGGCCGCCATAAAGCAGCCTGTCAGTACCGCTGAGCCTTGGCACGTCTGGCTCCACCATCCCGAGCTCGCCGACCACGTGGACTATCTGGCAATTCACGTGCTGCCCTACTGGGAAGGTGTCGACGTCGAACACGCCGTCGACTTCACGGTGCTGACAATGCGGCAGCTCACCGATGCCTTTCCGGGCAAGCCGATCGTGATTACCGAAGTAGGCTGGCCCAGCAACGGCCGGACTCGTGAAGCAGCCGTGGCGTCCCCTTCAAACGAGGCGCTCTTCCTGAGGCGCTTTCTGGCGCGGGCCGAACAGGAGAAATACGTCTATTACCTGATGGAGGCCTTTGACCAGCCCTGGAAAGGGACGCTGGAAGGGGCGGTGGGTGCCTATTGGGGCGTCTACGACGCAGCCCGAAATACCAAGTTCGCTTTCATCGAACCGATCGTCCGAATTCCCGGCTGGCATCTCCTGGCGGCGATTTCCGTGGGTCTGGCCGCGTTGCTGCTCGGGTTCTTCTACATCAACAGCCGGTCACTGGCTGCGCGCGGCCGCAGTTTCCTGGCCGTCATCGTGTATGCCACTGCCACCGCGGCCGTGTGGATCGTCTACGAGTATTCGCAGCAGTACGTCACGGTGACCAGCGTGGTCGTCGGCTCCTTGCTGATGATCGGCATGCTGGGTGTGATTGCAGTGCTCCTGGCCGAAGCTCACGAATGGGCCGAAGCGCACTGGGCGACTTCTCGCCCGCGCCTGCTTACGCCGACGCGCGACCGTCACGCCACGCACAAGGTGTCGATCCACGTGCCGGCGCACAACGAGCCGCCGGAGATGCTGATCGAAACACTCGATGCCCTGGCGGCTCTCGACTACCCGGACTACGAAGTCCTCGTCGTCGACAACAATACGCGCGATGAGGCTGTGTGGCGGCCGGTGCAGGAACACTGCCGCAAGCTCGGCAGCCGGTTTCGCTTCTTCCACGTGAATCCGTTGGCGGGCTTCAAGGCCGGTGCCCTCAATTTCGCCCTGCGCGAGACCGCGCGGGACGCAGACATCGTCGCGGCCATCGACAGTGACTACGTGGTCGCGAAGGATTGGCTCAAGGATCTGGTGCCGGTATTCGACAACCCGAACCTGGCGATCGTGCAGGCCCCGCAGGACTATCGCGATGTGAGTGACAGCGCCTACAAAGCGATGTGCTTCGCCGAATATCGCGGCTTTTTTGACATCGGCATGATCACACGCAACGAGCGCAACGCGATCATCCAGCACGGCACGATGACCATCGTGCGCCGGCAGGTGCTGGACGAGGTTGGCGGCTGGGCTGAATGGTGCATTACCGAGGACGCGGAGCTGGGCTTGCGCATCTTCGAACGCGGATACGAAGCGAGCTACGTGCCGCACAGCTACGGTCGCGGCCTGATTCCCGACACATTCGCGGATTACAAGAAACAGCGCTATCGCTGGGCGTACGGCGCCATGCAGATTTTGAAGGCCCATTCCCGGGCGCTCTTTTCCTGGCGCGCCTCCGGGCTGAGCTCCGGTCAGCGATATCACTTCATCGCGGGGTGGCTGCCCTGGCTCGCGGATGGATTCAATCTGCTGTTCAACATCGCCGCGCTCGGTTGGGTGGTTGCCATGGTGACGGCGCCGGAACTGTTCGATCCGCCGTTGATGATGTTCAGCGTGCTGCCGCTCTCACTGTTCTCATTCAAGCTCATCAAGCTGGTGCACCTGTATCGCCATTGCGTCGGCGCGAATCTGCGCCAGACGCTGGCCGCGGCGCTGGCCGGGCTCGCCCTGGCACATACGATCGGCTTAGCCACAGTGCGCGGATTCCTGACGCGCCACGAACCTTTCTTCCGCACGCCGAAACAAGGACAACGGCAGGCCTGGGTGCGTGCCGTGTCGGCGGCGCGTGAGGAAATCCTGATGATGACGGCGCTGTGGATCGGGGCGTGGGCGGTACACCGGATTCCGCTGATGCAAAGCCCGGACATGACGGTATGGCAGATTGCCCTGCTCATTCAGTCGGTGCCGTATGCTGCGAGCCTGCTGGTATCGTCGCTGAGTGCCGCCAAGCTTCCGGCGCGCCTGATCGGAGAGGTCGGCTCCCGGGCCGCCATCTCGCACCGAGCCAGCGCGAGCGAGTCAGCGGGCGGCGTCTACAGCCCGGCCTATCGGGCGCCTCGGGAAGACTAAAGCCTTTCTCGTTATCAACCGCCCGCGGCGAAGGTGTCGCACTTCGCCAAAGTGCCGCTTTGCAGCCCGGTGCGGAACCAGCGCGTGCGCTGTTCAGCCGAGCCGTGGGTGAACGAGTCAGGCACGACGTAACCGCGCGTGTGCTTCTGAATCGTGTCATCTCCGACCGCCGCGGCGGCACCCAGCGCCTCGTCGACATCGCCGGACTCCAGGATATGACGCGACTGGTCCGCGTGATTTGCCCAGATTCCCGAGTAACAGTCGGCCTGCAATTCGAGGCGTACTGAGAGCGCATTGGCGTCGCTTTCCGAGCCGCGCTCCTGCGCAGCGCGCACCTTATCCGATGTGCCGAGCAGATTCTGAACGTGGTGGCCCACCTCGTGAGCGAGAACATAGGCCCGCGCGAAGTCACCCGGTGCAGCGAATTTTTCCTGCAACTCCCGGTAGAAGCTCAGGTCGATGTAGACCTTGCGGTCGAGTGGGCAATAGAACGGCCCGACACTTGCGCCGGCGCGTCCGCAACCGGTTTGCGCCACGTCAGTAAATAAGACGAGCTTCGGCGGCACGTATTGCAGGCCGCGCTCGGCGAAGAGCGCGGTCCAGGTGTCTTCCGTATCCGCCAGTACTACAGAGGCAAAATCCGCCACCTCATCTTCCGGACTTCCGGTTTTCCGTACACCGGGCTCCGGTGGCGGGGGCGTCTGCACCTGCGCGTCCTCAACTGAGCTCACGAGTCCCAGCATGATCCGTGGATCGATGCCGAAGGCCCAGCCGAGCAACACCACGACAATCGTACCGAGGCCGATCTTGACTCCGGCGCCTCCCATTGGACTGCCGCGATAGTCCTCGACGTTGTCACTGCGTCGTCCTTCTCTCCAGCGCATGGCGGCATCTCCAATTGCAGCGGGGAGGGCGATCCTATCGGACCCCTTGCAAGCGGTCACTTGCCCTGAAGTGCAAAGTACTCAGCTCTTCAGCTCCTGCGGCACCAAGTGAACGGCGTGGAGGCGCGTGCCGCGCAGGACCCGCAGCTCGAGTGCCTCGCCGAGCGGCCAGTGGCTGAGGAAGCGATGCAGGGCATCGATACTGTGGATCGGTGCAGTGCCCGCTCCGACGATCAGGTCGCCCATGCGCAGATCCGTCTGCGCAGTCGGGCTGGCGCGTTCGATCGAGATGATTTCGACCGCCTGGTGGACCTGCAGCCCCAGGGCGCGCACCAGCCGTCGGTCGAGCGGGCGATCGCGGCCCGAAATGCCGAGATACACGCGGCGCACTCGCCCGTGGGAGAGGATTTCGCCGAGCACCCAATGCGCGGTGGGCGCGGGCACTGAGAAACCGATCCCTTGTGCGACCGCGATGATGGCGGTGTTGACGCCAACGACGTGCCCGCGGGCATCTACGAGCGGGCCGCCCGAGTTGCCGGGATTCAGCGGTGCAGTGTGTTGCACGATGTCCTCGATGAGCCGGCCGCGCCGGCTGCGCAGCGCTCGGCCCAGCGCACTGACGACCCCGGCCGACACCGTGGATTGGAATCCATACGGATTCCCGACTGCGATGACGAGTTGCCCGACGCGAAGCGGATCGTCCGGCGAGAGCGTCGCGCTCGGAAGGCCCGAAGCCAGGGCGCGTACGACGGCAAGATCGGTCGCTTCGTCTTCGCCGACGACCTCGGCATCGACGCTACGCCCATCGACGAACGCGACGCGCACGTGCCGTGCGCTATTCACGACGTGCTGGTTGGTCAGGAGGTACCCATCGGGCGTAATGACGACACCGGAGCCGGCGCCACCCGCGTGTTCACGCTCCGTCGTGTTACGACCGACCTGAATGCTTACCACCGCGGGTCCCACGCGGTTCACCGCGCCGATCACCGCCTTGGAATAGGCGTCCAGCGCTTCGAAATCGACTTCAGGTGATGGAGTCGATGGCCCCGCCGAATGGTCGGGCTCGCCATCCAGAGCATCGGCGGCGGAGACCGCCGCAAGGTACGCAGAACTTCGCATCCGAAGGCACCAGTAGAAGCCAAGTGGGATGCAGGTAACTGGGGCGGAGTGCGCCCGTTACAAGAGCGGGAGGATTGAAGCCGGGTGTCAGGCCCGCAAGGCGCGACGCGGACGGGGCAAGTAGCCCCGCAGACCGCCGGACCCAGGAACTGCCAATCCGCGGCGTGGATCGGGGTTTGCGATCAGTCCCTTGAGGCCGGCGATCTGCGGGCGCATTCGGATCAGTTACTTCTTGACCTCACGGCACTCCTTGATGGCCTTGGTGCGTGCATCGCCGGTCAAATTTTTGTCGTCGGCCGCCTTCTCGCATGCCTTCTGCGAGTGATCCATGGTGGTGGCACTGGATGTGGCGGGCTTATCGGCCGCAAACGCAGCGGCACCGCCGAGTGCCAAAGTCGCAGCAATCGCAAGTGCAGACAGATACTTCATAGACTTCCTCACCGTGTCGAAATTCACCGCAGGTATTCGCGGCTCGCACACCATAGGCGCCCGTCGCTGAGGGGGCTCTTGCCAGCGGATTAACTCGCGTTAATGACTGAGCCGTGGGCCGCGTGATGGCTTGCTAGAATCGCGCCGTCGGGCCTGTAGCTCAGTTGGTTAGAGCAGGGGACTCATAATCCCTTGGTCCTGGGTTCGAGTCCCAGCGGGCCCATAACTGTCCCTTGTCCAAGGCTTCCAATGACGCATGTGCAGTAGGCGGACTTCTGGAATCCGCGCAGTCGACATCCTGCGCTTGATGTTTGCCTTTCTATCGCTGGCGCTCGTGACCAGCATCGCGGCTGCCGGCGCGCCGGACAGTGCGTGGGCAGCGACCGGCTACGTCGCACGGATCTCCAGTGAAGATACGTGGCAGGACGTCTTCTTCAATCCTCTGTTTGCCAGCTATGTGGATGACTACATACTGGTGGGCGCGCTGTCCAAACGCTACGCAAGCCTGCGCGACGGCGCATTGCAACTGGAGGCTGAGGGGCAGGTCGCCTACGTGTTCAGCGATCAACACTATTGGCAACTCAACGCCGTGCCGCTCATGGCACGCTGGCAGCAGTTTCCCTGGAACCACAAGGTGGCAACCTCCGCGGCGTTCGGTCTCGGCCTGTCCTATGCGACGCAGCTGCCCGAGCTCGAGGTTGAGCTCGAGGGCGATAGCAGGCAGTTGCTGGTGTACTGGGTGGCTGAACTCACAGCCGGACCGCCCGAAGCGTCCTGGGCGGTATCACTGCGGCTGCATCACCGTTCGGTGGCTTATGGGTTGTTCGGCGAAGAAGGTGGAATGAACGCCGTAGGCCTGGGCCTACGCTACACGTTCTAGCGCTACCCGGGCGATCGGTGCGCCCGGATGTCGATGCCGGTTTCCTTTATCGATTGCCTGAATGCCGATCTCGTTGAGATCATGTAGCTGAACCCTCATCCAGTGACCCCCATGCCTCCCGAGTTTTTCCATCCCGCCGTAACAGCGTGGTTTGAACGCACGTTCAGCGCGCCCACTGGGCCGCAGGTGGGCGCCTGGCCTGCGATTCACAGTGGACACAACGCGCTGATCGCCGCGCCCACGGGATCGGGCAAGACGCTGGCCGCTTTCATGACTGCCATCGACGCGCTGGTTCGAAAGGGCGTAGCGGGCGAGTTGGCGGATGCCACGCACGTCGTCTACGTGTCGCCTCTCAAGGCGCTATCGAACGACATTCAGCGCAATCTCGAGCAGCCCCTGGCCGGCATCGTGGAGGAACTGGCGCGCCTCGGTGTGCCGCCCTTCGAGATTCGCGCGCAGGTTCGCACCGGCGACACACCGCAGGCCGAGCGGGTCGCGATGCGCAAGCGCCCGCCGCACATCCTGGTTACGACGCCTGAGTCGCTGTACCTGCTGCTCACCAGCGAATCGGGCCGGTCGATGCTGTCCACGGCCAGGACTGTGATCGTCGATGAGATTCACGCAGTGGCGGCAACCAAGCGAGGTGCACACCTCGCGCTATCCCTGGAGCGCCTTGCGGCGCTGTGCGGCGAGCGCGTGCAACGGATCGGGCTATCCGCCACCCAGAAGCCGATCACGGAGATTGCGAATTTCCTCGTCGGCCAGCGCGCCGGTGTGGACGGGGGCGTGCCCGATTGCCTGATCGTCGACAGCGGCCACGTGCGCGAGCGCGACCTTGACCTCGAGCTCCCGAGCGCACCGCTCGATGCCGTGATGTCAGGTGAAGTGTGGGAGACGGTCTATGACCGTCTCGCGCAGCTCATCGAAGCGCATCGCACGACGCTGATCTTTGCCAACACGCGCCGTATGGTCGAGCGCGTCACGCGCCATCTCGGTGAGCGTCTGGGCGAAGCGAACGTCGCTGCACACCACGGCAGCCTGGCGAAGGAACAGCGTTTCGATGCCGAGCGACGTCTGAAAGAGGGCAAGCTCAGGGTGCTGGTCGCGACCGCCTCACTCGAGCTCGGAATCGACATCGGCGACGTCGAGCTCGTGTGTCAGCTCGGCTCGCCGCGCTCCATATCCACCTTCCTGCAGCGGGTCGGGCGTGCCAACCACTCCGTGACGGGCGTGCCGAAAGGGCGCTTGTTTCCGAGCAGTCGCGATGAGTTGATTGAATGCGTCGCGCTGCTCGACGCCGTGCGCCGGGGCGAGCTCGACCTTCTCAGCATTCCACGTCACCCGCTCGATGTGCTTGCGCAACAGATTGTCGCCGAGCTTGCGTCAAGAGAGTATGGCGAGGACGAGCTGTTTGCGCTGGTGAAAGGCGCCTGGCCGTACCGCCATCTCGCCCGCTCGCAGTTCGACGCAGTCGTCAGCATGCTGTCCGAGGGCATCAGCACCCGTCGCGGTCGACAAGCGGCCTATCTGCATCGCGACGCCGTCAATCGCCGTTTGCGCGGCCGGCGCGGCGCGCGGCTCACCGCCATCACCTGCGGTGGAGCGATTCCCGACAATGCGGACTACCAGGTGATCCTGGAACCGACTGGAATTTTCGTCGGCACGTTGCACGAGGACTTCGCTGTCGAGAGTCTCTCGGGAGATATCTTTCAACTCGGCAACAGCTCGTACCGGATTCTGCGAGTCGAAGCGGGCCGGGTACGAGTCGAAGATGCGAAGGGCCAGCCGCCGAGCATTCCATTCTGGCTCGGTGAAGCGCCGGCACGGACCGCGGAGCTTTCGATGGCAGTGTCGCGGCTGCGCGAACAGCTCGACGAGAGCCTCTCGACGTTCGATAGCCCGGCGATTGAACGCAGCGTCGAGGCGGCAATGTCCCGCTATCGAATAAGCCGCCTGGCCGCGCAGCAGATGGTTGAGTACCTCGCGGGCGCAAAGGCGGTGCTCGGCCGCTTGCCGACACAGCAAACGTTGGTGTTTGAGCGCTTCTTCGATGAATCGGGCGGCATGCAACTGGTCATCCACGCGCCATTTGGCGCTCGCCTCAACCGCGCGTACGGGCTGGCACTGCGCAAGCGCTTCTGCCGCGCATTCAATTTCGAGCTGCAGGCCGCGGCGACCGAGGACACGATCGTGCTGTCTCTCGGGGAGACGCACAGTTTTGCGCTCGAAGACGTCATTCGCTTCCTCAGCAGCCGCACGGTCGAATCCGTACTGGTGCAGGCGGTGCTGGATGCGCCTTTGTTCACGACGCGCTGGCGCTGGAATGCGAGCATCTCGCTCGCGGTCAGGCGTTCGCGCGGCGGCAAGCGCACCCCGGCGCCGCTGCAGCGGATGGCGGCGGAGGATCTGATCGCGGTCGTGTTTCCGGACCAGATCGCGTGCGCTGAGAATCTCACGGGCGAACGCGAAATTCCCGATCACCCACTGGTTCAGCAGACTCTCGATGATTGCCTGCATGAGGCGATGGACATCGATGGTCTGGTCGCGCTGTTGCGGTCAATCGAGGACGGAAAGGTCAGCGTCCTGACGCGCGATCTGCCGCAGCCGTCGCCGCTGGCGCAGGAAATACTCACCGCACGCCCCTACGCCTATCTCGACGATGCGCCGCTCGAGGAGCGGCGCACCCAGGCAGTGGCCTCGCGACGCTGGCTCGATCCGCAATCCGCTGCCGATTTCGGCAAGCTGGACCCCCAGGCAATCGCCACCGTTCGCGACGAAGCCTGGCCGGGGGCGGAGAACGCCGATGAATTACATGATGCGTTGATGTCCCTGGGCGTGCTCACGGAAGCGGAAGGCATTCGCAGCCAATGGGGCACGTTGGTCGAGCAGCTGATCGATGCGAGACGCGCGGCGCGGCTCGTGGCGGACGAAAACTCGTTCTGGGTCGCAGCCGAGTCCCTTCCCATGCTTCGCAGCGTCTATCCGGCTGCGAATCTCGAGCCGCAGATTTCAGCCCCTGAGCCTTTTGCATCGCGCGCCTGGTCGCCTGAAGAGGCACTGACAGAAATCGTGCGCGGCCGACTGCAGGCACTCGGTCCGACGACGGCGATGGCGCTCGCCAAGGCATTGGCCGTATCTGCGGGGTCAATCGAAGCGGCACTGGTGAAACTGGAAAGTGAGGGCTTCGTCCTGCGAGGCCAGTTCACGAGCGATGCAGCAGATACCGAATGGTGTGAGCGGCGCCTGCTCGCTCGCATCCATCGCTACACCATTCGAACTCTGCGCGCGGAGATCGAGCCGGTGTCGAGCGCGGACTTCATGCGTTTCCTGCTCGACTGGCAGGGCGTCACGCGTGAGCCGCGCGGCGAGGGCGTCGAGGCACTCGCTGCAGTCGTCGAGCAGCTGCAGGGATTCGAGCTCCCAGCTGCAGCATGGGAAGCGGATGTGCTCGCCTCGCGACTCAACGATTACGATCCGAACTGGCTCGACAGCTTGTGCCTGTCAGGTCGCGCACTGTGGGCGAGGCTCACGCCCGCCAAAGGCGCGACTGCGGCCCCGGTTCGGGCGACGCCGATTGCGCTTCTCAGTCGCAAGGATTGGACGCTCTGGCAAGCGCTTTCCGATTCCTCGCGTTCCGAACTTGAACTCTCACATGCGGCCACTGCGCTCGCGGAATACCTGCGGACCCATGGCGCTTCGTTCTTCGACGACATGGTGAGCGGATCAGGGCTGTTGCGCGCGCAGGCCGAGACAGGACTGGGCGAACTGGTCGCAGCGGGTCTCGTCAATTCCGACAGCTTCAGTGGTCTACGTGCTCTGCTGCTGCCCTCCGATCGCAAGCGCCGGCTGGCCACACG
Organism: uncultured Gammaproteobacteria bacterium; assembly: GCA_963724625.1. Taxonomy (GTDB): domain Bacteria; phylum Pseudomonadota; class Gammaproteobacteria; order Steroidobacterales; family Steroidobacteraceae; genus DATBVX01. Next base: position 98,629 of record CAVRVO010000017.1, on the reverse strand, counting down.
GCGCCGGCGCATCGCGTTGTTCGGACTCGAGGATGCAGGTCGCTGGAGCCTGATCCGCAGGGGTGCACCGACGGCGAGCAGCGAAAGCGAAGACATCGAACGCATTGCCGAGCACCTGCTGCGTCGCTATGGCGTCGTGTTCCGTCGCCTGCTCACGCGCGAAGCCGATTGGTTGCCGCCATGGCATGCGTTGTTGCGCGCCTATCGGCGCCTCGAAGCGCAAGGCCACATTCGAGGTGGTCGGTTCGTCGCGGGCATGAGCGGCGAGCAATTTGCGCTGCCGGACGCGGTCGGTGCCCTGCGCGCGACACGACGCAAGCCGTCCGACGAGAAACTGGTTTCATTGAGCGCCGCGGATCCTCTGAATCTCTGCGGCATCCTCACGCCGGGTCCGCGCGTGCCGGCCCTGGCGGGGAATCGCGTGCTGCTGCGCGACGGCGTGCCGCTTGCCGTGCTCGCGGGCGGGCAGACGGATTTTCTTGCCACGCTCGAACCAGCGGCAGAGTGGGCGGCGAGAAATGCCCTGTTGCAGAGTCGCGTGCTGACTGCGACGACGCGTCCGAGCTGACATGCTGCGGAGGACTGCATGAAGAACCACAAGGCGGTCGAGCGGGCGCGCAAGCTCATACGGGCCTATCGCGTGACCGAAGGCAAGGGCTTTCGGCTCAAGAAGTTCGACCCGCGCGACACCGGCGACCTGACTGACGAAGACAAGCCGGCCGCCCAGGAGGCGCTGCGCAACGGCGTCGAGATGCTCGCGGAGCTGCAGGCACGTCTGTATGCCCAGGATCGGTGGGCGGTGCTGCTCGTCTTCCAGGCGATGGATGCGGCCGGCAAGGACAGCGCCATCAAGCACGTGATGTCGGGTGTGAATCCGTCCGGCTGCCAGGTGGCTTCGTTCAAGGCGCCGTCACAGGAGGAGTTGGATCACGATTTCCTGTGGCGCTGCGTGGAGCGACTCCCCGAGCGCGGCAAGATCGGCATCTTCAATCGTTCGTACTACGAGGAAGTGCTCATCGTACGCGTGCATCCGGACTTCCTGTCCCGCGAGAAACTCCCGCCCGAGCTCGTGACCAAAGACATCTGGCGCGAACGGCACAAGGACATCCGGTCCTTCGAACGGTATCTCGCGCGCAATGGCGTGAAGATCTGCAAGTTTTTTCTCAACGTGTCGCGCGAGGAGCAGAAGAAGCGGTTCCTGGAGCGGCTCGACGACCCCGAGAAGCACTGGAAGTTTTCGGCCGATGATGTTCGTGAGCGCCAGTACTGGAAGGAGTACATGGCCGCCTTCGAGGACATGATCCAGCATACGGCCACGGACTACGCCCCCTGGTACGTGGTGCCCGCTGACAACAAGTGGTTCACGCGGATCGTGGTGGCGAGCGCCGTGATCGACGCAATGGAGTCCCTCAAGCTGGAATATCCCAAGGTAGCGCCGGCAACGCGCGCTGAGCTCGCCAAGGCGCGCCGCGAGCTCATGGCCGAAAAATAGCCGCGAGGCGGGAGTAAGCAGCGATGTCAGACGAGACTGAGATGTATCGCGGCGCGGGTGTGACGGTGCGCTTCGATGCGCGCAAGTGCGTTCATTCGCGCAATTGTGTGCTCGGCGATCCGCGAGTCTTCGAGCCGAATGCGCCGGGTCCGTGGATCCATCCGGACGCGGCTTCCATCGAACGCGTGGTGGAGCTGGTGCACGCCTGTCCTTCCGGCGCGCTCACGTATGAACGTACCGACGGCGAGGAAGGTGAACAGCCGCCGGTCGTCAATACCGTGCGAGTGCGCGAGAACGGACCGCTGGCGCTTCATGCGCAATTGCACTTTGCGGGCGGCGAAGTGGCGTTGCGCGCCACCCTGTGCCGCTGCGGCGCCTCCAAGAACAAGCCGTTCTGCGACGGCAGTCATACGGCGGCGGGCTTCACCGCGACCGGTGAACCCGCGGCGCAGGAATCACCACCCCTTGCCGCTCGTGGCGGCGCACTTTCGATTACACCGCGCCTGGATGGCCCGCTGCATATCAAGGGAAGTCTCGAAGTCGTGTCTGGCACCGGCCATACGTTGAAGCGCGTCTCGGAGACCTGGCTATGCCGCTGCGGACACTCGGCCAACAAGCCGTACTGCGATGGCACGCACAAGAAAATCGGCTTCAAGGCGCAAGGCGAGATGCCACCGCGTAAACCGGAAACAAAATGAAGCGCCGCGCGCTGGCGATCTGTGCGCTCGCGTGGTCAGTTGCGCTGTCAGCAGCTCCTGAGACCACGCCGGCGACAGCGACGAGCTATGCCGCCGGGATTGAAGACTGGCGCGCGCAGCGCCTATCGCGGCTCACCGCGGAGAACGGCTGGCTGACGCTGGTCGGCCTATATTGGTTCGAGCCGGGCGAGAACACGTTCGGGCGCGCCAACGACAATGCACTGGTGCTCGATCACGCCGCACTCGCAGCGCATGCCGGGACGTTCCTGCTCGACAAAGGCGCCGTTCGCTTCACTGCAGCCAGCGACGCGCAGGTCACCAGCAACGGCCAGGCCGTCACGTCGATCGCAATGGCTCCCGATACGAGTGGTGAGCCGACGATTCTTGCGAGCGGTACGCTGCGATTCTTCGTCATCGATCGCGTCGGCCACGCCGGTCTTCGGGTCCGGGACGTCGCCAGCCCGCTGCGCACGCAGTTCAAGGGTCTCGACTACTTTCCGATCGACGAGCAGTGGGCGGTTCACGCCCAGTTTCATCCCTACAACCCGGTGAAGCAGGTGCCGATCGTCAATGTGCTCGGCATGGTCGACAACATGACCGCCCCGGGTTACCTCACATTCATGCGTGATGGCCGCGAGTGGCGTCTGGATGCGTTGCTCGAAGATCCGCAGGCGGATGAGCTCTTCATCATGTTTGCCGACGCGACGAGCGGTCGGGAGACGTACGGAGCCGGGCGTTTCCTGTATCTGCCACTGCCGAAGTCAGGCGAGGTGCCGCTCGACTTCAACAAGGCCTACAACCCGCCGTGCGCGTTCAACGAGTTCGCGACCTGTCCGCTGCCGCCGCAACAGAATCGGCTGACGCTGAAGGTGGTGGCCGGCGAGAAGGCGTATCACATCGCGGGGCACTGAAAAAAGGGCCGGCACCTTTCGATGCCAGCCCTTGCTGTCAGGCGTGGAGTACGACCGTCAGTCGTCCATCAGGAACGAGCGCAGCTGCTCGCTGCGGCTCGGGTGTCGAAGCTTGCGCAGCGCCTTCGCTTCGATCTGGCGGATGCGCTCGCGAGTCACGTCGAACTGCTTGCCGACTTCTTCCAGCGTGTGGTCGGTGTTCATGTCGATGCCGAAGCGCATGCGCAGCACTTTGGCTTCGCGCGGCGTAAGCCCGGCGAGCACCGCGTGCGTCGTTTCGCGCAGCGATTCCATCGTGGCGGCGTCGATCGGTGAATCGACCGACGTGTCCTCGATGAAATCTCCCAGGTGTGAATCCTCGTCATCGCCGATCGGCGTCTCCATCGAGATCGGCTCTTTGGCGATCTTCAGGACCTTGCGCACCTTGTCCTCGGGCATCTCCATGCGCACCGCGAGCTCTTCGGGCGTCGGCTCGCGGCCCATTTCCTGCAGCATCTGCCGCGAGATGCGGTTGAGCTTGTTGATGGTCTCGATCATGTGCACCGGGATGCGGATGGTGCGCGCCTGGTCGGCGATCGAGCGCGTGATGGCCTGGCGAATCCACCAGGTCGCGTAGGTCGAAAACTTGTAGCCGCGGCGATATTCGAACTTGTCGACCGCCTTCATCAGGCCGATGTTGCCTTCCTGAATCAGGTCGAGGAACTGCAGACCGCGGTTGGTGTACTTCTTGGCGATCGAGATCACGAGGCGCAGGTTCGCCTCGACCATCTCTTTCTTCGCGCGCCGGGCCTTGGCCTCGCCGATCGACACTTCGCGGTTGATTTCCTTGATGTCATTGATCGAGAGGTGATGCAGGTCTTCGAGCAGCTGCAGCTTCTTCTGGCGCTTCTCGATCTCCTCTTTCAGCTTGCCGAGCGCGGAGGAATGCTTCTTCTTCGCCTTGAGGTGCTTGTGCAGCCAGCGCAGGTTGGTCTCGTTCTTGGGGAACGTGGAGATGAAATCCTTGCGTGGCATGCCGGCCTGCCGCACGCAGATCATCATGATTTCCTTTTCCAGCAGGCGGATTTCGGCAACGTGATCGCGCAGGTTGTCGATCAGCATCTCGAACATCTTTGGTGCGAGCTTCAGCTCCATCAACTCGGCGGCGAGTTTCTTGCGCAGCTTCTGGGTCTTCGGATCCTTCGCCCCCTTGCCATGCAGCGCATTGAGGACCTGGTTGTAGTAGCGCGCCAGCGCCGCGAAGCGCCGCGCTGCTTCCTCCGGATCCGGACCGGTCTCGAGTGCCTCCTCTTCCTCCTCGTCCTCTTCCGCTTCCTCGTTTTCCGCCGGGGCCGCTGCGTCGCGAGCGAGCTCGATACGGGCATTCTGCGGCTGCGCGATCTCATCGGGCGCATTCGGATCGACGAAGCCAACAATAATATCGATGAGGCGGTTCTGACCCGTCTTCACCGGCTCGTACTGCCTGAGCATGAGCTCGAAGGTCGACGGGTACATCGCGAGCGCACCGCGCACCGCATCGAGTCCCTCTTCGATGCGCTTTGCGATGCGGATCTCGCCCTCGCGCGTGAGCAGTTCGACCGTGCCCATCTCGCGCATATACATGCGCACGGGATCGGTGGTGCGACCGAACTCGGCGTCGACTGCAACCAGCGCCGCGGCAGCTTCTTCAACCGCTTCCTCGTCTGGCGTGCTGGCCTCTGCGAGCAGCATCGACTCGGCATCCGGTGCCTTCTCGTACACCGGGATACCCATGTCGTTAATCATGTTAACGATGTCTTCGATCTGCTCCGGATCGACGATCTCGCTCGGCAGGTGATCGTTCACCTCGGCGTACGTGAGGTAGCCCTGTTCCTTGCCCCTGGCGATCAGGAGCTTCAATTGCGATTGGCGCTCATCAACGACGTGAGTAGCCTTCTTATCGCTCAAGGTTGGAGGCCTCATTTGCGGCATTGGGGTGGGCGGTGGCAAAAGAACGCGCGAGTATACTTGGACCGGCTTCGTCCGACTAGATTCGGTCTTTCGCTTCATTTTCAACCCTCGCGACGGGCGTTGCCGCGCACACTGCGGGACGCCAGAAGTCCTTGAAGTTCAAGCTTTTCTTGTGAGGTCAAGCCGCTTTCTTCGGCCTTGCGCAGCAGCTCGTCGGTGCGTCGTGACGGTCCCGATTCACGCTTGATCCGGTCGATCGTCACCTGAACGTCACGGGCGGCGGCCTTTGCATCCGCGACCAGGCATTCTGCGGCGGCGAGCTTCAGCAAGTGCGTCCCATCGGGACGATCGCGCCAGCGCTCCAGCACGGCCGCTTTGTGAGGCGCAGGTCGCGTTTTCAGCTCGCTGATCAGCTCCGCGAGCAGCGCGGCTCCCGGCTGTGGGCTCTGCGCCAGATCTTCCGCGCCGCTGAGCGCGTTTGCGGCGTCGGGATGGTTCAGCAACAAGGTGATCGCCTGGCGCACGAGACTTCCTCGTCCCGCCACGAGAGTCGCCCTCGCAGTTGTCCTTGGCGCAGGTTGCGGCTTCTTCGTTGGTTCGGGGTCGAGCAACAGAGCAGCAAGCCGTGCCGCAGGCATGCCGACCTGTTTCGCCAAGCGATCGATGAGCAGCTCCTGGTACACGCCGGCGGGTATGCGCTTGAGTAACGGTCTCGCCAGCTCTGCCAGGCGAGCGCGTCCGTCGAGATGTCCGAGGTCCACCTGCGCTGCAAGCTGCTCGACCAGATACTCGGACAGCGGCAAGGCACCGCTGAGTCGCGCCTCGAAGGCTTCGCGCCCTTCCTGTCCGATGAGTGAATCCGGGTCGTGCCCTTCGGGCAGGAACATGAATTTGATCTGCCGCCCCTCGCGCGCTTGTGGGAGCGCATTTTCCAGAGCACGCCACGCGGCAGCGCGCCCGGCGCGATCACCGTCGAAGCAGAATACGACCTCGGAAGTCAGCCGGAAGATCCGATTGAGGTGATCCGTAGTCGTGGCAGTGCCCAGGGTGGCGAGCGCGTAGGTCACGCCGGCCTGATGAAGGCGAACGACATCCATGTACCCTTCAACGATCAGCAGGCGCGTCAGGGCCTGACGCGTCTGTCGCGCTTCATACAATCCGTAGAGTTCCTTGCCCTTGTGGAACACGCTGGTTTCGGGCGAATTCATGTATTTGGGCTCGCCCGCATCGATGATGCGCCCGCCAAAGGCGATCACCCGGCCGCGCGCATCGCGGATCGGGAACATGATCCGATCGCGAAACCGGTCGTAAAAGCCGCCGTCCGCATCGCGCGCCGTTCCGGGTCCGGTGCGTTCGACGACCAGGCCAGCGGCGGACAGCTTGCGGCGCGCCGCATCGTTTGCGCCCAAGCGCTTGAGCAGTGCATTCCAGGAGTCCGGCGCGTACCCGATGCCGAACTGCAGCGCGGTGTCATCGCTCAGGCCGCGCTTTTCCAGATACTCGGTGGCGCGTGTCGTGTCCCGGAGATGGTCGCGAAAGAACTGCGCCGCGCGGCCCAGCACCTCGTAAAGATCGTCGCTCGACGAGTCGCGTTTCGTGCTCGCCTCGCGCGGCACTTCCATTCCCAGCCGGCTCGCGAGTTCCTCGACCGCCTCGATGAAGCCAAGCTTGTCGTACTCCATCAGGAAGCCGAGCGCCGTGCCGTGCGCGCCACAGCCGAAGCAGTGATAGAACTGCTTCGCCTGGCTGACGGTGAACGAAGGGGTCTTTTCCCCGTGAAACGGGCAGCACGCCTTGAACTCACGCCCGGCCTTCTTGAGCGGCACGCGGCTACCGATCACCTCGACGATGTCGGCGCGGGCGATCAACTCATCGATGAAGTGTTGGGGGATCAGGCCGGCCATGGATGCACAGGCTCCGGGCCTCGGGCGACAGGCCGCAGGCTAGAGCAAACCCGCTCGTTCAGCCACTGAGTTTCGTCTTCAATTTGGCGCCGACGACGGCCATGTCGGCCTGGCCCTGCGCCTTTGACTTGATCAAGCCCATCGCCTTACCCATATCCTTGACGCTGGTCGCGCCCGTGGCGGTGATCGCCTCTGCAATCAGGGCGTCGATTTCACTATCCGACAGCTGGGCGGGCAGGTACGACTGGATCAGGGTGATCTCGGCGGTTTCTTTGGCGACCAGGTCGGCGCGCCCGCCCGATTCGAAGTGCACCAGGGATTCCTTGCGGCTCTTGATCATCTTCTCGAGCACGCTCATGACCTGCGCATCATCGAGCTGGATGCGCTCGTCGACTTCGCGTTGCTTGATGCCAGCGAGGATCATGCGGATGGTGCCGAGACGTTCCTTCTCGCCCGCCCGCATCGCGGTCTTCATGTCGTCCTGGATCCGCTCCTTGAGCGCCATGGTCCAGGGATCAGCGCGGTGCCCGCATCCCGTCGCGCGAGACGCGCTTCATGTGCCGCTTGATGGCTGCGGCCTTCTTGCGTTTCCGTTCCTGGGTGGGCTTCTCGTAGAATTCGCGTCGCCTGAGCTCCGTGAGGATGCCGGCCTTCTCGCAAGCACGCTTGAAGCGCCGCAGGGCGGCATCGAAATACTCGTTTTCGCGGACACGAACGCTCGGCATCGAAACCTCAACTCGAATCAGATAAGTTCGCCAGGGCCCCGGCGAAGGGGCGCGATTCTAAAGGCGTGTGATTCAAAAGGCAAAATTGGCCATGCGAGTGCTGGGTATCGAATCCTCCTGTGACGAATCTGCGGTCGCCGTACTGGACGACCGGGAGGGCCTGCTCGCGCACCGGCTTTTCAGTCAGACCGAGCTGCACGACGCGTACGGCGGTGTGGTACCGGAGCTTGCGTCCCGTGACCACGTGCGCAAGTTGTTGCCTCTCCTGAAGGAAACTCTCCAAGAGGCCGCGAGCAAGCCGGCCGACATTGATGGTATCGCCTATACCGCGGGTCCCGGACTGGCCGGGGCGCTGCTGACCGGCGCGACCCTGGGACGGAGCCTGGCCTATGCCTGGGGCGTTCCAGCCGTAGCAGTTCACCACCTGGAGGGACACCTCTTTGCAGCGCTCCTGGAGCGACCGGCCCCCGAGCTTCCGTTCCTGGCACTGCTCGTTTCCGGCGGACATACGATGCTCATTGAGGTCGCGTCACTCGGCCAGTATCGATTGCTGGGTGAGTCGCTCGACGATGCCGCCGGCGAGGCGTTCGATAAGACCGCCAAGCTCCTCGGCCTGCCTTACCCAGGTGGCGCGCCCCTGTCGCGTCTTGCCGAGCGGGGTCATCCCGGAGTGATCAAGTTGCCACGGCCGATGCTGGATCGCGCCGATCTCAATTTCAGCTTCAGTGGACTCAAGACGGCGGCGATGCTGGTGATTCGAGACCGCGTGCTTGATGAGCAGGCGCGCGCCGATATTGCACTCGCATTCGAGACCGCGATAGTCGAAACGCTGGCAGTCAAAACGGAGCGTGCCCTGGAGGCGACCGGACTCAGGACATTGGTAGTCGCGGGCGGAGTGGGAGCCAATCGCAGCCTGCGTGAGCGTCTGCGCCAGCTCGCGGACGCACACGGCGTCGGACTCCATTTCCCGCGTCTCGAATTCTGCACTGACAACGCGGCCATGATCGCAGCCGCCGGCTTGTGGCGACTGCAGGCCGGGCAAGCGGATCAATTGCCGATCGAGATCCACGCCCGCTGGCCGTTACGCGATCTCGCTCCGCCGGACGGCGCGCGCGTCGGCCCAGCGCACTGACGACTGCCAGCCATGGACCGTATCTTTCTTCGCGAGCTGACCACCGAAGCCATCATCGGCATCTACGATTGGGAACGGCGCGTCAAGCAGACGGTCATCATCGACCTGGAGATTCCGGCAGACGTTCGCCGGGCGGCTGCGGCTGATGCGATCGAGGCAACGATCAACTACAAGAAAGTCGCCAAGCGCATTCTCGAATTCATTGCCCGCTCCGAGTTCCATCTGGTGGAGACGTTGGCCGAACGCACCGCACTGATGGTGCTCGAGGAGTTCAAGCTCGACTGGATCCGGCTGACGCTCAACAAGCCGGGCGCGATTCGTGGTTCGAAGGATGTCGGCGTCATGATCGAGCGCAATGCACGCGATCTCGAAAAGGCGCGAAAGAAGGCCGCGGGCGTGAAGCTGCCGGCGGCGGATCGAATCCGCGTCTACGTCGCCGCGGGCAGCAACGTGGAGCCAACTCAGCATCTGACCCTGGCACTCGAAGAGCTCGCGCGTCGCTTCGGCCCGCTCGTGGTCTCAACCGCTTATCGCAATCGGGCGATGGGGTTCGAGGGGCCGGACTTCATCAATCTCGTCGTGGGCTTCGACACCGTCGAATCGGTGGAGCAGGTAGTCGACGAGTTACGCGATGTCGAACGCCTATGCGGGCGCACCCGCGGGGCGCCGAAGTGGGCGCCGCGCTCGATGGATCTCGACATTCTTTTATATGGGGAGCTGCGCTGCGAGGAGCCCGACCTGACGCTGCCGCGTCCGGATCTGCTGCGCCGTGCCTACATGCTGGGGCCGCTGGCGGAGATCGCTCCCTCACTCAAGCATCCAGTTTCGGGCCAGTCGATCAGCGTGCTGTGGGAATCATTTGATCGCGCGGCTCATCCGTTGGAGCCGGTCACCATCCCACACTCCGGCCACCATCGACCGCCAGAATCTGGCCGGTGACATACGGGGCATCCTGGGCAAAAAACACTGCCGCACGCGCCACATCGTCCGGAGTACCCATGCGTTTGAGCGCGGTGCGTTCCATGATTTCCTGCTTCAATTCGGGCTCCAGATCCGCCTCCGGCCACAACACCGGGCCTGGCGCGATGCCGTTCACTCGCACCTCAGGCGCGAGCTCACGCGCCAGCGAGCGGGTCAAGGTCGCGAGCCCCGCCTTCGCCACTGAGTAGACGGTATGACGACGCAAAGGACGCAACGCGTGGATGTCGATCAGATTGAGAATGAGACCCTGATTGCGTTTGAGTTCGGGCGCGGCGGCCTGCGAGAGGAACAGCGGCGCCCTCAGGTTGCTGCCGATGAGATCGTCCCACTGCCGCGGCGTGATCTCACCCACGGGTGTCGGGTAGAAACTCGAAGCGTTGTTGACCAGTACATCGAGCCGTCCGAAGTGCGCCACGGTCTGCTCGACGACGCGGGGGATGGAGGCGAGATCGGCGAGGTCGGCATGCAGTGTCAGCGCGGAGCCCGTGCGTCGCTGGTTGAGATCGCGGGCCAGCGTCGCCGCCGCACTGGCAGAGCCCCGATGGTGAATTACGACATTGGCCCCCGCTGCATGCATCGCTTGTGCAATTGCGGCCCCAATGCGACGTGCAGCGCCCGTGACCAGCACGGTTTTACCTGACAGTTGCGCAGCGGGATTCATGCGGGTGCGCCGGGCACGGATTCAAACCAGTCCCAACCATACCGGAGATCATCCGGAGTGTCGCGCGTGACCATGAATGACATTGCCGCGCTCACACCCGAGCAACAAGCGCACAGCGAGCGGCTCGTCGCTGCGATTCGCGCCGACATCGAACAGCACGGCGGCTGGATCAGCTTTGCTCGTTTCATGGAGCTGGCGCTCTACGCGCCCGGCCTCGGCTACTACACAGCCGGCGCCCACAAGTTTGGCAGCAACGGCGATTTCGTCACCGCTCCGGAACTCTCGCCCTTGTTCAGCCGCTGCATCGCGACGCAGTGCGCTGAATTGCTGTCGGCATCGGGCGGCGGTGACATCCTCGAAGTCGGAGCTGGCTCCGGAATGATGGCCGCCGAAGTGTTGAACGAGCTGGGAACACTCAATCAGCTTCCGCGTCACTATCAGATCCTCGAGGTCAGCGCCGATCTGCGCGAACGCCAGCTCGCGACTCTGACGGCACGCGCAGCCCGGCACCTGGCGCGCGTGAGCTGGCTCGATGAGCTCCCCGCGGCGGTCCGGGGAGTGATTGTGGCCAATGAAGTGCTCGACGCCTTGCCGGTAGATCGCTTCCGCATTCGTTCGGGTCGCCTCAAAGCGCTCGGTGTCAGCTGGCAGCAGGACCGACTCGACTGGTCGGAAGCGCCGGCAACGCCACCGCTCGAGCACAAGGTTCGGGAAATCGAGGCGCAGATCGGTAGCTCATTCGCGGAAGGGTATACCTCCGAGATCAACCTGCGGCTCGATCCCTGGCTGCGCTCACTGGCTGGCGTGCTTGAGAACGGTCTGATGCTGCTCATCGACTACGGCCTGCCGCGCCGCCAGTACTACCGGCAGGAGCGCCGCGACGGCACTCTTCTTTGTCACTTCCGTCAACGGTTTCATTCTGATCCGTTTATCTACGTGGGACTGCAGGACATCGGCGCCTGGGTCGACTTCACGGCGGTCGCAGAAACCGCCAGCGAGGCGGGTCTGACCGTGGCCGGCTTTACGACCCAGGCTCACTTCCTGATGGGGCTCGGCATCGAACAACACCTCAAAGCCGCCGGCGAACGTGAGCTGGTCGAGCGCCTGAGCCTCGCGAGGCAGGCGATGCTATTGACTCTGCCGGGCGAGATGGGAGAGCGCTTCAAGGTCATCGGGCTGACACGCGGCGTGAGCCAGCCCTTGAAAGGATTCGCGATCCGCGACCTGGCAGCATCGTTATGACCCTCGGTTCAAAGAGCTCAGTAAGCAAGACATGACACCACTTCACGCCATCGTTCTGGCGATTATCCAGGGCATCACCGAGTTCCTGCCCATTTCCAGTTCCGGGCATTTGATCCTGGTGCCCCGCTTTCTGGGCTGGCCGGATCAAGGCCTGGCGTTCGATGCGGCCATGCACATCGGCACGCTGGCTGCGGTCGTCTTCTACTTCCGGGAACAGCTCGCGGCCATGGCACGCGCGTGGATTGCATCGGCGACTCGCGGTCAACACAGCCGCGACGGGCACCTGGCGTGGGCGGTGTTGCTGGGCACGATCCCGGTAGCCGTGGTGGGGCTTCTGTTCAACGACTACATCGAGACGCACTTTCGCAGTCCGCTATTGGTCGCAACGACTCTCGCAACTTTTGGCATCCTCTTATGGATTGCGGACCGGCTCGGGCGCAGGCAACGCGATGAGTATTCAGTGAGCTGGCGTGACGCGGCACTGATCGGCATCGCACAGGCGATGGCGCTGGTGCCCGGAACCTCCCGCTCCGGTATCACGATGACCGCCGGCCTCGGCGTCGGCCTCACCCGCGAAGCAGCCGCACGCTATTCCTTCCTGCTCGCGGTGCCAGGTACCGCCATGGCTGGTGCCTACGAGACGCTCAAGATGTTTCGCGCCGCGACGCCGATCGACTGGCAGCCGGTGATCATCGGCATCGTCGTGGCCGGTATCAGCGGGGTTCTCTGCATTCATTTCCTGCTGCGCTTCATCCAGCGCATCGGCATGCTGCCGTTCACGATCTATCGGCTGTTGCTGGCCGGCGTGATCGTCTATGTATTTGCCTAAAGTTCTCTGTGCGGTGCTGGCGCTCGCGCTCAGCGCCCAGGCCGCCGCAGCTGGCGAGCCTGCATGGCTGCTGAGCCTTGGTGGCGACACGGACGAAGATGGCGGGTATCGCGCTGACGTCGGGCTGATGTGGGCGCCGTCGCTGGCGACGTCGCTCATCGTGCAGGCGGCGGTGGCTGACACGTCGACCGACCTGCAGCACTTCAAAGCGGATGCAGCGACCCTCGGCTTCGATCATTTCTTCGGCCAGGTCGGACTCAATCTGGATATGCGCTGGTGGGACCAGCAGGATCTTTTCAGTTCAGCGACGGTTGGCACCTCTTTCTATTACAAGCACGCGGGCTGGCGCATCAGTTTGCGAGGTGAGGCGCGCAACTCGGATCTGGATGAATTCAGCTTCGATACCGTCGTGCCGATTCGTGACGTGCTGGTACCGATCGCAGGTAGCGGCAAGTGCAGCCTCGACAATACCGCCTATGGCCTTGCGTTGAGCCATACCGGCAAGGCGTGGACCGGGCTGATCTCGGGAATCAATTATGAGTATTCGACCGCCGACTGCGATCTCACCGGAGTCACATTGCCTCCGCAAGCCGGCAATCTCCCACCGATTTCGCGGGAAATCTTCCGTCGTATCGCAACTCGCGTGCTACGCGCCGGCGCCGCGCTCGTGGGTTCCGAGCTGACGCGGGAGAGCGGATTTCTCGACTACTCGTTGTGGGCGGCAGTCGGTTACCGCTCCGGCCTCAATACCTATGGACTCGACTACTATCACGATCGAGAGGAGTTCGCGCAGCTCGAGGCGGACACAGTGATCGGCTCCATGAGCTTTCCGCTCAGCGACCGGCTCGACCTGGAGTTGCGCATCGGCGTGAGCGACAGTGACCTTGACGGCAGCGTCGCGTTCGGCGGGCTGACATTGATCGCCTACCTGGGACGCACTCCTTAGACGAGATTCATTGCCGCTTGAGCGCGGCAATCGCTTCGACGCGCCGGCGGCGCAAACCCACTGCGATCTCGGCGCCCCCGGCCTGAAGCTCGGCTGCATCGGGCGAAACAGCGCGTGCAGCCGTGAGGGCCTCTCGCAACCAAACACCCTGGGGATACGCGCGCTGTTCGAGTCCCTTACGTCCGCGTGCATCCGCCTCGCAGGCGAGCAGGAACTGTTCGAAACGCTCGGGCCGGCGCAGAGCATCCGTGTGCGCGAGCAGGTCCAGCACCGTCGCGGCTCGCAGCTCGAACGCCCGATGCACTACCCCGTGATGACGTGCGACCAGCACCGCGAGATCACGATAGTCGTTCGGGATTCGAAACCTGGCGCACAGCTGCTGCACGCGCTGCACGCTCTGCACCTCGTGACCGGCGTGGCGTGGCCATTTCGCGCGCGGCGTGTCGGCCTTGCCCAGATCGTGAACCAGCGCCGCGAAACGCACGGTTGCAAGCGGCGAAAGCGAGGCCGCCATCTTTACGACCATAAGCGTGTGTACCCCGGTGTCGATTTCCGGATGCCACTGCTCAGGCTGTGGCACACCGAACAGGGCCTCGAGCTCCGGAAATACCTGTGCGAGTGCGCCGCAATCGCGCAGCACCGCGAAGAAAACCTGCGGCGATTCTTCTTCAAGTGCGCGCCGCGTCTCCTGCCACACACGTTCCGCCACCAGTTCCGCCAGTTCGCCGCTGCTGCTCATCTGACGCATCAAGGCGAGGGTGTCGTCGGCGACGCGAAAATTCAGTGCGGCGAAACGTGCGGCGAAACGCGCCACGCGCAGCACACGTAGCGGATCTTCGGCAAAGGCGGGCGAAACGTGGCGCAGTTGCCGCGCTTCGAGATCCCGCTGGCCGCCATAAGGGTCGATGAGTCGCCCGTCGGTGGCACGCGCCATTGCGTTGATGGTCAGATCGCGGCGTGCGAGATCCTGCTCGAGGCTCACGGCCGGCGAGCTGTCGGTGCTGAATCCGTAGTAGCCCGCACCGGTCTTGCGCTCGGTGCGCGCGAGTGCGTACTCCTCGTGGGTCTCGGGATGCAGGAATACAGGAAAGTCGCGCCCCACCTGCTGCATTCCCTGGCGTTGCAATTCCTCCGCGGTAGCGCCGACGACCACCCAGTCGCGCTCCTTCACTGCGCGACCGAGCAACTCATCCCGGACTGCACCGCCGACCAGATACACTTCCATGCGGATAGCTTACCTAGGGAAGCTCTGCACAGGTATCACGGGCGCGACCGTGCCTCCGCAGCTTCTGGCTAGACGCGAGGCGCAGCCGATATGTCGATATCGACAAGACTCGCAACGACGCCAGAAGCTTGCCGAGGACGGTCCCGTCCGGGTTGCGTCGCGAACGGGCAGCTGCGTCGTTGCAGCGCTTGCCAATGGAAGCGACCATTGCCTGCGCGCTGCGCCTAGCATCTGCACCGTTGGCGGCGCAACGCGCCTCGTGATACCTGTGTAGAGCTTCCCTAGATGAATCGACCTTCGCCGCCGCTGTTCGCGACCCTGGCCTGCTGTCTGCAGCTCGGTGGTTGTTATCTGATCCAGAGCGCCAACGGTCAGATGGATCTCATGTCGAAGCGCCAACCCATCTCGACCGTGATCGCGAATCCGGCGACGACACCCGAGCTCAGGTCACGCTTGCAGCAAGTGCTCGAGATCCGCGAGTTCGCGGTACGCGAGCTGGGATTGCCTGATAACGGCAGCTATCGCAGTTACGCGGACGTCGGCCGGCCGTTCGTGGTGTGGAACGTTTTTGCGGCGCCGGAGTTTTCCGTGCAACCCAAGCGCTGGTGCTTTCCGGTCGCGGGATGTGTGGTGTATCGCGGCTATTTCTCCGAAGCGAAAGCGCGGGCGTTTGCTGAGCGGCTGCACGCTGCTGGCAATGACGTCTACGTGGGAGGCGTGCCGGCGTACTCAACGCTCGGCCATTTCGACGATCCGGTGCTCAATACCATGATCGGCTGGAGTGACGTGCGCCTGGCCGCCATCATTTTCCACGAGCTGACGCACCAGCTGGTGTATGTGCCGGGGGATTCCTCGTTCAACGAGGCGTTTGCCTCGGTGGTGGAGGTGGAGGGCGTGCATCGTTGGCTGGCAGCTCACGGGCGCGAACCGGAACTGGTCGCGTTCAAGACCGAGCGCCAACGTCATGTTGAGCTGGCGCGTGTGCTGAATGCGGGCCGCGACCGGTTGAAGGCGCTGTACGCGAGCGGGGTCGACGCCAGCACGATGCGTGAACGCAAGCGCGTCGAGCTCGAGCGCATCGCTCACGAATACGGTGAACTATTGGCAGCATGGCGGCATGGATCCCCTGACTCACGCATCGGCCAGGACTTCAACAACGCGTATCTGGTTTCGGTGGCTGCGTACGAGGAGTGCGTGCCCGGTCTGCAGCGCGTGCTGGTCGAGGCCGGCAACGACCTGCCAACTTTCTTTCAGCGCGTGAAAAGCCTCGCGCGCGAAGACGAGACCGCGCGGCATCAGAGCGTCTGTGCGAAGCAATCCCCGCCGCTTCCAGTAAAGGACTGAACCGTACCCTTTAGCGCCGGCTGGCGTGATGGCGATACGTGTCGAGCAGGCCGTGAGCGGACTGGGAACCAAGATACTGCCGCACTATCGCCTCCATCGGGTGCGCGACGATTCCAAGCTCCGCGAAGCCATCCTGGCGGCAGACGCTGTCCACCAGCAGCGAGCGATAGTTGTCGGTAGAGAAAGGTTTGCCGGGCACGAAGTCCATGATCAGCGCCTGCAAGCGGCCAAAAAAATCGGGCAGGCCGAGGACCCAGCGCCTGAGTCCGAGCGTGCCGGCGATGAAGCGCACGATCTCGCCGAGCGTGTAGACGCCGGGGCCGCACAACTCGTACGTCTTGCCGCCGATGACATGGGCCTGGATCGCCTGCGCCATCGCTTCGACCACGTCTCCCACGTACACCGGCGCAAAACGTGCCTTGCTCCGGGCGAGCGGCAGGGCGGCCGGCACGCGACGCAGGAGTCGCGCAAATCGATTGGTAAAGGAATCGCCCGGCCCAAAGATTACCGATGGCCGGAAAATCGCGTAATCGATGACACCTTCGCACCCCTTACGAACGACTGCCTCGGCGGCGCCCTTGGAACGCAGGTAGTGGCTCGGAGCGCGATCGGCGTCTGCGCCGAGTGAGCTCATGTGCAGCAGCCGCTGCACGCTGGCCGACCGACAAGCGCCCACGACCTTTCCGGCCAGCTCGGTATGAACGCGCTGAAACCCAGTGCCACTTCGACCGCGTTCATTGAGAATGCCGACCAGGTTGATGACGGTCTCGAAGCCGCCGAAGTGCGCCGCGAGCTGGCCTGCGTCGTGCACATCGGCATTGACCAGATCGATGTCCGGTAGCACCAGCAGGTCGCGGTGCACTTCGCGGTTGCGTGTGAGTACCTTGACCCGGTGTCCTTCGCTGACGAGCCGCGTCACGAGGCGCCCGCCGACGAAGCCGGTGCCACCTAATACGCAGATCCGTGCTGGTTTCGTCGCCACTGGCAAAGCTCCGCGATGATTATAGGTGGGTGAGCGGGGCTTCAGCCTCAAATGAGCATGGCCCCTCGTTGGAGGGGCCTTGGGTATTGCGAGCCTCAGCGAATCGGGATCAGGAGCATCGCGTTGCCGCGCTTGACGTTCAGGACTATCGAGGCCGAACCACTCGCCGCATCGCGCAGCTGCTTGAGGTCTGCCACACGCGAACGGTTGACTCCGACGATCAAATCGTTGGGGCGCAACCCGGTCTGAGAGGCGGGGCTGCCAGCGTCGATCGCGCGAACGATGACACCACCAGCATTGTCGGCGTCCCCGAGCTGTGCGCCTTCGAGCCCCTGGTGGATGTCCGTGGCGGAGGCGACTTCGGATTCAGTACGTTCTGCGATGACCGCGGTAACCTTGCGTGGCTTGCCATCGCGCAGCAGGCCGATGTCGACCTTGTCGCCGACCTGCAGCATGCCGATCGAGCGACGCAATTCCGGCGCACCCTTGACCACTTCGCCGTTGATCGAGGTGATGATGTCGTTGATCTTGATGCCGGCCTTGTCGGCAGCTGAGCCATCGACGACCTGGGAGACCAGCGCGCCCTGGGTGTCGGCTGGCGCGCCGACCGCCTGCACCAGGTCGGGCGTCAAGGTATAGATGTTGACGCCCAGCAGTCCGCGCTTGACCTCGCCGTACTTGACCAGCTGATCCATCACGTTCTTAACCATGTTCACCGGGATCGCGAAGCCGATACCGATGTTGCCGCCGCTACGGGAAAGTATTGCGGAATTGATGCCGACCAGCTCGCCGCGCAGGTTCACCAGTGCGCCGCCCGAGTTACCCGGATTGATCGACGCGTCAGTCTGGATGAAATCTTCGTAACTGCTGTTGGGATCAGCGATGCCAGAGCGCCCGAGTGCGCTGACGATGCCAGAGGTGACTGTGTGTTGCAGGCCGAAGGGGTTGCCGATCGCCACCACGAAATCGCCGACCTCGAGCTTGCTCGAATCGCCAAGCGCAATCGCGGGAAGTTTGCCCTGCTTGAGCTTGAGTACCGCGACATCCGAGCCCTCATCCGACCCGACCACCTCTGCCTTGTATTCGTGATCATCCTGTGCCGTGACCGTGATCTCGGTGGCGTTCTCTACGACATGCGCATTCGTGATGATGTAGCCATTCGCCGCATCGACCACGACACCAGAACCTGCACTGCGGAACGGACGCTCACGCGGCCCGGCATCCGGTGGGACGTCGAAGAAGCGCCGGAAGAACGGATCGTCGAACAGCGGATTGCCGCGATCCTTGATCGTGCCGCGCGTCGCGATGCTGACGACTGTAGGCCCGACCTTTTTGACCATTGGCGCAAGCGAAGGGATGGGAGAGTCGGCGATGGGCGCCGTGGTGGCCGCATCCGTCGTGAGGGCGAACAGGGCGGCGAGCGCCAGGCCGGCGCGTAGTGCAATCAGCTTCATGCGGTCGAGATCCTGATGTGACGGGGCGAGGATTCTATGGCGGCCCCAACCGCGCGTACAGGACAAGGCACGGAGGCGGAAAGTTCCGCCTCCGGCCCGAAGGGAAGGCCGCAAAACGGCCGGATTCTCAGTGGGTTTCGACGCTGATCCGCCGCGGCAACACGGTCGGCTGCTTCGGGATCTGGACCTCGAGGACGCCATTGACGAACTTCGCCTTGACTGCAGTCGAATCGGCGGTGTCCGGCAGCGTGAAGCGTCGGAAGAATTCGCCACTCACGCGCTCCACGCGCCGATAGCCATCCTTCTCCTCACGTGATTCCGCTGCGCGCCGGCCGCGAATCGTCAGCACGCCTTTTTCCAGTGACACTTCGATGTCTTTCGCATCGACACCAGGCAGATCGGCATGCAGCACGAACTGCTTGTCCTCTTCCTTGATGTCAACCGCCGGGACCCAGTCCACGACTGCGCTGCGCGTCTCATCGCCGGCATCCGCCGGCACATTGAACAGGCGCTCGAGATCGCGACTCAGCCGATTCATCAGCACCCAGGGCTCGTATCTGACCACGTTCATTTCTTTCACCTCCGTTTCTCAAAGAGCAAGCGCTCAGTGCGCTTGGAGAGGCGATTTAGGGACCCACATCTGGATTTCAACTTCGCCTAGCGCAGCTGCGTGGCGCGCACAAGTGGATGACCGGTGCAATTCCTGTGCGTGATTTGTGCTCGTCCGGTGGACACAAGATGTTGGGTTTGAGCCCCACCGAGATTTTTTGCGAGGCAATAAGGAAAGTTATCAGCTTGTTTTTGTAACTCAATGAATCATATGTGTTTAATGGCATGAATTTTGACCCAAAAAATTCTTGACGTGCCCGGAAGCCAAGAATAATCTTGCGCCCCTGACACAAGATGTTGTGTTCGCTACGAACGGACCTGCACGACAAGTCAGAAGAACCACATATCCACCCGTATTGACGAAGCCTAGGGGAGCGTCAGCCAAAACCAATGAATACGGTGGTCAAGCTAGAGCCAAAAGATTTCGACAGCATCGCCTTCCAGGAAGCCTCACTCGACATCTGGGACAAGAAGTATCGCCTCACCGCCAAGGACGGTACGCCCATCGATCGTACGATGGACGATACCTACAAGCGGGTGGCGCGGGCTCTGTCCGAGGTCGAAGGACCGGAAGTGCGCGAGCATTGGTACGAGCATTTCCTGTGGGCCTTGCGCAAGGGCGCAATTCCCGCGGGACGCGTCACGTCCAATGCCGGTGCACTCGAGCACAAGCCGGCAACCTCGACGATCAACTGCACCGTGTCGGGAACCATCCGTGATTCCATGGATGACATTCTCAACAAGGTGCATGAGGCCGGCCTCACGCTGAAGGCTGGCTGCGGCATCGGATACGAGTTTTCGACGCTGCGCCCGCGCGGCGCGTATGTGTCGGGCGCCGGCGCGTACACGTCCGGTCCGCTGTCGTTCATGGATATCTACGACAAGATGTGCTTCACCGTGTCCTCGGCCGGCGGGCGGCGCGGCGCGCAGATGGGCACGTTCGATATCGGCCATCCGGATGCGATCGAGTTCATCCGCGCCAAGCGTGAGAGTGGTCGACTGCGCCAGTTCAATCTCTCGCTCCTCGTTACCGACGAGTTCATGAAGGCAGTGCGGGCCGACGGCGAATGGCAGCTGGCGTTTCCGCTCAACGTCAAGGAGTACGAGGCGGAGAAGCCGGATCTCACGGATCGCGCTCACTACATCTGGCGAGAGTGGCCGACGCACGAGAACTACGTGGTCAATGACGCGGGCCTGGTCGCATGCAAGGTCTATAAGACCTTGCCGGCGCGGCGCCTGTGGGACGTGATCATGTCCTCGACTTACGACTTCGCGGAGCCGGGGTTCGTGCTGATCGATCGCGTCAACGAGATGAACAACAACTGGTTCTGCGAAAACATCCGCGCCACCAATCCCTGCGGCGAGCAGCCGCTGCCGCCGTATGGTTCATGCCTGCTGGGTTCGATCAACCTGACGCGTTTCGTGCGCCATCCATTCACGGATGCGGCGGACTTCGACTGGGAGGAATTCCGACGCGTGGTGAAAGTCTTCACGCGCATGCTCGACAATGTCGTGGAGGTCAATGGCCTGCCGCTCAAAGGCCAGCGCGAGGAAATCCATCGCAAGCGCCGTCACGGCATGGGATTTCTCGGCCTCGGCTCCACGATCACCCTGCTCGGCATGAAATACGGTTCGAAGCCCTCGGTTGCCTTCACCGAAAAGGTGTCGCGCGAGCTCGCGATCGCGGGATGGCAGGCGGCGCTCGACCTGTCGCGTGAGAAGGGGCCGGCGCCGATCATGCTCGAAGAGTTCACTGTCACCCCCGAGATGCTGCGCAAGCGTCCGGAGATGGCGGCCGATGGCTGGAAGGTGGGCGCCAAGGTTCCGGGCCGCGTCCTGCATGCGCGCTACAGCCGCTACATGCAGCGCGTCGCCGAAGTCGCGCCGGAACTGGTGGACGAACTCGCCGAGGTGGGCGCGCGTTTCACGCACCACAGCTCGATCGCACCGACCGGCACGATCTCACTGTCTCTTGCCAACAACGCGAGCAATGGCATCGAGCCGTCGTTCGCGCATCACTACTTCCGCAACGTGATCCGCGAAGGCCGCAAGACCAAGGAAAAGATGGACGTCTTCTCCTTCGAGCTGCTCGCTTACCGGGAGCTGGTGAACCCGCGGGCGATTCCGGGATCCAACACTGCGGGCGAGAAGCTGCCTGAGTACTTCACCACCGCGGAGGATGTGACGCCGGAGCAGCACGTCGACATCCAGGCGGCCTCGCAGAAGTGGGTGGATTCCTCGATCTCCAAGACCGCGAACGTGCCGACCGATTACAAGTACGAGACCTTCAAGGATATCTACATGTATGCCTACGAGCAGGGGCTCAAGGGCTGCACGACGTTTCGCTTCAACCCGGAGGCTTTCCAGGGCGTGCTCGTCAAGGAGGACGACCTCAAGAACACGACTTACGTGTTCACGCTCGAGGATGGGACCGAGATCCAGGTCAAGGGGGATGAGGAAATCGAGTACGACGGCGAGAAACATACCGCCGCCAATCTCTTCGATGCATTGAAAGAAGGGTATTACGGAAAGTTCTAGGGGAAGGACGAGCAGGTTCGAATATGAGCGCCATCAAGGTCGACAAGAAAATCGTCAAGTACCGGGTCCAGAAACCCGAGGACAAGGTGCGCGAGCAGCAGAAGGACAAGGATCGCGACGAGGTCGTGCGCATGCGCGACGGGCGCGAGGCCAAGGTCATCCGGATGCACGAGAAGCTCGAGCGTCCGGAGATGCTCATCGGTTCGACCTACAAGATCAAGACGCCGGTCTCCGATCACGCCATGTACGTGACGATCAACGACATCGTGCTCAACGAAGGTACCGAGTACGAACAGCGTCGCCCGTTCGAGATCTTTATCAATTCCAAGAACCTCGATCACTACCAGTGGATCGTGGCGCTGACGCGCATCATCTCTGCAGTGTTCCGCAAGGGCGGGGATACCACGTTTCTCGTGGATGAGCTCAAGGCGGTGTTCGATCCGCGCGGTGGCTATTGGCAGTCCGGCGGCAAGTTCATGCCGTCGATCATCGCCGAGCTCGGCTACGTGATCGAGCGGCACCTGCAGGCAATCGGCCTCATCCCCCGGCCGCAGGTCGACGCGCATCGCCAGAAACTTATCGACGAGAAACGCGCCGAGTTCGAGGCGCGGCGCAAACAACAGGACGCTTTCGCCAAGACGCACTATCCCGAGGGCGCGCAGCTGTGCTCGAAGTGCAGCACGGCAGCCGTGATCATGATGGATGGCTGCATGACGTGTCTTAGCTGCGGCGACTCAAAGTGCGGCTGAAGGGTCACACCGACCGGATAGCCAATCGCCAACCGGTTAACCGGCGTATCAGATCCGGGTTCCCCGCCCGGTGACTCCCCCGCCAGGGAGGCGATATGCCGCTTTACAAGGCAGCCTTCGGGCTGCCTTGTTTTCTCGGGCGCAAACAAAAGGCCCCACTGGGCGGGGCCTTTGCAATTCTCTTTATTGTTCTCGTGAGTTTCCTGATGTCCGTTGAGGGCTTCTTGCTCTTTTCTGATTCCAGTTGTTCTTGTTGAATGGACTGTTGTAGTTGTTGTTCAGCCTTTGATCGAAACCGTGCGTCGTCGCAGCGTCCAGCCGAGTGCTGCGAGTCCTACGCCGAAGAGTGCCAGGCTGCCCGGCTCCGGCACACCAGCGTGCACCGACTCCACCATCACGACGAAGTCGTTGTAGTCGTAATCCCAGCCCGGGCTCGCCAGATCTTCCCAGCCAAGGACGTACTCATTCGAATCCCAGTATCCGGAGCTGCTCGGCAGCGTGACCCAGTCACCCTTGCCGGCGAACGAAACCATGTGGTCCGAAGAGTCGGCATTAAGCGCATTCTGGGAGTACCAGGTGTCGTACGGCGTTTTCAGGAAGAACCCGAACTGGTTCCCGGCGAAATCGATGCCGGAATCATAGAAGGTCAGGGTGTCCAGATTGCCGATGATCACGCTGCCGTCATTCTGCAGCATCAGCAACGATTTCGACCCCGCCCCCTGGGCGCCGCTGAACAGCGTCACCTGTTTGCCGGGCGCGGCGACGTCATAGACGCCGAAGCTGTTGGAGTTCGCGTAACCCGCGATCTCGATGATCACCTGACTCATGGCGCCGCCACTGGCGTTGAGCGACCACACCTCATCCGGAACCTGCTGATCGGTCAGAACGTTGACCGAGGATGTGCCGCCAGCGGTGATCCCATTGAGAACCTGCTGCAGGTTGGTCTCACTGCCGCCCAGGTTGATCGGCGTAGCCCACGCCTGGCCGGCAACAACCGCCGATGCGAGTAGCAATGTGATTTTGTTGTACATAGTCCGCTTGTTCCTTAGAGCCCTTGCTGCTTTACATAGCCTGCGGTCATGACGCCGCCGACTTTGCGAAAGGAAAATGCAAGCCAGGTGCCACACCGTGCCGAGCGACGACATGAGACCTGCAAAAGCGGTGATTCGAGAGGCAATCTGTGACACGGTCGCGCTTCTGTCGGGCGCTCAGGATGTATTTCGTAACATCGAAGGCCAGGCGCGAGCGTTTGTCAGAATCACTGATGTCAATTCTGGCGACGCGAACTCCGTGGTGCGTGCCCGATCTATGTCACACGAGCACGCAGGAATCGTTTTCGTCCAGCCACTTGGCATCGGGCCAGGGCCTGTAAGGTCCGTCGACGTCGACGGGACGCCGTGAAATCGGGTGCAGGAGGGTGATGTCGTTCCGGAATCTTTTGAACTGCCTGCTGCTGATGTCGCTTGGCTTGATCTTGGTTGCGACTGCCGGGGCCGCCGAGAGCCCGTTTGTCAGAACGGCAGAGATCGAGCCCGACATCCAGTTCTGGACCCGCGTGTATACCGAGGTCACCACGAACGGAGGGCTGATACATGACGAGCGCAATCTTGGCATCGTCTACGAAGTCATCAGCTTTCCCGAAGGTCTCACGCCGAGCGAACGCTCCAAGCGCGTGGATGCGGCGAAGGACAAATACCAGGCGATCCTGAAGCGGCTCGCGAGCGGTAACAGTACCGGCTCGCCCGATGAGTCCAGGGTTCGCGCACTCTGGCCGCAAACTACCAGCACGCGCGCGCTCGGCGAGGCCGCCGAACATGTTCGCTTCCAACTCGGTCAGGCCGATCGGTTCAAGGCGGGCCTCATTCGTTCCGGAGCATACGAGGCGCACATCGCCGAGACGCTCGCCAATATGGGACTGCCGGCCGAGATCGCGGCACTACCGCACGTGGAATCCTCGTTCGATCCGACTGCCTATTCCAAGGCGGGCGCCGCCGGGCTGTGGCAATTCATGCGCTCGACCGGGCGACGGTTCATGCGCATCGACTCGACCGTCGATGAACGCATGGATCCTTATCGATCCACGATCGCCGCCGCCCAGTTGCTGCAGTTCAACTACGACCTGCTGGGCACCTGGCCGCTGGCAATCACCGCATACAACCATGGCGCTGCCGGAATGCGCCGCGCCAAGGAGAAGCAGGGCACCGACGACATCGTCACCATCATCCGCAAACACCAGAGCCGCACGTTCGGGTTCGCTTCGCGCAACTACTACGTTGCATTCCTCGCCGCGCTGGATGTGGATCACGACGCCGAGAAGTATTTCGGACCGCTGACGCGCAAGAGCGAGGTGAAGTCGCAGACCTTCGGCGTGCCGGACTACGTACCGGTGAACGCCATGCAGCGCGTCCTCGGTATCGACATGGATATGTTGCGCGCGATGAACCCGTCTCTCACTGCAGCCGTCTGGAACGGCGAGCGCTACATCCCGCGCGGCTTCGTCCTGCGTGTGCCCGATTCCAACGGCGCGACGCCGGACTTCAAGACGCGGATGGCTGGGTTACAACCGACCGAACGCTTTGAGCAGCAGAAGGTGGATCGCATCTATCGTGTGCGCCGTGGCGACACGCTCTCGGCCATTGCCTCCTCCCATGGCACGACTGTCGCCACACTGATGAGGCTGAACGATTTGACCCGCGCCAACCAGGTGCGGCACGGCCAGATCCTGCAGTTGCCCGGCACCGAGCCACGACCGGGGGCAGTGGCCGCCGCAACCACAGCGACTGCGGCAGTGCCTGCAGTGGCCCAACCACCGGTCGCACCAACCGAGGCCTACGTGGTCAAGCGGGGTGATTCGCTTTCCAACATCGCTCGCGATGCGGGGATGAGCGAACAGGAGCTGATCACGCTCAATGGCCTCAAGGATCGCAATTTCATCTACGAGGGGCAGAAGCTGCGCCTCGCCAGCATCGCGGGCGAGAAACTGCCGCAGGGAACGGTCACCATCACGGATGTCACGCCGCAACCTGCCATTGCTGATCTCGAGGCACAGCCCGAGGAGGAGCCGCAGTCGGAACGCGAGCTCGCGCTGGCGCAGGCAGCCGAGCCGGTATCAGCGGCGCAGGCCGAGGAGTTGGGGCCGAACCTCGTGACGGGAGCGGAAACATCTGTGATGGCCGCGGACCCCAGTGACTACACCGTGGCTGACGACGGCACGATCGAGGTTCAGGCCGCCGAAACTCTCGGCCACTACGCCGATTGGCTCGGTGTGCGTGCCAGCCAGCTGCGAGAGCTCAACCACATGCGCTTCGGTACGCCCGTGGTCATCGGCCAGCGCCTGAAGATCGCTACCTCGGGCACCGCGGTGGATCAGTTCGAGCAGCGCCGCCGCAACTATCATCAGCGGCTGCAGGAGGACTTCTTTGCGGCGAACCGGATCGTCGGCACCGAGGTACACGTGGTACGGCGCGGGGAATCGCTCTGGTCCATCGCGCAGAAGTATCCGAACCTGCCGATCTGGCTGCTGAGGCAATACAACCCCGACATCAACTTCGACGACGTGCGCCCACGCACCCAGCTCGTGATGCCGCTGATCGAGTCCACCGGGTCGCAGCCCGCGGGCGGCGTGTCGTGAGAGCGGCGCCTATCTCCATTGCCATCGCCGTCAGCGCGATGCTGGTGATGCCGGCGGCTTGCGGGACTTTTCAGGCATACGAGGGCAGTCACAAGTCCGCAAGCGAAGTAGCAGTGATCAGCGGTGCTGCGAAGCTTCGGGCGACGACGCCCCTCGCCCTGGTGATTCGTGCCGTGGACGGGAAGGAAGTGGACCTGCGGTACAGCAGCGTCGCATTACTCCCAGGCAAGCACTCCCTGTTGATCGACTGCCAGTTGGGCGGCGACGGCGCCACGGCAAGCCGGCATGCACTCGACGTGGAAGTTGCCGCGGGGGAGCGTTATCGGCTACAGGCCGAGATGCGACCGGGGAACCGTTCCTGCGAACGCGTGGAGCTGCAACCGTCCTGAGATCCCAAGGGCGGCGCAGATCAGGGCGCGTCGGGAGAGATCTGCGCCACGAATTGCTTGAGCGTGTCCAGGTCCGCTTTCCACGGCTCGTAGCGTCTCAACTGACCATCGCCCGAGTCGATCTCGAGCAGCAGGCTTGCCGCAGTCGCGAGGCGCGCGAGCACTTCGGGGGAAGCCGACCAGTAGCCCTCGCGCGCCCAGTCCGCCGGTCGCGGATACGCACGCTTGCCGAGATCGATCTGTTCTGCGCTGCTCGCGACAACCTCCAGGTCGAAGCTTTCTTCATCCACGATCAGCCGCAGTCGTGCCGGTGGCGCAGCCTCGGCCCCATCACGTCCCTCGGAGGCGCTTCCGGGCAGAACGCTCAGCCAGAGATACGTATTGCGCTGCCCCATGCGATTCACTTCGAGCGGGCCGAGATAGGCGAAACGGGTCGCCTGCAGCCCGAGTTCGGGAAGCGGTGAATAGAACTGCAGCGCCTCCTTCATCCGTGTCACCGTGACGCCGGTGCGCTGGTCGAGCTGCTCCCGCACTTCGTTGTCCGGGCCTGCGGCACAGGCAGTCAGGAGCGCGATCAGCGCTGTGCAGGTGAAGTGGCTGGAAAGCGTGTTCATGGTCCCCTCGTCATTGTGCGCAAGCATAATGGCATCGGGCCGGTTCGCGGGAGCCCGGAGGTCCGCCCTGGTGAGCACTGTCATCTTTGTCGTGCCGTTCTTCATGGAAGCGACCCTGCGGTTCGTCGCCGGTGCTGCGCAGCTCGAGGGCACCCGGCTCGCAATCATCAGCCAGGATCCGCTGGAGCGACTGCCGCCGGACGTCCGGGGCCGCATCGCCGGGCATTGGCGCATCAGCGACGGGCTCGACGCCGGGCAGATTGCTGGAGCAATCGAAGCCCTTTCGCAGCAGCTGGGAAAACCGGATCGCATCATCGGTTCCCTGGAGCAGCTTCAGGTACCGCTCGCCAAAGTGCGCGCGCACTTCGGGCTGCCGGGCCTGTCGGTCGAGGCGGCCGAAAATTTTCGCGACAAGGCCACCATGAAGCGCGTACTGGAGGCGGCAGGCCTTCCCTGCGCACGTCACCAGCTCATCGTGCAGCCGACCGATGCCTTCTCCTTCACGCGGGAGGTCGGTTACCCCGTGGTCGTGAAGCCGCCAGCCGGCGCCGGGGCCGTCAACACCTATCGCCTTGAAGACTCGGCGCAACTCGAGGCCTATCTGGGGCGGCACCCGCCCGATGCGCGCCGCCCGGCACTGTTCGAAGAGTTCCTGCAGGGCGAGGAGCATTCCTTCGACAGTGTCGCGATCGACGGGCGGATCGTCTGGTATTCGATCTCGCGCTATCTGCCAGCGCCGCTCACGGTGCTAGAGAACGCCTGGATTCAATGGTGCGTGCTGCTGCCGCGTGAGATCGAGGGACCGGAATACGATGAAATCCGCGCCGCCGCCGGACCGGCACTGCGCGCATTGGGTCTGACGACCGGCATGACTCACATGGAATGGTTCCGGCGTGCAGACGGGGGCATCGCGATCTCCGAGGTCGCCGCGCGGCCGCCGGGCGCACAGTTCACCACGCTGATCTCCTACTCCAGCAACTGCGACTTTTATCGAGCCTGGCCGAGATTGATGGTGACGGATGAGTTCACGGTGCCGCGCCGTGATTTCAGCGCCGGGGCAGCGTACTTGCGCGGTATGGGAACCGGGCGGGTGCGTGCGGTGCACGGACTGGCTCAGGCACAGCGCGAACTCGGCTCGTTGGTAGTGGAGGCGCGCCTGCCGCAGGCCGGCCATGCCCAACCGACAGGTTACGAGGGCGCCGGCTACATGATCGTGCGGCACCCCGAAACGCGCGTCGTCGAGCAAGCGCTACGCCGCGCGGTCGAATTGATTCGCGTGGAGCTCGGCTAGTCCTTCAGGCAGCGCCATTGTCTGTCGTGAGCGACAGCGCTCAGAGTTTGCGCCGCTGCTGTGACGCATTGCCGATCTACTATCCCTTCGGGCACCTCTATAATCGGCACCGGTCCAACGGGGTGGAGGCGCGAGTAGGCCGGATGCAGAAAGTACTCTCGTGGATGTTTGCGTGCGGGGCGCTGTCATTCGCCGCGCAGAACGCCGTCCCTCTCGCAACTTTTCAGCGCTGCGATCAGATCATCGTGCACAAGGCCGAACGTAGCCTGAGCCTGGTGCGCGACGGCGAGGTTGTGGGCAACTACCGCATTGCACTCGGCCTCGATCCCAGCGGCCCGAAGCTGCGCGAAGGCGATTTCCGTACGCCTGAGGGCAGCTATCGGCTGGCACGTCGCAACCCCAACAGCGAGTTCTTTCTGTCGATCCAGATTTCCTATCCGAGCGACCAGGACATCCGCCGCGCCCGCCAGCTCGGCTATGCTCCCGGTGGCCTGATCATGATTCACGGCTTGCCCAATCGCCTGAGGCACCCGCCCGAGTACTATGACCGGGATTGGACGGACGGCTGCATCGCGGTTTCAAATTCCGATATGGTCGAAATCTGGCTGAGTACCGGCGCGGACACGCCGATCGAAATCCTGCCTTGAATATCGAGGCCGCAGGCTGCGGCCGCGCCGTGTAGTGGAAACCAGTATCGTCATTTCCGATTTTGTAGACGCTCGAGTCACACCCAAGGGCAGTCTCGAAAATCTCTCGCAGGCGGAAGTCGCCAAGCTCCTCGACAGCGGGCGTGGGGGCACCTACGAGCTGTTTCGCAAATGTGCGCTCGCAGTACTCAACTCAGGCAGCGAGATCGATAGCGCGAAGGACGTCTTCGAACGCTATCGCGATTTCGATATCCGCATCGAACACCAGACCTGGGGCATCAAGCTGGTGTTGCGCAACGCCCCGGCAACCGCCTTCGTCGATGGGGAGATGATCCAGGGCATCAAGGAGCACCTGTTTGCGGTGCTGCGCGACGTCATCTACATCGGCAGCGAGATCATCGACAGCGGGCGGTTCGATCTCAAGGACCCGGCGAGCATCACCAACGCCGTGTTTCACATCCTGCGCAACGCACGCATTCTCGATGTGCGCGGCAAGACCAACCTCATCGTGTGCTGGGGCGGGCATGCCATCAGCCGCGAGGAGTACGACTACACCAAGAAGGTCGGCTACGAGCTCGGCCTGCGAGGGTTCGACGTCTCGACCGGGTGTGGTCCGGGGGCGATGAAAGGTCCGATGAAAGGCGCCACGATTGGCCATTCCAAGCAGCGCATCCAATCCGGTCGCTATATCGGCATCACCGAACCCGGCATCATCGCCGCGGAGCCGCCGAACCCGATCGTCAGCCACCTCGTGATCATGCCGGACATCGAGAAACGCCTCGAGGCGTTCGCGCGCGTGGCGCACGGCATCGTGGTGTTTCCGGGCGGAGCTGGCACCGCAGAGGAGATTCTTTATCTGCTCGGCATCCTGCTCGATCCGGCCAATGCCACTCAGCCCTTCCCGGTAATCTTCACCGGGCCCGCCGAGAGTGCTGGCTACTTCGAGCAGATCAATCGCTTCATCGGCACGACCCTCGGCGCTGAAGCGCAGAAGCGTTACCGGATCATGGCGGGCGACCCCGCCGGAACTGCCCGGGCACTGGTGAACGGCACGGAACAGGTACGCGAGTGGCGACACCAGTCGAACGACTCGTACAACTTCAACTGGCTGCTGCGCATTCCACGGGAGCTCCAGCTGCCTTTCGAGGTTACGCACGAGAACATGCGTGCGCTCGAGCTGGGAGCGGATCAGCCAGTGCACCAGCGAGCCGCGAACCTGCGGCGCGCCTTCTCCGGGATCGTGGCCGGGAACGTCAAGGAAGCCGGCGTGCGCGCCATCGAGAAATACGGACCCTTCGAGATTCGTGGTGATCGTTCCATCGTCGCGGCGCTCGATACGCTGCTGACTGGGTTCGTGGCCGAGCGGCGCATGAAGATTGCCAATGGTCACTACCAGCCCTGCTATCGACTGGTGAGCTGAAGAAGCCGCTGGCCCAATGGCGCGCGACGCGCCATGATTGCGCCATGGGTCCGCTGCGCGTCCGCTACCGCTTCCAGCTCCCGGATGGCAGGCGCGAAGTCTTCGATCTGTTCTTCGATCCTCGCGATTTTCGTCTCCTCAATCCGCATCCGCCCGAGCTGCCATTCTGGACCGCACTCGGTTTCAACCAATGCGACAACTGTCCGCTCCAGGCGAGCGCGCACCCGCAGTGTCCAGTAGCAGTTCAGCTGGTCGGGATCATCGAGCGCCTGGAACGGCTCGTGTCCTATGACCAGGTGCGGGTCGACGTGCATATCGTGGAGCGTGTCGTGACCCAGGAAACCGCTGCGCAACAGGCCCTGAGCTCGCTGCTCGGTCTGATCATGGCGACCAGCGGCTGCCCGCGGACCGAATTCCTGCGCCCGATGGCAAGGTTTCACGTGCCGTTGGCGAGCGAACTGGAGACCATCTATCGCTCGGTCACGATGTACGCGCTGGCCCAGATTCTGAAGGCTGGAAACGGCGCGCCGGCAGATCTGAAACTCGACGGGCTCAAGCAAGCGTACGCCGAGTTGCACACGGTCAACCGTGGTCTCGCGAAGCGCATCGGCGCTGCAACGGGAAGCGATCCGGCTCGCAACGCCGTGGTGCTCCTCGACGCTTACACCACGCTGCTCCCGACCGCGATTGATCAGTCGCTCGCCGACATGCGTCCATTGTTCGCTGCGTTGTTGGGCGAGGAGCTCGATAAACACGCCTGATCGCGGCGTGCGCGGCGTCACGCGCCCGGCACGGCGATCGCAGCGGACATAACCCGGAATTGCATTATCGGTGCGACGCCAGTCGCACTCGCCCGCGTTCGTCGGCAGGTCCCGGATGCGTGTGAACCAGTTCCTGTCGTGGGGTAGGGGTGGGCAGTACTGTCCCCTGCAATCTGGCATGGGATATCGGATGAGCGACAGCAAGACTTATCGAAACGACGTCAACGGTCCGCGCCGCGGTGCGGATGAACTCGCTCCGCGCGGCAAGGCGGAGACGTTGGAGGCGTATACGAGCTGGCTCAACCGTGCGCAGCAGAAAGGCGGCGGCCGCCACTCGGCGATCACGCGCAATCTCAACAGCTGGAGCAATTACAAGAACTGGGCGGACAAGGTTCGCGGTTCTTTCGATAAGAGCGAGAAATAGCCTTTTTTCATAGCGCCAGGCTCCCGTCCGGAGCCGGCTCTTCCACGCTGACTTCATCCGGCTCCACGCCGACCGGCTCCGCCCCTGCTGCAGGTTGCGCGACTGGCGCCACGGGGCGCTGCATACCGCACGCTTCGAGCCATCTCACCAGCGGATCCCATTGATCGGTGTCTTCGCGCACCAGGTAGGGTTTCATCTCATGGATGCCGAGCCCGAGCTCGGCGCCGCGGATGTAGTTCTGCGAATCGCGGAAGGTGGCCACGATCGGAATCTGCAACGTGGCGAGAAAGCGCATCAGCGACTGGTAGATCAGCGTGTGCTTGCGCACGCGATTGGCGATCACCGCGATGCGGTTCTCGTTGCGCTTGACCTTGGCGACCAGCAACAGGTCCGCGATGCATTTCGAGCAGGCGTGGATGTCGATGTCGGAGGGCAACACGGGCACGAGAATGGCGTCGGCCCCGCGTACCAGCTCGGGCATCTGGTGCGAGGTGATTGCCGCTGCGGTATCCATGACCACGCGTTGCGCGTCGCCCGGGCGCGCGCAGGTGGAAGCTGCGTGTGGTGCGGTTGTTGACCTCGTAAGCGGCGATGCCATGGATCGGCGGCTGCTGGATGCTGCGCTTCTTGAGCCAGCGCATGGTGGAGCCCTGCGGATCGAAGTCCATCAGCACCGGTCGCAGCCCGTGCACGGCGTAGTAGCTGGCGAGGTTGATGGCGATGGTCGTCTTGCCAGATCCGCCTTTGGGGTTGAGGACGACGATACGCTGCATGGGAAGCACAGTGTGCGCTGGAGCACGCTGTGGGCCAAGGAGCCTACGCAGCCATCCTACGCGGCGCAAGCAAAGGCTGACTCCAATTGGCGACTCGCGCTGGCCTGTGATCGTCCTCACGCCGGCCGAATGCGGCGCCCGCCTATATTGCGCTCGCCGTCTCCGGCGCAAGGATAGTCTCAAATGGAAGTGCTGCTTCAGGTCTGGGATGAGATCGACGACTGGTTCGGCTGCCTGCGCCAGGCATGGCTAGGCCTGCGTTGCGACTGGCCGGTCGATGTTGACTTCTCCGCTACAACCATCCTTCGCTAGGTCGTCTCTGCTTCAGGCAACCGCGATTACGTCGGTTGTCGCGCTGAACCTGGCAGGACGCCTTGACATCGCGCGCTCCGGCCCCAGAATTCGCCGCCTGCAAACTCTTCGAGATGCAAGCGGATGGCTACTGTCGTCGAGCGCGAAACACTCGGCTTTCAGGCTGAGGTAAAGCAGCTCCTCAAGTTGATGATCCACTCCCTGTACAGCCACAGGGAGATCTTCCTGCGCGAACTCATCTCCAACGCCTCGGATGCGGCTGACAAGCTGCGTTTCGAGGCGCTCTCCAGGCCCGAGCTGCTGGGCGAGGAGCCCGAGCTCGCAATCACCGTGGACTACGACGCCAAGGCCGGCACCGTCACGGTCACCGACAACGGCATCGGCATGAACCGCGCCGAGATCGTCGAGCAGCTCGGTACCATCGCGAAGTCGGGCACCGCGGAATTCTTCAGCCGTCTCACGGGCGATCAGCAGCAGGACTCGCGCCTCATCGGTCAGTTTGGCGTGGGCTTTTATTCCGCCTTCATCGTGGCCGATCGCGTCGAAGTGCTCTCACGCAAGGCCGGCACCGCGGCCGCAGAGGCAGTGCACTGGGAATCGACCGGCGAGGGCGAATTCACGGTCGAAACCGTGACGCGCGAGCGACACGGCACGAGCGTCGTGCTGCACCTCAAGAGCGACGCGCGCGAGTTTGCCGACGGCTTCACGCTGCGCAGCCTGGTGCGCCGCTATTCGGATCACATCGCGCTGCCGGTACGCATGCTCCAGGAAGGATCCTCCTCGGGCGAATATGAAACCGTGAACCATGCGCAAGCGCTGTGGACGCGCCCGCGTACCGAAATCACGGACGACGAATACCGCGAGTTCTACCAGCACGTTTCGCACGATCACACCGCGCCGCTCGCCTGGAGCCATAACAAGGTCGAAGGCAAGCGCGAATACACGAGCCTTCTTTACGTGCCCGCGCATGCGCCATTCGATCTGTGGCAGCGCGAGGCGCCGCGCGGCGTCAAGCTGTACGTGCGACGCGTCTTCATCATGGATGACGCTGAGCAGTTCCTGCCGTTGTACCTGCGGTTCGTGAAGGGTGTGATCGATTCTGGCGACCTGCCGCTCAACGTATCGCGCGAGCTGCTGCAGGAGTCCCCGGAAATCGAAGGCATGCGCTCGGCGCTGGCGCGACGCGTGCTCGATCTGCTGGCCCGGCTCGCCAGCGAAGAGCTCGAGAAGTACCAGGCATTCTGGAACGAATTCGGCCGCGTGCTGAAGGAAGGTCTCGCCGAGGATCCGGCGAATCGCGAGCGAATCGCGAAGTTGCTGCGTTTCGCCACCACTCACCAGGAAAGCAACGAGCAGAATCAGCCGCTCGAGGCATACCTCAAGCGCATGCAGCCCGGACAGGACCGCATCTACTACCTGGTGGCGGACAGCGTTTCCGCAGCGCGCTCCAGCCCGCACCTGGAGATCTTCCGCCGCAAGGGAGTCGAAGTACTGCTGCTCGGCGATCGCGTCGATGAATGGCTGGTGGCGCAGCTCAGCGAGTTCGAGGGCAAGCGGCTGCAGGATGTGACGCGCGGCGATCTGGAACTCGGTGCGCTGTTCAGCGAGGCGGATCGCAAGATCAGGGAATCGGATCTGAAGGAAAGCAAGACGTTCCTGCGGCGCGTGAAGGACGTGTTGGGTGAGCGGGTGGGAGAAGTCCGTGTCAGCAGTCGCCTGACCGATTCACCGGCGTGTCTGGTGCTGGGTGAGCACGATCTCAGCCGCTCGATGCAGCGGATCCTGGAATCGGTTGGCCAGACAGCCCCGGTCGCCAAGCCGGTGCTGGAACTCAACGTGCAACACCCGTTGGTGAAATACCTGGACAGTCTCGGCGATGCGGAACGTTTCAAGGAGCTGGCTCTGCTGCTCTTCGATCAGTCCGCGCTGGCCGACGGTGCTCAGCTCGAAGATCCAGCCGACTATGTGCGCAGGCTGAACCGACTGCTGCTGTCGCTCGGTGCCGGAGCGAATCCGGGCGCGGCCAGCTGACAGTCTCGTAATTTCGCCACGCTCTGAGATAATCGCCCGCCTGTTGCCGGCCGCAACGCCTGTGGCTGCAGAACATGGAGCGAATCATGGGGAACGCAAAGCCGGACGACGCGGAGCTGCGTAAGCGTCTCACGCCGGAGCAATACCAAGTGACGCAGGAGAAGGGCACGGAGCGCGCCTTCACCGGTACGTACACATATAACAAGGACAAAGGCACCTACGGCTGCATCGTTTGTGGCGCCAAGCTTTTCGACTCCGAGCACAAATACGATTCGGGTTCGGGCTGGCCAAGTTTCTGGCTGCCACTCGCCGGGGACCATGTGCGCACGCACACCGATCAAAGCCATGGCATGGTGCGTACAGAGGTGACGTGCGCCAATTGCGGCGCGCACCTCGGCCACGTGTTCGATGATGGCCCGCAGCCGAGCGGCTTGCGCTATTGCATCAACTCCGCGGCGCTCGATTTCGCGAAGAAGGATTCAAAGTAATCTTCCCAATATCTCGAGGATTTCCGATGAAAATGTTCCAAGCGCGGCTCGCGTGGCCGCTCATCGTCCTGCTGTGCGCAGCTTGCAACGACCAGGACGCGGCGAAACCCGCCGCACCACCGGCGGTGGTGCCACCTCCGACCGAACTGCAAAGCGTCGATCTCGCGCCCGGTAATGGAGCTGCGATCGCGCCCGGAGCAACGGCGGTCATGCAATACACGGGCTGGCTGTACGAGGCTGGCGGCGCCGGATCATAAGGGCAAGAAGTTCGACAGCTCGCTGGATCGCCATGAGCCGTTCCGCTTCCAGCTCGGTGCAGGCGAGGTGATCCAGGGATGGGACCAGGGTGTCGTGGGCATGAAGGTCGGCGGCAAGCGACGCCTGACGATTCCGGCCGCGCTGGCGTATGGCGATCGGGGTGCCGGTGGCGTGATTCCGCCCGGCGCGACGCTGGTGTTCGACGTCGAGCTCGTTGGCATCGAAAACCAGGCTCCCGCTACGTGATCAAATCGCGG
This sequence comes from uncultured Gammaproteobacteria bacterium, assembly GCA_963724625.1. Lineage (GTDB taxonomy): Bacteria > Pseudomonadota > Gammaproteobacteria > Steroidobacterales > Steroidobacteraceae > DATBVX01. Next base: position 62,982 of record CAVRVO010000017.1, on the reverse strand, counting down.
CACAGCGTGGTGCACGTCCAGGGACGTGTAGCGGCACTGCTGCTCGCATGTTGGCTCGCCATCCCGTCGCACGCGGCGACACTCATTCAGGCCGGTCACCTCATTGACGGTGTCAGCAACCGGGCGGCGGACAACGTCACGATCGTGGTGGAGGGCAATCGCATCACCGCCATAGACGCCGGCTTTCGCAGCGCCGGTGCGCAGGATCAGGTCGTGGACCTGCGCAACGCGACCGTGTTGCCGGGCCTGATGGATATGCACGTCCACCTCACCGAAGAAGCGAATCCCGGCTACGAGCTGGCGCGCTACAAGAAATCTCCATCCGACTATGCGCTTGACGGTGTCGTGTATGCGGAACGCACTCTCAAGGCGGGGTTCACGACCGTACGCGATTGTGGCGACATCATGTACAACGTCGCCTTCAGCCTGCGCAACGCGATCAACGCCGGGAAAGTGCCCGGTCCACGCATCTTCGCCGCAGGCCGCATCATCGCGAGCACCGGCGGGCACGGCGATTTCACCAACGGATGGGGGCCGCATCTGATTGCCGGCCCTGGCGTCGAGGACAACGTCGTCGATGGTCCGGCCGAAGCGATGCGCGCGGTGCGTCAGCACTACAAGGAAGGCGCGGATGTCATCAAGATCACCGTGACGGGCGGCGTGCTCAGCATCGCGAAGAGCGGGCAGGCGCCGCAGTTCAACGATGAGGAGCTGCACGCCATCATCAATACCGCTCACGACTACGGGTTGACGGTTGCCGCGCACGCGCATGGGCTCGAGGGCATGCGGCGCGCGGTGAACGCCGGCATCGATTCGATCGAGCATGGCACGTTCATGGATCACGACCTGATGTTGCTGATGAAGAGCAAGGGCACGCATTACGTGCCAACGCTCAGTGCCGGTCGCTGGGTCTACGAGCAGGCGCAGAAGCCTGATGCATATCCCGAGATCGTGCGCGCCAAGGCGCTCACCATCGGGCCGCAGCTGCAAAAAACTTTTGCGGAGGCCTACAAGGCCGGTGTGCGCATCATGTTCGGAACGGATGCGAGCGTCTTTCCGCATGGCCTCAACGCGCGCGAGTTCCAGTACATGGTGGAAGGCGGCATGCCGGCGATGGAGGCGATCAAAGCCGCGACGATGGTGCCGGCGAAGTACCTGAAGATCGACGACCGCTTGGGCAGCATCGAGAAGGGCAAGCTGGCGGATCTCGTCGCCGTGCCCGGAGATCCGCTCAGCGACATCACGGTACTGCAGCGCGTGTCCTTCGTGATGAAGGACGGGGTCGTCTACAAGCAATAGAAGAAGACAGTGCAGTGCCGCTGGCTGCCGACGTGGCAGCAGCACGAAGCTGCATCACGTTCTGTCAACCACGTCACAGATCCTGCGTTTGCAATCTGTTGCGCCCACGATTCGCGAGTCGGTGTTCCGCGACAGTTGCGGTGTGCGCTGCGCGCTCTTCAAACTCGCCTCCATGTTTGATGGAAGTCGAAATGACCAGGACTACGCGCAATGAACACCTGGACTCGATCTGTAGCGCCGCTGCTTCTCGCTTTGAGTGTTGGCACTCTGTTCGGCTGCGGCGGATCTGGATCCTCAGAAGGAACGGGCACGCTCACTCTAGGGGTGACGGATGCTCCCATCGATGATGCCACTAGCGTCGTCGTGCAGTTCAGTGGCGTCGCGTTCAAGCGCGAAGGCCAGGGGCCCGAGATCGTGCATGACCTCATGCCCACTCCACGTCAGTTCAATCTGCTGGAATTCCAGGACGGGCGCGCGGCGCTGCTTCTCGACGGAGTCACGCTGCCGGCCGGTCGTTACGAGTGGCTGCGGCTGATCGTCGACAACGCGGCGGGTGTGCGCGACTCGTATCTCGTCACCAGCACCGGTGCGGAATGCGAGCTGGAGGTGCCGAGCGGTGCCGAGTCGGGCCTTAAGCTCAATCGCGGCTTCAATCTGCCTGCAGACGGAAGTATCGCGCTCACCGTCGATTTCAATCTGAATGAATCGCTACACGCACCGCCGGGTCAGCAAGGCTCGGGGCTGGATTGCACGCAGGCAGTGCTGATGCGTCCAACCCTGCGCGTGGTCGATAACGCCAACGTCGGGGCGATCGCCGGTCTGGTCGACGCAGGCCTGGTAACAGCAGAGTGCATGCCGAAGGTCTACGTATTCTCGGGCGCCAACATCGTGCCGGACGACATCGAAGACCTGACCGCTGGTACGGATGTTGATCCCATGACGGTCGCGGCCGTGCACGTGGTCACCGGCGCCACGCAGTACGAATATCATGCGGCATTCCTGCCTGCGGGGAGCTACACCGCAGCCTTCACGTGCAGCGACGATGATCCCGCCAACGATGACGCGCTGGTCTTCTCGGCGCCGCAGACTGCCACGGTGCAATCGAATCTGATCACCACCATCAATTTCGCGCCGCCGCCTCCACCGTGAGCTGGCTGCAGGGAGGAAATCAAATGAAATCCATGACCCCCGCGTTGCGGCCGGTCCGATTGTTTGCGGCCAGCACTCTGATGCTGGTCGCGTCTGTCCTGTTGGCCGACCCGCCAGCGCATGCTCCAGCTCACGGCTGGCGTGCGAAACATGATTCGTATTACGTCGGCTATACAGGGACTCGCTGGCCAAGTGACTACGAGATCACCTCCGGCCATTGCAATCGCGAAGAAGTCGGCGCCGTGCTCGGCGGTGTCGTCGGCGGCACGATCGGGCACGAAGTCGCGAAACCCGAAGACCGGGTAGTTGCGACCATCATTGGCGCGGCAGTCGGCGCATTAGTCGGTTCGAAGATCGGCAAGGAGCTCGATGAACGGGATCAGGGTTGCATCGGGCAGGCGCTCGAGCTGGCGCAGCCCGGCCAGAGCGTCCAGTGGCGCAACGATCAGGCGGGCGTCGCCTATGTGCTGACGCCGACGGGCTCAGAACAGATCGACGGCCGCAGCTGCCGCGTGTTCAAGTTGCGTTCGACTGCCAACGGCAAGGCGCAGACCGTCACGCGCCGCGGTTGCCAGGTCGCGCAGGGTCAGTGGGAAATTCGCTGAGCCGGTCTGCTACCGGTTGGGGTCAGCTCACGCCCGGATTCAGAGAGTAGGTGCCGGTGAGCCGTGCTTCGGCGAGCACGTGTCCCTTGATCGCCGCTTCCACCTGTGCGCCGGTGAACGCACCCTCCACCGGGCAACGCGCAAGATCGGTCGCGTAGAGCACGAAGTTGTAGTGGTGGAGCAGTTCATCGTTCCAGGGCGGGCATGGGCCGTCGTAGCCAAACCATTGGCCCTGCATGGCAACATCTCCCGCGAACCAGCCCGTGTAGTCGTTGAGGCCCTGTCTGGAGCCCACCGGGCCTGGCGGATGCTGTTTGCCATGCGCAGTGATTCCGGTGGAGCACACTCCGGCGCGGATTTCGCTCACCGTCGGCGGTACATCGACCAGTGCCCAGTGATAGAAATTTGCACGCGGCAGTGTCCTCGGCACAACACGCCCTTCCTTGTTGACGTCATCGGGCCGCGTGGGTGCGTCCGGATCGACGCACAACAGCACGAGTGTGCGCGTGCCACCCGGAACATCACGCCAGCGCAGGCCGGGATTGCGGTTCTCGCTCAGGCGGATATGGGTCTTCGGATCGGGGACGGCCAAGGCGAACACCCCCGGGATGCGCGACTGATCCTTGAAATCCGGGGATTCGATCTGCATGCCGATGCTCCGAGAGACGCTGCGGCGCCGGAGCATTTCAGAACCTGTCGGGCGGGGCAATAGGTCCGGCGCCACGAAGCCGGGCACAATGCTTAGGGCAGCTCTGCACCGGTTTTGTGGGCGCCACGCCGCCGGCTGCCGAGGCCGGGTCCCGTACGGGTTGCGTCGCGAACGGGCAGCTGCGTCGTTGCATCGCTTGCCAATGGAAGCGACCATTGGCTGCGCGATGCGCCTAGCATCTGCACCGTTGGCGACGCAACGCGCTCCACAAAACCGGTGCAGAGCTGCCCTAGTCATGCCGTTCCGTCCACCGCAACCGGTGCGCGTAGCGATCCCGGGCCCGGCCGGCGATCTCGAGGCCGTAATCGAGGATCCCGGTCTGAGCCCAGTGACCCGCTGCGGTGTCGTCTGTCATCCGCATCCCCAGTTCGGTGGGACGATGGACAACAAGGTCACCCACACGCTCGCGCGCGCCTTTCAGGAGCTCGGCGTGCCGACGGTGCGCTTCAACTTCCGTGGTGTGGGGCGCAGCGCGGGTGAATTCGACGGCGGTAGCGGCGAAACAGACGACGCGATCGCGGTGATTGACTGGAGCTTCGCGCGCTGGCCGGGCGCCGGCTTGTGGCTCGCCGGATTTTCCTTCGGTGCTTCAGTAGCGGTGCGGGCGTGCGCAGCACGTTCAGCTGGCGTGTTGATTACCGTCGCGCCCGCGATACAGCGACTCGAGACGGGCCCGACGCCGGGGCCCGCAACACGCTGGCTACTGGTCCAAGGGGATCAGGACGAGCTCGTCGACTATCAGGCGGTGATCGCCTGGGCCGCGGCGCAAACGCCCCCGCCGCAAGTAACGGTGCTGCCCGGCGTCACGCATTTCTTTCACGGACGCTTGCAGGAGCTGAAGGGGGCGGTGTTTGCGTTTGTGGGCGAGGAAGGGAGGCGGAGCTGAAAGCTCCGGAGCGGTCTCGCCGCCCCGGAGTCGCTCGGTGCGTGAACTCTTAGTTCACGAATCCCTTGAGGTTCTTCAGGGCCATGATCCGCACCTTCTTGCTGGCGGGCTTGGCCTTGAACATCATCTTTTCCCCGGTGAACGGATTGACGCCTTCGCGCGCCTTGGTCGCAGGCTTCTTGACGACTTTCATCTTGAGCAGGCCTGGCAGCGTGAACAATGAGTGGCTGCGCAGGCTCTTCTTGACCGCGCCGGCGAGGGAATCAAACACGGCACCGACTTGCTTCTTGGAAAGTTCAGTCTCCTTGGCAATCTGGGCAAGGATCTCGGACTTGGTCGGTGCAGCATTCTTTTTCGCCATCTCTGAATCTCCTGTGTTTCTTGGGTGCGGGCTTTGCGCCCGGTTTGAAGCCGGGCGGCAAAATAGCACAAAAAAACCGCAGCGGAAGGCTTCGCGGCAACTATTTTTTTCTGCTGAAGATGCGCGAATGCCTAGATTTCAAGCCCCGCGCGCATCACCCGAAGTCGGCCAGCGTCGGCCCAACGTCGGCAATCGCCGACGACACGAGGCAAGATTCTTGCTTCGCACATCGACGTAAGCCCTTGCGCGCCCAGATTGAGCGCGTTGGGTCCGATGCTCAGAAGAGCTTGAGAAGCGCGAGCAGCAGGATGGTGACGAACACTACGGAAAGATCCAGGCCGCCGATCGGCGGCACGATTTTTCTCACCGGCGCGACCAGCGGCTCGCAAATCCTGTCGAGCAGTGCTGAGGCCGGACTGTAAGTCCCGGGTGCGACCCAGCTGAGCACGACGTAGATGAAGAGAGCGATGACGTAGAACCAGATGACGCTGTGAGCCAGGTCGATCGCCACACGAACCAGCAGTTCGCGGCCCGGGGGGACGCTCCCGGTGTACAGCCACAGCTGCAGCGAAACGACGGCCAGTTCCACCAGCAGCAGCGCCACGATCGAGGCGAGGTCGACCTTGCCTACCGGGGGGATCACGCGGCGCAACGGCAGGACCAGAGGATTGGTGACTCGCACGACCGCCTGCGAGATCGGATTGCGGAAGTCGGCCCGCGCGAGCTGCAGGATCACGCGCAGCAGGAATGCGAAGAAGACCAGTGACAGCAATGCGCTGATGATGAAGCGGATAGCGTCCATCGTATCTCGTCGTTCAGTTGCACCTGTTCAGCCGCCGAACTGCTCGGCCAGCTCCGCCGAGCGGCGGGCTGCCGCCGCCACGGCGCGCGTCACGATACCACGCAGGTCCCCAGCCTCAAGCTCTCGAAAGGCGGCCTCGGTGGTTCCACCCTTGGAAGTGACCTGGGCACGAAGCTCAGCCGGATCGCTGGCCCCCTGATGTGCCATGCAGCCCGCGCCGTAGGCGGTCTCGATACTGAGCGTATGCGCGACCTCGGCGGGCAGTCCGAGCTCACGCCCTGCCTGCTCCAGGAGCTCTGTCAGGCGGAAGAAGTATGCAGGTCCGCTGCCGGACACAGCGGTGACCACGTCGATCAGCTCCTCCCGCTCCAGCCAGACAGTAGGCCCGACCGAGCCCAGGATTGTGCTCGCGAGCGCGCGGTCGTCACCGCCGACGCGATTGGATGCGAAGAGTGCGGTCACGCCACATCCAAGCAGAGCCGGCCGATTGGGCATGGTTCTGACGATCCGTTCGTGGCCATTGAGCCAGGTCGCGATCGCCTGGATGCGAATCCCGGCGGCAACCGAAATCACCAACGGGCGCCGTACCGCCACTGTGTCCGCGAGCATGCTCATCGTGTCGCGCATGACCTGCGGCTTGACAGCGACGATCACGACTCCGGCGTCGTGCACCGCGGCTCGATTATCGGCAGCCACACGCACGCCGAATTGCGAGCGTGCGACCTGCAGTTGCTCATCGGACGGATCGGCCACCACCAGGCGCGCCGGATCGACGCCGTTGCGCGTCAGCCCGCCGATCAGGGCGCGGCCCATGTTGCCGGCGCCGATGAATGCGATTTGAGGCAGTTGCATCAGGTTTCCCCCTTGGTGGAAACGGGGCGCGCACCGAAGATCGCGGTACCGATGCGTACGTGAGTCGCGCCTTCCGCGATTGCGGCTTCAAAGTCTGCGCTCATGCCCATCGACAGGACATCCAGCGCGTGGCCCGCGGCGTTCAGCTCATCGCGCAGTTCGCGCAGGCGGCGAAACACTGAGCGCTGGCGCGTCGCATCCGCGCTCGGCGGCGGGAGGCACATCAGGCCGCGCAGTTTCAGCCGCTCCAGGCACGCAACTTCGCCTGCAAGCGCCGCGAGCTCGTCCGGCATGACGCCTGCTTTGCCGGGTTCCGCGAGCAGCTTCACCTGCAGACAGATCTGCAGTGGCGGTGCGTGGTATGGCCTTTGCTCGCTCAGACGGTGCGCGACCGCGACGCGATCGATGCTGTGCACCCAGGAGAAGTGCGTCGCGATCGGGCGTGTCTTGTTCGACTGAACCCGGCCAATGAAGTGCCAGTCAAGACGTTCGCGCTCCAGGGCTGCGATTTTCGGCAGCGCTTCCTGGGGGTAATTCTCACCGAAGTCCGTCACTCCGAGCGCATGCACGGCGCGGACCGCTGCAGCGGGTTGCGCCTTGCTCACGGCCACGAGTGTGACGTGCGTCGGGTCACGACCGGCACTTTGCGCCGCCGAAGCGATGCGCGAACGCACCTCGATTACGTTTTCGGCCCAATTCTGCGGAACAATTAACATATTGGGTGCGATAGGGCTCCGCTATACTGGCGCCGCTTTTTTTCGACCGGTGAGCAGCCGGACGCGTAGGCGCGTCCGGGCAAAATCCGGACTCAGGGAGCTCGAATGGCAGTCGACATCGCGCAACTGCTGGCGTTCGCCGTCAAGAACAACGCTTCGGACCTGCACCTGTCCGCGGGCGTGCCGCCCATGATCCGCGTGGACGGCGACATGAAGCGGATCAATATGCCAGCGCTGACGCACAAGGAAGTGCACAGCATGGTGTACGACATCATGAATGACAAGCAACGGAAGGCTTACGAAGAGTTCTTCGAGACCGACTTTTCCTTCGAGATTCCGAAGCTCGCGCGCTTTCGCGTCAACGCGTTCAACCAGAACCGCGGTGCCGGCGCCGTGTTCCGCAATATTCCGTCCGCAATCCTGACGCTCGATGACCTTGCGGCACCCAAGATCTTCAAGGATCTGTGCATGCTGCCCCGCGGCCTGGTGCTGGTCACTGGACCGACGGGTTCGGGCAAGTCGACCACGCTTGCCAGCATGGTCAATCACTGTAACGACAACCGTCCCGATCACATCATCACGATCGAGGACCCGATCGAGTTCGTGCACGAGAGCAAGCGCTGCCTCCTCAACCAGCGCGAAGTGCACCGCGACACCCTCGGCTTCAGTGAGGCACTGCGCTCCGCGTTGCGAGAAGACCCCGACGTCATCCTGGTCGGCGAAATGCGCGATCTCGAGACAATCCGCCTGGCACTCACCGCGGCCGAGACCGGCCACCTGGTGTTCGGCACCCTGCACACGAGTTCCGCTGCCAAGACCATCGACCGCATCGTCGACGTGTTCCCGGCAGCCGAAAAGGAAATGGTGCGCGCGATGCTGTCCGAATCGCTGCGCGCAGTGATCTCGCAGACACTCATGAAGCGCATTGGCGGCGGCCGCATCGCGGCGCACGAGATCATGATCGGCACTCCTGCGATCCGGAACCTGATCCGCGAAGGCAAGATCGCGCAGATGTATTCGTCGATCCAGACCGGCCAGGCGCAGGGCATGCAGACCCTCGACCAATGCCTGACCGAACTCATGGCCAAGGGCGTCGTCAGCAAGGAAGAGGCGCGGTACAAGGCCCAGAACAAGGACCAGATCTGAAGCGCGCGCTGCGCCTGAGGTCAGCTCATGGATCGTGATCAAGCCATCAAGCTGATGCAGGACCTGCTGAAACGCATGGTCGACAAGAAGGGCTCGGACCTGTTCATCACGTCCGGGTTTTCACCAGCCATCAAGATCGACGGCGAGATCCGTCCGCAAAGCGACCGGATCCTCACGCCCGAGCAGAGCGCGACGCTGGTGCGCGCCATCATGAATGACAAGCAGACGCGCGAGTTCGACTCCACCAAGGAGTGCAACTTTGCCATCGCGCCGCCCGGCATCGGGCGCTTTCGCGTCAGCGCCTTCGTGCAGCAGGGAATGATCGGCGCGGTATTGCGCACCATCAATGCCAAGATTCCAACCTTCGAAGAGCTCGAACTGCCACCGATCCTCCGTGAAGTCGTGCTGTCCAAGCGCGGACTGGTGATCGTCGTCGGCGGTACGGGCTCCGGCAAGTCCACCACGCTCGCGGCGATGGTCGGGCATCGCAACGAAAAGACGCGTGGCCATATCGTCACCATCGAGGACCCGGTTGAGTACATTCACCCGCATCGCGGCTGCGTCATCACGCACCGCGAGGTGGGAGTCGATACCGAGTCCTGGCACATGGCGCTCAAGAACACACTGCGCCAGGCGCCGGACGTGATCCTGATCGGCGAGATCCGCGACCGCGACACGATGGAGTACGGCATCCAGTTCGCCGAAACCGGTCACCTGGTGCTCTCAACGCTGCATGCCAACAGCGCCAACCAGGCGCTGGACCGCGTCATCAACTTCTTCCCCGACGAGCGGCGCGAGCAGCTCCTGATGGACCTGTCTCTCAACATGCGCGCCATGATTTCGCAGCGCCTGATTCCGCGCGAGACCGGCACGGGCCGCATCGCGGCCATGGAAATCATGCTGAATTCGCCGCTGATCCAGGACCTGATCTTCAAAGGCGAAGTCGCACAGATCAAGGAAGTCATGTCGCGCTCCAACCGGCTCGGCATGAAGACCTTCGACCAGGCGCTCTACGACTTGTACGAGGCCGGGCTCATCTCCTATGAAGATGCGTTGCGCAACGCGGATTCGAAGAACGAGTTGCGCCTGCGTATCAAGCTCGAAAGCAAGCGCGAAATGAAATCTGAAACCGAAGGCGCTGCCTCGCTCAGAATTCTCGAAGAAGGCGAAGGCAAGGTGTTCTGATGAGCAAAGGGGCCCCCATGCAAGAAGCCGAAGATGCATCCGGGGCAGCGGCCCAGATTCTCAATACCAAGCCTCTGTTCAAGCTGATGGTGGAGAAAAAGGCTTCGGACCTGTTCTTCACTTCCAATGCACCGGTCAAGATCAAGATCGAAGGCCAGATCATGCCGGTGAACAAGCAGATCCTGAGCCCCGAGACGGTGCGCCAGGCCGCTTATGGCCTCATGACCCCCGAGCAGGTCGAGTACTTCAACGAGGAGATGGAGATCGACTTCGCGATCTCCGAGCCGGGCCTGGGGCGCTTTCGCGTGAACGTTTTCCACCAGCGTGGCTATCCCGCGATGGTGTTGCGCTACATCACTGCCGACATGCCGCGGTTAGAGGCACTGGGTCATCCGGACACTCTCAAAGACCTGGTGATGGTGAAGCGCGGACTGCTGCTGATGGTCGGCGCCGCGGGTTCGGGCAAGTCCACGACGCTCGCGGCGATGATCAACTATCGCAACGAGACTTCATCGGATCACATTCTCACCATCGAGGATCCGATCGAGTTCCTGCATACCAACAAGAAGTCGATCATCAACCAGCGCGAGGTGGGTCTCGATACCAAGTCCTACGCGCGCGCTCTGCGTGGTGCGATGCGCGCTGCGCCGGACGTGATCCTGATCGGCGAAATCCGCGACCGCGAGAGCATGGAAGCGGCGATCACGCTCGCGGGCACGGGACACCTTTGCATCGCGACGCTGCATGCCAACAACAGCGCCGAAACGCTCGATCGCATCATCAACATGTTCCCGCGCGACCAGCACAGCCAGGTGTTCCTCGATTTGTCGCAGTACATGCGCGCGATCGTTTCCCAGCGACTGGTGCGCACGCGCGACGGCAAGCGGGTTGCCGCCATGGAAGTCATGCTGAACACGCCACACATCTCGGAGCTCATCAAGAAGGGCGACGTGGTGGGCGTGAAAGAGGCGGTGCGCAACACCACCGAGCGCGGCATGCTGAGCTTCGACGTTTCCCTCTACGCACTCTTCAAGGCCGGCAAGATCGAGCTCGAAGAAGCGCTCATCAACGCCGACTCGCGCACCAACCTCGAAGCGAAGATCAACTTCGGCTGAAGCGCCGGTGCCCGGCTGCTTGCGAGGGCCGAGGCCCGCGGCCTTTACGCTCGTGGAATGGCGATACCGGCACTTGGCATCGGGTACTTCAGACCCGACGCGCAGTTGAAGAGCACGACGCGCTCCTGACGCTGAACCAGCCCACGCTCCAGCGCCGCCAGATAGGCCGCGTAGGTGGCCGCGCCCTCCGGGCACAGCAGCAGGCCTTCCTGCATTGCGACCTTGGCACGAGCGTGCTCGATGGCCTCGTCGCTGACCGCAATTGCGCTGCCGCCTGAGGCGCGCACGGCACGCAGAATCAGAAAATCCCCGATCGCTCCCGGGACGCGTATGCCCGCGGCAATTGTGCGTGCGTTGACCCACGGCTCGGCGCGTTCCTGGCCACGCTCGAAGGCGCGAACGATCGGCGCACACCCGGCGGCCTGTACCGCGTACATGCGGGGACGCCCGGTGCCGATCCAGCCCAGGCTCTCGAGTTCCTCGAACGCCTTCCACATGCCGATCAGTCCCGTGCCGCCACCCGTCGGATAGAAGATTGCATCCGGCAATTCCCAGTCCAGTTGTTCGGCGAGCTCGAGTCCCATCGTCTTCTTGCCTTCGATGCGATACGGCTCCTTCAGCGTGGAGAAATCGAACCAGCCCGTCTTACGTACGCCTTCCGCGACCAGCTTGCCGCAGTCGTTGATCAGCCCATCGACGAGGTAAACAGTCGCGCCCTGCAGCGCGATCTCCGCGACATTCACTTCGGGTGTGTCGGCGGGGCAATAGGCGGTGACTCTCATGCCAGCACGGCTGCCATATGCGGCAAGCGCTGCACCCGCGTTGCCATTGGTCGGAATCGCGACTTCCCGTACGCCCAGCTCCTTCGCCATGCTCACTGCCACCGCCAGGCCGCGAGCCTTGAACGAGCCCGTCGGTAGCCGCCCCTCGTCCTTCACCAGCACCTGTCCGTCGTGCAGATGAGTGAGGGTCACGAGGGGTGTCATCGACTCACCCAGCGACACGATGTTGTGCGTGTTGCGGACCGGCAGGAACTCGCGATAGCGCCAGAAGTCGCGGGCGCGCTCCGACAGAGCATCGCGATCGAGTGCTCGGCCGATCGCCTCGAGATCGTAGCGGACCAGCAGGGGATAGCCCGCGGTCGACAGTCCGTGCAAGCGATCGGGCTCGTGGCGCTCTCCGGTCATCGCGCACTCGAGGTGCGTGACGAAGGTCGCTCGCTCGGTGGTGAGGTTGGAGCTGTCGCTCATCGACCGACGCAACTCAGCAGACCCTCACCTGCTTTATCTCTCAATCTCGATCTCCCTCGCAGCGCCGATTCGGCTACGATTGCACCTCGACGCCCGCGTCTGTCCAAGCATCGTGAATGCTTTCCCCGCGAGCATTCGCCGTCAAGCTCGATCCAAAAGCATTGCACGCTGCTGGCTGAGTAGCTCCATGATTGTCGTCCACCACCTGAGCAACTCCCGTTCGCAGTGTCACAAGGAGCCATTCGATGCCCCTCGAACTGCCCACGACTGATGACAAGCCGATGTGGGATCTGTGGTTGTCCGCGTACTGGTTGCCTGCGGTCACGGCTGCGGTCGACATCGATGTGTTTGAATCGCTGGCGAAATCGCCGGCCTCGCATACCACATTGGCCGGCAGACTGGGCCTCAGCACGCGTGGAACGGAAATCCTGCTGCCGCTGTTCGTATCTTTGCGCCTGTTGGTGCGCCACGACGGTCGTTACCAGCTGACCGACGTAGCGCGACTGTACCTGCTGCGCGATAGCCCTTACTTCTGGGGCGGCCTGTTGAGCCGCATGGGCACAGCGTCGCCGCAGTACGACGCCGTGAAGGAGGCGCTCAGGCGTGGCGAGCCGACATCAACCACCGGGCGCAGGGACGACCGACCGGTCGATGCCTGGGCGAGCGGTCAGGTCGAGATGAAGCAGGCGCGCATGATCGCGGCGTTGATGCACAGCCATTCTGTTCCCGCGGCGCTCGGCATGGCGCGCAACATCGACTTTGCCGGCGTCAGGCGCCTGCTCGATATTGGTGGCGGCTCCGGATGCTTCTGCATCGCCCTCGCGGAACGTCACCCACAGCTGCATTGCACGATCATGGAGCTGCCGGCGATGTGCGAGGTCGCCGGGGAATACATTGCCGCAGCTCGCCTCGGCGAACGCGTCGACACGCGCGCCGTCGACATGTTCCGGCAGGAATGGCCGCGAGGGTACGACGCGATGTTCTTCTCGAACATCCTGCACGATTGGGACTTCGACACCTGCGCTCAGCTGCTGGCCAAGGCACACGCCGCGCTGGCCGATGGCGGGCGCGTTCTCATTCACGAGGCACTGCTCGACGACTCCGGCACGGGCCCCGTGACCGTCACCACGTTCAGCCTGGTCATGCTCCTGGGCACGCATGGGCGGCAATTCACGTTTGCGGAGTTGAAACAACTGCTCATGAACGCCGGCTTCGATCATATCGATGTGACTCCGAGCTACGGCTACTACTCGGTGGTTCAAGGCGTCCGAAAGTAGGCCTGGCCGCACGCGCTGCAGGTGCGCGGCATTCGTGTCGAGCGCACCAAAGGTCAATTGACGGGGAGTAACGAGCAGGCTAATTCCGTGCGCGTAGCTGCTGTCCGACGTTGGCGGACCGGCCAGGCCGCAGCGCCTTCGAGGAGAGCACCATGTCAGGACGATTGCTGGTCTTCATTCTGCCGTTCGCCTGGACGCTCGGAGGCACCGCGCAGGCTCAGTCGGTGCAGCCCGAGGCTTCAAGGAGCTGGCAGTGGGAAGTCTCCGCCTACATGCTCGGTGCGGGGATGGATGGAAAGACCGGCGTCGAGCCCCTCATCGCCGACGTCAACGCGTCCGCGAGCGATATCTTCAGCAACCTCCAATTCGGCTTCATGGGCCGGGCACGGGCAACCTATGGCGCGTGGTCGTACGGAACCGATGTCATCTACATGGGTCTGGGAGGATCGTCCGATCAACCGAACGCCGATGTGGATGTCGATCAATGGGCCGTCGAGCTCAATGTCGGCTACCAGCTCGCGCCGATCTTCATGTCGCTCGTGGGAGCGGTCTACAACCAGCTCGGTGCCTCGGTCGACTTTCAGACCATCGGGCGCAGTCGCTCCGGCAAGGTGGACTGGTGGGATCCGATCATCGGTGGAATTCTCACGCTCCCGATCGGCGAACACTGGAACTTCCAGTTCCACGGCAACATCGGCGGCTTTGGTGTCGGATCCGATTTTTGCTGGCAGGCCGAGTTGCTGTTCAACTGGTTTCTGTCACCGCGGACCTCGCTGATGATGGGGTATCGCGCGATCAGCGTGGACTACGACAACGACGGCTTCGTGTACGACGTCGTAACGCAGGGACCGCAGCTCGGCATCACGATGCGGTTCTGAGCCCGCGCGGCACGACTCAGGCTTGGGCGGAAAACACGGTCCGGGCGTCAAATACCGGCCCGTCGACGCAAACCCGCTTCATCGCCGGGCCCGCGTCGGTCTGCACCAGTACTGTGCAACCGGCACAGCCACCCACCGCGCATGCCATGAATTCCTCAAGTGACACCTGGCACGCGATGTCGAACTGGCGCGCTACCGCGGCGGCGGCCTTGAGCATCGGCGTCGGTCCGCAGGCGAACATCTCCACCTGATTCAGCTCATCGCGCGACAACGAGGTGAGCCAGGTCGATGCGAGGCTCGTGACGTAGCCGTGGAAGCAACCCGCGAACTCCGCAAAGCTCGCGAGCCGGCTCGGGACGCCCCAATCATCGAGCAGGGGCATGCACGCAATCACGCCGGCAGGAATTCCCGGCACGATGATTGTTGAGGGGCGGGCGCGGAACGGGAAAGGAATCTCCGAGCCCATCAACACCAACGGCTGCCACCTGGCCGCGCGCGAATCACGCAACTGCTCGGCGAGAAACACCATCGGCGGAATGCCTACGCCACCGCCCACGAGTAGCATGCGCGGCTTGTCGGGATGTGTCACGAACCCGGTACCGATCGGCCCCAGCGTGCTCACGCCATCGCCCACGCGTCGGGTGGACAAGTGCCTCAGGCCCGGGCCAACAACTTTGTAGAGCACTTCGACCCATCCCGCCTTCGCGTCCACGCGCATGATCGAGAGCGGCCGGCGCATCGGTACCGAGGGGTCGCAGGTGAGATGGATGAAGCTTCCCGGCGTCGCCTTGGCGGCACACTTGGGTGCCTTGATTCGCAATACGAACTGATCCGCCGCGTACGCGGTCTGCTCCAGGACCGGCGCTTGCTCGACGAAGATGGTGTTGCGGTGGCCTCGGGAGTTGCTGGCGTTCACGCCCGCTGCCTCAGGCGCCGCACGCCTTCGGTTACAGCTTCAAGCACCGCCATGCGGATCGCGACGCCGTTCGCGACCTGTTGGCGAATGACCGACTGCGGGCCGTCGGCCACGCTCGACTCGATTTCGACGCCGCGGTTCATCGGTCCGGGGTGCATTACGATCGCATCCGGGCGGGCGAGCTTGAGTCGTTCGGAGCTCAAGCCGAACTGTCTGAAATAGTCACCATCGTCGAGCGCGCTACCTTCGGCCAGGCGTTCCTTCTGGATGCGCAGCATCATCACCACGTCCGCGCCGCGGATGCCCGCATCGATGCTGTCGAAGCGCTGTGCGCCTGCGAATTCGCCCGGCGGTGGCATGAACTCACGTGGTGCCACGATCCTCAGCTCGCCCACCTCCAGAATCCGCAGCGCCTGCGCCGCAGATCGTGCCACACGCGAGTGCGCGACATCGCCCACGATCGCGACGCTGAGCGACCCGAAGCCACCCTTGTGCTGACGGATGGTGAGCGCGTCGAGCAGGCCTTGCGTCGGATGCGACAGGTGCGCCTCGCCCGCGCTCAGCACGCTCACGTGTGGTGCGACATGTTGCGCAACCAGGCCCGGCACTCCGGGTTCTGCCTCGCGCATCACCATCACATCGATTTGCATCGCCTCGAGGGTGTAGACCGTGTCGAGCACGGTCTCGCCCTTGCTCCGCGATGAGAGGTGAACCTCGAGGTTCACGATGTCGGCGCCGAGTCGACGTGCGGCGAGCTCGAAAGAGCCCCGCGTGCGCGTGCTCGGCTCACCGAACAGGTTGGCGACCGTAACACCGGCAAGAGAATTGGAACGCATCGCAGGTGCACCGAGCGGCCGGATGAACTGCTGGGCGCGCTTCAGGAGCCGTTCGAGCAGGCTTCGATCGAGTCCCTCGAGCGTAATGAGGTGTTGCAGGGAGCCGTCGTCGCGTGTTTGTTGAAACTTGTCAGTGGTCATGAATCCGTCCGCGCGTGCGGCGCTTCTTCGAACCAGCGCTCCAGGATCACGCAGGCCGCCGCGGCGTCCACGTCTGCTTTCTTCACCCGCCGCACGCGCTGTCCGCTCTGCCGCGCCCATTTCAGGCGTGCTGCCGCCTCGAGGGAGGACCAGCGCTCATCCATCAGTTCAACCGGGAGTCTGGCGTGCACACGTAGCTCCCGCGCGAATTCTCGTGCCGGTTCGGTCAATGAGCCCGGGGAACCGTCAGAATTGTACGGCACTCCGACCACCAAAATCGCGGGGCGCCAGGTGCGGAGCAGGGACTCGACCGCTGCCCAATCGAGCCGCCCGCCCGGGCGATCGAGTGTGGTCAGGGCCGCGGCGCTCCGCGTGATCGAGTCGCCGGAGGCGACGCCGATACGTTTCAGGCCGAAGTCAAAGGCAAGGGCGACCCAGGAGGGTGTCGCCGGCTCAGGCATGTCCGGCTTCAGGGCTGATCTGGGTCAGGTCGATGCCGAGCAGTCGCCCGGCCGCATGCCAGCGCTCTTCAAAGGGAACATCGAAGATCACGCCCTCGTCAGCGGGAACACTGAGCCAGGCGTTCGCGAGGATCTCCTGTTCCAGTTGTCCCGCATCCCAGCCCGCATAGCCCAGGGCGATGAAAGCGTTGGGCGGTCCTTCACCGCGTGCCATCGCGGCCAGTACGTCGCGCGAAGTGGTGACCTCGATACTTTCGGAGACTTTGAGGGTCGAATCCCAGCTCCCGCCCTGCCGATGCACGACGAAACCGCGATCGGTCTGGACCGGCCCGCCGCGCAGCACCGCTTGTTGGCCGATCCTCGCATTCGCCGCATCGAGCGAGAGCTGCTCGAATACATCACTCAGTTTCATCGGCAATGGACGGTTGAGCACCAGACCGAGGGCGCCTTTTTCACTGTGCTCGCAGATCAGCGTCACCGTCTGGGAAAAATTCGGGTCTGTCATCGCCGGCATCGCGATCAGAAGCTGGTTGGTGAGAAATTCCTTCGCTGTCATGGCATCCAGTATCCGGCTACCGCCTGCGGCCCCTCAAGGAGGTGTCACTACCTTTACGCTCGAGTCGACCAGCTCACCACTCAGGAACTGCCATTCGTAGGCGAAGCGGATCGAGCCATGGCGCTTGCGCAGCTCCGAGGGAAACGGATCGAAGGGTGTGGCGAGTTTCAATATGGCAAGCGCGGCCTGATCCAGTTCCGCGTGCCCGCTGCTGCGACGAACCACGATGTCTTCCATCTCGCCATTGGAGTTGATGGCCACTTCGAGAACGGGGCTCCCGGACAGACCGCGGCGGCGCGCCTCGTTCGGATAGTTCAGGGTCCCGATGCGCTCTACCTTGCGCTTCCAGGCATCGAGATATACCGCGACGCCGGACTCGCGCGTGTTCGGTGTGATGACCAGCTCATGTTCGTTGCGGCCCTTGAGGACGATTTCCTGGTCGTCATCGCTGGATGGAATCGGCGAAACGGGCCCTGCGTGCATCAACAAGGCGGTTTGCTGGGTGCTGCTATGCGTCTCGGCATTGTCTGCGGAATGCATCGCCTGGGGGCTCTCGGCACTGGTAGCGAGAACGTCCGCGTTCGCCGCCCGCTCGAGGCCGGCTTCCTGGCTCACCAGCGCCTGCCCCTGTGGGATTCCGGCATTGTCGAAAGGAACCAGGGAGCTTTGTGGGCTTTCGGCGCGACGGTCCTCCGCGGTGTTGCCGGCTCCCTGCTGACTGCGGTTGGCGAGATAGTTCGCGTCCGGATTCTGGGCGGACTCCGGCAGGTTGTTCCCGACCAGCAGGACCTCGAGCGCCGGCAGCGCCCTGTTGGCGACGAACGCAGGTGCTCCGAACGAGATGCCGAGGATCACGATCCCGTGGAACAACGCCGCGAGGAACAGCGTGATCTGCAACCGATCCCGGACCGGCGCCTCGCTCTCGACAGGAACCGTCAGCTTGTCCACCGCTCAGACCCCGTCTGTCTGATCCGCTTCGCGCTCATCGTTTCCGGGATTGCTTCAGCCGGCGATCAATTGCATCCATCAGCATGCCGCCGACGTCGATTTTGAACTGCTTTTCGAGCTCACGCGCCCCGGTCGGGCTGGTGACATTGATCTCCGTGACGTACTCACCGATAACGTCGAGTCCCACGAACAGCATGCCTCGCGCACGCATCGCCGGCCCAATCTGGCGGGCGAGCCACAGGTCGCGCTCGCTGAGCGGCCGACCTTCGCCGCGTGCTCCCGCAGCCAGATTGCCGCGGTTGTCGCTCTCGGTGGGAATCCGCGCCAGCGCATAGGGAACCGGCTCGCCATCGACCAGCAATACGCGGGCGTCACCCTTGGTGACGATGTCAGGGATGTAACGCTGCGCGATTGCATAGTGCTGGCCATAGTCGGTGAGGGTCTCGAACACGACGTTGGTGTTCTTGTCCCCCCGTTG
This sequence comes from uncultured Gammaproteobacteria bacterium, assembly GCA_963724625.1. Taxonomy (GTDB): domain Bacteria; phylum Pseudomonadota; class Gammaproteobacteria; order Steroidobacterales; family Steroidobacteraceae; genus DATBVX01. The sequence goes on along the minus strand of CAVRVO010000017.1, from coordinate 44,416 downwards.
CAGGACGAAGATGGAGCGCCCACCCATGCCGTGAAGAGGCTTGACCACGACCTTCTGGTGCTCGTGCAGGAAGGCCGTCATGTCAGCCATGTTGCGTGTGATGAGGGTCGGGGCGCAGCAGTCGGGAAACCAGGCCGTGTAGACCTTCTCATTCATGTCCCTGAGACCCTGCGGCCGGTTCACGACCAGGGCTCCCTCGGCCTCGGCGCGCTCCAATATATATGTGCAGTAGATGTACTCGGTATCGAACGGAGGATCCTTGCGCATCAGGATCACGTCCAGGTCGGCGAGCTTTTCTGTGCCGCCTGCGGCCAGGGTGAACCAGTCGTCGAGGTCGTTGCGCACGGTGAGCCGTCGAGTACGACCCCAGGCTGTGCCATCGCGCAGCCAGACATCGGGGAGCTCCAGGTACAGCAGCTCCCAGCCGCGTGCCTGGGCGGCCAGCAGCATGCCGAGCGTTGTGTCCTTGGCTGGCTTGATGTGGCCGATAGGATCCATCACCACCCCAAGGCGCACCCGATCCGGCATCCAAAACCTCCGTTACCGCTGTAGGCGGGATCCTGAACTCGATACTACCGCGGCCGTGGCAGTGCCACAGCAGCGCAGTCCGGCGATGAGGAGTGACCCGACACCTCTTTGTGGGTGCCAACAGCGGGTCGACGTCGGGTGACACCTGCCGACCGCGCCCGACTTCCACGTTTGCGGGTTTGCCTGGTAAGGCGCTACGGGAGTGAGCTTGATCCGGCGCTGGCAGCACGCGCTGCCACCGCTGGCCGCCCCGGGACATCTCTTTCGCGCGAGCTGTTACGCCTGTGAACTGCATCACGCTCGGACTTGCAGTGGAAACTGTGAACTGTGCGCATTAGCGGACCCGAAACTGATATGTTAAAAGGCGTCCCGTTGCGTGGGGCTGCTTCGAGTCGCGCCCGCCGGCGAGGCCGACTACGACACCACGCGAGGCCTCGATGGGGTCGCTGGGGAGACAGAGCACGTGTTGGATGGCAAGTCGAAGCTGAGCGGACTGAAAGTACTGGTCATCGACGACAGCAAGACCATTCGGCGCACCGCCGAAACCCTCCTCACCAAGGAAGGCTGCGAGGTTTACACGGCGGTTGACGGGTTCGATGCCCTCTCCAAGATCGCCGATCATCAACCGGATATCGTTTTCGTCGACATCATGATGCCGCGTCTGGACGGCTACCAGACCTGTTCGCTCATCAAGCACAACAAGGTCTTCAAGTCGATCCCCGTCATCATGCTGTCGAGCAAGGATGGACTTTTCGATCGCGCGCGCGGCCGGATCGTGGGCTCGGAGCACTACCTGACCAAGCCCTTCACGAAGGACGAGCTGTTGAATGCGATCGAGACGCACGTAGGCAAATGACCAGTGTGAAGCCCGGAGGCTCCGGCATGGCGCTCATATTGATAGTGGATGATTCGCCCACCGAAGTGCATGTCATGCAGATCGCGCTGGAGCGTCACGGCTTTCAGACCGCGGCAGCCGCCAATGGCGCCGAGGGCATCAAGAAGGCGAAGGAGATGAAGCCGGATCTCATCTTCATGGACGTAGTGATGCCGGGCATCAATGGCTATCAGGCGACACGCACACTGGCCAATGATCCGGCGACGCGCGCGATTCCGATCATCATGGTCACGACCAAGGGTCAGGAGACTGATCGCATCTGGGGGATGAGACAGGGCGCGGTGGACTATCTGGTCAAGCCCGTGGCACCTGCGAAGCTGGTCGAGAAGGCACAGGCGGCACTTGGGGACTGAAGCACAAGCTCCGGTCGTGTTGCGCTCACTGCGCAACCGGCCGTTCGATCTGCTGCTCGAGATGGAGCAGCGCGGGCGCATCGCAGCCACCGAGCAGGGCCGCGACGTCGGCGTCGGTCGCGAGTGGGTAGGCGTCGCATTCCGCTTGTCGGGTGAGGTGTTCCTGGTCGCCCGCGAAGAGACGCGTGAAGTGATGGGCATGCCGAATGCGATTACTCGCGTTCCGGGTGCGCGCGGCTGGGTGAAGGGAGTCGCCAACGTCCGCGGTCAGTTGCTCCCGATCCTGGATCTGCGCCAGTACCTCGGCAGTGGGGTCACGCAGTCCGGGCGCAATACTCGCGTGCTGGTGGTAAATCATCGGGAAGTGCCGGCAGGATTGATGGTCGACGAGGTGCTCGGCTTCAGGCGTTTTGCGGACAAGGAATTCTCCGCCGACGCTCCGCCGACCGTTGTGCGCGTGGATCGCTATATTGCGGGTGCTTTCCGGCGCAATAACGAAGTGTGGCCGGTGTTGAGTCTGCGCACGCTGGTGGAGAGCCCGAGTTTTCTGCAGGCGGCGTCCTGAGGGCGCCAGACCTGAGTTGCCAATGCTGAAAGGATCTTGATGACGAATTCTGCCGTTCCGAAGCTGCGCGGCGTGCGCCTGCTCCCGGGCCTGATGGCCATTTCGCTCGTGTGCATGCTGCTCGCGGCCGGGCTCCTGTACTTCGCGCCTCGGCAGGCGCCTGAAGCGGGGTCGCCGGCGGCTGCCGGCCGCCTCGCGGTACTGTCGCAGAGTCTGCCATTGAAGGCACAAGCTGCAGTGCATGGCGATCTGGATGCATTCGACGCTCTCGACAAGGATCGCAAGAACCTTGGCGGCCTCCTGAAAGCGAGCGCTGACTCTGATCCGGCCATGGCCGGCGATGCACGCTGGAAGAAACTGCAGGATGCCGCCGACAAGGTGATGGAAGGGCGTGAGCCGGCGGAAGTCGTCGGCAAGTCTGCGACCGAGGTGCGCCAGCTGATGCCGAAGCTGCTGGCCGAGGTCGGCAACCTGTCCGGCGCCGTAGGGGGCAACAAGACCGAGGCGATCGGTCGACAGCTCGAACGCTTCGAGCTCAATGGCCAGCGCCTGCAGCAGGATCTCGATGCGCTCGCCGCGGGAATCGGGGATCCGAACTCCACTGCGCAACGGATCGCCGACAGCACGGATTTTCTCGGCCAGGTCCTCGCCGGTTTCGCGGGTGAGGACGGCGGGCTCGGCCTGCCGAAGGTGGGCGGCGCTGAAGCAGAACAGAAGCTGAAGAGCGCCCAGGGCCTGTATTCAGCCTTGAACGAACGCGTGCGCGAGGCCGTTTCTGCCACGCAGGGACTGACAACCGCGCGCACTGCAGCCGCGGACCTCGCGAGCGCTGCCGAGGCGCTGGCTGGCCTCATGCCCACGTCGGGTGTCATCACGGGCGCGGGCGGCCCGCTCGGTACCACGATTCCTCTGCTGTTGATCGGCCTGGCGATGCTCTCGCTGATCGCCGTTGGCGTCATCTACCTGTCACTCGCCAACATTCGGCGCGCGGCGGAGACGCATGCCAAGCAGAACGAGCGTAACCAGGAGGCGATCCTGCGCCTGCTCGATGAGCTCAGCAGCCTCGCCGATGGCGACCTCACCGTGCAGGCCACGGTCACCGAGGACATCACTGGCGCGATCGCTGACTCGATCAACTACGCCATCGAGGCATTGCGCGAGCTGGTAACGACCATCAACGATTCCGCGATCCACCTGGACGGTGCCGCGCGGCAGACGCAGGCGCTCGCGGCGCATCTCGCCAAGGCGAGCGGAGCGCAGTCGAAGCAGATCGTTTCCGCCACCGAATCGATTGCGGAAATGGCGGCTTCGACCGAGGAAGTATCGGGTAATGCCGAACGAGCCTCGGACGTCGCGCGCCATTCGGTCGACGTCGCCCACAAGGGCGGCGATGCGGTGCGCCGCACGATCGATGGCATGAACGCCATCCGCGAGACCATCCAGGAGACCTCCAAGCGCATCAAGCGCCTGGGCGAGAGCTCGCAGGAAATCGGCAACATCGTTGAGCTGATCAACGATATCGCCGAGCAGACCAACATCCTCGCCCTCAACGCCTCGATCCAGGCGTCGATGGCGGGCGAGGCCGGGCGCGGCTTTGCCGTGGTGGCGGACGAAGTGCAGCGACTCGCCGAGCGAGCTGCCAATGCCACGAAGCAGATCGAAGTACTGGTGCGCGCGATTCAGACCGACACCAACGAAGCGGTGGTCTCGATGGAACGCAGCACCACTGACGTGGTCGGCGGGGCATTACTCGCCGAGAATGCCGGCGCCGCGCTGGAGGAAATCGAGCAAGTGTCGAACCAGATCGCGAGCCTGGTGCAGAACATATCCGCGAGCTCGCGTGGCCAGGCCTCGGCGGCGGGCAACATCTCCCGCAATACTCAGGTGCTGCGCGAGATCAGCTCGCAGACCGCCGAGAGTACCAGTGCCACTTCGCAGTCGATCGCGAAGCTCGCCGAGCTGTCGGCCCAGCTGCGCAAGTCCGTGGCCGGATTCCGCCTGCCAAACTACACACCGCCGTCGGCAGCGACCGTTACCGTTGCGAAACCGGCCGGTCCGCGACCTGCCCCGGACTCCAGTCCGACCGGCGCGATGCGTAAGGTGAGCGCTGGCGCATGAGAGATATCGCGTGCCTGCCCAGCTACGCGCAATGCAGAGGACCGACAGCGAGATGACCGATCTCTCCTCGCAAACGTTGCACGTCGTAAGCAGGGAGCTGGCCACGACGCTCAACGAGGCCCGGGTTGCGCTCGAGGGATTCGCCGAGCATCCGGACTCCAGTGCCCTGCTCGAGCAGTGCGCTGCCCATCTGCATGCGGTGCACGGCGTCCTGCGGATGGTAGAGGTCTACGGAGCGGCACTGCTCGCCGAAGAGATGGAGCAGGTGACGCGCTATCTGGCGGCAACTGCCACTGAAAGGAAGAGCCAGGCCGAGGGGCTCGATGCGCTGATGCGCGCGATGGTACAGCTGCCCGCGTACCTGGAAAGAGTTCTCGGCGGTGGGCGCGATCTCGCGCTCGTGCTGCTGCCGCTTCTCAACGATCTGCGCGCCGTGCGGGGCAGCGCTCTGCTGTCAGAAGGCACGCTGCTGCTGCTGAATCTGACTTCCGAGCAGCAACCCGCGCCGCTCCCGCCGCGTGCCGGCGAACCACCGATGACGATCGTGCAATGGGCGCGGCGTCTGCGACCACGTTTCCAGGTGGGATTGCTGGGGTGGATCCGCGGCGAGCGCGTCAGGCAGAACCTGGAAATCCTGGCGCGCGTGTCCGAGAAACTCGAACAGGTCGCTACCAAGCAGCCGGTATTCCAGCTCTGGTGGGTGGTGGGTGCCGTGCTCGAGGCGCTGCGTGATGGGGGGCTGCCTGAGGGCGCGACCATCAAGCGGCTGATGGGACTTGCCGATCGCGAGATCAAGCGCCTCTTCAACCTGGGCGAGAACCGCTACGCCGACAGCGCACCGCTCGATCTGTTGAACAACCTTCTCTACTACGTCGCGCGCTCCGGTACCTCGGGCCCGCGCGTGATGGCGGTGCGTGCGTCCTTCAAGCTCACGGACCTGCTGCCCGTCGATCAGTCGGTCGAGCAGGAGCGGGAGAGCCTCTCAGCGCCGAGCGTCAAGCTCATGCGCACCGTCGGCGCCGCGATCAAGGAAGACCTTACCAAGGTGAAGGATGTGCTCGATATCTTCGTGCGCAAGGGCGGCACGAGCATCGACGAGCTGGCGCCGCAACTCGAGCTCCTGCGCAAGATCAGCGACACCCTGGGCGTGCTGGGACTCGGTGGGCTGCGCACGCGGGTGCAGGGCGAGATCCAGCAACTGCAGGGAATGGTGAAGCAGGGAACTCCGGCAAGCGACGCGGTGCTGGTGCAGATGGCCGCAACACTGATCAGCGTCGAGGACAGCCTTGACGATCAGCTGGTGCGTCTGATCATGCCGGGCGCTCCCGCGGAGCAGGTCGAAGACAGCCAGGTCGAGATCGGCGATGCAAGCGATTACCGCCAGGTGACCGAGGCGGTGATGCGCGAGAGCATCGTGAACCTCGCACGCGTCAAGGACGCGATCGCGCTCGCTGTGACCAAGCCCGGCGATGGGCAGGGACTCGATGCAGTCCCGCAGCTCCTGCGTGGCATCACTGCGGGACTCCTGATGCTCGGCAAGGTTCGCGCGGTGGAAATAGTCGAGGCCATCGGACGGCATGTCAAAACCATGCTGCAGCCGGGCTCGGGCCGCATCGTGGCCGAGCGACTCGATCGACTCGCGGATTCGATCGTGAGCCTCGAGTACTACATGGAAACGGTGCAGAGCGGGCGGAGCGATCCCTGGTACATGCTCGACAACGCCGAAAGATGTCTCGGCGCCCTGGAGGCCTTGCACACCAGCGTTGTGCCAGCGGGCTTGCCGGCTGACTCCGGCGTGCACACCCGTACGCTCGCCATCGAGCCGTCGCAGCGCAGCCAGCCGCCGGCTGACCACGCTGGGCACGCCGACACGATTTCGACTGACGCCGCTGAACGCGAACCTGCCACACATCCGGGCGCTGTCGTCCCCGAAGCCCGGCTACCCGATCCGGAGTTCCTCGCGATCTTCATCGAGGAGGCGAAGGAGGAGCTAGCCTCCATCGAACGTCGCTTCCCGCTCTGGGAACAGAATCCGGCCGAGACCGATGCGCTGGTCGGTGTGCGCCGCTCCTTCCACACCCTGAAGGGCAGCGGACGAATGGTTGGTGCGCAGCAGATCGGCGACTTCTGCTGGTCGGTCGAGAACCTGTTGAACCGTATCATCAACAAGACGCTCACGCGTACGCCGGGCATGATGAGCGTAATGCGCGACGCCATCCAGGCGCTGCCACAGCTGGTCGAGCAACTCGAAGTCGGCAAAGCGCCAACCGCGGATCTGAGTGCAATCATGGGCCGCGCGGAAGCGTATGCGGAGGGCCGCGAGCCGGAACAGCACGCGACCACCACTACCACGGGCGAGGATCTGATCGGTGGCGCCGATTCGCTGGTCGAATCCGCCAGCATGCAGGTGGCGGTCCCGACGCGGGAAAAGGAGGCTCCCCGCCCTACCACGCCGGCACGGCCGGCGATGGATCCCGTACTTCACGACATCTACAGCCGAGAATCCGCGGAACATCTCGCGACCATACGTGATTTCCTGGCACGCACCGAATCGCTGCCGCCACCCTGGACCGTTTCCGAATCCCTCTACCGCGCCTGCCACACGCTGAGCGGCAGCTCGAAGATGGCCGAGGCGCGCCAGGGCATCAAAGTTGCCGAGCCCCTCAATCACTACATGCGCAAGCTCCACGAAAGCGGCGTCGGCCTCGATGCCGACGGCCGTGAGGTGTTGCGGCTGGCCGCGGCTGCCATCGAGAGCGTCGTCGCCAACATCAATGAATCCACCGGCTTCTTCGCGGAGCAGCCGGCGCTGGTGGACCGCATTCGCGAGCTCGACACGGCGCTCGATGTGGTTCTTGCTGCGCGTCCGCTCGATATCGAGGCATCCGCGATCATTCGTGCGCCGATCGTCGAGGAGCCGCCGCCCGCGCGTGCGGAGGTCCAAGCGGACTATGGCGATGACTCATGGCGATGACCATGGCGATGACGACAGCGACAGCGGCGAATTCGACGCCGATATCGCCGCGATCTTCAGCGAGGAGGCCACTGAACTTCTCGAGGCCGCCGACCACGCGCTCGCAAGCCTCAGCGCGGATCGCGCCAACATTGAGCCGATCGTCGAACTCAAGCGCCACTTGCACACTCTCAAGGGCGGCGCTCGCATGGCAGGGATCTCGGCCATGGGCAGCCTCAGTCACGAGCTCGAAACTCTCGTGGAGCACATCGAGAGCGGTGCAGTAGCGGCTGACGATCGCGCGTATGAGCTTCTGCAGGCGAGTCTCGACGAGCTTGGCCACATGCGCGATGCAGTCGGCGCCGGGCGGCGTGTGGAGTCCGCACGCGAACTGATCCAGCGCATTCACGCTCTGTCCGCAGCGCCCGATACGCCTGCAAGTACGCCGGCGCCGGTGACAGTGGCTGAAGCACCGGCTCGAGAGCCGGTGGCACCTGCTGCGCCCGCGGTACTGCGCCCGTCGCCCGTCGCTTCTGTCGAAGCTCCGACCTCTGCGCCGGTACGCCCGCCCGAGCCGCCTCGGGTCGAACGGCCCATACCCGCACCGACTCCGGAAAGCCCGCATTTTGCAATGGGGCCGCAAAGCACAGCGTCCGCTGAGTCGCTGGCCGCGCGGCCGGAAGCACGCGACGCGGTGGATGAGGAAGAGGACATCGTCGCGCCGATCGCCCTGCCACCCGGCCGCGAGCCTCAGCCGGCGGCAGAACGCCAGGAGCTGGCCCGTGTCGATGCTGAGTTGCTCGATACGCTCCTCAACAATGCGGGCGAGGTGAGCATCTTTCGCTCGCGGCTCGAGCAGCAGGTCAGCTCCATCGACTACAACCTGGCGGAGCTCTCGCGCACCGTCACTCGTCTCAAGGAGCAGCTGCGCAAGCTCGAGCTCGAGACCGAGGCGCAGATCCTGCACCGACACCAAGGGGAGCACCCGCGTCGCGAGGACTTCGATCCGCTCGAGCTCGACCGTTATTCGGCGATCCAGCAGTTTTCACGCGCGCTCGCGGAATCGTCCAGCGACGTCGCGAGTCTGCAGGGGCTGCTCGAGAACCTGACGCGCGAGGCGCACAACCTGCTGATGCAGCAGGCGCGGGTCGTAACCGAGCTGCAGAACGGCCTGATGCGCACACGCATGGTGCCTTTCCAGCGCCATGTGCAGCGCCTCAGTCGCCTGGTTCGCCAGGTGGCCAGTGAAACCGGCAAGCGAGTGGACCTCGCCGTGGAGGGCGCCGCCGGCGAACTCGATCGACAGGTACTCGAGCGCATGTTGCCGCCGTTCGAGCACATGCTGCGCAATGCCGTGGTGCACGGTATCGAGACTCCAGCCGATCGCGCAGCGAAGGGCAAGCCGGAAACCGGCCGTATTGTCGTTGTCCTGCACCGCGAGGGTGCAGAGGTCGTGATCGACGTGAGCGATGACGGCGCCGGCATGAACGTCAAGGCGATCCGCGACAAGGCAGTTGCCATGGGCCTGGTGGATCCGCGTCACACGCTCACGGATGAGGAGGCGATGCAGCTCATCCTCGAGCCCGGTTTCAGCACCGCAGGGGCGCTCACGAAAGCGGCCGGTCGCGGTGTTGGCATGGACGTCGTCGCCACCGAAGTGAAGAAGCTCGGCGGTGCGCTGTTTATCGAATCAACCCCGGGCGTCGGCACCAAGTTCACGGTCCGCCTGCCGTTCACCCTGGCCATCAGCCAGGCGCTGATCGTGCGCGTGGTCGACGAGTTTTACGCATTGCCGCTCCCGACCGTCGAGGGTGTCGTGCGACTCGATCGCAATGAAGTGCAGCGCCATCTGGCGGATGAGGCACCGTCGTTCGACTACGGCGGCCAGAAGTACCGGTTCCAGCATCTGGGCGCCTTCCTCGGTAGCGGGCCTTCACTCCTGCCCGAAGGTGACGCCTCCGCAGCGATCATCCTGGTGCGTGCCGGCGAGCACTCGACTGCCCTCATTACCGACGAGCTGGTCGGCAGCCGCGAGATCGTGGTCAAGTCGGTCGGCCCGCAGATTTCGGGAATTCGCGGCATCTCGGGGGCGACGATCCTCGGCGACGGGCGCATCGTAATCATTCTTGATGTCGGCGCCCTGGTGCGCTCCGAATGGCGGCGCGCGGGATTCGAGGCGGGACAGGAACGTGATCGCGAGGATCGACGCACATTTGCGCTGGTGGTGGACGACTCAATCACCGTGCGCCGCGTTACGCAGCGTCTGCTGGAGCGCAACGGCATGCGCGTGATGACGGCGAAAGACGGGGTCGATGCCGTCTCGATCATGCAGGAGCACATTCCCGACGTAATCCTGCTCGACATCGAAATGCCGCGCATGGATGGCTATGAGGTGGCATCGCAGGTACGCAACGACCCGCGGCTCAAGGATGTGCCGATAGTGATGATTACCTCGCGTGTCGGCGAAAAGCACCGCGCGCGCGCCATCGAGCTCGGCGTGAGTGACTATCTGGGCAAGCCATACCAGGAGGCGCAGCTCCTCGATGCCATCGAGCCGCTCGTCAAGCGGCGGCGTAAACAGGCGTAAGGGCCAAAGGCCGGAATCTGCAATGGAAAACATTCCCGTAAGCGACCTCTACAGCCTGCTGATTCCACTCCTCGGCGAGCGGCTCATCGTGCCGCGTGCGAGCGTGGCCGAAGTGATCAGCTACCAGGCGCCCGAGGAAATGGCCGGCGCACCAGCCTGGTACCTGGGCACTATCAGCTGGAATGGACGCAACGTTCCGGTGGTGTCATTCGAGGGCGCATGCGGACAGGCGCTGCCGGCTGCCGGCGGCCGCACGCGCATCGTCGTGTTCTACTGCCTGGGACAGAAGCTGCAGTCGGGGTTCTTCGGGGTTTTGACCCAGGGATTCCCACAACTGGTGCGGATCAATGCGGATGTCGTGAAGGCCGACTCGAGCCGCACCTTCAACGAGCGCATGCCAGTGCTCTGCCAGGTGCGCATGATCAATGAGACGCCGCTGATTCCGGATCTCGAGCGCCTCGAAGAGATGATCAGCGAAGAGACTTCAGTCGCCGCCTGAGCTCGCGCCCAGATCACCGGCCAGCAGCTGCAGCGCCGCGAGCGCAGCGACCGCAGCGGTTTCGGTGCGCAGCGTCCGGGGCCCGAGGCGCAACGCCTCAAAGCCTGCCGCCAGCGCCGCATCACGCTCACCGTTCGAAAGTCCGCCCTCCGGGCCGATCAGCAGGGTTACCCGCCGGTGTCCTTGCAGCCCGCTGAGCGCATTGCTGCCCGACGCATCGAGCACGATCCGCAGTCCCGCATCGCTGGCTGGGGCCAGCCAGGAACCGAAATCGACCGGCGCATGAATGCGCGGCACGCGATTGCGCCCACACTGCTCACAGGCCCCGATGGCGATGCCGAGCCAATGATCGCGCTTGCGTTCCGCCTGGCTGCCGTTGAGTTTGACAACGCTGCGCTCGGTCAGCACCGGTACGAGCTCCGCGACCCCGAGCTCAGTCGCCTTCTGCACCACCCAGTCCATGCGCTCTCCGCGCGATATGCCCTGCACGAGGGTGAGGGAGAGTGGGGACTCGCGCTCGACACTCCGGCATTCGCCGGTCTGCACGCGTACGACGATGCCCCTCGCATCCACGATGGTCGCCGGATATTCGCCGCCGTGCCCGTCGAAGAGCGTCAGCTCATCACCAGGGCCCAGCCGCAGCACGCGGCTCACGTGCGCAGCCGCGGCCTCGCTCAGGCTGACGATGGCGCCCGCGCTGAGCGGCCGATCGAAATGGATGCGGGTCACGCGCACGTCGCGAGCCCGATGCCCTCGCGGGCAACTTCGACCATGAGTCGGATCTCCTCATCGTCGATCACGTACGGCGGCATGAAGTAGACAACGTTGCCGAGTGGGCGCAGTAACACACCCCGCTCGAGGCTGTGTCGATAAACGGTGAGACCACGCCGTTCGCGCCAGTCGTAAGGCTCACGACGAGCCTTGTCACGCGTCAGCTCGATGGCGACGATCATGCCGTGCTGGCGCACCTCCGCAACATGCGGATGATCGGTAAGGTCGCGGGCGAGCCCGCCCATGAGTTGCGAGCGGTGGTGGTTCATCCGGATCACATCGTCATGCGCAAACAGCTCCAGACTTGCCAGCGCCGCGGCGCATGCCAGGGGATTGCCGGTGTAGCTGTGCGAATGCAGGAATGCTGTGAGCCGCGTGTACTCATCGTAAAACGCCTGGTAGATGGGTTCGGTGGCGAGCACCGCCGAGAGCGGCAGGTAGCCGCCGGTCAGACCCTTGGAGAGGCACATGAGATCGGGCCGGATGCGCGCCTGCTCGCAGGCGAACATGGTGCCGGTGCGGCCGAAACCGACCGCGATCTCGTCTGCGATCAGCAGCACTTCATGCCGATCGCACGCCTCGCGCAGCAATTGCAGATACACGGGATGATACATGCGCATGTTGCCAGCGCATTGCACCAGCGGCTCGACGATGACCGCCGCGACTTCATCAGCGTGTCGCGACAGCGCCTCTTCCAGCGCGGCGAACTTGCGGCGTGAATGAGCCTCCCAGCTTTCCCCCGCCTCGCGCTCGAAACAATCGGGCGAAGGCACCGTGATCACATCCATGAGGAGCGGCTGGTAGATGCTCTTGTAGAGCTCGACGTTGCCGACCGCCAGCGCGCCGAGAGTCTCGCCGTGATAGCTGTTGCTCAGAGTGATGAAACGGCGCTTGGTGCTGCGGCCGAGGTTGCGCCAATAGTGAAAGCTCATCTTGATGGCAACTTCCACTGCGGCCGAACCGTTGTCGGCGTAGAAACAGCGCGTGAGCCCGTCGGGCGCGAGCCGCGTCAGCCGCTCCGCCAGTTCCACGGCCGGCGCATGTGTGAAACCGGCGAGCAGGGTGTGTTCGAGCTGTTCGAGCTGCGCGGCGATGCGCGCGTTGATGAATGGATGTGCATGTCCGAAGAGGTTCACCCACCAGGAGCTGATCGCATCGATGTAGCGTCGCCCCGCGTAATCCTCGAGCCAGACTCCTTGGCCGCGTCGGATCGGAATCATCGGCAGCGACTCGTAGTCACGCATCTGGCTGCACGGGTGCCAGACGACCGCAAGATCGCGGCGCGCGAGTGAGGAATTGTCGACGGGCAGATCGTTCATGGCGGGCCAGCAGCGGAGGCCAGCATTCTGTAGGAGCCTGTCCGACTATGCCACCTGAGCCGATGGGCTGGCCCGGTTTCTGGCATGATCCGCTCCCAATCGTGCGGGCTCCACACGGCGGGAGCGGATGATCAGACGCAAGCCAGACAAGAGCGATCCGGCCGAGTCTCCGATCGATGTCGCGACCGGCTGGTTGCACAGCGCGCGCCGCGTCGAATCACCCAACCGCGATGCCCGGCCGCCGGGTGCGCAAGTCGACCTCATCGTCATTCACGGCATCAGTCTTCCGCCCGGAGAATTCGGCGGGCCGTGGATCGACCGGCTGTTCACCAATACGCTCCCGCCCGATGCGCATCCGTATTTCGCGACGATCGCGGATCGGCAGGTATCTGCCCATCTGCTCATCGACCGGCACGGGCGCGTCACGCAATACGTCCCGTTCCAGGAACGCGCCTGGCACGCCGGTCCTTCGAGCTATGAAGGCCGCACTGCCTGCAACGATTTCTCCATCGGCATCGAGCTCGAAGGCACTGATTCGACTGCGTACGAGGATGCTCAGTACGTGGCGCTCGCTCGCGTGGTGCGGGTCCTGTGCGAGACGTATCCGCGCCTGCGGTCAACAAGGCTCGCCGCGCACAGCGACATTGCGCCCGGACGCAAGACCGATCCGGGACCGAGCTTCGACTGGCCGCGCCTGAAAACCCTGATCGCGCTCGAGCAAAGCTCGAGCCCGGGCTACTGAGGGTTAATACGTGACTCTCCTCGCCCTGCTACTGGGGTTGCTGCTCGAACGCTCCGCGACGCGCTTGCTGGACCTGCGCGAGCCGCGCTGGTTCGACGGCTACCTCGACTGGGCGCTGACGCGCTTCCAGGACCTGCAAGGCGCCTCAGCCTTGCTGCTCACTGCACTGCTGGTCTTACTGCCGGTGTTGCCGGTCGCCTTCGTGGCGTGGGCGTTTCGCGAGGTGCCGACCGGAATCCTGTTCGTCTGCTTTGGCGCCTTTGTGCTGGTCTTTTCGCTGGGACCGCGCGACCTGAAGACCGAGGTCGATGAATACCTGCAGGCAATGGAACGTGGCGACCGGGATGCCGCGGCTCGCGTCGCCCGTGAGATCACAGAGCATGATGCTGCGCAACGCACGGCGGATACCTCGAGCACACTCGAGGAGGCGATTTTCGTGCAGGCGAACAACCGTGCGTTCGGAGTTCTCTTCTGGTTCATGGCGCTGGGCCCCGCCGGTGCCTGGCTGTTTCGCGTCAGTGATCTCATGCGGCGGCGGGGCGTGTTTGAGTATCGCGGTCGAGCCGAGACTTCGAACGAACTACCCGAGTTCGTGTACGCGCTGCAGGTGATTCACGGCATTCTCGCCTGGGGACCGGCGCGGCTGCTGGCGCTGGGCTATGCGCTCGTCGGAGGCTTCGGGCGTGCCATGAGCGCATGGCGGGATCTCATGCAGCGCGAGGGCCAGCAGTTCTTCGACGTCAATGACGAGCTGCTCGGCGGGGTAGGGCGTGCGGCGGTCGACGATGAGCCGCTCGAGGAGTTGCAGGCGCTTCCCGATGCCGCGGATGTCAGGGCATGCATGCGCCTGGTGAACCGGGCCTTGCTGCTCTGGCTGGTGTTCGTCGCCACGCTGGTCCTGATCGGCTGGGTGCGCTGATGAATCGTTTGCTTTTCGCCAGCAGCGTGCTGCTGCTGTCGTGGCTCGTTGCGCTACCTGCGGTCAGCGCGCCTCCCGCTCAGCGCATCGTGAGCGTTGCCCCTCACCTCACCGAGCTCGTGTACACGGCCGGAGCAGGTAATCGAATCGTGGGGGCGGACGCTTACAGCGACTATCCGGAGGCGGCCCGCGCCCTCCCACGCATCGGCGATGCGTTTCAGGTCGACTACGAGAGTGTGCTGGCGCTGCACCCGGACCTGGTGCTGGTCTGGGACACCGGCACTCCTGAACCCGTGATCGAAAAATTGCGCAGCCTCGGCTTGCGGGTCGAGCGCATCACCACTGCGAGGCTCGAGGACATCGCCGAGGCGATCCGGCGCATTGGTGTGCTGGCTGGCACAGAGGCGCAGGCTGAGGAGGCGGCGGTCCATTTCACGGCACAGATTGCCGAACTGCGACGCAAGCACGCCCAAGATGCACCGGTCTCGGTATTTTTCCAGATCTCGGTGGCACCACTTTTTACCATCAGCGGCGGGCATCTCATCAGCGACATCCTGGCGGTGTGCGGCGGGCGCAACATATTCGCGGACCTGAAGCAGCTGTCACCGCCTGTGAGTGTCGAAGCGGTACTCGAGCGCAATCCCGAGGTCATCATTGCCGGCAATGACAGCGCTACTGCCGATGATCCTCTGGCGTACTGGCGCCGCTGGCCGCAGCTCGCGGCGGTGCGCTACGGAAATCTGTACTTCGTCAGCGCCGACCGTGTGGCCCGGTCGACGACCCGTGTGGTCGACGGCACGGAAGAAATATGCCGTCTGCTGGCCGACGCGCGCGGGCACCTCGTCAATGTTCAGCCCCAAAAACCATGAGTGATATCCGTTCCAATCCTCAGCAGGGCAGTGCGTCGTACCTCGACACGCAGCCACTGGCGGGTGCACCGGAGCGGCGGCGACCCCATCCGATGCCGATTGCGCGTCGGCTGCTCATGCTGGTCATCGTCCTCGGCGTACTCGCGGCGTTCTCGATGCTGGTGTGGCTCGTGGTGCAGATTCGCACGCTCACCGACAACTCGCGCGTTCCGACTGGCGACGATGTGCGCCGCGCGGCGGAACTGTTCCGCACGCTCGCCTGGATCCTGAGCGCCTCCGTCATTGGAGTCGCGATCTGGATCGGCCATTTCGCCTTGCGCATCCGCCGCAGCCAGGTCTATCCGCCGCCGGGTTCACGTCAGCTACAGGTGCGTCGGGTTCTGAAGGGCCAGGAGGCGAACCGGATCGCGAGCATCTGCATGGCCGTGGCGGTGCTGTTGCTCATTTGCGGCCTGGCGCTCGCACCGCTGGTATTGCGCGCGCTCGCACGCCTCGGCCTGTCGATACCGTGAAGCTAGCGCCGGTCTATTTGCGCCTGGTTCGCGATGCAGGTGTGCCAGCGCGGTTCCTGTTCCAGAGAACCTCGGATCCACGTTCGTAGCGCGCCAGCACGCGCGCCATGACGAACAGTAAATCGGAGAGTCGATTGAGGTAGCGCATGACCTCGGGCGCGACTGCTTCGGTGCGCGCGAGCGTCCAGCAGCGTCGCTCGGCGCGGCGGCAGATGGCGCGTGCCAGGTGGCAGGCGGCGGCCGCGGGACCGCCGCCGGGGAGAATGAACTCCTTCAGGCGCGGCAGCTTTTCATTCAGCGCATCGAGATCCCGTTCCAGGCGCTCGACTTGCGCGTCCGTCACCGCGCGATGGCCGGGTATGCAGAGCTCGCCACCGAGGTCGAACAGGTCGTGCTGTACCTCCGTCAGGCAGTTCTGCACCCGCTTCGGTATGCGCCTGATGGCGAGCACCACTCCGAGCGCGCTGTTGACCTCGTCGACGGCGCCGTACGCCTCGACGCGCAGCGAATCCTTGACGGTACGCGTGCCATCGCCCAGCCCGGTCGTGCCGTCATCCCCCGTGCGTGTGTAGATCTTGCTGAGTCGATGGCCCATGCGTCGGATTGTGCCTCACCGGAACTCGTAGCGCGTCGCGACGAACAGGCTCCGGCCAGCCGTATTGTAGGTGCTGGCGAGCTCGTACTGCTCATCGAGCGCGTTTTCGAGCCGCACCTGCACCGACCAGGCGGGGGTCAGCGCGAGGCGGCCGTATAAATTGAGCAGCGTGTAGGGTGCGAGTCGCACGCCGCCAAAGTCATCGCGTGCACCGGTCATCAGCACGTCGAGACCGAACTCGTGTACGCCGAACGCTTTCACGACCGACACTGTGCCGCTGTACCTGGCACGGCGCAGAAGCTGTTCGTGATTCGTCAGGTCGCGCGGATTCTGTGCGATGGCTTCCGCCCTGAGACTCCAATCGGCCGCGCGAATCTGGTAGGCGAGCTCGAGGCCTTCGATGCGCGCCCGATCGATGTTCTGGTTCTGCCCCTCGAAGGTGGTCGGATCGGTGACCACGAACTCGATGAGGTCGTCGATGTCATTGCGAAACGCATTCAAGGTAATGAGCTGATTCGCGCCGAGCTGCTGGCGGACGCCGACCTCGAGATTGCGCGAACTTTCCGGATCGAGGTCAGGGTTGCCGCCGAAGCCGAAGCGATCGGTGCTGTCGGGCGCGCGGAACGCCGTTCCGGCCAGCAGGATCAATCGGGTTGCGGTACCGATGTCGAGCCCGTATTCCGCGTTCCAGGTGGTCTCGCCGCCGAAAGTCTCGTGATCGGTGTAAGCGAGCGCCAGCAGGGCGTGATGCCGACCGAGATCGATGCGGTCCTGCACGTAACCCATGTTGACCGAGGTGTCCTCGTCGAAGCCGGTACCGAAAACCAGCGAATCGGTATTCTCGCGGCTCAGGAGCACCCCGGCAGTCAGCAGTTGATTGGTGCTGATGCGCAAATCGTTCTGCCAGTCCAGAGCGTTGCGGCGCGTGCGCGCGAGATCGGGCGATTGGTTCTGCTCGATGTCGTCTTCGATGCGGCTCAAGGACACACGTGATTTCCACGCGTCGGTCCCGAAGGCAACGTCCGCGGCTGCGCTCGCGGTCCTGAAGTCCTGGCTCACCGGAATCAGGGAGAAATCCAGGTACTCCGTTGTCCCTTCCGAGTACCAGACCCGCGCGCCGAGCTCGGCAGATCCAAGCGACGTGCGACCCCGCACCGAAAAGCTCTGATTCTCGAAGCCGTTGTCGACGCTGCTGAGCGATTGAGCCGGGAATCCTGCGGTGTCCAGCCATACGCCGGTGATGCCGATTTCGCCCTGGTCGCCCTTGAACCCACCGCTGAAGGACGCTTCGCGAGTGTCGTAGCGGCCGTAGCCGACGCTCGCATCGAAACCGCTCGCCGGGTACTTGCGCGTGATGATGTTGATCACGCCGCCGATCGCATCGGTGCCGTAAAGTGTCGAGCGCGGCCCTTTGACGATCTCGATGCGGTCCACGACATCCGGTGAAACGTTCTGGATCTGCGCCGCGCCGATCGTTCCCGGATTGATGCGCACGCCATCGACCAGCACGGTCGCGTGATTGCTGTCGGTGCCGCGGATGAACACTGAAGTCGTCTGACCGGGCCCACCGTTGCGAGCGATATCGATGCCCGCGTGAAACTGCAGCAGTGCGGAAATATCCGGCGCCAGGGAGCGCGCCAGGTCGTCACGGCTGATCAGGATGACGGGCGCCAGCACATCGCTGACCGCGGTTTCGGTACGTGTGGCCGTGACCATGGTCTCGCCGAGTGGCGCGACTGATTCGGCCGCGAAGGCCAGGTTGCTGGTTGCGGCAACTGCGGCCGCGAGACAAATGCGCTGCAGGAACACGGACTGACTCCCCCATGCACGCCCGCATGGTGTTGAAGTACGGAGGCCAGTCGCGGGGAGGTCGGGGTGTTAGCCCAGTGCCATCGCCCACCGCGAAGCTGGTTGCGGCTGTCAGGCCGGTCTCCGGGCTTACGAGTGGGCCTTCAGTTCGGCCCTTCGGCATCGCCTTCCCACGCGTTGAGAGAAGTCCTCGCGGCGCAGTGGCATGAGGATGCCGTCTACTCGATCACCGTTGCGGGGGCAGCGCCGGGGTTGTCGCTCGCGCGACGCACCGGCTTCCCGTGCACCTGACAGTGGAGCGGCAGACTAGGGAGCGGTCGCAGGCGTGTCAAGCGCCCGCCCGATTGCACCGGAGCAAGCTTGATCATCAGGCGGCCGCGACCGAGCCTTGAGTCCTGGTGCGAGACTTCAAACGAGTACGTAAGTGCGTCAGCGCTTGCGGCTTCGCGACTGGCGCGAACCTGCAACGCGTGCGGCAGATCATCGAGGCGTTTCACACCCAGCTCGCACTCGCGAACCGACACCAATACGCCCGCCCTGTTGGCAAGCGCCGGCGTGGGTGCCAGTAGTGATGCATGGATCGCGGCAGCCTGGGCCCCGTATTCGATGACGTGTATCGCGGATAACACGCCCATCCGACGCAAAGGGTGCTCCGGCTCGCGGTGGCTGTCGGCTTCACAGTGGATCTGCTGCGGATCCCAGCTTGAAACGCGCTCGATCAGGCACATGCGACCGGCATGCGGTATCAGCTTCAGGATCTCATCGCGTCCGAGCATCACGCTTCAACCCGGATGCCGATGCAGCGATCATCGTACTGGCGCACGCCGATGACACCGGAGCGCCGTGCCGCCAGCGCCTGGAGCAGCGGCAAGGCGCGAGCCGCCGGATTGGCGCGGCGCAGCTCCTCCAGTCCTGCATCCCGCATGGTGTCCTCGTTGCCCGCCTCACACAACGCCAGGTGCGCGATGGTGTGCGAAGTGCGCACGCGCGTGAGAAGCAATGCCACGGCCACAGGCTGCGCGACCGGTCGCTTGGCATGAAGTGGCGGGGGCGGGGGCACGTCGTAAAGCACGAGCAGCGCATCGGTGTCGTCGCAGCTCAGCAGCGCGAACGTTTCGCGCAAGCCCGCCGCAAGATTGAAGTCGTAGGCTGACACTGCGCTCGACGCCCCGCGCGAAGCCGTGCCAATACTCCAATAGCCGGATGCGGCGTTGTGGACCGAGTTGTGAAAGTCCGTGGGCGACACGGCGCGTGCCGGCTCCGCGAGCGCGAGACAGATCCGGTGGATGATTTCGATGTCCGCATCAGAGGTGGCGAATACCGATGCGAGCGTGGCCGGCAAGAGCGTCGATTCGGCCGTGGCATCCTGCGCCGCACGCAGTGCGAGCCGCACTCCGAGCGGAGCTCGTCGGCGTTCGTTGGCGGGCAGCAGCTCCGATTGGACTGCGCCGATCGGAGCTGGAACGTAGCCGCTCAGCCCGCGAAACACCGGCTGGGCATCGCGCCATGACGGCAAACCCGGCGCGATCAGTCCCACCCCCTGTACAAATGCAGCGCTCATCGCCCGCTCCCGAAGATGAGCGAGCAATTGCTGCCGCCGAATCCGAATGAATTGCTGAGGACGCGCCTCACCGGCGTTCGACGGGTCTCGAGCAGGATGTTGCCTTCGATGGCTGGATCCTTTTCACGCGTGTTGAGGCTGCGTGGCATGAATCCCGCTTCGATACAGAGCAGCGCTATCGCTGCCTCGACCATGCCGGCCGCGCCCAGCGTGTGACCCGTCCATCCTTTGGTCGAGCTCAGCGCCACGCCCGTACCGAACACTTCGCGCACCGCTCGGTCCTCGGCGAGATCATTAGCAGGCGTCGCTGTGCCGTGCAGGTTGATGTAGTCGACCTGGCGTGGCTCGAGGCCCGCGCGCTGCAGCGCGGCGCGCATGGCAGCGCTGGCACCGCGCCCCTCGGGGTCTGGCGCGGACATGTGATGGGCGTCGCTGCTCTCCCCGTAGCCGAGCAGCATCAGGTCACCTTCCCCGCGCTCGAGCAGTGCGAAGCCCGCCGCTTCGCCGATCGAGATGCCGTTGCGCGTCAGGTCCGCCGGACGACACGGCTCGCTCGACACGAGCTGCAGCGAGTTGAAGCCATAGAGCGTCGTCAGGCAGAGACTGTCGACGCCACCAACCACGGCGGCATCGCAGTCCCCGGCGCTGATAGCCCGCCGCGCGGACGCAAAGACCTTGGCACTGGAGGAGCAAGCAGTAGAGATCGCGAGCGTCGGCCCTTCGAGGCCGAGGTCGATGCGCACGAAGTCGGCCGCGCTGAAGATGTTCTGCGTGTAACGGTGCACGAAACCGTCGGGCAGCAGGTTGGCCTCACGATCGCGCTCCCGGTAGGCGAGCTCGGCCTGCTGCACGCCGGATGTGCTCGTACCGATGAACACCCCGATGCGCCCGGCACCGAACCTGGCGCGACGCTGCTCGACTTCAATGCGAAAGTCGTCCTCCGCCAAGGCGAGTTGCGCCAGCCGGTTGTTGCGGCAGTCCCAGTGCGCGAGTTCGCTCGCGCACCGGCCGTTGGAGTCCCGCCACCTCGCCGACGTAGGTGGGCAGCGCGCAATTCTCAACGGCCTGAGGCCGCAGCCCGCTGCGTTCGCCGAGCAGCGCCTCGAGGTGAGCGCGGCGACCACCGCCGAGCGCCGATGTCACGGTGTAGGCGCTAACGCGCAGCGGTTGCATCGCGCGCCGATCCCTCGTCGATCCAGTAGTCGTGAAAGTTGAACCAGTTGAAGGGCGCCGCGCGTACGTGTTCCTCGAGCCGGGTGGCGTAACGCTGCGCGCATTCGCGCAGGGATTCCTCGCGCCGCTCGCGCGGCAACTCGATGCGGCGCTCGAAGAGCTCGAGCTGGCACTCGTAGGAACGCCCGCCGCGGTAGACGCCGTATCCGAGCACCACCGGGATGCCGAGCGTGCCAGCGACGATCCAGGGTCCGGCTGGCAGGCGTATGGATCCGCCAAGAAAGCGCACCACCACAGAACGCTCATCAACGCGTGCGCGATCAGCCATCATGCCGACAATGTGTCCCGCTTCGAGCGCCTGCTTGATGTCGAGCACCAGGTCGGGCCCGCGTCTGGAGGCGTCGATGATCCGCGAGGCCAGGATCGGATTGAGCCTCTCGAGCAGGCTCATTGCCATACGGCCGACCTGTCGGTCGAGCACGATGCTGATGGGCGCCTCGGCGCGACGCGTGCCTTTGATGCGTAGCGCCTCAAAGCTGCCGAAATGAGCGACGAGTAACAGACATCCTCGCGACCCTTGGATCGTCTGCAGCACGTTCTCGGCTACCCGCGCTTCGATCTGGAGTTTCTGATCATCATCGGCGAGCAGGTAGACGCGATCGATGAATACGGTCGCGAAGGTGTGAAAGTGTCGCAGGATTTCCCCGGCGCGTGGCTCACGTTCGAGCACGCGGCGCAGATAATCCTGCGAAGCGCGGCGCGCGTCACCGGCCGTCAGGTAGAAGTACAGGACGATCGGCCACAGCACCAGACGCATGACGGTGCGACCGAGCAGCCGCGTGGTATTGACGAGCGCGCTGATCATGAAAGGCGTACTGCGCTCTGGGTAGCTGTCCCATGAGCGCAGCCCGCCAGCATCGTGGGGCACTGGTTTCATGGAGCTAGCCGCAACTGCGAGACATGATGAGCCCGGTCGCGATCGACCTCGCGCCCGACCGGCACAGAAAGCGGACTGAATTCGCATCGATGCTCTCGAGTTCGATGCTGAGCTCGTCGCCGGGCCGCAGCGGAGCGAGGAACTTCACGGCCTCGAGGCGCTGCGCTGCTTGCGGCGTCCCCGCGCGCCGCGCAATCTCCTCGATGACGCGCTCGAGAATGGCCACGCCCGGCACGACGGGGTTGCCGGGAAAATGCCCGGCGAAATAGGGCTCACTCGACCCGGATCAAGATTCGGTGCGCTTCACTCATGCCGCGCTCCGAGGACCGCGAGCAAGGCGGCGCGAGGAACCTTTCCGGTCTCGTTGCGCGGCAGGCGCTCGACGAGAATCAGCGGTCGGGGTACCAGCACGGGATCGAGTTGCTGCGCGAGCGCATACAGGATTGTGTCGCGGTCCACTCCGCGCGCCACCACTAACGCAGCGGGTCGCGCTTCGGCGCGCGGCAGGAAGACGATCCCATCATCGACCCCTGGAATGGCGAGCAGGCGCTGCGTCAGCTCGGAGAGCGAAGCGCGCTTGCCGGCAACTTTCACCAGGTCCGTGTCCCGTCCCACGAGGCGGAACTTCTGCGGGCTCTCGAGCTCGAGAAAATCAGGCAGGGGCACCGGCTGCGGCAGATGTGAACCGTGATAGATCGCTCCTGAGTCAGTCGGCTCGACCCACGCGCCGGGATAGGTCAGCCAATAATCCGATTCAACGGTGCGGCGGGAGGCCATGCTGCCTGCCTCGGTGCAGCCATAGATCTCGAACACGCGCGTGTTCCATCGTTGCTCCGCGTGCGCCGCAAGCTCGCGCTGCAGTGGCGCGGTTGCGGAGATAACCAGCTCCACTGGTGGGAAGGAGGCGTCGGCAGCGAGACATGCGCGCAGATGCGCAGGCGTAGTGATCAGCACGCGCGGCGGCGGGACTGACGCCAATTCCGCGGTCACATCGGCTGGAAAGAGCGGCCGACCGTCACTCACTGCGCTCGCGCTGAGGAGGATCAGCGTCACAGTGGTTTCGAAGCCATACATGTGCTGTGGTGGGACGGTCGCTACGACGTTGAAGCGTCGCGCGCCCGACAGAAAGCGCTGGTGAGCGAGGCGCGCGGTCGCGAGCAGCGAGCTCCAGTCCTTCTCGTGTCCCGTCGGATGCCCGGTAGTGCCTGAGGTGAATGCGATCGCGATGGGCCCGGACCCGGGAATCGTCATTGGGGTCGCCACCCGCGGTGGCGCGCCGAGGCTCTCGACCGTCAGATCGTCCAGGAGACAATGATCCGGGTAGTGATCCTGGATCTCGCGCACCGCGAGAGGCGCGCGACTGGGAGGCAGGAGACTGACTTGCTCACGCTGGGCCGCCGCCAGGAATGCGGTCAGGAAATTGCTGCGCCTCTCGCACAGATTGATCGCATAGCGCGCTCGCGGGAGTGCCTGTGCGAGTGCTCCGGCTTGTGCGTAGACCTGCGCGGCGCTCACTGCACGGCCGTTGCACCAGATCACCACGTCGTCCGGCGCGTGGACCGCCGGAGCCGCGTTCATGAAGATCGCAACCGCACCGGTTTCAACTGGCGCAGGTACGCCAGGAAGCCCGGGTGCTCAAGATGGCGAAAATGCCAACGCCGCCACGCGTACTCGCCCACGAACACCGCGCCGATCAGGATGTAGTGCAGGAAGTTGGTCGCTAACGACCACAGCTCCGGCGCGGCGAACAGCGACAGCAGGACTGCAGAGAGTGTGAGGATCGCGAACACCACAACCCACAAGATGGTCACGGCGCGGGTGTAGTCGACAAGTTCAGGCGGCAGCGAACCTCGAGCCAGGAGGGCGAATCGCGTCACCATCGGTTGCTGGCCGGGGCGCAATGAAGCCCCGAACACCACAAGAAGCGACAGCGGAATTGCGATCGGTGGCAGCAGCAGCACCCAGTGTGTTCCCTGCCAGCGAACGATCAGGGCGCTCGCCACCAGACATCCGGCCAATACCAGCCACGCCCAGGCCCGACCCGAACGCAGGGCGGGGTAGAGGGGCAGGGCGCTCAGCGCTACGAGCGCCAGCCATTCCAGCCAGGGCCGCGGCCATATCACGGCCAGATGCACCAGCACGGGATAGGCCACGGCGAGAAGGAACATCTGGGCGGGTCAGCTGGTGTTGCGGCGGGTCAGGATGTGAGCCGTCAGCTCCCTGAGCGAGGCGAATGCCGATCTGGTCCCAGGATCCTCGGAGCGCAGTTCGATGCCGTACTGCCGTTGAATGGCGAGGGCAATTTCGAGCGCATCGATCGAGTCGAGCCCGAGGCTCCCGCGATCGAAGCCAAACAGCGGCGCCGTGGGCGAAATCTCGCCCGCAGCCACGCCCTGCAGGTTGAGCGCCTGCACCAGCAGCGCGGCGAGCGCCGCTTCTTCAGTCGTTTGCCCAGTCGTCGGAGAATGTGCCGTCGAAGAATCTGACACTGCCGTCACCGTGAACCCGCATCGAGATGCGCTAAGCTAATTGTATGGGGTCACCCGGCTGATGGAAACGCGATTGCGGACGATGCTGGATCGCGGCTCGCGCCGTTTCGGCACCGGTCTCTCGTTTGTCACGTTCGGAGTCGGGGGCACGCTGCTGAGTGTCACCTTGTTTCCGTTGTTGAGACTGATCTCAGCGGACGAGATGATCGCGCGGCGTCGTATCAACGGGGCGATGCGCCGGGTCATGGGCCTGTTCATCTGGTTCATGCGCAGCCTCGGCCTTCTCACCTACGAGCTGCACGGCCTCGACCGGCTTGCCCGCTCCGGACAGCTCATCGTCGCCAATCATCCGACCCTGATCGATGTGGTCTTCATGCTGTGGTTGACGCCGGATGTGGGGTGCGTCGTCAAGCGCGCACTGTGGCGCAATCCCGCCCTGCGCTGGCCGGTGATCTGGGCCGGCTACATTCCGAACACTGAAGGCGCGCAACTCGTTCAGGATTGCGCGGGTGTCCTGAAGGGAGGCCGCTCATTGCTGATCTTTCCCGAAGGCACGCGCTCGGTGCCGGGTAAACCCCTCGCCCTGAAGCGCGGGGCGGCACAGGTCGCGCTCGCCTCGCGCGCTGACATCGTGCCGGTCACCATTGTGTGCGACGTGCCGTTTCTCACCAAAGGTTCACATTGGTACCAGGTTCCACCACGACGGCCGCACTTTACGATAACGGTCGGCCAGCCGATCCCGGCGCACCGCTACGCCGGTGAGAGCCAGCCGAATTCCATCCTGGCGCGTCACCTGACGACGCAGCTCGCGACGCACTTTTCACGTGGCATCGAGACCGTGCTGCGTTCCCCGGCCGGCGTGCTCGCCACGAATCCGCCCGAGGGCCATTCGGCGAGCCTATAATGACGCCGGCGTTCCAGCGGCTCGAATCGATGCGCAGCGAACAAGAAGTTTTTGGACAGGTGAGGCGGGTGCTTGCCGATCTGTTCGAATTACCTCCCGAGAAGATCGTGCTGGACGCCAATCTCTACACGGATCTCGATATCGACAGTCTCGATGCGATCGATCTGATCCTGGAACTGAAGCAGATCACCGGTCGCAAGGTGCAGCCCGAACAGTTCCGCCACGTGCGCACGGTCGGCGACGTGGTGGCCGCGGTACGCCAGCTGATGCAGGACGAGACCGCGGCGTGACCGCCACGGCGACGCATCCAGAAGTCCTGAACGTCTGCAAGCGTCCTGCGGGTCTCGCGCTGCAAATACGCGTGCCGGACACGCTCAGTTGGTTTCGCGGTCATTTTCCTGAGTGCCCTATCCTTCCTGGCGTCGTACAGCTCGCGTGGGCCATATCGTATGGCGCGCAGTACTTCGGTTTCGAACCGGCGGTCGAGCGTGTCCTGGGCCTGAAGTTCCTGCGCGTGATACGGCCGGGTGCAGAGCTCGGACTGGAACTGGACTGGTCAGACGCCGAGCGCTCCCTCGGCTTTCGATTCACCGAGCGCGAGTCCACCTGCTCTTCGGGGCGAGTTGTCCTGGTGCGATGATCCGGGCGTGCGCCGTCGTTCCGTACTTCGAGCATCCGCACACCCTCGAGGGCTGTGTGGATGCCCTGCGACGCAACGGCCTGAAATGCTGGGTCGTCGATGACGGCTCCGGCCCCGCTGCCCACGCAGTTGCGCAAAGAATCGCCGCGCGCGATTCCGGCGTAACGGTCCTTCCGCACACGGTCAATCGCGGCAAGGGCGCAGCGGTGCTCACCGGTTGCCGGGCCGCAGCCGCCGGCGGTTTCACTCACGCCTTGCAGGTCGATGCCGACGGGCAGCATGACCTGGGCGATGTTCCGTTGCTACTGTCACGCGCCACACACAATCCCGACGCGCTTGATCCTCGCAGTGCCGCAGTTCGATGCCTCGATACCCCGCTCACGGCGCTACGGTCGACATCTCACTCACCTGTGGGTATGGATCAACACATTGTCGCTCGACGTGACCGACTCGATGTGCGGCTTTCGGGTGTATCCGATCGAGCCGCTGCTCGCGCTCGCCGCCACCGAGCCCCTCGGCAGTCGCATGGACTTCGACATTGAGGTCGTGGTGCGTCTGCACTGGCGTGGTATCCCGATAGTCGAGGTGCCGACCCGGGTGCTCTACCCGCGCGGCGGGGTGTCGCACTTTCAGGTTATGGCGCGACAACCTGCTCATCAGCCGCATGCATGCGCGCCTGTTTTTCGGCATGCTGCGCCGATTGCCGCAATTGGTGGCGCGGCGATTGCGGGAGACCCGACACGCATGAACGCCGAGCCACTCTTCCAGGCCGAGATCAGCCTCGAAATTCCATTCCACGATCTCGACCCCGCCGGCTACGTCTGGCATGGCCACTACGCGAAGTACCTGGAGCTCGCGCGCTGCGAGCTGCTCAAGCAGTTCAACTACAACTACGACGCCATGACTCAGTCGGGGTACCTCTGGCCGGTGGTCGACCTGCAGTTGCGATTCCTGCGTCCGCTGCGCTTTGGCGATCGCGTCAAGGTTCGGGCGTCACTCGAGGAGTGGGAATACCGGCTGCGCATCGAATACCTGATTCGCAACGCCGCCACCGGCGAACGCCTGACGAAGGCGAGCACCGTGCAGGTGGCAGTGAGCGCCGCGAGCGGTGAGATGTGCCTGCGTTCGCCCGACATCCTGTTCGCACGACTGGGCGTGCCCGCGTGACGCGCTGGATGGTGGTGTGCATGCTGAACCTGTGGTTCGCCGGCGCCACGGCCGTGCCGCAAGCCGCGCCCGATACCGGACTGTTCGAGCATTCCGTCACAGCAGCGCAGTTGTTGCACACGACGCTGGCGCGAGCCCGCAGCCGAGCTCGCTGCTGCCAGGGTGTTGACAGGAAAGTTCGTGCAACGCCGCTACCTGCGCGGTCTCGATCGTCCCTTGGTCTCGAGCGGCGATTTCATACTGGCACGCGAGTACGGCATCCTGTGGCGCACCGCCGCACCCTTTCCGTCGGAGTTCGTGCTCAGCACCAGCGGCATGACAGTGCGTGACGGCGCAAGCGCTACGCGCCTGTCCTCCGCCGAGCGACCCGCGCTGCGTGCTGCACTCGAAATGTTTTTCGCATTGTTCGCGCTGGACGTCACGCGCCTCGGCGACAGCTTCAAGCTTTACGGCGGGGAGCAGGGAGATCACTGGCAGGTCGGGCTCAGGCCACGAGATGGTGGGCTCGCGCAGGTGTTCGAGCAGGCGGTGATCGGCGGCGCACGGACGGTCGAGCGTATTGAGCTGTCTTCCGCGGGGGGTGACCGAACCGAGATCGAGCTCTCGGACACGCAAACGCGCTCGACGGCGCTCGATGCGGGCGAAGCGGCCCGCTTTCGCGAGTGAACGCACGCCGGCGACTGGCGGCCGGAGTGCTGCTGCTGGCTGTGGTGGGAGGCGTGTTCTGGGGGTGGGTGCAACCACGTTTGCGCGTCGAGACAGATCTACTGGACCTGCTTCCCCGCCACAGCTCCGACCAGCGGATCGAGGCCGCCGTCGATACATTCTCTGAGCGGCTGGCGCGCAAAGTGCTGTTCCTGGTCGGCGCAGCCGATCCGTCGGTGGCGAGTGCGGCGGCGCACGCATTCGCAACTTCGCTGTCGCAATCCCGGGCATTCGATTCGGTGCGTGAGCGCATCGGCCAGGACCTGCAATCGAGCGTCGCTCTTTACCTGCAACATCGCGCCAATCTCCTGTCGCATCAGGACCAGGAGACGCTCCAGAAGCGCCCCGACGGCCTGTATCGTTCGGCGATGCTGGCGCTCTACACGCCAGCGGGCCTGATGCGGCCCATCGACATCAGCCGCGACCCGCTCGGTCTTGGCACGGACTACCTGCTCGATCAAGTGCCGGCGCTGGGCAACGCTCACTTGCAGGGCTCACAACTCGTGGTGAGGCGTGACACTACTACGTTCGTGCTGGTGATCGCCGAAACTGCCGGAAGCCCTTTTGCAGGCGAGGTGCAGGATCGCGCGGAAGCTGCCATCAGGATTGCAACCCAAGCGGCGCACGCAGCAACGCACGACGAGATCACTTTCCTGCAGTCGGGAGCGCTCCAGCATGCGACCCTGGCGACGCGCAAGTCACGCAGCGAAGTGGCGCTGTTCGGCACCATTGGAACCGTCGCCGTGCTGGTGCTGATGCTGGTCCTGTTCCGCGATTGGCGTGCGCCGGCGCTCGGCCTGCTCGCATTGAGTGCCGGCGCAGCCGCCGGGATCAGCGCAACGCACTTCGTCTTCGGTGAACTGCATCTGGTGGCGCTGGTATTCGGCTCGAGCCTGATCGGGGTCGCAATCGACTACTCCATGCACTTCTACGCCGATCAGTTTCGTGCACCCGGAACCTGGGTGCCGACGGATGCACTGGCGCACGTCGGCCGACCGATTCTCCTCGGCATGGCTGCGACGCTGCTCGGCTATGCGGGCCTGCTCTTGCTGCCGTTTCCGGGACTCAAGCAGATGGCGCTCATCAGCATTGCCGGCCTCGCGGTTGCATGCGCGTGCGTGTTCCTGATCTTTCCCGCCGCGGCTCGTGGCTCCGGACGAGCGCTGCCACCGTGGTGTGCCCGCTTCATCGAGGCGATCGAGCGCCTTGGCAGCCATCTGGGCATGCGGCGTACGCGCTTTGTCCTCGGTGCAGTCCTGCTCACGTTCATCGGCTACGGCATCAGCCGCATCGAGTTTCGCGACGACATTCGTTCGCTGCAAATGACTTCGCCCGCGCTCGCGCAGACAGAGCGGCAGGTCGGTCAGCTGCTCGGCAGCGCCGGTGAAAGCCGCTACTTCGTCGTGAGCGGTCACGATGCGCAATCGGTGCTCGAAGCCGACGAGCGCCTGGCGCAGGCGCTGCGCGCATTGCAAGGGCGTGGCACCATTGACACCTTCACGGCGGTGAGCAATTCCCTGCCATCACTCAAACGCCAGGAGCAGGTTCGCACCTTGGTCGAGAGCACGGTTCTTGGCGGTAGCGGGTTGCTGCCCCGGCTGATGAGCGAGCTGGGATTCGATGCGCGCCTTATCGCGCGTGAGGTCGGGGCTTTCGCCGCTGCGCGCACCCCTCTCGAGCCCGGCGAGTGGCTGGCGAGCCCACTTTCCTCCGCGTACCGCGACCTGTGGCTGGGCGCGAGTGGGGGACGTTCCGCGACCATTGTCACGCTCGCAGGCATCCATGACGTCGGCGCGCTGCGCGATCTTGCCAGCACCCTGCCGGATGTCCGGTTCGTCGACCGCGTCGGTGAGATCTCCGCGGTGCTGGCGCGCTACCGGATCGCCGTGTCGGAGCTCCTGGTGCTCGCGTATGCGGCGATCTTCATGGTGCTGGCGTGGCGCTACGGTCTGCGCGATGCAAGCTGGCTGCTCGCCGCGCCGCTCGGCGCAACTGTATTGACGCTGGCGTTTGCCGGCGCCGCGGGTCTGCAGGTGAACCTGTTTGCGGTACTGGGCTTGCTCCTGCTGGTCGCGCTCGGCGTCGACTACGCGATCTTTCTGCGCGAATCCAGCGCCGGGCGGACCACCGCCGTGCTGTCTGTGTCGCTGTCCGCACTGACCACCATGCTGGCTTTCGGACTGCTGGCGTTCAGCTCGACACCCTTGATTCGTTCCATCGGCCTCACGCTGCTGATTGGTATCGGGTGTTGCTGGCTGATTGCCGTGGGCGGCGATGCGTGGCGCCGTTCGACACTGCAGTCCGGGGGACACCAACGTGGCTGATGTGCTCATTATTGGTGCCGGACCTGCGGGCGCGATTGCCGGAGCACTGCTGGCGCGCCGCGGCTACGAAGTACTGGTGCTCGAAAGGCAGAAGTTCCCGCGCTTCTCAATCGGCGAAAGCCTGCTTGCCAACAGCATGCAGTTCATCGAGGAGGCCGGCATGCTGGAGGCGGTGCTCGCCGGCGGATTCCAGTTCAAGAACGGCGCTGCATTCGTGCGCGACGGCGAATACTCGGACTACAACTTCTCCCAGAAAAGCGCTGCCGGGTACAGTTACACCTTCCAGGTGCCACGCGCCGACTTCGACAAGGTGCTGGCGGATGAAGCTGCGCGGCAGGGCGCTGCGATCCGCTACGAGGTGGAGATCACCGCGGTGGATTTTTCAGGCGCATCGCCGCAGGTCACGGCGCGCGATCTTTCCGGTGAGGAGTCGCAACACCGGGCGCGGTTCGTGATCGATGCCAGCGGTTTTGGCCGCACGCTTCCCCGGCTCCTGAATCTCGAGCGTCCATCCGATTTTCCGGTACGAGCGGCGCTGTTCACGCACATCGAGGATCACGTCGAGGCCGGTGCGTTCGATCGCCAGAAGATTCGCGTCAGCATTCATCCGCGCGAACGCGAGGTCTGGTACTGGCTGATACCGTTCTCGAACGGGCGCAGCTCCCTGGGTGTCGTCGCCTCGCGCGAGTTTCACCAGCGCTACCAGGGCAGCACCAGCGAGCGTCTGTGGCAGATCGTAGGCGAAGAGCCCTCGCTGGCGAAGTTGCTGTCGCAGGCGCGACCGGTGGCGCAAGTGGGAGAGATCGTCGGCTATGCCGCCAACGTGACCCGGCTGCACGGCGACGGATTCGTGCTGCTTGGCAACGCCGCGGAGTTCCTCGATCCGGTGTTCTCCTCAGGCGTCACGATCGCCATGCAGTCCGCGAGTCTCGCGGCGCACGCCATCGACCGGCAGTTGCAAGGTGAAACCGTGGACTGGAGCGCCGCGTTCGATAAGCCGCTCAAGTACGGTGTGGAAACATTCCGCGCTTTCGTCAACAGCTGGTACGACGGAACTCTTCAGGATGTCATCTTCTACCCTCATCAGGAGGAACAGATCCGCCGCCACATCTGTTCAGTGCTGGCCGGCTATGCATGGGACAGGGCAAATCCGTACACGGGCGCGCACGCGCAGCGTCGCCTCGGTGCGCTGGCGAGACTGTGCCGGGATGCATAGCTGCCCTGGCGCCATGATCGTGATGCTCGCCGCCCTCAGCGTGTCCTGTGCGAGTGGACCTCCGAGGCAGGATAAGACCGAGACCAGCGGCTCCTGGCAGCTGCTGGCTCCGTCAACGCTGGGCGTAGCGCGACAGGCGAATCAGCGGTTACAAGCCGCCTATGGTGAGCGCCAAATCAGTCTCGATTGTGTCGTGACGGTGAGTGCAGATCATCTGACTGTGATCGGGCTGGTGCCCGGCGGGCCCAGGATGTTCACCATCGATTACGACGGCAGACAGGTGACGGCACAAAAGAGCACTGGCGTGCCTGAAGCGCTGCAGCCGGAGCTCTTGCTCAACGACCTGCAGCTCGCCTTCTGGCCGCGATCGGCCCTGGAGCAAGCGCTGGCAGACTCGAGCTGGGCGGTGGCAGAGCCGGACCCGCGCACGCGCCGCCTGACGCGAGATGGCAAGCTCATCGCCGAAGTGCACTACGCCACGGCTGATCCCTGGACGGGACGCGCATGGCTGGTCAATTTCGAACGCAGCTATTCGATCACGATTGATTCGCGGCCGCTCGAATGATCCGCGGCGTCGGTGCAATGACGATGAGCAGCGAATCCTTGCAGATTCCGATCGAAGAACTGCTCCTGCAGCGCGGCGATATGCTGTTGATCGATTGCCTGCACGATTTCGGACCTGATCACGTCGAGGTTGGGGCCATGGTGACAGCGCCTCATCCGTTGATTGATGAGGGCCGCGGTATGCCAGCGTGGGTGGGCATCGAGATGATGGCCCAGGCCGTCTCGGTATTCTCAGGGCTCGAGTTGCGTGCTCAGGGAATGCCGCCCCGCATCGGACTGCTGCTCGGTGCACGCCTTTACCAAGCGCGGGTGCCATTTTTCCGCGTCGGCGCCAGGCTGAAGGTGCGTGCGGAGCTGTCGCTGCGCGATGCGCAGGGGCTCGGTGTGTTCGAATGCACGATTCGTGAACGCGATGAGGTGCTCGCGCAAGGGCAGGTCAAGGGGTTCGTGCCGAAAGACATCGATGCATTCCTGAGGTCCGACGCGTATGGCTGAGTGGGTGTTGATCACGGGCTCCAGTCGCGGCATCGGCGCGGCGATCGCACGACGCCTCGCGCGTGATGGCTACAATCTGGTGCTTCACTGCCGCAGCGACCGGCCGGCTGCCGAGGTGGTGGCGAGCGAGACGCGTGCTGCGGGCGCCGAGACGCGAATCGTGCAGTTCGATGTCGCCGATCGGGCGATGACCAGATCGATCCTGAATGCCGATGTCGAAGCACATGGCGCCTACTACGGCGTGATCTGCAACGCCGGCATCGCCCGGGATGGCGCTTTTCCCGCGTTGTCGGACGAGGACTGGGACAGCGTGCTGCGAACCAATCTCGATGGCTTCTATAACGTCGTGCAGCCGCTCGTGATGCCGATGATCCGTCGTCGCAAGCCAGGGAGAATTGTGACGCTGTCCTCAGTTTCAGGCGTGATCGGTAATCGCGGCCAGGTCAACTACAGCGCTGCGAAGGCCGGTATAATCGGCGCCACCAAGGCGCTCGCCGTGGAACTGGCGAGTCGTGCAATCACCGTCAATTGCGTGGCACCAGGACTCATCCGCACCGCAATGAGTGCAGATGCTCCGATCGAAGAAGTACTGAAGATGATTCCCGCGCAACGGGTCGGCGAACCCGATGAAGTCGCCGCCGTGGTGAGCTTCCTCATGTCCGAATCGGCGTCTTACGTCACGCGCCAGGTGATCGGCGTCAATGGTGGCATTTGCTGATGCGGGCCAACGGCACGCGGCGCGTCGCCGTCACTGGCATGGGTGGCATCACCTCGATCGGGCAAAGCTGGCCCGAAATTGAACGCAACCTCCGTGCCCACACCAGCGGGATCGAACACATGGCGGAGTGGACCCGCTACACGGAGCTCAACACCCGGCTCGGCGGCCCGGTGCGCAACTTCAGCGCGCCAGCCCACTTCACGCGCAAGGTGACCCGCTCCATGGGTCGTGTGTCATTGCTTGCGACCTGCGCCACGGAGATGGCGTTGACACATGCGGGCCTGCTCCAGGACGAATCGATCCGTGATGGCCGCATGGGGGTGGCGTATGGATCCTCGACCGGAAGTCCCGACGCCGTCCGCGACTTCGGCGACATGCTCTCGACGTGCCGCATGGGCAACATCAACGCGACGACCTATCTCAGGATGATGCCGCACACTACTGCCGCCAACATCGGTGTGTACTTCGGCCTCAAGGGGCGCGTTATTCCCGCTTCCAGCGCCTGCACCTCCGGCAGCCACTCGATCGGTTACGCGTACGAGTCCATCAAGTTCGGCAGGCAGCTGATGATGGTGGCGGGTGGGGCGGAGGAGTTGTGTGCGAGCGAAGCGGCGGTGTTCGACACGCTGTACGCGACCAGCACGCGCAACCAGATGCCGAAGACCACTCCGCGGCCGTTCGATCGCGATCGCGACGGCCTGGTGATCGGGGAGGGCGCGTGCACGCTGGTGCTCGAGGATCTGCAGCATGCCATCGCGCGCGGCGCGCGGATTCACGCGGAGATCGTCGGTTTCGGCAGCAACGCCGATGGCGATCACCTCACGCATCCCAACACCAACACCATGCAGCGCGCCATGCAGATGGCGCTCGAAGACGCGGGCGTTCCTGCGACGGCCGTCGGCTACGTCAATGCTCACGCGACAGCAACCGAGCAGGGAGACATCGCCGAGACTCAGGCCACCGCAAGGCTGTTCGGCCCGCGCGTGCCCATAAGCTCGCTCAAGGGCCATATCGGCCATACGCTGGGTGCTTGCGGAGCGATCGAAAGCTGGGCGACCATCGAGATGCTCAATTCGGACTGGTATGCGCCCACGCTCAATCTCGACAATATCGATGAGCGCTGCGGCGAGCTCGACTACATCGCGCGCGAGGGCCGGCGTACGCAGTGCGAATATGCGATGAACAACAACTTCGCCTTCGGTGGCATCAACACTTCGTTGTTGTTCCGCCGCATGAGCTGAAGCGCCACAGAGTCAACCACAAACCGTCAGGGGCAAACCATGCGCATGAAGAGGATGCTGACAGTCATGTTCGGAGCGGTCCTGGTGATCGGCCTGGCGCAGGCCCGCGATACGCACCTGAAGCTGCCGCTCAAAGACGCGATGGAGACCGCGGACTTCAAGGCCAAGACCGACCCGAACATCAAGCTGTTCTTCGGCGCCCAGGAGCATTCCAAGCCGGCGCAGAGCTTCGGCATCGTCAAGACCAACAAGAAGACCAACTTCTTCAACAAGTCCGACAAGGAAGGCTGCGAGTGGGTGTTTCTCTCGGCCATCCTGGCATTGCAGGAAGCAGCGCGACAGCGGGGCGGCGACGCGGTGGTCAATATCAAGAGCAACTACAAGAACGTCGAGTTCACCAGCGAGACCGAATACGAATGTGGCGCAGGAGCCGTAACGGGCGGCGTTGCACTCATCGGCGAGATCGTCAAGCTCTGATGCAATCCGATTTCCTGCGCGTCGCTCTGCAGGCAGCCGAAGCTGCTGCGGAGCTCATCAAGCCGCTGTATCAGAGCAATCTCGAGGTACGCACCAAGGCGGACAAGTCGCCTGTCACCGCGGCGGACGTGCAGGCCGAGAAGCTCATTCGTTCGCTGATCGAGGAGCGCTTCCCGACACACGGGTTCTACGGCGAGGAGACCGGCGAGCGTGATCGCGACGCCGAATACCTGTGGCTGGTCGACCCGATCGACGGCACCAAGGCATTCGTGCGCGAATACCCGATGTTCTCGACCCAGATCGCGCTCATGCATCGCGGCGAGCTGATCGTGGGCGTATCGATCGCGCCGGTGTATGGCGAGCTGGCCTATGCCGAGAAGGGTGGCGGCGCCTGGCTCAATGGGCGGCAGATTCACGTGAGTGACATCGAACGCATCGAGGACTCATCGGTTTCCACCGGCAATCTCAAGTCGCTGGCGCGTGGCAGGCAGTGGACCGCGTATGGCGAAATCGTGGCGCGCGCGGATCGCATCCGCGGCTATGGGGATTTCCTGCACTATCACCTCCTGGCATCGGGGCGGATCGATGCGGTCCTCGAGTCGGACGTGAATGTTCTCGATATCGCCGCGCTCGCCGTGATCGTGCAAGAAGCGGGCGGGACCTTTACCGATCTCGAAGGCAAGCCGGTCTCACTCAGCATTGAAAGCGTGCTCGCGAGTAACGGTCGCCTGCACGCGCCGCTCCTTGCAGCGCTCGCTCAGCTGATGGGCTATGCGAGTGGTCGGCTTGCGCTACTCGTTGACGAAGACGCGCCGGCCCTGGAACTGCAGCTCGTGCACCGGGGTGCGGTACAGGCGCGAGAGATGCACGGTGTCCAGTACCTGTGCGACCGGGCCGAAGTTCCAGCTTCCATCGCCGTACAGCAATAGCGCCTGATCGGCGAATCGCGCTGCCAGCGTCGCGTCGTGCAGGCTCGCAATCACGACCCGCCGGGCGTCAGCGCGCGCACGGAAGCTCGCCAGCACCTCGATCTGGTGATGGGGATCGAGATGATTGGTGGCCTCGTCGAGCAGGAACACACCCGGATCCTGTGTCAGGACCGTTGCGATGGCGAGGCGCCGGCGCTCACCGCCCGACAAAGTGTCCAGGCCGCGGTCTTCGCGCTCGGCGAGATCAACTTCCTTGAGGGCAGCGCGGGCCAGGGCCGCGTCCGCTGCGCTCTCCCATTGCCAGAACTCCAGGTGCGGATGTCGGCCGATGAGTGCGGACTCGAGCACCGTGGCGGGAAACGGATCCTCGCTCGATTGCGCGAGCAGCCCGAGAGCGCGCGCGAGATCGCGCCGTGGCCAATCCCCGAGCTCGCGGCCGCCGAGGCGCACGCTGCCAGCTGCCGCCGGACGCAGGCCCGCGAGAGTATGCAGGGTCAGTGTCTTGCCGACGCCGTTCTCGCCCAGCACCGCAATGAACTCACCCGGTGCCGCGGAGAATTCCAGGTCCTGCACCAGGCGGCGGCGCGCCACCTCGATGCACAGGCCCGACACGGTCAGCGTCAGAGCAGCTGAGGCAACAGATGGCGAGGCGGCATTCATGGCGGCCGGCTCCAGTTGATTTCCTGCGCAGTCCGGGGCCCGATCACGACATTGCGTAGCGTCTCGGGCATTTCCCATTCTGTCTCGCTCACCATGCGCCTGCCGGCCATGATCTCAGCATCGTGCTGCGGAACGAGGGGCTTGCGCTGAGGATCGGCATAGCCGTCGGGAAACAGCGGCTGGTCAGTGGCCGGATCGTACTTGTCCGTCGCGCCAACGGTGTGCAGGAACTCATGTGCGATGACGATGTTGTTGCTCGCGGTCATCGAGGAATCCGCAAACGCATAGACCACTCCGAGCAAACCCTTCTGCAACCCGAGCGAGTGTGGCACCGAGCTGGTGAGCTCGGGATCGTGATAGAGCACGAACATATCGATGTCGGGCGGTGCGAGTTTCTCGTGGCGCGTCGCACTCCATGCCCAGTAGCGCAGGCGCAAGCTCCAGGCGGCGCGGCTGAGCAGACTCGCGCCGGGCTCGAGTCTCGGCGGCAGTTCGTGAAGCTCCCCGTAAAGGCGCACGCGCGCGGGCTCGGTAAGCGCCAATCCATAGTGTTGCGCCTGGCTCGCCAGGAATGTGCCGACGGGCGCAAACGTGTCCTCGGTCAGTGAATCGACGTAGCGCCTTGTTGCCTGGCTCGCATCGGCCGCGATCGGATGAATTGCCACCCACAGGGGCTTGTCCCAATCGGTGCTGCGCGCACGAGACAGGAAGGCTCCAGTGGCGACGAATGCCAGGACCAGCAGCAGAATCGTGATTCGTATCGCACGAAACACGCTGTCAGTCCGCCGTCGCGTCGACGTCGAGCACTTCGCCCCCGGCCGCGTTGACGGTAATGGTGATGGGCCGGCAGCACACACTGCAGTCCTCGATGTAAGACTGCATTGCTTCGCTCGCATCGATCACGATCTCGATTGCCTCCCCGCAGTGCGGACAGGTGATCGTGCGCGTATCGATGAGCGAAGGCACGTCAGGGCTGCAGGCGTGTGGCGTGCCAGGCGCTGCCGGCGAACATGTGCGCATCGATCGCAGTGAGCTTGCGTTCCCAGCGCGCCCGATCGTGAATGCGATGCTCTCCTTGCACCCAGAGCTCCGCCGCCTCGGCCCAGAGTCGATAGCCACCCCAATGTGGCGGCCGCGGCAATTGAACTGCGTGCTCATTCGCGACGTGTGAATCCAGCGCATCCGGCGTACCAAATTGCTGGCTGACGCGGCGCACGGCGTGTAACAGCTCAGCGCGCGACTCGACAGGTTCGCTCTGCTGGCTTGCCCACGCCCCGAGCTGACGCTGCCAGGCACGGGTAGCGAAATAGGTGTCGCTCTCGAGCGCTGTGGCTTTGACGATCGGCCCCTCGATTCGCAGTTGTCGCTGCAGGATGTCCCAGTGCAGAACGGCGGCGCCGCGTGGCCGGGAATCGATCTCGCGTCCCTTGCGCGAATGATAGTTGCTATAGAAGAGAATGTAGCCCGGCGGGGCCACAATCGTTTTGCAGAGCACGACCCGTGCTGACGGCCGGCACTGCTCATCGACAGTGGCCAGCACCATGGCATCCGGATTCGGCAGGGCGCGCCGTTCCCAGGCTTCTTTGAGCCAGGCTGCGGCCAAGGGCATCGGGTCATCCGGCAGGGGATCGGGCAACATCTGCACGGACGCATTCATGCATCGAATACTAGCGTGCCCCCTCCGACTGCCGCCAGAATGCGCGCCTCCCGATGGTTCGGCCGAGGAGTTCCGCTTGCCGACTGCGCAGGTTAATGGCGTCGAGATCTTCTTCGACGTGCACGGAGACGGTGAGCCGCTGGTGATGCTTCACGGCCTGGGTTCGAGCAGCCAGGATTGGGAGCACCAGGTGCCGGCCTTCGCGACGCGCTATCGCGTCATGACGCCGGACCTGCGCGGTTTCGGCCGCAGCGCCAAGCCGCGTGGCCCTTATTCGATCGCACAGTATTCTGCAGACGTTCGCTCTCTTCTCAACGTGCTGGATATCACCCGCTGCCATATGCTCGGGCTGTCCATGGGCGGAGCGATCGCTTTCCAGATCGCACTCGATGATCCGCTGCGCCTGGCGAGCCTCATCATCGCCAACAGCTCGCCGAGCTTCGAGCTGAGCACCTGGCGCCGCCGGCTCATGGCATGGACGCGATTGCTGCTGCCGCACGTGTTCGGCATGCGCGGCCTGAGTCACTACGTCGTATCGCACCTGTTTCCCAAGCCCGAGCAGCACGAGCTGCGCGCGCGACTGATCGCACGCGGCAGCACCAACGATCGTGATGCGTATATCGCGGCTCTGCACGCGCTCAAGGGATGGACCATTGAGAAGCGCCTGGGAGAGATCGCCGTGCCGACCCTGGTCGTTTCGGCGGATTCCGACTACACCCCCGTGAGCGAAAAAGCGCGTTATGTAGCGCGGATGCGCGACGCCCGCTTGCGCGTGATTCCTGACAGCCGCCACGCAAGTCACTGGGACCAGCCGGAACGCTTCAATCGCGAGGTGTTGGACTTCCTGGCCGCGCATCCCATTGAGCGCCGCTCAAGCTGAACGGAGAGTTCAGTCCCTATTCAGCCGCTGAGACCTACAGTCGAGCCCGTACTTTCGGGGAGTTCGAGCCATGATGCGACTCAAGCTTCTTTGCGCCACTGCCTGCTGTGCTGTTCTGTTCGCGGCTGCCGCGAGTGCTGACGACCACGGTCGCGGTCGCTCCGACAACCATAACTGGAACGATCGGGGCAACTGGCATCAGTCTGACGGCCGCTGGTCCGACAACCGCTGGAACAACAACGGTCGCTGGAACAACACCCGCTACGTGCCCGTGGCGCGGCCCGTGTATGTGCGACCGTACTATCCAGGCTATCGCGGTGGGTACTACCCGGCGCCGGTCTACTACGGTCCAGCACCGGTCTACTATGCGCCAGCGCCCTTACCTGTGTACCCGTACTACCCCTATTACGGCGGCTACGGCGGCTACAACCGCCCGAGTGTGACCGGATCGATCATCTTCTCGTTCCCGTTTCACTTCTAGCCGATAATTTTGAGTATCGCAGCCGGTCGTTTCGACGACCGGCTGTTTTCGTTTTGGACGGCCGAGACATCCATTAGTCTTCCCTGAGTCGTCCCTTCAGGTGGTTGCGGGAGGTGCGTCCAGTCCGGCAGCTCGATCGCAGCATGTGCATGTTTGGTGCACTTGCTGGAATCCCCGCTGGAGTCCTACGCCGCCTTGCAGCATCCGCGGACCACCGGTAAAACAGATCGCATGAACCCGGTGCTCAGCCGACGATGAACCTCGACACGCTCCGCGAGCAGCTCGACGCTCTCGATGACTCGTTAATCGAGATCGCCGCCCGACGCCAGCGCCTGAGTACCGAGATCGCGCGCATCAAGCGCGAGCGCAATCTGCCGACGCGCGACTTCAGCCGTGAACGCGAGGTGATTTTTCGCGGACGTGAGAAGGGCGCGAAGCTCGGGATCTCGCCGGGTCTCGCCGAAGCGCTGCTGCGCCCCCTGATCCACGCCTCGCTGGTCACGCAGGAACAGGCCCGGATCGCCGCACAAGGTCAGGGAAGCGGGCGGCGCGCGCTCATCATCGGGGGTAAAGGCAAGATGGGCGGGTGGTTCGTGGACTTTCTCGCCTCCCAGGGCTTTACCATCGAGGTCGCTGATCCCGCGGGTCCCGTCGCAGGCTTCAAACATCACGCCGACTGGCAGAGCGATGCGCTCGATCAGGATCTCATCGTGCTTGCTACTCCGCTCGGTGCCACCGCCGAGATTCTGGAGCAGCTGGCGAGTCGACAGCCCGCGCGGCCTGGTATTCGATATCGGGTCTCTCAAGACGCCGCTTCGGGCTGGCCTTGAGGCCCTGGTGCGCGCCGGTTGCCAGGTCACCTCGATTCACCCGATGTTTGGGCCCGATACCGACATGCTGTCCGCACAGCACGTCATTTTCGTCGACCTGGGTGTTCCCAAAGCACTCGCAAGCGCGCGCGAATTGTTTGCGTCGACGATGGCAGAGCAGGAGGTGATGTCACTGGATGATCACGACCGGCTCATCGCGTACGTACTTGGCCTGTCGCACGCGCTCAACATTGCCTTCTTCACCGCGCTGGCCGAAAGCGGCGAAGCGGCGCCACAACTCGCGAGGCTTTCGAGCACGACCTTCGATGCCCAGCTCGATGTCGCCAGCCGCGTGGCCGCGGAGAGTCCGTCGCTGTATTACGAGATCCAGAGTCTCAACCAATACGGAGGCGAGTCCCTTGCCGCCCTGCAATCGGCCGTTGCGCGACTGTCGCGCATCATCGCAACGGGCGATGAAGCCCAATTCACTGCCCTGATGTCGCACGGCAGGGCCTATCTCGACGGCCGCAGCAAGGCCAGGACCCCGAACTGACGCCGTGGCGTTCGAGGATGCGATGACACGAAGGGAATCAACACGCTCCCAGGCGCCCGAGCCGAGTGATCCGACCGGACCACTGCGCGAGGAGATTCGCGAGCTCAAGGCGCACTTACAGATCCTCACCGGCGAGGCGGCCACCAATGAAGTGATCCTGCGCAAAACGCAGGAGCGCGAGCTCGAATTGCTGAAGGCCGAATCCCTGCCGGTGCTGCTGCGCGCGTTGGTCACGGGGCTTGCCGCCTCATACTCCCTGGATGCCGTGACACTGATCCTTCTCGATCCGCAGCATGAAATTCGCCACCTGCTCATTGGCAATGGCGAGCGGCTGGAGGACTTTCCGGGCGTCATGTTCGTCGAGAGCCTGGCAGCGATGACGCCCGTGTTTGCCGCTCTGCATCGTCCGTGGCTCGGTCCGTACATCGGCTCCGATCACCAGTTACTGTTTCCCGGCGGCCGACCGTTGCGCAGCATCGCGCTCATTCCCCTGACGCGGCAGGACCACCTCACCGGAGCACTCAACTTCGGATCCACCGAAGATAAGCGCTTTACGCGTCATCACGGTACCGATTTCCTGGCCCATCTCGGGGTCATCGCAGCGGTGTGCATCGAAAACACCGTGAACCGCGCGCGGCTCCTGCGCAGCGGAATGACCGATTTTCTTACCGGCTGGCACAACCGTCGCTACCTGCATACGCGCATCAAGGAAGAGCTGGCTCGCGCGCAACGGCACGCCACCAGCGTCGCCTGCCTGATGATCGACGTCGATCACTTCAAGCGGACCAACGACATACATGGGCACCTGGCAGGCGACCAGGTGCTGCGCGAGCTGGCGCAGCGTATCGATGGGCAGATACGCGGCAGCGATACTGCGGCGCGCTTCGGGGGTGATGAGTTCGCGATTCTTCTGCCCGAAACCGGCGTGGCCGAGGCGACGAGCCTCGCAGAACGGATTCGGCAGATCGTCTGTTCTGCACCCGTCGATCTCGGTGATGGGCGCGGGCTGCCGCTATCGTTGTCGATTGGTGTAGCAGCCATCCAGCCGCGCCGCGAGGAGCGCGATCTGAAGGCGATGGCGGATCGGCTGCTGGCGGAGGCCGATACGGCGCTCTATCGAGCGAAGGCCCAGGGCCGCGGTCGCGTCGAAGCGGCGGAGCCAGCAAGGGGCAGCTAGCTGCCGAGTCCGATGCGCTGGGCGCCCTCAAGGTGGCGTAGCCCACTCCAGCACAGGCTTGTGCAGCCCACGGAGCCGCCCTTCGCAGGCTGCAAGCGATGAAGGTCTGTCCGACGATCAAGGTTATCGGGAGACGGTGCCGATGAGACGACCCGCGCACGTTCTCGGCGAACACTCAGGACGATCAGGAGCCTAGCGCGATGAATGTGTCGAGCCCTCGTTTCGATGCGATTGTGATCGGTTCCGGAATCGGCGGCCTCGCCTGCGCCTGTGCGCTCAGCCGCAGCGGGTACAAGGTGCTCGTGCTCGAGCGTCACTTCGCCGCTGGCGGATTGACACAGACGTTCAGCCGCAACGGATTCAGATGGGCTGTCGGCGTTCATTATCTCGGTGACATGGGCGAAGGCGGCGGGGCGCGCCATGTGATCGACTGGTTGTCGGGCGGCGCGCTGCGCTTCGCGCCGGCCGGCCCGGTATACGACACCGTGCATCTGCCTGGTGGGTTCGAGCTGCAGTTCGCGCGCCCTGAAGCCGCACTCGTCGCGGAGCTCAAGGAGCGATTCCCCGCGTCGAAGGCGCAGGTCGATGCATTCTTTCACGCTCTCGCGGACGCAGAGCACGCCGGGCGGATCTGCGTGGCTAACGCTGCCACGCTCATCCTGTTCGTGCAATCGAGCAAGCTGACCACGTCGGCCAATGCCATCTTCCTGCAGGACACGGCACCGCTCTACATCCTGCTCGTCTCGCCATTCGTGCTCGGCGAACGGGTGCGGCGTGCGGACGCGTGGTTCATGATTGCCCTGGCGGCAGGCCTGGCCGCCTTCTTCGTCGGCCAGGACTTACCGCAGTCCACGGCCTCTCACCCCTTCGCGGGGAACCTCGCGGCGGTTGCCAGTGGCCTGACCTGGGCTGCAACCGTTATCGGCTTGCGCTGGCTTGGCACTCGGGCCGACGATCCTGTACGCCACCCAGCCCACGCTCGTCGCCGGCAACGTGATCGCCTGCGTGGCGACGTTGCGAATGGCCCTGCCCGTCACGTTGAGCGGGACCGACGCCGTGCTCATTCTCTTTCTCGGGGTATTTCAGATCGGGCTGGCGTACGCCTGTCTCTCGGCGGGCATGGCGGGTGTTCCGGCGCTGGAGTCGTCGCTACTCCTGCTGCTCGAGCCTGTCCTGAATCCGATCTGGACGTGGCTGGTGCACGGCGAGGCGCCGAGCAACTGGGCGCTCCTCGGCGGCGCGATCATTCTGGCCGCGACGATGGCGCGAACATGGGCCGGAACAAGAGAAATGGAGTCGGGAAAATTGGGGTCGGGATAAATTTCACTTTCTGGCATCGCAAAAAGTGAAATTTATCCCGACCCCAATTTCTAGTTCCAGGATGTCTTGAGGTGTTCCCACTCCGCCGTCATGACCGCGACGGCATCCTTGGCATTTCCGCCAGTCATCGTCAGCTCCCGGGCGCGTTCGGGGATGATGGCTGATTCGACCAGCCGATCGAGGTCGGCGCGCAGGGTCTCGCCGCGGTCCGGCGCCACGCGCGCGCGCAGCCAGCCTGCAATCGCCGCCTGCCAGGCGCGATCAAGA
Source organism: uncultured Gammaproteobacteria bacterium (assembly GCA_963724625.1). GTDB lineage: Bacteria > Pseudomonadota > Gammaproteobacteria > Steroidobacterales > Steroidobacteraceae > DATBVX01. The sequence continues at coordinate 1,038 of CAVRVO010000017.1, read as the reverse complement.
TCGCCGAGCGATCGCGCCGCGGCCGGAAGCCAGTAGCCGGCGGCCACTGAGCCGGGCCGCGTCCTCAGCTCGCTCTCCATCCGGTCGACGATGCGCTGGTACAGCTCGAGACGATGAGCGGGCGTCACCTGGGCGTGACGATCAACGGCCGTCGCCCACCAGTCGAGGATCCGATCGCGTCCGGCAGGCCCCAGAACGTCAGCCGAGGCGACCCCTGCGTCGAACAACTCGGCGGCAGCACCGTAGCGGTCGTCGAGGAAGAGCCACTCCCCCAGGCCGACGGTGAACTCACTCCGGCTGCGTGACGAGAGCTTGGTCGCGTCGAGGGTCCGCAGCGATTCGCGGGCGGCGGTGAGGTTCGCCGCGTCGTGCGTCTGGCGGTATTGCTCGAGGTTGGCGCGAGCAAGGACGAGCTTCGCCTCGTTGCTCGCTCCCGGCTCGGACTGCGCGGCCTGCGCAGCCTTGATGGCCATCTCATAATTTTCCTGGTCAAGCTGGTGGGCTTCGGCCAGTCGATCATCGGCCGCGGCCGCCGACGATCCCAGGGCCAGAAGCGCCAGGAGCATCGCGCCACGACGGGTCAGCATGCGGCAACATTTAACTACAGCCGCGTTCCCGGCGAGCGTCCCATAACCGTTTGAGCCAGAACAACTTGTCTGCCGGAGGTCGCGTCGTTTGGTACAATGCCACTCCGCGAATGGTGACCCCGACGATTATCCCCCGAGCTGAGCATTCGCTTTCACGATCGCTCATCGACCCCGACGCCCTCAAAGTCCTCAGCCGGCTTCGGCAATTTCAACTACGTCGTGTACCTGGTCGGCGGAGCGTTCGGGATTCCCTGCTCGGACGCCGTCCAAAGGATTTCGACATCGGGACCTCGGCGCACCCGCACGAGGTCAAGCGCCTGTTCCGCAACTGCTGGATCATCGGCCGCCGCTTTCGCCTGGCGCACGTCAAGTTCGGCGCCAAGACGATCGAGGTCGCGACATTCCGGCGTCAGCTGAGCGAGCAGGAGATCGCCGACCAGGAAGCCGCCGC
>CAVRVO010000016.1:0-55099 GCA_963724625.1 uncultured Gammaproteobacteria bacterium | reverse complement strand
CTAGCGCGGCGAGAAACTCTATGTTTGGGTGAAGCAAGCCAGCCTGGAATCCTGGCTTACGTTTCCACGTCGTGACCGCAAAAGCCCGAGCTTGATTCTAGGCAACCCATACGCCCCTTACATACGAACGGCGGAGGTCGGAAGGCCGATGCTCCTTTGTTTCCAGACACTTCAAACAAGACTAACGGCCGGCGGTATACGGACGAGTACCCAGAGGCACGAGGGCCGCCGGTAGCGGCTTTCTTGCTTGTCCGAAACTCCTCAGTCTGTGGCGATCTCACGGGGCAACGAGGGGGATGGGAGCGTCACTCACAGCCAAAAAGCGCGCCCCCGCTACCACTTCTTACTAAGGCCTCGGCGCGAACCGCCGGGGCCTTTTCATTTATCGCTGTCGGCTGGTCCTCTGCGGTTCTTGCGGCTGACTGCGTCGTTGGTGACGGCTATACCCGCCGGGTGGTCAGCGGTCGATGACGGCCATATTTCTTGCGTCGTGGCGCTCGCCGGCGGCCGGCGAAAGGTTGTTCAACCGTTCGATCTGCTCGGCGCTGAGCTCGATGCCATCGGCGGCGGTGTTCTCCTCGACGCGAGCGACCCGCTTGGTACCGGGGATCGGTGCGATGTCGTCGCCCTGCGCGAGCAACCAGGCCAGAGCGATCTGCGCGGGTGTTGCACTTGCCTCGGCGGCAACGGCCTTGACCTCGTCGACGATGCGCAGGTTGCGCTGGAAGTTCTCGCCGGTGAAGCGCGGGTTGGTCTTGCGCCAGTCGTCGTCCGAGAGCTGCTCCGGCGAGCGGATTTCACCTGTGAGGAAGCCGTGCCCGAGCGGCGAGTACGGAACGAAGCCGATGCCCAGCTTGCGCAGCAGCGGCAGTAGTTCCGCTTCCGGATCACGGGTCCATAGCGAGTACTCCGTCTGCAGCGCGGCGATAGGGTGGACGCCATGGGCGCGGCGGATCGTGGCTGAGCCGGCCTCGGACAGGCCGATGTATCGGACCTTGCCTTCGGCGACCAGCTTTGCCAAAGCACCGACGGTGTCTTCGATGGGGGTCTTGGGATCGACGCGGTGCTGGTAGTACAGATCGATGTGGTCAGTGCCGAGCCGCCTCAGGGAGCCCTCGACTGCCACGCGGATATTCGCCGGGCTGCTGTCGAGAACGCCAGGGCCGCCACCGGAGTGCGAGACGATTCCGAACTTCGTCGCCAGCACGACCTGGTCGCGGCGATCCTTAATGGCCCGGCCGACGAGTTCCTCGTTCGCGTAGGGACCGTAGATCTCCGCGGTGTCGATATGGGTGACGCCCAGGTCAAGCGCGCGGTGGATGGTGCGGATAGATTCGGCGTCGCTGCCCGCACCGATGTTGTAGTAGCCGGCCATGGACATGGCGCCGAGTCCTATGCGGGACACGTCGAGTCCGCCGATCGAGATGTGCTTCATACGATGTACTGAGCAGCGGGAACAAGGGCCCCGACACGTCGCCATGCCGGGGCCTCTTACTGTTTCAACTACACCGTTTTATAGCTTATCAAACACCAGTGTGTTGTTGACTTCCTCGCCTTTTGCGTTCGTTCCTTTCGTCTTGATCGTCATTACCTTCCCATCCTTGGAGATCACCCGAGTGCTGGTGGAGGCTACCTTGCCGGCCTTCTTCAGGGTCGCTTCGACAGTTGAATCGTCGACCCGCTTCAGGGAAATCGTATCCGCATCCGGATTGCCTGTAACGGGGAAATCCTTGCCGTCTAAGGTGCCGGTGTAATTCATCTGCATTTCCTTGCCGTCGGCGGTAACTCCTTTGGCGCTCATCTTGACGGCTCCGCCAGCGACCTCGTATGTCCGCGTCTGGCTCTTCGGTGCGGGACCGGGATCAAACTTCGATTTCGCGAGGTTCAGTTCCCATGTTCCATTTTGGGGATCGGCTGCTTGAGCCAATACCTGACTGACAGGCATCGTCGCTGTAACTGCTGCGAGAATGATCGTGCGTAATAGTGGATGCATCGAACTCCTCCTTGCCTCCTGGTGTCCTGCTTATGAAATTCCTGGGGCCATTGACTATGCGCTTCAGGAAAGTCGGTGAGCAAGCATTCGGACATCAATAGTCCAATTTGCCTTACGTGAAACGATTGCGGCTCCGCTGGATGCCGCAGGCATCCCTCGGCCGTATTCTTACTCGATCAACAGCAGCCCGCGCGTGGTAGAGCGAGGCGTCGCAGGAAAACCAACCCGTCAGGCTCGGCGAGCCCGGCGAGCAGTGCTTAGGGAAGGCGGCGCGTGCTGGTCGGTGTGCATGAACGTGCCGCTTGAGTGGTCTTCAAAGGAGCGCACCTTGACCTCGATGCGCTGGCTTTGGGAAGTTCAACTGGCTCGCGTGCAGGCGGCGATAGAGCGCAGGCATGGACGGAGCGACGCCTAACCCCTCGGTCGAGGCGATGCCCAAGTGCAAAGCACCCTGGCCGCGAGGCGTCCAGGGCTCTTGCTGTCTCTCACGGCGCAACCAGGGGGATGGGTCGATCGCTCACAGCCAAAAAGCAGGCCCCCGCTACCAGCTTTGCGAAGGCCTCAGTGCGGAATCGCTGAGGCCTTTCCATTTTTGTCGCCGTTTCTGGGCTGCAACATCGGCTTACGGCACACCCCTTTGGAACGGATTCTGGTTTCCGGTCACAATGCGCAAGAAATGACTCGCGGCGTGGCGCTCGGAGGACTTGCGTGGCTGCTCGTCGCCACAGCGCATGGTCAGCGCGTCGACGAGAACGCGGTCGTTCAGGCGCAGGATGCGTTCGGTCTTACCGTCGGTGACGAGAAGATCGGTCTCTATTCCCCCGAAAACGCGCGCGGCTTCAGCCCGATTGAGGCCGGCAACCTCGTCATCGAAGGCTTGTACTACGACCAGCAGACGTACGAGCCGACGGGACGCATCGTTGAAGGCTCGGTGCTGCACGTGGGCTTGAGCGCGCAGTCTTATCCACTCGCTGCGCCTACCGGAGTCGTCGACTACCAGCTCCGCCAGCCGGGCCCGGAGCGCATCACCAGCATCTCACTCGGCGCGGGCCCATATGACACCGGCTACGTCGAGGTCGACACACAGCTGCCGCTTTCGCCATCGCTCAGCATCGGGTTCGGCGGCGGTCTCGAGATCAATCCCGACTACAACCTCGCTCGTCACTCGCTGGGTCCGTCGTTCGGCGCGATCGTTCGCTGGCAACCGACCAAGCGATCGGAAATCATCCCATTCGTCGGCTGGACGACATGGCATGAGCACGAGGAGCGGCCGCTCGTATACCTCGCCGGGTCCGCACTGCCGCCGGAATTCGAGCAGCGCAAGCTCCCTGGGCAGACTTGGACTACCTGGGCTTTCGATGGCTACGACTACGGCGTACTGGGAAAAGTCGAGCTCGAGCATGACTGGACCCTGCGGGCCGGAGTATTCGGTTCGCGCAATGCGCAAGAGGCGAGCGACTACGAATACTTGTTCGACGCCGAATCGAGCGGCATTGCGCAGTACTACATCGCGGCCGTGCCCGAGCAGATCTTCCAGTCGTACTCGGGCGAACTGCGCGTGTCGAAGGTCATGTACGAAGCGGCGCGTCGCCACACCGTGCAGCTCATCGCACGCGCTCGCGATCGTAACCGGCTCTACGGCGGTGACGACGAGCACTTCATCGCGACGACCGTCATCGGTCACGCTCCCCAGGTAGACAGACCGGAATTCTCGACGAACCCCCGCAACCGCACCGACACGACGCAGCAGAACGTCGGGGTAGCGTATGCGCTCCTCTGGAAGGATGTCGGCGAGCTGGGACTTGGCGTGCAACGCGCGAGGGTCCGGCGCGAGGCGTTCGATGCGGCTACGGAAACCTCTGTCTCGTCCGACGACACGACGACGCTCTACAACGCGAGCGCGGCGCTCTCGCTCGGCTCCCGCTTCACGGTCTTCGCGAGCTATTCGCGCGGGCTCGAAGAAGGCGGCATCGCACCCGAAAATGCGACCAATCGTCGCGAGGCTGCGCCGCTGATCCTGTCGGAGCAGGTGGATGCGGGCGTCCGCTATCTGATCACGCCCAGCGCGAGCGCACTCGTCGGCGTGTTTGAGATCGAAAAACCGTACTTCGGGCTCTCGAGCACCAACCTATACACGGAGCTCGCGACCGTCCGGCATCGCGGGGTCGAAGTATCCGTGGCGGGTGAGATCACGGAGGGCCTCAACATCGTCGCCGGCTATGTCTACCTCGATCCGGAGCTGATCGGGCCGGCCGTCGACGAGGGTACGCTGGGCCCGGTTCCGGTTGGACCGATTCCGCACGTCGCGACGCTCGACGTGTCGTATGGCCCAGAGCGCTGGAACGGGTTCGCTCTTGAGGGTGGCGCGGAGTATCACTCCTCTTATATCGCGTCTCAGGACAACGTCCTCACCGTGCCGTCGGTGACCGAGATCGATCTCGGCTTCCGCTACCGCTTTGAGATTGGCAAAGCGCCGGTGAGCGTCCGCATCCAGGCGATGAACATTGCCGACGATCGCACGTGGCGAGTCATCTCGTCAGGCGAGGCGCGAATGACCGACGGGCGGCGCTACTCGCTCACGTTCACGACGGATCTCTAGACAGCGGCCGCTCAAAAAGCAATCCGCCTGCGGCGTGCGTACTTATGCCGCATGCACAAGTGGACGTCTCCTGCGGAAATTAATGAATCGTGCCCCCGCTACCACTATTTCCGGCATCCCCTGCTGCTGCGAGCAGGGGAGCCGTCTCCAAGCCAAATTCAGCCACTAAGTAGCCGCCGGAGCGATGCGGACTCAAGGTGATTTGCACATCGCGCAGCGTCGCTACGGTGATTACATGATGTCTGCCTGGGTGTAAGCGTGGCAGGCCCGGCACCGCTGGTCTTGTTTCGTCCCACCGGCAACCTTACCGCCATGCATCGGGGGCGAGCGTCGCGCATGCACGCTTGTCTAGGCGCTCCTCGACGGCCGATGTTGACGGCCGCACGGAGCGATTCGAAAAGTCGCGCTTCCACTTCCCCGCGCGCAGCGGAGCCCCGGCCGGACCTCAGAACGGGGGGCAACCGTCGATCAAGCGTGGCGCTGGTTGGGGGCGGCGTGAGGTGCTACGGCACTCTGATATTGACTTGTGCCGAACAACCAAATGACGCCGATAGGTCCAGATATGCCTAATCGGAATTGCGGGATAACCGCCACCACGTCATTGTTCGCCGGCGCAATGTCGCCGGAAACGAAATCCAACAACATCGTGCCTCCTCCTTGGCGTCCCTCTACGGTCAAGTATTTATCTGCGCCACGTATCAGAAGGGCTCCCGACGTGGACAATGCATTGACGGCCCTGCTGGTATCGAGGTCTTTCAGCGGGTCGAATTCCAGAATGAAGTCCGAGCCGAGGTCAAGACCAACGGCACTCTCGACATGCGTCCAAGTCGCGAGCTCGCACACGATCCCGTTCGGTGCCTGGTCATACTTCTTGAGCAATGCCAATTGCGGCAGCTTCGCCCCCCGTTGGCACCTAATGGCTAGAGACGCTGACTGCCCATCACCGAATGCGACCAGGTGACCGGGAGAAATGCTTGAAATCTGAGCGAGCGTTGAGCGCAGCGAAATGTTCATCAGTGTTCTCCCCAATCTTGACGCTGGAACTGTAGCACCAGCGCTTCCGGCGGTCCCCGGCATAGGCATAACCGCTCATGGGCCTTGGTGCTTAAGGGCCTTGATGCCACACGAGACTGACGCTCGCCTCTTTCCGGCCGCAGCGCGTGCGACGTAGTTGCCCTTCGGAACGACGGTGCAAGCCGATGCTCCGGGGCCTAGCGTACGGTAACGTACAGACGCAAGGGTGCGTTGTCGCCTACTCTGACGGTTCACTCGTAGATGTGCGCCCCGCTCAGAGCGGAGAAATTTGGCAGAACTACTAGCGCTGGGAGTGCCCGCCGGCCAGTGAACGGGCCGCGCACGCTGAAGGGCAAGATCCGGCCGGCTATTCTGCTGCACTCCCTCGGAACAGGGAGCCACCGCGTGACCGACCCGACCGAGAGGGGTAAGGACAGGGAGTCTGCCACGTACGTTAGCCCCCATATAGATGCCTTGGAGCTACCGTTTGAGTATTGCGCCTTGCGCTTCCTTCTTCAGTGGGAGCAGCGGGAGCGTGCCCTACACGAGCAGATCGCCGGCCATCCGTCGTTACAGCACGTTCGCGCTGCGCTCAGCTATTTCCAAGTATCACGAACATTCGCAGACCTCGGATCTGATGAAGTCGCTCAAGCGGTTTTGGATGCGCTCCGACAAGTTGATGCCGAATCGCAGTTATCGCCAGAAGAGAAGGTTGAAAGGCTGGCGGCGCGATTCAAGGAGCGGTTCAATCAGTGCAATCTCTCGGCTGCCTCGAAATTGTTGTGGCTAAAGCATAGGTGGCCTTACATCATTTATGACTATCGAGCCGTGAACGCACTCCGAGACTTCGGCTATGACGTCGGAACCCCCAACTACATCGAATACTGTTCTTCATGGCGAAATCAATACAACCGACACGAAATGGCAATAACGAATGCTGCTTCTCGGCTGCACGAGATCCGGCCATTTGTCCGTCCATGGCAACGGACGGATGCGGAGCTGACTGCCCTTGCTTCGCAGCCCTGGTTCCTTGAACGGATTTTTGACACCTATCTTTGGGAGATCGGATCTGGTCCTTTCACCGCGAATGACGGGCATGAGTCGCCGTCGTCTGCGGAAATTAGAGAATCCCGGCCCAGCTGCTAAAGGCCTCGACGCGAATCGCCGGGGCCTTCGTCTGCGGAAACTTTCGAGCAGATCTGCAAGAACCAACACGAGCTAGTTGTTAACACGCCGCGCCGCGTAATCGGCTAACCGCACAACATTGTTCGACGGGCCGCCTTGATGCCACACGAGGCTAACGCTCGCCTTCCGCTGGCCGCAACGTCTACAGCGTACTTGCTGCTTACGGGACGTGGGCGCAAGCCGATGCTCTTCGATCATCGCGCGGCGACCGCAATGCCCGCATTCGACATGAATAACAATTCGGCCAAGCGACAAGCGCAAAGCGTAGCGCGGGCGGGCTGTGGAGCGCTTGGGGATATCCGGCGGCTTGAAACAGAAACGCCCCGACCGTTGCCAGCCTGGGCCTTCGAATAGCGTTCTGCGACTATCGACTCACGTTTTCGTGCTTCGACCCGATGGTGGTGCGGTGAGCAGCTCTTCGCTCCCGACACGCAAACTCCGGCCCAGGTACACGGCTAAGACCATCGAAACCAACAGAGACGCGATCACAACCGGGGCGCCGGGCATTGCGAATCGATCAAGTGACTCAAGGAGCAGCACCACCAAGACCATGTTCACGACAAGGAATGCAGCTATGACCCATGCAAAGTTGCCTGCCGCGGCTCGCGAGCGAGACTGTACTGACATGGAAACCTATCTCCTTGTTGTCAAACCGGCTCAGTCGAGCAGACTCCTTTGCTGTCGCTTGATCTTGGGGCGGATGGGCGCGTTGTAAGCCCTGGCGTACAACTAAAGCATGTCGCAAAACCCCGACACCTCACCAATATCGGAGCCACTCGCGACCTCTAATGTACGGTGGCGCACGGACTGCCCCGCCAAAAATTGGCAAAAGCTTTTAGTACTCCATGTCTCCGGCTTTCACACATACAGACACAAGTACCCTGCGAGACCAGCTGCAGCGCGCTGACCAGTGCATCGGCAAGAGCCTCGCAGAGGACCACCAGAACCCCGGCTACAAAGAGCGCCTGGAATTTGCAGAGTCGGCCGTGAAGGATGCGCTGCGCCGAGTCAATGACAGCGGCGGTGCTAGGACGATTCTGACTTCACTCGATGGGATCTGGATCGGCGATCTGAATGCGGCGGCCGCACGGCATATCGAAACCACCAGGGTTCTGTGCCGGGAAATAGTGAGAAGGGCCGCGCCACCTCTTCTTGATCTCGGAGCCTTCGAAATTCCAAGCCCGCAATGATTTTCAGTTTTCGCCGCAATTATCCGCCAACAAAAGACCCCGACACCATCGCTGATGCCGGGGGGCCGTGAGCAAGCCACAATTTCAGCTCATCGTTACCACGGATCCAGGCACAAAGCGGTGGATGATGGAGCTCGGCCGCGCGATTGTGTTCTTCGGTGTCCTAGAGGGGCTGATGCTCGACTGGGCCGCGCTGCTTCGCAGCGATCCGAGGCTGCTGGCGAGGTATCACAAGGACGACATGAAGAAGATCGCACCGCTCTTGCGTAAGGCCGTGCAGCACTGGGCGCACGCCGTTCCGCCAGCGACACGCAGACGGGCGCTCGCTGCAGTGAAGCGTGCCGAGCGCCTCGCCAATCCTCGCAATGACATTGCGCACTCCCGCGTTGAATTCATGCCGGCTCAAGATGGAACACATGTCCCAGTCGGGCTCGTAATCGGCAAACCGTTGAGGGCGGGCCGCAGAGTCTTTGCCCTGCGCCGGTTCGACTGGCTGGCAGCTTTCGTGCAGGAAGCAAAGGCGACAACGAAGGAGATGCACGCGGCGATGGAGGAGCTGTCGGAGGCCCTCGGTGAGCATGCGCCTGTGCATGGATGGGCGCGCTGATGCCGTCTTGACGACCCCATAAGCCTTGGAACACCTCTGCTGATCGTGCTTGTTTTGATTCTGGTCGGGGCGTTCCCGACATGGCCGCATAGCCGCAACTGGGGATATGGCCCGACCCGCATTGTTGCGTGCTTGTGGTGCTTCTACTCATCCTGTCGGGGATCGTCGACATACAGGTCACGGGCGGGGCCGAGGTGACCCTTGTCGCACTGTCAGCAGAAGTGAATTCAATGAGGTCGAGGTTACGGTGCGCGACATGAAGCGCGGGCGCGGACCAGTCGATCACGTTCGCTTCGAGTCGGAGTTGAGCGAGTTGGAGGAGTGGGAGCCACACAATGCTGACATGCCGGGCGCGGGAACCAACGGCCAGCGGCGACTATTAATCAGCTCGACGCGGACGTTAGGCGTCAGTCGCAACAGTGGCATCCGAGGTTACAGCCATGCGTATCATCGCAGCCATCTCGATCGTAGCTCTGGGCATGGCTCTGACTGCTTGCGAGAATCGCGAACCGCGCGGATATGTTCACATTGGGCCGGACAAGCTACCAACCGAGAGCTACGAGCGCGCACCGAAGAATCCGCACAATGGCTCTGACTATGTGGTAAAGCTCGAGAACATGACCAGCTTCTACGACGTGCCGGGAGAGGCAGGCTACTTCATGAATGGTGCTGACCACGGCTTCGAATCGCTGTCATTCATCATGACCGAAACGCAGCCGGGCGGGGGCCCGCCTCTGCACACTCATGAGACTGAGGAGGCGCACGTGATTTACCACGGGCGCATGGCTTATGTCGTTGGTGATCGTCGTTTCGAAGCGGTGGGTCCTTATATCGTGCGAATTCCTGCCGGTGTTGCGCACACATTCGTCAATGCGGGCGATCAGCCACTAAATCTCACGGCCGTGTTTCCGAGCAGTCACCTCTCGTATACGGAGATCGGACCAAATCCCCTCGTCGAGAAGTAGTGCTGACGCGTAACAACGCGTTGGAGCAGACGCGAGTTGGATAAAGTGCCAGCATCCATCACACAGCAGCGCGTTGCTCAACGCGGACGTTAGAAGACCATGACGCGGATGTGCTCGTACGTTGTGAGGGAGGACACCGGGCTCAGCCAGACCGCTGCACTGATATCTGATGCAGGCGTTCAACTCAGAATGTCCACCCCCGGCGAATGTTCCGTGCAATTCGGTCGCACGAAACCGACAGGGGTGGTAACACGGCAGCAGCATCGCGGCAGATGTTGCGCCGCCCGCCTTTCCCGCTCTTTGCTTGTCACGTCATCCGCGGCGCTGACGTAGCATTGCGTGCACATTGGACGTCGTGAGCACCTGAAGAAACTTGCGAACCCTTGCGCCCGATCCGAGCCGTGAAAATTCGTCTATAAACAGAGCACGGACTTCTGCCAGCGGCACCTCTGCGCGGTCGGTTAATGAGCGGATCGCGCGCTCGTTTCTGGCTGCTTCACCCTGGTCGAGAATTGAGCTCATCGAGGTAACGCCCCCGCCTAGCCAGCCGCACGCATGCTCAACGCGGACACCTTGGCATTGTCGATGGCGAAGTGCAGATCCTTCTTGAAGGGATCAGGAAGCCCAGCCTTGGGAAAGTTTCCGTCCACCTTGGCGGTGACGATGGTCTTTCCGTCGCGGTAGTTCACGTCAGTGACATCGAGAGTCACTTGGGCGCCGATGTATTGGCGATCGCTCCACTCTTTGATGGCAACGGCACCGCGATAGTCGTGTCCTTCGTCGGTGAGAACGGCGTCTTCGGTGAAGCTCGCGAGAAACGCAGCGGTGTCGTGGGCGTTGGTTGCCTCGACGAGAGCGGCGATCGGTGGCGGTAGTTCCGTAGAGGCGGGCTCGAGCTGTTTCTGAGTCATGGCATTCTCCGAGTGATGGTGATTCTGTAGAGCCAACTACCGTACAGGCTAGGAAAGACGGCGTCTGTACGCTTCTGCACCTAGGCAGCGCTTTTCAAGCGCCTGCCAAGTCATCGCGTCCGGTGATTGTGCTTCATGGCACTATCAGTTGATCACACTGGACTCCTGCGTCGTCGGTCATGCGGTTCGTCCAGCGGTGACAGGCACGAGGTGTATGTACGTTCACGCACAGACGTCCTCAGTGCGACAGCGCACAATCGCGCCTCTGATGGATGGCCGGCGCAACCGGTGATTCGCCGTATCCGAACCGTCATGATCGAGGGCTACACGGACAGCGTTGGCAGCGAGGACTGTAACCAGGGCTATCGCAGCGCCGCGCCGACTCCGTGAAGACGTAATCTGGTCGGACAAGGTGTCGGCTCCGTCAGGCTCAACGCATCGGGGAGGGGCGAGAGCGACCCGGTCGCAGACAACGACTCCGCAGCCGGCCGGCAGCAGAACCGTCGCATCGAGGTGATCATCAGCAATCCGCCAGCCGTCGCTGAGGTGACTTCCAACGCCAATTGAGTTGTCGTTGGTGGGCCGACGTGCAGATTTCCGAGTGTTAGTTTCTCATCTATTTGGAGTTTCAGTTTATGTACCCAGTCAAGACTCTTACCACGCTTTTTTCGACACTCGTGCTGATAGCGGCCTTGGGCTGCGCGTCCACGCGCACTCATGAGTCCACCGGGCAGTACGTCGATGACAGCACCATCACGACCAAGGTCAAGGCGGCCATCGTGAATGAGCCTGGCCTCAAGGTCTCCGAGATCAACGTCGAAACGTTCAAGGGCGTCGTGCAGCTGAGCGGCTTCGTAAGCTCTAGCGACGATGTCAGCAGCGCGATTAGGGTGGCGAGCGCCGTCGGTGGCGTGAAGTCGGTCACGAATAAAATGCAAGTCAAGTAATGACAGTCGTGATGCACCCCGGCTCATCTGGGCTCTTGCGCCGCATTCACCTCAAGTGATTGTTCTTGAGCTGCGCTCGAGCATCACGGTGGCGGCGCGAGGCCCTATTGCCCCCGAAGACGGCGCGAGGCAATGGTTAAAGGCGGGACGACGACGGAGCAGATAGCGAGCGGCTGCTTCTGGCCGAAAGCAGACGCGCACGATGTGCGAAATCCAAATCACGCCCCGCTACCACTTCCTCGAAGGCCTCGGTGCGCAAGCGCCGGGGCCTTTTCATTTGTCCGCTATCGACTGCGGATTCAACTGGTCGATGCAACACCTAGACTCTCGATGTAGAGGGGAGGATGTTGCACATGAAGTACCGGACCAGGATCCAGTACACGGAGACCGATAAGGCGCTGATGTGGGACCGCTGGCGACAGGGCGAGTCCCTGCATGCGATAGCTCGGCTCTTCGAGCGTAACCATTCCGCGATCGGCGGCATTCTGTTGAGAACCGGTGGCATTCGCCCCCCGCCACGACGTCGCTCGCACCTGGCGCTCGCTTTGGGCGAACGCGAAGAGATCTCGCGCGCGGCGTGATGGCCGGCTTGTCGGCTCGCATGATTGCATGCTCGCTTGCGCGAGCACCCTGCACGGTGAGCCGCGAGATCCGCCGCAATGGCGGTCGACGGTCGTACCGGGCGAGCGAGGCCGACGAAGCGGCGTGGCGCCGGGCGACGCGGCCGAAGCACTGTAAACTAGCTCAGAACCCTGCGCTGGCGCGTATCGTGGCCGACAAGCTGCAACTCGAGTGGTCGCCCTATCAAGTGGCCGGGTGGCTCAAGCGCACGCACCCGCAGGACGAGACGCGCCAGGTGTCCCACGAGACGATCTATCGCACGCTCTTCATCCAGGCGCGCGGAGCCTTGAAGAAAGAGCTGTTGCAGCACCTGCGGCGCAGCCGCGGGATGCGCCGCTCGCGCCATCACACGCAAAAGACCGCCGACCATGGCCGGATCACCGAAACAGTATCGATCCGCGAACGTCCAGCCGAGGCAGAAGACCGGGCCGTGCCCGGCCACTGGGAGGGCGACCTGTTCTTCGGCAGCAACAACAGCCAGATCGCCACCCTGGTGGAGCGCCAGACGCGCTACCTCATGCTCGTGCGCGTGATAGGCAAGGACACCGAAACGGTGGTCGATGCGCTCATCAAGCAAGCTCATAAGCTGCCCCGCGAACTCTACAAGTCACTGACCTGGGATCGTGGCAAGGAGATGGCGGACCACAAGCGCTTCTCGCTGGCCACTGATGTTAAGGTCTACTTCTGCGATCCACAGCAGCCGTGGCAGCGTGGATCGAACGAGAACACCAACGGCTTACTGCGCCAGTACTTCCCGAAAGGGATGGATCTGTCGGGTATCAACCAGAACCGGCTCAATGCGGTCGCACGACGACTGAACGAACGACCCAGGGAAACACTCAACTTCGAAACGCCGGCTGAACGATTTAGCCAATGTGTTGCATCGATCGTTTGAATCCGCAACCCTGAGCAGCCATCACGGAATTCACAGCAGACGTCCGAACGAGTAAGGTAACCGGCGACCTCGGCTTGGCCCGCCGCCACCGACGGTGGCGAGCCAGAAGTTGCGTATCGGCGGGTCCGGTTGAAGGCCTCACCTGGCGGGTCGGGACGGTACAACTGAGGCCCGCTTAGCCTTAGACCGCTTTCGCGTCGCGTGCGACCTGGAGCGTGTCGAGGTATTGCTGGAACTTAACAGCCCGGCCGTCACGGATCGTCCAGACGTGGGCGACCTGTGCCTTGCGTTCCTCGGCTTGCCCGTGAAATCTGAAGTAATAGTAGCCGAGAGCAACAAACCTCTCGCCTCCGTTGCACTCAAAGATCTCGTCCGCGTCAAACACGAGTTTGTCGAACCCCGCCGTTAAGCGTTCGAAAACGCCTGAGCGCACCTCAGCTATTCCGTGATAAGGGCTGCGGTCCGCCAACGGCGAATTGTCAGCCACGATCCAGACAATGTCGTCAGCCAAATACGACATCACTGCTTCGTAGTCGCGTTCGCCTAAACGTGCGTAGAGTGTTTCAATATCTGCGATGGTATTCATGCTCGGCAGCATAACTTGGATGAAATCTTCGTGCGAACGTCAAAGAATGAATCAACTAACCGAACTTCTCTGAAAGTTGAGGCCTAACGAGAAGTATCCCGCGAGGCCGAGCCAGCATGTCTACCCGATGTCTTGCGGTCTCTCACGGGGCAACGAGGAGGATGGGTCGATTGCTCACAGCCAAAAAGCAGGCCCCCGCTACCAAGCCTATATGCGCCCCTCCTGCTGCTGCAGCGAGGGGCGTTTCGTTAAGGGCGCACTCGGCGCCCGGGGGTGGTGTGGCAGGGGTCGCTTGGGATCACCCAGCGCCCCTATGCCGATTTGGTGCCGACACTAAGTGGAGGAAAGTTCGACCGCCCGAGTGAGTCGGCCCGGCGTCGTGACAGCGCGCGCGGCAACAAATCTGGCGCGCAGTAGCCCAAGCGCTCGGCGGATCGAGGCCGGAAGGCGGGAGGCATGTGTTATTTTGGTCGCCTGCAAAACAGGTTTCCGAGCCGGTTGGGAATGGCGATGGCCTCACATAGACACCGCACTCACCGCTCGGGATGGCTGCGCGCAGGCGTTCTGGGCGCGAACGATGGCTTGTTGTCGATCTCCAGCCTGATGCTCGGTGTTGCGGCGGCCCAGACGACTTCCGGCACAATCGTGGTCACGGGCCTCGCTGGCCTCGTCGCCGGCGCGCTCTCGATGGGCGCTGGCGAGTACATATCGGTAAGCTCCCAGGCTGATACCGAACGCGCCGATCTGGATATCGAAATGCGTTCGCTGAAGCAAGACTACGACTCGGAGCACGCAGAACTGCGCGACATCTATGTCGGGCGGGGACTCGATAGCGAACTCGCGGCGCAGGTGTCCCGGCAGCTGATGGCGCACGATGCGCTTGGGGCACACGCGCGAGACGATATCGGCATCACCGAAGCGCTGACGGCTCGACCGTTGCAGGCGGCTGTAGCGTCGACGGCCTGTTTCGCGCTGGGCGGCCTTGTCCCGTTTCTGGTGGGCGTGGTTACGCCCGGGCGCACCGTTATTCCAGCCATCGCAACCGTGTCCCTCGTTTCCCTCGCCACGCTGGGCGCACTCGCCGCACACGCGGGCGGGGCGCCGATTCTCCGCGGGGCGACGCGCGTCTTGGTCTGGGGAGCAATCGTAATGGGTATCACCGCATCAGTCGGTGCGCTGTTCGCCGCGATAACGTAGCGGCGCGCTGCCAAGGATTTCGTCGGCGCTCATGTGCGTTCTGACCGGGGTCTAACAACGCGTCGAAGCAAACGCGTGAGGGATAAAGTGCTAATGATCATCACAGGACAGCGTCCGGCCGCTGAACCGGGACGTTACGCTGCAACTTGGGAGTAGCTGAGTCTCCTAGCCAGGGCGATACGCGAGTAGAACTCCGGCAATCCGTTGATTGGGCGCTTTATAGAGCTAGACAAGCCGGACGTGACCGAGCAGTTTCGGCAGGCTTGAGAGGCTTGTGCCCGGCAACACGTCGCGCCTACGTGTTATCGGCACCTGAATGAGAGTAGTTTCAATGTCAATCCCGCGTGTTTCGACGTGCAGTGCCGCCTAACCTTGGCGTGCAGCGGACGCGGGGCGTGTCTTTAATGCGCCCTACGATGGCCGCATACGCGACAGCGGAGTCGCTCATGCAACCGTGGCTAATACGAACAAGCCCTAATGGCACACGGCTCAGGACGGTGCTTCAATTATTGCGTTCACTGCGGGAGCAGTGATCAGTCGACGGCCAAAAAGGCGTCACTCATTAACGGAGGTGGACCATGGCAACGTTTATAAGCCTTCTAAACTTTACGGATCAGGGGATCCGGAACGTCAAGGACTCGCCGGCTCGGCTCGAAGCGTTCAGGGCGATGGCTGAAAAGCTCGACGTAGCGGTGAAGGGCGCGTATTACACCGTCGGGAATTACGACATTGTGATAGTCACAGAGGGCACCGATGAAGCGGCTATGGCCGCACTGCTGAAAGTGAGCTCGCTTGGCAACGTGCGAACGCAGACGTTGCGCGGCTTTTCTGTAGACGAGATCAAGAAGGTCATCGCCAAAATACCGTAGGCCCTGCGGCCGTATCTCGAGATCGCAACCAACGGCTGTACAGCCTTAGCCTATGCGTCCCGGGGTGCGCTTTAAGCGACGTCGGAAATTAGCGAATCCGGCCCCGCTACCCACGGCTATCTGCGCCCCTCCTGCTCCGGCAACGACGGGCGCAGATGCGCGCGGCAGCTGCAGCACTGCTAGAGTGCTGGAGCAAGACTCAAGACCGAGATTGCCGACTATCGCGCAACATGACTGTCGCAGAGCGACTACTTGAATATCCAGCGACTCATAGAACCAATGGTTCGGACTGATGGCACCGCGGCTTCCAATATCGGGAGCGGCCGGTCGACAAGCACTGATCCGCCCGCTCTCGCACCGGCCCACTGAACACCGTGCAAGTCGACGTGCCAGGCTTGTCGCCGCAGGACGCAGTCGTACCCGACTACCTGATGAGGGTCTACTGGTGGGCCTATGTGCATCCGCGGTCGGTGTGCCTGTTCGAGCGCCAGTGGTTGGTAAATCTCATCCTTTGGGGAAACTTCGGGCGTCTTAGGGATGCTGCGCTCGATGCGCTCGGGGAGCGACTGGACGGGCGCACCCTGCAAATCGCTTGCGTCTACGGCGACCTGACGCGGCGGTTATTCGCGCGCCTGGGCGCCGATGCGAGCCTCGATGTCGTCGATATCCTGCCGATTCAACTTCAGAATCTCGCCCGCAAGCTGCCGCCCGGTGGTGGCGTGAGACACGTTCACGGTAACAGCGCCGCACTCGAGTTCGAGTCTGCGTCGTACGATCGTGCGCTACTCTTTTTCCTGCTGCACGAACAGCCTGAGGACGTGCGCCGCGCCACGATTGCCGAGGCACTGCGGGTCGTGAAGCCGGGGGGACGATTGGTAATCGTCGACTATCATCGTCCGCATCCATTGAATCCCTTCGGCCTGCCGATGACGGGAATCCTCAGCGCGCTCGAGCCCTTCGCACTCGATCTGTGGCGGCACGAGGTGACGGAGTGGTTTCCTGCTACGCGCAGATTCCTCCGCATCGACAAGTCGACGATGTTCGGCGGGCTGTATCAGGTGCTCAAGGTGACCGTGTGATGATCTCGAGTGCGCGGCGAGGAGCCTTCTCCGGCCGAGACCAACCGTGGTGATAAACAACACAACAAGCGAGCCCCCGCTACCATTTCTCAATGAGGCCTCGGCGCGAACCGCCGGGGCTTTTGTCATTTATTATTGCCATCCTAGAGCACCTGGCTTGAAAGCAGCGCTCGTTCGGGCAGTCCTGCCGGCAAGTTACTCCCCTCAGCCGGGCATGGCTTCGACGGGTTCGCTAACAAAAACATACACCGTGGAGGCGAACGTGAAAGCTCGCATCGTTCAGACGACGATCATAACCGCCGCACTCCTGATCACCGCCTGCCAAAACCGCTCACCTTAGGTCGGCGAATTCAATATGCATGCATACGATTTTGTCCTGATCCTATTCTCGTTCGTGTATGCGGCGGCGGTTACACACGTGCTGTCGACGGCGGGTGAAATCATCATCGCGTCGAAGCGTATCCGGCTCTCGTGGTTTAACGCCGGCTGGATGTTGGCTGCGCTACTCTTCACTTGTGCGTGGTGGATCGGTTTGTGGGACCTGCACACGGTGAGGACTTGGGACATCGGCTCGATCGCGCTCTATTTCTCAGTGGCAGCTGGTATCTATATGCAGGCTCGTCTCGTTTCGCCGCGAATCCCCGAAAGGGGCGAGATCGATCTGCAAGAATTCCATGCAAAGGAAGGCCGAAAATACCTCATCGCCTACGCAATTCTTTCTTGGGTCACGGTGGCGGTTAATACCGTGCTTGGTCAAACCTACGGCATCTCGCAGTGGCCCGCACAGAATGTCGTTATCGTTCCGATGGCCTTGGCGACAAGCGTGGCCGCGATCTTCATTCAGCGGCCTTGGGTCCAAAGCTTTGCGCTCGCGATTCAAATCGGAGGCTGGATTTGGTACTTCGCCCGACTACAGTCGGCGCTGTCAGGATGATCTTCGCTTTAGTTCTCGCATACTGACTCCCGTCAGCGCAATCGAATATCCATGAATGCAGGGGTGTTCGAAATCCAACTCACGCCCGCGTGATCGCTTTGCGCTTTCTGCTAGGACTTGAGCGCGACCGCTGGC
Organism: uncultured Gammaproteobacteria bacterium; assembly: GCA_963724625.1. Lineage (GTDB taxonomy): Bacteria > Pseudomonadota > Gammaproteobacteria > Steroidobacterales > Steroidobacteraceae > DATBVX01. The sequence goes on along the minus strand of CAVRVO010000016.1, from coordinate 37,372 downwards.
TGCTTGCTCACTGGACTGGATGGGACTCGCGAGCGCCAAGCAGCGGTCGCTTCTCCAGAGTCCAAACGTTCGATAGCGCACCGACAGTCCTGTCTAGCGGGCGGAACATTCAAGGTCCAGGTAACGTTACGGCTAAGAAGTAAGGAGGAGTTCGATGCATACTCTGTTGCGGACAGTCATTCTCGCGGCAATGACAGCGATGCTCGTGCCTGTCAGTCAGGCACTGGCCCAGGGAGCTGATCCCTCAAACGGAACTTGGGTACTCAACCTCGAGAAATCGAAGTTTGATCCCGGTCCCGCACCAAAGAGCCAGACGCGGACCTACGAGGTCGTCGGCGGAGTCGTCAAGATGAGCGGCAAAGGAGTTGACGCCGAAGGTAAGGACACACAGATGAATTTCACCGGCAGCTTCGACGGCAAGGACTTCCCCACTACTGGCAATCCGGATGCGGATACGATCTCGCTGAAGCGCATCGACGATTCAACTGTCGAGGCGACGCTAAAGAAGGCCGGTAAAGTAGTCAGTACCAGCACGCGCGTGATCTCCAAGGATGGGAAGGTGTTGACGATCAAGGGGAAGGGGACGAATGCAAAAGGCGAGAAATTCCAAAACACGATGGTGTTTGACAAGCAATAGGACGCTGCAATTTAAGGCGGAGTGCCCCCGACACCGCGAGGTGTCGGGGCGCGCCTCAAATCGTGTCGCCCGCTACCACTATATTCTTAGGGTGGCACTACGCAGACTGGCTCGCTAACCAAGAGGAGCCCCGCTCACCCAGAGAGGAGCACGCAATGTTGACCGCGCCTTCCACCACTTTGCCTCCTGGAGATCTGACTGATGCCCGTAGACGCACGGTGCGGCACGAGCTCGAAGAGGCGGATACGCATCTTGGTCTCACTCTCACAGAAGACCGTTCACCAGCTAGCCGGGAACGTTTGGACTTCGCCCAGGCCGCGGTGCGAGACGCATTGCACTGGGTAGATGAGGGCGGTGATGCGGCAGCGATTCTCGTGGCGCTGGAGGAAGTGAACGCCCAAGAAGTCAGCGACCGGGCTGCACGCCATATAGTTCTGGCCAGAGTGATGCTGCGCCATAGCCTCGGATGACAGGCACCGCTTTCAGAAAGTGTCGCAGTGACTGACCTTTAGTGGCGACTTGGTCGGGATTATCGCGGCGGCCGTAAGCTCACTCGTACAGTCGGCAGCGCGGCGAATCAGCGCAATTGAATATCAATGAATTCAGGGGTGTTCGAAATCCAACTCGCGCCTCCCGCTGCCACTTCTCAATAGGGCCTCGGCGGTTCGCCGAGGCCTTTTTATTTGTGGAGGAAGCATCAATGAACGAGGAAATCTTAAACCTCAGCATTCGCAAGTTTCTGAAAATTGTCGGCATCAGCTCGCAGCGAGAGATCGAGCACGCGGTGGCGGCTGCGCTCGGTGCAGGAAGGATTGCTGGTACTGAATCCTTTCCCGCCAGGATGACGCTGGAAGTCGACGGCTTGAAAATGAAAGTCATTTTCGAGGGTGCAATAGATCTGGGCTGACGAGGGCGTGGCGCCGTTTTACGGTGGGCATGTAAATTATCTGGAACCGGAATCGGCCATGCCCGCTCGCGCAAGGGGCAATGGATTTGCTCGCCGGCGTCGTCGGCTTCTAGCCGAAAGCGGACGTTACCGTGGTCGTCAATGCAGGAACCTAGCGCATTTCCACGTCAGTGAAATCAGTGGTGTGCGAAATCCAACTCACGCCCCACTACATACTTTCCGGCATCCCGGCCGCTGCAAGCAGGGATGCCGATTCCCAGCCAAACTCTGCGATCAGGAACCACCTCCCTGATCGATCCGCCTGAAGCGTGATCCTGTCCCCGACGATATCCATCAGCGCCGCCTTGGCGTGTTCGATGTCGATGTTCCTCGAGCATCATGCGGCGTCCGCAATGCCCGCTTTCGACATGATTAACAATTCGGCCAAGCGAGATGTGCCAAGCGTAGCGCGGGCTGGCTGTGGAGCGTCTGTGAATATCCGGCTGGAATGTACGGATTCAGAAATTAGAAAGGGCCGTCGCGAACGGCCCTCTGTGCGGTGTCTTGGGTGTACCACATTGAGTAACCCGTGACTTCCACAACCCAGAGGCTGCGCCGATTGGCTCGTCAAAGCAATGGCGGCTGGATGCCGCGCTGAGATCTGGGGAACGTCCTACTGCGCCGCCGCACAAAGAGCCCCAGCACCTCACGATGCCGGGGATAAAAGTGAGCCGTTTTAGTCGCGGCCTTCCAACGTTGTTCTTCCTTTACTCAGACGGATCAATTGACCGCGACCGTGATGCGCTTGGGCTCAACTCGCGTCTGCTTGGGGATCTCGATCTCAAGCACGCCATTGGTGTACTGCGCCTTGATCGAATCAGATCGCGCCGAATCTGGCAGGGTAAAGCGGCGCAGGAACGTGCCGGTGAAGCACTCAATGTGTTCGAAGCCGTCGCTGTCCGAGCGCTCTTTTGTCGTTCGCACTCCACGAATTGTCAACAGGCCGTCCTCGGCGGAAACTTCAATGTCCTTCGCCTCGACGCCGGGCACATCCGCACGCACCACGAACCGGTCCTTCTCTTCCTGAACATCGACCGACGGTATCCACGCTGAGACGACTGGTTCTGAGGCGCCCGACCTTCCGCGGAACACCTGTTCGAATTCGGGGTGCCAGCGATCAAGTGGGGACCAGGGTTGGTAACGCATGAGACTCATCATTTAGCTCTCCTTGAATAGAACGAGACCGTAATCAATTGAGCAGATTCCCTTGCGAGCCGTTGATGTTGGGGCGTTTGGCGCGTTGTAAAGGCCTAGCCGCCAGGGCGCGTCTGGCGCAACTCTATTCGCATGCGGAGCGTAGAGAAGCGAGCCCCCGCTACCAATCTCTTCGTTGCATTGCCACCTTTGGCGATTCTGCACACGGCGGATGACGCGCACGTCAGGCACGCGCCATCCACCGTACGATCCTTGAACCACATCCAATGCTTTCATAGCACGGCGCCAACCGCCGCGGCGCTTCTGATTTCTGGCCTTAGCTGACTCGGCATTGACACAAGGGCCAATTGCCACGAGGTGCCTTACGCGCAATGATCTGCGCCGGCATGATCTTGGAGACGCGGCGATCAACAAGAATCAAAAGCCGGGAGATACTGAAAACATGCAAATAGAAACGTCATGAGGAGATCACCATGAATAACTATACGCACCGGCAGCTCTCATCGGCTGTCGCCGTGACCTGCGCCGCGGTCGCCGTGGGGCTGCCGTTGGCGGCTTCCGAAGCGGCGAAGCCCACTCCACCGGTTGCACACGCCAACGTGACGGTCTTCGCGGAAGGGCTCAACAACCCGCGCGGCCTCAAGTTCGGTCCGGACGGCAACCTGTACGTAGCCGAGGGTGGGGTTGGCGGCGCGAATCCCCCGCCTGCAGATCCCGACTGCGTGGTGGTTCCCCCCGTGGGACCGTATAGCGGCAGTGCGACGGGTTCGCGCATCTCCAGAATCGACAGCGACGGAAATCGCACCACCTTCGTGGACGACCTGCCGTCGAGCCAGACGAGCGCGGCGCTTGGCAACCTGGTGAGCGGCGTCGCGGACGTCGCTTTCATCGGCAACACGCTCTATGCGGTCCTCGCCGGCGCCGGCTGCTCGCATGGCGTGCCAAGCGCCCCGAACGCCGTCATCCGTGTGAATTCCAACGGCAGCGTGACCACGATTGCCAACCTCAGCGCCTACCAGCGGGCTAATCCGGTCGCTCACCCGGAGCCGGATGATTTCGAGCCCGACGGCACCTGGTACAGCATCATCGCGATCCGTGGCAGCCTGTACGCGGTCGAACCGAATCACGGCGAGATCGTGAAGGTCACCACGGGTGGTGAGATCAGCCGGGTCATCGACGTGTCGGCGAGCCAAGGTCATGTGGTGCCGACGGCCATCGCCTATCACGGCAATTTCTACGTCGGCAACCTCGGGGTCTTCCCGCAAGACGCCGGCAGCTCGAAGGTTTGGAAGGTCACCCCCAGCGGCCGCATCAAGCTCGACACGGGCGGCTTCAATCTGGTGCTCGGCCTGGCTTTCGACGGGCGTGATCGTATGTACGTGCTCGAAGCGTCGGCAGCGCCGGCGCCGACGCCCGGAACGGGTCGCATCGTGCGGGTTGACAGCAGCGGCAAGTCGCGCGTCGTCATCGCCGAAGGCCTCTTCTTTCCGACCGGTATGACCTTCGGCCCCGATGGCAATCTCTATATTTCGAACGTAGGCTTCGGTCCCCCGCCCGTCGGCCTCGGACAGGTTCTCAAGATCGAGTTGCTGGACTGAACGCGATGGCGCGCCGGGGCCCGAGGGTCTCGGCGCGCCGCATGCTCTCAGAACACTGCCACGCGTGCCTGTGGACCGCTACGGAGATCGCTCCACACTCGCTGTCGCGATTGCTCCGTGCATTTGAATTGCATATTGGTCACCAGCGCCACGCGTTTGCGACGACGCAGAGCGGACGCCGTCAGCCGTTCGGTGGCTTGCCAGTGAAAACCGCCAGTTGAGCGTCGAAAGCACGCTTGTAGGCAGGCCGCGCTTCGCCACGGGCGACATAGGCGGAAAGGTTCGAATACTTCTCCACTTCACCTGATCCACTTAACCTGCGCAGCACCGTCACCATCAGTAGGTCACCGACGCTGAACGCACCATCGAGCCAGTCGGCATCGCCAAGCCGACTGGAAAGTTCGCCCAGCCGTACGCGGACGCGGTCCTCGAGGATAGGCAGGCGCTCCTCATGCCAGCTCTTGTCGCGCTCCAGGATCAGCGCCATTGATCGATCGACAATCGGCGGCTCCACCGTATTCAGCGCGGCAAACATCCATGCGATCGCGCGCGCCCGGGCATTCGCATCATCTGGCAGTAGTCCCGCATGGCGCTCCGCGATATGGAATACGATCGCCCCCGACTCGAAGAGGGCGAGATCGCCTTCTTCGTAGGTCGGAATCTGACCGAAAGGATGAAGCTTACGATGCGCGGATTCCTTCATCTCATTGAACGAGACAAGTCGAACGTCGTAAGGCTGGCCCACTTCTTCAAGCGCCCAGCGAACGCGCATGTCACGCGCCAGTCCTCTGCCACGATCGGGCGACCGTTCAAAAGCGGTGATGGTGGGGGTCACTGGGACGCTCCTGGTGATTGCATAACGCCATCGTGCGTCACGTAGTTGGACCGGGCCTCGCTCTAGGCGCGAGCCGGTCTGCGTCGCGCTGCTTCGATCGTGGCGATGTCGATCTTTTTCATTTCCATCATCGCATCGAACGCGCGCTTCGCGGCCGCACGATCAGGATCGGTGATTGCCTCTAGCAGTACGCGTGGAGTGATCTGCCAGGACAAGCCCCATTTGTCCTTGCACCACCCGCATGCGCTCTCGGCACCGCCATTACCGATGATGGCATTCCAATAGCGATCGGTCTCGGCCTGGTCTTCGGTGACGATCTGAAATGAAAAGGCTTCGCTGTGCTTGAAAACCGGGCCGCCATTCAGGCCGAGGCAGGGCACGCCCACCACCGTAAATTCGACCGTGAGCACCTGCCCCTGTTTGCCATCCGGATAATCACCGGGGGCCTGGTGGACCGCTGTCACGGCGCTGTCCGGAAAAGTCTGTGCGTAGAACCTTGCAGCTTCTTCTGCAGTGCCGTCATACCAAAGGCAAATCACGTTCTTGGCCATTGTCTGTCTCCATTCATTGGTCAGTTGAGCGCGCCCGTCGGAACTATGACGAAACAGCGATACGAAATCCGACACCTGACTCAATGACGGGTTCATTCCCATCGGGCCCGATAGTCACCTTGCCGAGGTAGGTCCTAAGCGCAGGCTGACCGTGGGAACACCGGCTTCCTGACCATCAATACATCACAAGCCTCAGGCCAACGATGACGAGCAGCACTGAGATCACGGTGCGCAAGTGCATCGGCCGCGCCTTGCTCGCCAAAATAGCGCCGACTGTAATGCCAGGAACGGAGCCGATCAGGAGACTCCCGAGCAACGCGAAATCGACGTTACCCATCAGCATGTGCCCCAGTCCGGACACGACGGTCACGGGAATCGCGTGCACGATGTCGGTGCCGACAAGACGGGCCGGCCTCATCCTCAACGGGTATATGTAGAGCAGGAGCACCGTTCCCAGTGCGCCCGCGCTCACCGACGTAAGCGTCACGAGGCACCCAAGTATCGCGCCGGCCAACACCGTTGTCGGTGGCTGCGCGGCACGAAACTGCTCCGGCGCCTTCATGCGCAAAGCTTTGGCAACGCGGTGCGTGCGCGCCATGAAAAGCATTCCCACCGAGCTCGCGATCAGCACGCCACCCAGCGCGATCAGGAGGATTCGCGGCTTGCTTTGAGCGATGCCCGTCTGGTGCATCCAGATCAAGGTAATGACCGCGGCCGGTAAGCTCCCGGCCCAGAGGCGCCGCAGCACCTGCCAGTCCACGCTTCCTTTCTGGTGATGCAATGTGCCGCCGACGCTCTTGGTGATCGCAGCAAACCACAAATCGGTGCCCACTGCGGAAGCCGGCGCAACACCGAAGAGCAACACGAGTATCGGCGTCATGAGGGAGCCACCGCCTACGCCCGTCATGCCAACCATCATGCCTACGAAGAAGCCGGCGAGTGCATTGAGCCAAGTCATGCCGAAAAATCCGCACGTTCATCGCACAGGTACCGAAGGTTCACTGCAAGCCTTCCAGGAAATTATTTGAGTTTATTGCCAAGCATACAGCCACAAGGCGAGAGAGCCGGGACAATCACTTTCCGTATATATAAGAGTGGCGAAAGGCCGGTGAGGGTGACGTAACGTGGCAGCCCGCATCGATCTCGCGCCTCCCGCGGGCAGGATTATTCTCTTCGGAACCGCCAGCGTAAGATTCCCTCGTCGAAGGTTCTCACCACTCTAACAACAGGGAGATATCTGATGATTCACAAACTTTCCGGCGCACTTGTCGCCGCAGCTCTCTCGGTCGGCCTTGTCGCGCCTGCGATTGCCGATGAATCGCGCTACGAGTATGGCCACGTCTGGTACGTCACCGGGATCGACGTGGTAGACGGGCAGTTCGAGAACTACCTGACCTGGCTCGCCGACGAGTGGGCGAAGTTCAGGAAACTGAACACCCAGTACGGTAACGAGGTCGGCTACTACGTGCTCGCCAATACGGCGGCGAGGGACGGAGAACCCGATTTGTTCCTCGTCACGATAAACAAGGACTTCCAGACAATTGCTGAAGGTCTCGCCACCGAGAAGAAGATCAACGCGGCCATGGCGAAGGACCGCAAGCAGTTCGAAACGGAAGGTGCCGCGCGGGCCCCGATGCGCAAGACGATGAGTACCATGGAATTGATCGAGCTCAAGTTGAAATAGCCGAAACGAGAGTGGGATGCCTTGAAAGCACTCACCATCTCGGACTGACCTGGATGATTCGACAGCCAGCGGCGCGCTACTAATCTTTGCGCGCTGCTGGCTGATAAGGCCCCGGCCGACGACTGAATAATCCGCGCACCACAAATGGCCCCGGCAGCGACCATGAAAGGCAGATCCGTGAGAATCCATCTGGCAATGGGATCACCGAAACGGAGTTATGTTTTGCGTGGGTTCTACGTATTGCCGTACAAGCCCGACGCGCAGAATGTTTCGATTGGTTAATCGACGGGCGACTCGGTAGTCGAGGCGCGGACTACCCGGTCTTTCGCATCGATCCATCCGAGTAAGCGAGCCCGTTTCTCGAAACATGGGTTCGTTGTCCGAAACAGGACCCTTAGCATGAAGGTGGAGAGCTGCCAAATGGACGAAGAGATCAGAAAAAAGATCCTGACCCTGTTGGACCAACACCGGATCATGACAATTGCGACCGTGCGCCCTGATGGCTGGCCGCAGGCAACGACCGTCGGCTACGTGAACGAAGGCCTCACCCTCTACTTCCTGTGCGGTCTGGAAAGCCAGAAGGCGGCGAATCTGGCGCGAGATGATCGGGTGTCGCTGACGATCGATCACGACACGCCGGATCTGATGGCGATCACAGGGCTGTCCATGGCGGCACACGCGCAAGCAGTGAGCGACCCCACCGAAGCACGCAAGGTCTTGGAGATGCTTCCTCTGAAGTACCCTGAGCAGGTGCCCCTACCAATGCCGATGCCGACTCCAGAGGAAGTCCGAATATTTCGAGTGACGCCGACACTCATCTCCGTGCTCGATTACTCCAAGGGCTTTGGACACACAGATCTCGTCACCTGCTGAGCGCGGTTGGCAACCGTGCGGCCATGATCAACGCGCAACAGACGACGTCACCGGGGCAGGCCAATCAAGCGGCTACCCTCTACGTCTGCCCGATGCATCCGGAAATCCGCCGCGACCGCCCGGGAACCTGCCCGATATGCGGAATGGCGCTCGAGCCCGAGATGCCGAGCGTCGACGACGAAGAGAATCCAGAGCTCACGGATTTTAGGCGGCGCTTCTGGTGGAGCCTGCCCCTCACCATCGTCGTCACGTTGCTGGCGATGTTCGGCCATCGGGTTCGGATGGTTCGATATGGCTACACAGAGCTGGATCGAGCTCGCCTTGTCGGTGCCGGTCGTTCTGTGGGCTGGATGGCCTTTCTTCGTACGCTGCGCGCAGTCGATCGCGAACCGCAGTCCCAACATGTGGACGCTGATCGGGATCGGAACCGGAGCCGCGTTCCTCTACAGCATCGTGGCGACAGTCGCGCCCAGCGTGTTCCCTGAGTCGTTCGTGTCGATGGGGCGGGTCGCGGTGTACTTCGAGGCCGCGGTCGTCATCATCTCGCTGACCTTGCTCGGGCAGCTCCTGGAATTGAAGGCGCGCTCGCGGACTTCGGCCGCCATCAAATCGCTCCTCGGCCTGGCGCCGAAGACGGCACGCCGCATCAAGGCCGACGGTAGCGAAGAGGACATTCCTCTGTCTCATGTCCACGTCGGCGATTCGTTGCGCGTCCGGCCCGGCGAAAAAGTGCCCGTCGACGGCGCGGTGATCGAGGGCAAGAGCGCGGTGGACGAATCGATGCTGACCGGCGAGCCGTTACCGGTGAGCAAGGGTCCGGGCGACGAGCTGATCGGCGCAACGCTCAACACCAGCGGAACACTCGTCATGCGATCCGAGCGGGTCGGCGCGCAGACGATGCTCGCTCAGATCGTGCAGATGGTGACGCAGGCGCAGCGCTCCAGGGCACCGATGCAGAGAATGGCGGATCGAGTGGCCGGCGGATTCGTGCTCGTGGTAATCGCCATCGCGCTCGTGACCTTTTTCGTGTGGGGCTTCATGGGACCCGAACCGAGCTGGGTTCACGGCCTCGTGAACGCAGTGGCGGTGCTCATCATCGCGTGTCCCTGTGCGCTCGGGCTCGCGACGCCCATGTCGATCATGGTGGCGACCGGCAAGGCCGCAACCCAGGGTGTGTTGTTTCGTGATGCCGCGGCCATCGAGCGCTTTCGCGCGGTCGACACCCTGATCGTAGACAAGACCGGCACGCTGACCGAAGGCAAGCCCGCGTTCGAACGCGCGGTGCCCGTCGAGGGAGTCGCAGCAGACGAAGTACTGCGGCTCGCCGCGAGCCTGGACCAAGGGAGCGAGCATCCGCTCGCTGACGCCATCGTGCGCGCCGCGCGCGAACGCGGACTCACGCTCGAAAAGGCTGACTCATTCGAGTCGGCCTCGGGGATCGGCGTACGCGGACGAGTTGCGGGTCGCGAGCTCGCTTTGGGGAACACGACGCTCATGAAGCAGTTCGGTGTTGCCGTGGAGAGCCTCATGTCACAGGCGGAAGGCCTGCGGGCCGAGGGCGCGAGCGTGATGCACTTGGCGGTCGATGGACGCTTGATGGGCCTGCTGGCGGTGTCGGACCCAATCAAGACCAGTACACCGGAAGCGCTGGCAACGCTGAAGGGTGCCGGTATGCGCGTAGTCATGGCCACTGGCGACGGGTTGACCACGGCGCGCGCTGTCGCGCGTCGCCTGGGGATCGATGAAGTGCACGGCGAGGTCGAGCCGGCCGACAAGCTCGTGCTGGTGGAACGCTTGCAGAAGGCGGGCCGTGTCGTCGCCATGGCTGGTGACGGGATCAACGACGCGCCCGCCCTGGCAAAGGCCGATGTGGGCATCGCGATGGGCACGGGCACAGACGTGGCCATGAGCAGCGCTGGTGTGACACTCGTCAAAGGCGATCTGCGCGGCATCGCGTATGCCCAGGCGCTGTCCCAGGCCACTGTCGCTAATATGAAGCAGAACCTGGGATTCGCGTTCCTCTACAACGTGCTCGGCATTCCGCTGGCCGCCGGCGTGCTCTATCCGTTCACCGGATGGCTGCTCTCGCCCATGATCGCGGCGCTGGCCATGAGCCTGAGCTCAGCATCGGTCGTCAGCAACGCACTGCGTCTGCGCGCGCAGCGTACACGCTGATCCAGAAGCCCCTGGTCGTCGCGATTACACGGATCTCTGCACCCAGAATCCCGACCAGCTCCGTAACTGCGGACCTGCTTATTCACAAGAGCATGACGTAGCGTCAGATAAACCACTGCCGCCGCTGAAAAGCGCGTACACTCCGCCCGCCTCCTGAAGGCCGGGCGTGCATCTGACGAGCGCTTTCCAGGTGCGCACTTTCCAGAACGAAAATTCCAGTCTTCAAGGAAAATCACATGTCAATCAGGAATCGGATCGCCGCGTGTGCGGCGTTCATGAGTATTGCGTGCGTGAGTGTCAGCGCATTCGCCGATGACCACGCTTACACCGAAGGGGCCGTCGTCAACGTGGCGAGAATCCGCACGGTCGACGGCAAGTTCGACGAGTACGTGAAGTGGCTCAGCACCGGCTGGAAGCAGCAACAGGAAGCCGCCAAGAAGGCCGGCTACCTCGTGAGCTACCAGGTGGTCTCGGTCGAGCCGCGTACGCTCGATGATGCGGACCTGCTGCTGGTTACCACGTACAAGAACTGGGCATCGCTGGACGGTGCGCTCGCGAAGAACGATGCGATCGCTAAGCAGGTCGACGGCTCGGTCGAGGCGTCCAACCAGGCACAGTTCGATCGCGCCAAGATCCGGCGCGTTCTTGGTTCGTCGACGATGCAGGTGCTCGAGCTGAAGTAAAAACGTGACGCTCGATGCGATACGGGAAGCCGGGCTTGATGCCCGGCTTTCTTTTTTGGTGCTGACACGCCGCAAATCATGGCAATGTGCCCAGAACGAGGGAGCGTTGTGACACATTCCATGTTGGCTGTCTGGGCTACGGCCGTATTTGCAGGCGCGCTCCTTTCCGAGGCACGAGCGGAGGACTATTGGGGGACGCCCAGCGCAAACGCAGACGCGGATGCAAATCGTGCTTTCGTAGCAGTGGACACCGAATCAATTGTGGAGGCCGACGGCCTTCGCAGCGCCTGGGTGTTTTTCTTTTTGGGAACCACTAGAGGAATTGTTCAAGTGACGGGCATCCGGTACTCACTGCGGTGCGGTGCCAACGAACAGGCTGCGCGTCAATACGTTGAATACGACCCAACGACGCTGACGGTCCAAAAACAAACGCAAACGTCGCAAACGGAGTTTGTATCTCCCGTTCCTCAAACAGTGCAAACCTCGCTGTTCGCTTTCATTTGCACCTACCGTGCGGCGGATATACCAAAGGGCGAGATTACATACCGCAACTTCATGCACGTTAACGGTAAGACGCTGCAAGACGTGCGGGTGCTGGCCCTCCAAATCTTCAGCCTGATTACGACAACGGGCCTTTAGCCGCCGCAATCTGGGCAGTCATGAGGGCTTGGTTGTTATGGGCGAGTGTCAGCGCCATCGTTGTGAGCGCACTCGCTGCTGTGGCGCTCCGCGGTTGCACCTCATTGGGTGCGCAACCCAGCGGCGAGCGGCTGAGTCGCATGCGTGACTCGCCGCATTGGTCGGAAGGGCGCTTCGTGAACGAGCAGCCCATGTGGACGAACACGCGAAGTGGGCTCTTGCGCTCGTTTGAGTCTACGCCGGGCGAATTGCCGGATGCTCCCATCCCCGTCGTGATGGACGGCGGCAAGGGGTTGCGTATCCCCGCCGCGTCTGGGCTGCGCGTGACCTGGTTCGGGCACTCTTCCGTGCTGCTCGAGATCGATGGCGTCACGGTGCTGACCGATCCCCTGTGGAGCGAGCGAGCCTCGCCAGTGAGTTGGACCGGGCCGAAACGCTGGTATCCAGCTCCCATTGCGTTGCGCGACCTGCCGAGGATCAACGTCGTCCTGATTTCCCACGATCACTACGACCATCTCGATCGGTCAACGATCACCGCCATGGCGAATTGGGATGCAATGTTCGTGGTGCCGCTCGGCATGGGTGGGTATCTGGAACGCTGGGGGATCCCGCCCGCGCGCATCGTCGAACTGGATTGGTGGCAGTCCGCGCGGGTTGGCTCGCTCGAGATCATCGCCACGCCGGCACGTCATGCCTCGGGACGAATCTCGCTGCAAGGTAACGGCACCCTATGGGCCGGATACGCGCTACTCGGCGCGCAGCATCGCGCATGGTATTCCGGTGATACGGGATTTCATTCTGCGCTGGAGGAGATCGGCCGGCGCTTCGGACCTTTCGACGTCACGCTGATCGACGCCGGGCAATACGATCAAGATTGGCCCGACTGGCATCTCGGCCCCGAGCAGGCGGTGGAGGCACACCGGTTAGTGCGCGGCAAACGCATGATTCCAGTGCATTGGGGACTGCTCAAACTGGCCCATCACAGCTGGACGGAGCCGGTCGAGCGGGTGCTCGCGGCGGCGAAGTGCCGTAACGTCGATGTGCTGGTGCCGCGTCCCGGAGAAAGTATTGAGCCCACCCGCTCATCGTCTCGCGCGCGATGGTGGCCTGAGACCCCATGGCGCTCCGCACATGAAACACCCATCGTTGCAACGCGCGACGGAGTTGCCTCGCAGCGCTTTGAAGCCGTGCCCTGCGATCCTTCTGCCAGTTAGCGCCGTCGGAGAGTCCTGAGCTGGAGGTTCTGCGCCCGTACTCGGGCCGGTATGCGACGTTCGTGAATCCTGGGACCACGACCAACTCGGACCGATAGCCGTTCTCGCAGAGCTGATCGATAACGAAGTGCGCTACAGAATTGGAGAGCAGCTGCCGGGGATCCTCCAGCACGAACCTCAAGCGCGTAATTGCGGTAAAGCGATCGTCGGGAGTCCGCAGGCGTGGCATGGCACGCAAGGTTTGCGTGTTCGCGTCGATAACGGGAGGCTCATCGACCGCTGCTGAGAAGGATGGAAACCCGGCAAACATCAGCCGCGACATCTCGATTCCGCCCCGCAGGTGCATCCAGGTTTCGCGAAATGACATCTCGGCACGCCTCGCGCGCTCGGCATCGTCGAAATCACGCGGCGACGCTGCGGGTCCGTGCGGAGTGATGAAGACGTTCGTGGGGAGCAGATGTTCGTCCGATGCCTTCCAAAGCATGTAGCACGCGTTGTTGGTCTGCCATGTCAAGCCTGAGCTGGGTCGGCCAGAGGGACCTGTGAACAGGACGGCCAGGTTCAGCCAATCGAGTTGCTGAGATCTGAGCCAGCCCATGATGCGATGGGCAATGTCGAGGAACGCGAGACCGAATGTCCCGACCATGACGTCGTTCATGGGAACCGGTGTAGCCGGATCACCGACTGGCTCCAGGTAGCCGCGACGCAGGTTTTCATACGTCATCTGCCGCTCGTCGGCGAGACAGCGGCGCATGAACCGCTCGGTGATCGCGCAGGCATAGTCCACCACGTCGGCGATCTTTGATTCGTGACCGCGGAATCCCTCCACCGCGACGTGCGTCTGCCAGTAGGAGGCGTCGTTTATCGCGCGGACCTCGTCAATCGAGGTTAGCAGCCGTTGGGCATCCTCGCGCCAGGCGCCATAGCCGATTTCGCGGAGGCGGAATATCCAGGCAACCGCGGGTCCGAGATGCGATACCGCAGTGAGCTCGACGAACCCTCTGGTCGACAGTCGAAAGCTCTGCACGATCGGCCGGGCGCCTCGTCCGGGGAAAAGCACGTAGTCCGACCCGGTCACGACCAGCATTGCGTCCGACATATTCACGTCGATCAGTCGACGCGTGAGGTGCTGCCCGATGCTGTTCTCACCGGTGTAGATGTCGTAGAGCCTTCGGAAGCCCTCGTGCGGTTGATAGTCGGTCTTCACCGCTCCTCCTTTCGACGTGCTCGGCGTCTCAAATGCTCATGCGGTAAATGACTGTGTCAGTCCGAAAACGGACTTCGCGCGACAGGCTGTTGGATATCGCGAGCCACCAGGTGCCGTCGAGCCTGAAGGCTGCGGCGTCGGTGCCACCGAATGTCGGAAATTCCTCGACCAGCTCCATTTGTCGGCTGTTCCACGCGTAAATGCGGGATCTCAGATCGGTGCGCGGTGCTGACGGGTCTCCCTCGATGAAGTTCACCTGCACGAGATAGACCTGGGCTCCCTCCCGAATCAAGGAGAACTCGCGGCCTCCCGGGCCACTCAGGACCTGGTGGTCGCGGAAGCCTGCGCCATCCCAGAGGTAGAGCTTGCTCTCGCCCCGGATGTTCGCAAAGGCGAGCAGCGCGGAACCTGCGGCCTCCCCTCGCCGTCACGCCTTCGGACGAGCGTCCCCTGAGGGCCGCGGAGGATTTCGACCTGCTGGACGTCGTAGTACTGATCCGCGATCGCGATCTCGTGAGGGATGAAGAACCCATCCGAGTACACGGCGACGCCTGAAGAGGTCGTCGGGTTCGTGGCCTGGATTCCCACGCCACGGATGTTCACGAACGAAAGCGCCTGCTGATTCTGGATGTTGATGGACGGGGAGACGGTGCCGAGATCCAGGATGTTGCTGACGCCCTGCTGCGAGAGGTCCTCGCCCGAGATCACAGCGGCCGCGATTGGCACCTGGTCGAGCCGCTCCGACCGTCGCTCGGCGGTGACCACGATCTCCTCGAGTGTGGCTGGCTTCGCCGCAGCGCGCGAATCGGCCTCCTGGGCGTGCGTTGCCTGACTGGCGCCGAGACCGAGCACGGCGCCGAGCACGATCGCCGATCTGATCATGGTGTCCCCCCGTTGGCGACCGAAGTCGCGATCGATTGCGAACGTTGCGGCGACGATAGACGACAAGTATGTTATCCGTCAAGATGACATAGCGTCATTTTGACGAAAAGTTGAAGGCATGTGGAGCCTCGCAGCTCTGGTGCCGACGGTCGCGCCTGGTGCAGTCACGCACGCGCTGGAACGGTTCGGGAATTTGCTAGCATTCCGCAACCTCGCGATCGTGTGTCGGACAGGGGCAGTCATGCGAATTTCCAAAGTCCACAAAATTGACCCAACGGGCAAGGGCCCGCAGGTCAATTTCCGCACACGGACCGGCCGCGTTCGGCGCGCGCGGACACGCGCCAACATACTCTCGGCTGCTCTCGAGGTGTTTGATTCCAAGGGCGTCGGCCGCGCGACCGTCGAAGACGTGCGCGAGCGCGCGAGCCTCGCACGCGGTTCGTTCTACAACTACTTTCAGACCTACGAAGGCATGCTGAAGGAGTTGGCGGCGGAGATCGCGCGCCAGCTCAATGCAGAGCAGTCGGAACGATTTGAAGATCTGCCGAACCTGGCAGAGCGCTTGTGGAGCAACGTTCGCTACGCGATCCTGCGCCTGTCACCGGACCGTTCCTGCGCCGAGGTCCTGGTGCGCGTGACGCCGCTGGTCGGATCACTGACGGATCACATGCGTACTCACGCGGAGCGCGAGATGCTGCTTTCGTCACGGAGCGGTGTGATAAACGTCCCGTCGACCGATGTGGCACTCGATCTCGGCTATGGCCTTACCACGATGATGCTCCGGCGTGCCCTGGCTACCAGGATCGACAAGAAAGAGATCGAGGGGGCAGGGCTGATGTTGCTGCGCGCCTGGGGCGTGGAGGAGGCGGAGGCCCGACGCATTTCCCGGCTGCGCGCCCCGAGGATGCCGGAGACTCCATTACGAGCGGCAGTGCTGGCTCACTTGGGAGACGAGGAG
This sequence comes from uncultured Gammaproteobacteria bacterium, assembly GCA_963724625.1. Classification (GTDB taxonomy): domain Bacteria; phylum Pseudomonadota; class Gammaproteobacteria; order Steroidobacterales; family Steroidobacteraceae; genus DATBVX01. The sequence continues at coordinate 21,335 of CAVRVO010000016.1, read as the reverse complement.
CTGCGCATCCTGCGCGGGCAGTGAGTCGCCAACGGTTCTTAGCGAATTGCGTCGTCGCTACCACTCATATAAGGTCCTCGGCGAGATCCGCCGGCCTTTTCATTTGTCCCCTACCGACCCCTTGGGACAATCCCCGGAGAGTGCTAAACCGCTACTCTATCGCTACCGGCGCCAGCGCTTTTCGTCGCTGACTTTTGATTCTCGTGTCGGGGCGTTGTCCTGCCTGTCCGCGCCCCGCTGAACGTCCGCGCGCGCGCGCGGATGTCTTAAATCCTGGTGGGCCTCCCGCCGCCAGATCCGGCTGGCGCACGTAGTTCAATTCCGCCCTATCATTACCCTCGTGTCTACGGCAGGCACGTGAGACGAGAAGTCTGCTTCATTCCCGAGATTGTTGTGTTTTATATATGCAAGGTGTATTTATAGACAAAACAACGTATCGTTCTGGCTATGTGACGCGGGCAGTCGGTGACACCGCCTTGTCGGCGCACGAACCAGAAATCTTGGGTGTACGCCTTTGGCGCACCCGCACTTGGAGGGGGATATGTACAAGTCGGCACTCGCGGGTTTGATCAATAGCTCTCTAGTGATAGCAGGACTGCTGTGGAGTGCGATGTCAGCGCATGCGCAAGGAGCGGGCGCAGGCGAGGCAATAGATGAGGTCATCGTGACCGGCATTCGCTACAGTTTGGCGGAATCCGTCGGGGCCAAACGGGCTGCGGACATCATCAGCGATTCGATCATGGCTGAAGATATCGGCAAGTTCCCGCAGCAGAATATGGCGGAATCGCTCCAACGTATCACCGGCGTCCAGATAACGCGGAGCAAGGGCGAGGGACAGTTGGTGAGCGTGCGCGGGCTCGATCCGAAATTCACCCAATTGCTGTACAACGGCCGATACTTGCCTGCGGCAAGCGGCTCACGAAATTTCGACTTCACCATTCTTAGCGCGGACTTTGTCAACGCGTTGGAAGTCGCTAAGACGCCTACCGCTGATTCCCTCGATGGCGGTATCGCGGCGACGATTGATGTCAAGACGGCGCAGCCCCTGGACCTCGGAGGTCGCCGAGCAGTCGTAAACGCTGAAGCTATCCACGAAAGCAATCCGGACTCTGTCCAGCCCCATCTTTCGGCGTTTTTCTCTGACACCTTTTCGGAGGATCGGGTCGGCCTTGCACTTGGCGTTGACTACAGCAAGCGCGACCTGCAGGTGGAGAGATTCGAGGCCTTCGGTTTCGAAAATGGCGTCGAAGCGAACCGGGTGCCGCAACTGGACTACAACGTCGACGGTGACTTCAACGACACTTTCCGGTTCAACCACGCGTCGAACTATGGCATGGACCTGGGAGACCGGGAGCGCAAGAGCGTGATGGCTTCGCTTCAGTTTCGTCCAAATGAGGCGTTCGAAGGGCGCGCGGACATTCTGTACTCGGAGTTCGATACTGACGCGCTGTTCCCGGTGAACTCGCATCGCTTCACGAACAATCTCGGGCCGGTCGTCGGCAGCATCCAGGATGGAAACGGTGCGCTGATTTCCCTGGACTCCGATGGCGTCGATCATCGCAACAATGCAAGAACTGGTCAGGAAGAAGATGAGCTGAGGGCGTGGGGTTTGGGCGGTACCTATGCCGTGGGCGATTGGACGCTTGATGGCGAGCTGTCCTATGGCAAGTCGAAGCGCAAGATCTCCTCGCTATCACTCGAGGTTATCGGGCGAGCGCGCGTGTCCTACGATTTCACCAATGACCCTGCGGGGATACCCGACCTCACGTATCAGCGTGGCTTTGACCAGTTCGATGCGAACGACTATCGCGCTATCGGCTTCAACGGTCCGCTCGATGAGCCAACCGAAGATGAAACCCGCGATGTGCGGTTCGACGTCAAGTACAGCATGCACGGGTGGATGGAGACTCTCGGATTCGGTGCAAGCTGGGGCAAGCGTGAGCATTCGACGGACAGCAACTTCATTCAGGTTGGGGCGGAAGATCTCGCGGCGTTGTTAGGGGTTGCTTTCGACCCGACTATCGAGGGCGGAAGTTTCAACGGTGCGCAGTGGATGCGTGAATTCGGCGATTCCGGCTATTTGTCTGGCTATGACGGCGGATCATCGTTCCCGAAAACCTGGCTGTCCGCCGATCCAAACGCTTTGCTCGCAGACATCCCGCTCTCCGAACTCGCCCAGATGTTTCCTCCGGTGCAGTTTCCGACAGCTGTTTCGAACGTTCAAGAGGACGTGGGTGCCGCATATATCCGCGGCGATTTCAAGCTTGCCGACGGGCGTGTGTCCGGGAACATTGGATTGCGTTACGTCCGGACTGACCAAAAGACCTTTGGCTTCGTCCCGGACTTCAGCCAGATCATCTTTGACCAGGGTGGCGCGGTGACCTTTGTACCGGAAGCCGCACCAACGACAATTGACCGCAGTTACAACAACTGGCTACCCAGTTTGAATCTACGTTTTGGGCTTACGGAAGACTTGGTCGCACGCCTCGGGGCGGCGCGCGTCCTCTCCCGTCCGGACCTGGGCGTAATTACGCCGACGACGGTCGTCAACGCCAATGTCCGCACCATCACGTCCGGCAACCCCAATGTCGATCCGTACCTGGCGGATCAATTCGATGTTTCCCTGGAATGGTATTTAAATCAGGAGAGCTTGCTGTCACTCGCGTTCTTCTATAAGGACGTGAAGAATTTCATTGTTTCGACCAGCACCACCGAGACGCACACGGTGCAACTGGCGAACGGCGGTGGCACGGTGGACATAGAGTTCACTCATTTCCTACCTGACAACGGTGCGAACACGACGCTCAAGGGTGTCGAAGTCAGCTATCAGCAGCCCTTCACATTCCTGCCCGCGCCTTTTGATGGCTTCGGCGTCCTGCTCAACTATACGTACATTGACGCTGGCGAAATTTCGGTGGTGGCCGGCGGCCCGTCGCTGCCATTGCCCGGGGTGTCGAAGAATAGCTACAACGCAATCGCGTACTTCGAGAAGCCGCGCTTCGGTATGTACCTGGCCTATAACTACAGAGATGACTTCGTCTACGATCAGAGCAGCTATTTCGGCGACGGCGAGTTTGGAGACGACTACGCACAGCTCGATTTGTCCGGGCGCTTCAACTTCACTGACAAGTTCGCCGTGACACTCGGGGTAACCAATGTCACCGACGAACCCCTGATACGCAGAGACAATCTCGGCTATAACCGAGGCTACGAGCTGAACGGACGCCGGACCACCCTGGCGCTGCGCTACGAATTCTAGTGAGCCTCATTGGTGTCAAGGTTGACTCACATCGAGGAGATACGGGTTGCGTCTTGACGTGCCTGAAGGACAAATCGCGCGTGGCATGGAAAACACTGCTGCTGGGGGCCGCATGCCTGGTTCATGCGGCCCAATCGGAAGAGCGGACCATCGCCGCAGGTTCAGCCGAAGGTTCGGCAACAGTGTTTCGCGTGGATGCATCTCATGCTGGTAAGAGCGGCGATCGTGCATTCGCAACTGTAGGAGAGGCTCTAGAAGCAGCGGTGCAGCTCAAGCGCCAGCGGTCTTCAGCTGCTATCAGAATTGAGATCGCCGATGGCGACTACTATGTGGTTCAGCCGCTGAAGATCGGGCCAGAGCTGTCCGGAACAAGCGAGTTACCTACAGAGATTACCGCGGTATCTGCAGCGGGGCCGCGGCTACTTGCAGGGCGCAAGTTGACGTTGCGATGGCGGCCCTATCGCAATGGCATCATGCAGGCGACTGTCAGCGGCGCATCCTTTGATCAGCTCTTTGTAGATGGAAAGCGCCAGGTGCGCGCGCGCTATCCCAATTTCGACCCCCAGGCGGTCGTGCTCAATGGCTATGCCGCGGATGCGCTTGCGCCGGAGCGAGTCAAGCGTTGGGAGAATCCAGCGGGTGGCGTCGTGCACGCGCTGCATGAGAATCGCTGGGGCGGCGTCCAAGTGCCGATCCTCGGCAAGAATCCAGACGGCTCGCTGATTTTCGGCGAAGGCGTGGGTAACAACCGGCCCTCCAAGCCGCATCCGCAATATAGATACGTCGAGAATATCTTCGAGGAGCTCGACACGGCCAGCGAGTGGTACATGAACGTCGGTACGTCGACGTTGTACTTCATGCCACCGCGCGATGCGAACTTGCGTGAAGCGACCGTCGAGGTTAGCGGCGTTGCTCGCGTGTTTGACATCCAGGGCGACAACCAATCGCCCGTGCGCCACGTGCGGATCTCAGGCCTCACGCTCGGTCATACCGGATCATCGTTCCTGCAAAGCACTGAGCCACTGCTGCGCAGCGACTGGATGATTGCCCGCGAAGCAGCCATTTACCTCGAGAACACCGAGGACGTGATCGTCTCTGAGAACGAGCTTTCGCAACTGGGTGGCAACGCCATACTCGTCAGTGGATACAATCGTCGCGCCACCATCAAGGGCAACCACGTCCACGACATCGGCGGCAGCGCGATCAGCTTCGTGGGTCGGCCGCAGGCCGTGCGTTCACCAAGTTTCCGCTATCAGAACTTCATCACGCTCGAAGAACTTGATCGCACGGTCGGCCCAAAGACGCCCGAATATCCCGCTGATTCACGCGCCGAGGACAACCTCATCCACGATATCGGCACGGTCGAGAAACAGGTGGCGGGCGTGGCAGATTTCGATGGCGCTGAGGATCACGGTCGCCCACAACAGCATTTACAACGTGCCGCGTGCGGGCATCAACATCGGGGACGGCACCTGGGGCGGGCATATCCTCGAGTACAACGACGTGTTCAACACCGTTCTGGAAACCGGGGACAACGGCGCTTTCAACAGCTGGGGCCGGGATCGTTTCTGGCATCCGGATCGTGAGCTGATGGATCGCATCAATAGTGACAATCCCGGGATGTGGAAGCTCGACGCGATTGAACCGACCACTCTGCGCTACAACCGCTTTCGCTGCGACAGCGGCTGGGACATCGATCTCGATGATGGGTCGTCGAACTATCGTGTTCACGACAACCTGCTGCTGAGCGGAGGTCTCAAGTTCCGGGAGGGTTTCGATCGCGAAGCATGGAACAACGTACTCGTCAACAATGGCTTTCATCCCCATGTCTGGTTCAAGCAGAGCGGCGATCGCTTTGAGCACAATATCGTCATGGCGGGTCATCAACCAATCCTGATGGAGCACTGGGACGCCACTATCGACTACAACCTACTCCCCACCGCTGCCGCCCTGAGCCAGGCGCAGTCCCTGGGACTCGACGGACACTCGCGTGCAGGCGATCCGAAGTTCAGAGATGCACGCGCAGGCGATTTCCGCGTCGCTGATGACAGTCCGGCGCTGCTGGTTGGCTTCAAGAATTTCCCCATGGATCAATTCGGCGTGACCAGTCCGAGGCTGAAGCGACTGGCAAAGACTGCTCCGCTTCCCGAGCTCATTTCTCTGGCGAACCTCGCGCCCGATGAGGTCCGCGACTTCCTGGGCGCCAAGGTAAAGTCGGTGACGACCTTGGGTGAACAGTCAGCGGCGGGCCTCGCGGGGCTCAAAGGCGTGCTGGTGCTCGCGGTCCCGGCTGGCAGCCTGGCGCAGCGTTCAGGCCTGCGAGCCAACGATGTGATCCTGGAAGCAGCAGCCAACGAGTACCGGCCGGCGGAAGTCATCGACAACCTGGCGACCCTGATGACGTTGTACAGCGCTCAGCGGTGGCTCGGACAGCGAGAGTTCGTGGTCATGCGCAATCAGCAACCGCAACAGCTCACATTGAAATTCCAGCCCGAGTGAAGCGATGACATCCAGACGCCGCACGAGCCACAGTCAGCGCTGAGATGCGCCATGCAAGAGATCGTTGCAATCACACGGACGCCGCACTCATCCATGCACACGCCATTGAGGACCGAGCATCGTAGTTTCGCCGTCCGAGGCGTCAACACATCGTTGCTGGGTTTTGGTGCCGCGCCAATTGGCAATCTCTATGCTGAGGTTGGTGATGAGTCGGCCGTAGCCGCCGTGCAGGAAGCGCTTCGCTGTGGCATCAACTTTTTCGATACCGCGCCGTACTACGGTTACGGGCTGAGCGAGCGTCGCCTCGGTCGCGGTCTGGCCGGCACCCCACGTGATTCATTCGTTCTATCGACAAAGGTCGGACGTTCGATCGTGGCCGATCGTGGAGGCGGGCAGCCCAGTGATGGCTTCGCCGTCGTCGGCGGAAAGGCCGTGTTCGACTACAGCTACGACGGTGTGATGCGCTCGTTCGAGTCCAGCCTCGAACGGCTCGGACTCGACTACATCGATGTGCTGCTACTGCACGACATTGGTCGCCTCACCCATGGAGAGCAGCATCCTCAGCGCCTGCGCCAGGCGCTCGAAGAGGCGCTTCCTGCGATGGCCGAACTGAAGGCCTCCGGAGCCTGCCGCGCCATCGGCATTGGAGTGAACGAAGAGGCAATCTGCCTTGAACTGATGCCTCTGTTCCCTCTCGACTGCATCATGCTCGCGGGCCGCTACACTTTGCTTGAGCAGGATGGCTCGCGGGGGGTCATGGAAGAAGCGCTGCGCCGCTCGGTAGCGATCCTGGCCGCGGGGCCATACAACTCGGGGCTGCTCGGCGACGCGCACACCCCGGGTGCGACCTATAACTACACCGCAGTGGATCCTGCAACTCTGGTGCGCGCTCAACGCATTTATGACGTGTGCGCCGCGGAGCGCGTCGATGTGGGCGCGGCCGCGCTGCAATTCCCGTTGGCGCACCCGGCCGTGGCCACCGTCGTGGCAGGGCTGCGTTCGATTGAGGAAGTTCGCAGCGCCGTCGCGCGACTAAACGCCAAGCTGCCGACCAGCCTTTGGGCGCACCTGCGCGAGGAAGGACTGGTCGCACCCAGTGTCAGGGTGCCAGAGTGATCGTAGATGCACACCAACATTTCTGGCGACTCGACCGCGGCGACTACGGGTGGTTGCAACCGAATCTCGGCGTGCTCTACCGCGACTACCTTCCGCACCATCTGGCGCCGCTGCTCAAGACGAGCAACGTCGAGGCCACGGTGCTCGTGCAGGCGGCTGCCACCGAAGGTGAAACGCGCTATTTGCTTGAACTCGGCGCGGAGTACCCGTTCGTCAGCGGTGTCGTCGGCTGGGTCGACTTTGAAAGGCACGACGCGCCTCAGCGAATCGCAGCCTTGGTCGCCTCTAGCAACGGCCTCCTTAAGGGTTTGCGCCCAATGATGCAGGACATCGCAGATCCGGACTGGGTTCTGCGACCGCAACTCGATCCCGCTTTCGATGCGATGGTCGAACACGACCTGTCGTTCGACGCGCTCGTTCGACCGCAACATTTGAGCGCGCTGCGAAAGCGGCTGCGTCAGCATCCCAATCTACGAATCGTCATTGACCATGCGGGCAAGCCGAACATTGCCGGCAATGGATTCTCAATGTGGGCTGACGACATGGCCCGTCTCGCGCACGAAACCGCCGCGCGGTGCAAGCTATCGGGGCTGCTGACAGAAGCAGGCGGCGACGCTGGAGTCGAAATACTCGACTCCTACGCTGCGCATGTCTTCGCGTGCTTTGGTCCGGAGCGGGTGTTGTGGGGCAGTGACTGGCCAGTTCTCAACAGTGTCTGCGACTACGGTCGATGGCTCGCGTTAGCACGTGACCTCGTTGGACGGCATGCACCCGGGCACGAGGCTGCGGTGTTCGGCGCAAACGCCATCGCGTTCTACTCATTGGAGTCTTTGAGATGAGTGGACGTCTCGCCTCGAAGCGCATGTTGGTTACAGCGGCCGGCGCGGGCATCGGCCGAGAGAGCGCATTGGCCTGTGCCCGGGAGGGTGCGCACGTAGTTGCTACTGACATCGATGCCGGTGCGTTGGAATCGCTGGCAGCGGGTCAGCCAAACATCAGTGCGTACACGCTCGATGTCACTGACCCTACCGCTGTCCGCGCTTTTGTTGGCAGTCGGGCGGCGTTCGATGTGCTGTTCAACTGCGCCGGTGTTGTCCACCAGGGCAGCATCCTCGAGTGCGAAGAGAGCGCGTGGCGACGCTCGTTCGCGGTCAATGTCGATGCGATGTACTTTCTCTGCAAAGCGGTGCTGCCTGGCATGATCGCGCAGGGTAGGGGAAGCATCATCAATATGGCTTCGGTAGCCTCGAGTGTGAAGGGCGTGCCGAATCGCTGCGCCTACGGTACGTCGAAGGCCGCCGTGATTGGATTGAGCAAATCGATCGCGGCCGACTATGTCGCGAAGGGCGTGCGTTGCAACGCAATCTGCCCGGGCACGATCAGTACTCCATCTCTGGCCGCCCGCGTTGCTGAGCTCGGTGGCGATCAAGAGGCGGTATGGAAGAGCTTCAAGGAGCGCCAGCCCATGGGCCGCCTCGGCGACCCCAAAGAGGTCGCCGCGCTAGTCGTCTACTTGGCCTCTGATGAATCCTCATTCGTCACTGGCGCTATCCACATCATCGACGGTGGCTGGTCGACCTGATTCGCACCCGAAACAGCATGAAGCTCATACGCTATGGCCAGGCTGGCCACGAGAAACCGGGCCTGATTGATGAGGATGGCGCGATCCGCGACTTGTCCGCGGTTGTTGATGACATAGCCGGTGAGGTGCTGACCGAGCGAGGCCTCGCCAGGCTTCGCGCGCTCGAGCCTTCAGCCTTGCCAATGGTAGGCGGCGTGCCTCGATACGGCGCGCCAGTTGGTCGGATCGGCAAGTTCATCTGCGTCGGCCTCAATTTCACTGACCACGCAGCGGAGTCGGGTATGGCGGTGCCGGAGCAGCCTGTCATATTCATGAAGGCCACGACCGCAATCGTCGGCGCCAACGACAACGTTGTTATCCCGCGTGGCGCCGAAAAGACCGACTGGGAAGTCGAACTGGGCGTTGTGATCGGCGACACCGCACGTGACGTGCCGGTTTCGGAAGCGCTGGCTCATGTCGCCGGCTACCTGATCGTCAATGACGTATCGGAGCGCGCCTTCCAGCTCGAGCACGGCGGCCAGTGGGTGAAAGGCAAGAGCTGCGACACCTTCGGACCACTCGGCCCATGGCTGGTGACATGCGATGAGGTGCTCGAGCCGCAGAACCTGGCGATGACGCTAAGCGTTAACGGGCACCAATATCAGAATGGCAATTCGCGGACGATGGTATTCGGCGTCGCACGGTTGGTTAGTTACATCAGTCGCTACATGACGCTTGGCGCCGGGCGACGTGATCAGTACAGGCACTCCTGCGGGGGTCGGCCTTGGCCAGAAGCCGCCGGTGTATCTGCGTCCCGGCGACATCATCGACGTGCAAATTGAACGACTCGGCTGCCAGCGTCAGCGGGTGATGGCCGCAACGTAGGAACATGTCAGCGAACGACTGATGAGGCGACCCAAGATGGCTGTGATTACTGCACTGGACACCTTCGACGTGCGATTTCAGACATCGCGCGAGCTCGATGGCTCGGACGCGATGAATCCCGATCCGGACTACTCGGCTGCCTACGTGCAGCTCCGCACGAACGATCCCACCGGCCTGTGTGGACACGGCTTTGTCTTCACTATTGGTCGGGGTAACGATGTGCAAACCGCAGCGCTCGCCGCGCTACGCCACCTCGTCGTTGGCTTACGAGTCGATGAGGTGGTCAGCGACCTCGGTGCCTTCGCGCGCCGGTTGACGAACGACTCCCAGCTGCGCTGGCTTGGCCCCGAGAAGGGAGTGATGCACATGGCAATTGGCGCGGTGATCAATGCCGCGTGGGATATGGCGGGGCGTCGCGCCGGCAAGCCCGTGTGGCGACTCATTGCAGACATGAGCCCGGAACGGATTGTCGATCTGATCGACTTCCGCTACATCACTGACGCCCTTACCCGCTCAGAGGCTCTGGCGATTCTTCACGCCGCCATGCCCGGTAGGGCAGCGCGTCTGGCCACTTTGGTGGATCGTGGATATCCCGCCTACACCACTTCACCAGGCTGGCTGGGTTACCCCGACGAGAAACTTACGCGACTGGCAGTTGAGGCCGTCAACGATGGCTTTCGAACCATAAAACTCAAAGTGGGGCTGAATGTTGAGGACGACCTGCGACGTTGCCGAATCGCGCGCGAGGCTATCGGGGCAGACGTGGCACTGGCGATCGATGCGAATCAGCGCTGGGATGTGACCACAGCGATTCCATGGCTGCGGCGGCTTGCACCCTTCAATATTGCGTGGATCGAAGAGCCGACCAGCCCGGATGACATCCTCGGCCACGCAACAATTCGCAAAGCTGTTGCACCTCTTCCCGTTTCCACAGGCGAGCACATTCACAATCGTGTGATGTTCAAGCAACTGTTTCAGGCGCAGGCCGTGGATCTCATTCAAATCGATGCAGCGCGCGTCGGTGGTGTAAACGAAAACCTCGCGATTCTGTTGATGGCAGCCAAATTCGGCGTGCGCGTGTTCCCACATGCAGGCGGGGTTGGCTTGTGCGAGCTCGTGCAGCACCTCGCAATGGCTGACTATGTCGCCATCAGCGGTTCGATGGAGGATCGCGCCATTGAGTTTGTCGACCATCTGCACGAGCACTTCGTCGACCCGGTGCGAATTCGAAGAGGACGGTATCTGGCCCCGACGGCTCCCGGGTTTTTCCGCAGAGATGCGCGCGCAGTCACTTGGAGATCACCTGTTTCCCACCGGCAGTGCCTGGCGAACGGCTGCGTCCCCAACTCCTGCGGCGCTGGCAGTGACCTGATGGTTGTACCAACCGGGCGAAGGACCAGCGCGCAGCGCGTCCTTCTCGGGCTATTGGGCCTTAGTAATTAGCCTCCCTCCGTCGGGAGCCTGCTGTCGGATGCCGCACGCAGCGAAAAGATGCGCTGCATGGGGATCCACTTCTCGCCGGAGCGCGCCCACGGGAGTGGTTTTTGGTATTTCCACATCATGGCTTCCCACGCGACCACGCGCTCATTCGCCGCGTCTGCAGCGGCCTTTGCGTCCAGACTGAAATCACCGGGTACTTCCAGGACGAGCACCAGGCGATTGTGGGTGCGAAAGATCTCGGCCTCTTCTATGCCGGAAGAACGAAGGGATTGCAGGATGTCGGGCCAGATCCGGTCGGGCTGGTGCCAGCGCTCGTACTCGGCAATCAGCTCCGGGTTGTCGTTGAGATCGAGCGCGAAACAGAGGCGTGCCATGATCAGACCCTGACGGCGGCGACGATGCCCGCCGAACTTGAGCGCCGCGCGAACGTGAGGACGATCGCGAAGCTGAAGAGTGGAACCGCCATGGCCCAGTGGATTCCGAACGCATCCGAGGTGGCGCCCATGACGGCGGTGAGAATTGCACCACCAATGATCGACATCACGAGGAGCGATGAACCGAGCTTGCGCTTCTCGTCATCGAGTCCGTCCAGGCCGAGTGCAAAGATGGTTGGGAACATGATCGACATGAAGAAGCTAGCCGCGACCAGCGCGTACAGGCCGACGGGTCCGGGGAGTGCGACGGCAACGGTGCAGAGCACGGCGTTGATCAATGCGTAGGCAGCGAGAAGTCGAGCAGGTGCTACGTAGCGCATCAGAGCGGCGCCTGCAAAGCGTCCGAGCATGAAGATCACGAGCCCTGCGGTCAGGAAGTTCGCGGCGACCTTCTCCGGCGTGCCCGGGACAGTGACCTGCGCGTAGCGGATGAGATAACTCCATACGCCGACCTGGCCGCCGACGTAAAAGAACTGGGCGGCAACCGCGAGCATGAAATATCGATCTCGAAGGAGGTCGACGACTCGGGCCTTGCCGCTTCCGCGAGCGTCTTCCGCGTCGGTGTCGCGGGTCCTCGGGAAACGAGAAATCATGAACAGGAGAGCCCACACGACTACGATCGCGCCGATGACCAGGTAGGGTACCTGGACGGCTGCCGATTCGGTGGCATAGAACGCTGCGCGTTCCGCCGTAGTCATCGCGGCAATCTGCTCCACGGTAGGCTCATTGCCGGAGAGAATGAAATGCTGGCCAACGAGCACGCCCGTGATGGAACCGAGCGGATTGAAAGCCTGCGCAAGGTTCAGCCGCTGGGCCGCACCTTCGCGCGGGCCAAGCACGGTGATCAACGGATTGGCAGAGGTTTCCAGGAAGGCCAGGCCACTTGCGATGACGTACAGTGCCAGCAGGAAGAGGACATAGGCGTGCTTTTCAGCGGCGGGGTAGAACAGGAACGCGCCGCTCGCATAGAGAAGCAGCCCGAGCACAATGGCACCCTTGTACCCGAAGCGGCGCATGAACATGGCTGCCGGGACTGCAAGAGTGAAATAGCCGAAATAGAACGCGCTCTGCACCAGGCCGGCCTGGAAGTCGGAAAGCTCGAAGACCTTCTTGAACTGCTTGATGAGGATGTCGTTGAGGTTGTTGGCAACACCCCAAAGGAAGAACAGGCTGACAACGAGCACTAACAGATGCCACGCCGGCCGCGAGTGAACCGCGTCGCTCAGTGTTTCGTTGTGCTTCATCTGTGGCTCCGAGGGTAGAGCGTTAACGGTTCAAATATAAAATCGTAGTTTATATATAACACAGGCCGGACGGGCCACGCACCGGGAAAGTGCACGGAAGCTTGCTGGTCGAGGCCATTGTGCGGTTGGGATGAGATCTGTCATGCGACGTTCTCCTGGGTCTTCACCGTCTCCGTCATCCTCGCGAGCGGGATGAGGCCCAGCAGGCAGATCACCGCGAGCACGACGTAGTGCACGCCGAACCCGAACTCGTCGATGATCACACCAGACACCGCTGCGGCGAGCACGCCGGAGACCCCGAGGGCCAGACCGATCATGATGCCCATCGCTGTGCCGGCCGCCTTCGGCACCGAGTCGATCAGCAACGCGTACACGACGGGGAACGGGGCGTTGCGGAAGACGCCCCAGGCGAGCAGGACGATCCACGCGCTCCGCGGACTGGTGATCATGGTCATCGCCAGCAGCGCGAGCGCCCACCCGATCACGAGGAAGCGGATGGTGAACTTGCGTCCCGCGTGGTCGGACCACGCACCCCACACCACTTGACCGATCCACCCCGTCAGGCCGGAGACACCGGACAGGAACGCGGCCTCGCCGAGGCTCATGCCGTGCCTGGTCAGCTGCGCGGTCAGGAACGTGACGGCGCCGGCTTCCGCCCAGAGGAACAGGAATATCAGCACGACCGACCAGCGGACGTTGGCGTTGCCCAGCGCCGCTTTGACCGGTGCAAGGAAGCCGCCCTCGAGCCGGCTGGACAAATCGGGGAGTGGCCGGGTCAGACCGTTGCGGTCGATCCAGTCGTAGACCTTCACCTGGTTGCTGCGTGTGCCGATGAACGCCTGCACGATGATGATGGGGATGCCGAGCAGCGGGATCAGCAGGAACGCCTCGCGCCAGCCGGCCACGCCGAGCACGGCCGCGATGAGCGCGCCGGTGAGGAACTGCCCGAGAGGGAAACCGGTGTGGTGCACGCCGATCGCGAAGCCGCGGTGCTCCTTGGGCCACCACTCGCTCACCAGTGCGACGTTCACCGGTTCGGACCCACCACGACTGATTCCCATCGGGATCCGCAGCAGCAGGAACGCGAGGAAGCTGCCCGCGAACCCGTACGTGAGCGCACCGCCGATGATTCCGATCAGCATGGCGATGTTCCACGTCCAGGTGCGGCGGTAGCCGGTGCCGATCCGGTCCGACAGCCAGCCGAAGAGCAGCGCCCCGACGATCAGGCCGGCGAAGAACACGGAGTTGATCAGCCCAGCCTGGCTGGAGCTCAGCCCGAACTCCTGCTGGATCGCGGGGAGCACGGCCGGCAGGATCCCGCCGTCGACGGCGGTCATGAGAATGGCACCCGTAGTGACGGCGAGCGTCACCCAGGACAGCGGGTGCGCGCGGGGGATCCACTGAACCTGGCGAGCTCTAGGGATCGACGTCATCAAGAAAGGGAGAGTTTTTTCACCGCTGGTGACTCAGGATGAAATCCACTACCGGCTTTGGATCCTTGCGCGACAGCGGGAAGTGCCCCTCGCCCTCGGTCACCAGCACCGTGATGTTCCCGCCGAGTTCCTTGTACCGTTTCTCCACCACCCGCGTCTGGTCCTTCAGCCACGGGTCGAGACTTCCGCAGTCATGCAGAATCGGCACGCCGGCCTTGGCCAGCGGCGCCAGGTTGTCGATCGGCGGCGTCTTCGACATCTTGCTGACGAGGACGGGATTCCGGGCGTAAATCGCCGAGACCTTGTCCGGGTTCGCGATTGCCCACGCGTACGACTCGCCCGCCTTCGCCCCGGTCCCCTCCATCACGACCTTCGTCGAAAATCCGTTGTCGACCATCCGCTGATAGATCTCATCCCATCGCTCTTGCACTGCCCCCGATCCCGAGATTGGCGGCAGCACGATGTAGTAACCCTTGGCCAGTAGCGCCATAGCCACCGTCGAGTCGGGCTCGAGAAAGCTCGGATGGAACATCCACAGCTTGCCCGGTGCCGGCTTCTGCGGGACCACGATCGACATGGCATCCATGTGGAAGTCACCCGTCCCCGGACTTGTATAGCGATCGTAGGAGGGAACGTATCCCGGTCCGCGCACGGTGGCGTAGGTATCCTCCTTCTTCAGGTAGACGTAGGAACTCTCGAGGCTGTAATAGTGCGTCTTGGTGTAGGTTGAATCGGCGAACGCCGGCCGGTTCGCTTCTACCGGATGCATGTGCTGCTCGATCCAGTCCGCGATCGGCGTCGGGTCCTCGAGACTGTGCGGGTGATGCGCATGACCTTCCTTCATGATCACGGTGATCGAGCCACCCAACTGGTGATACATCTTCTCCACCGCCATCGTGTACGAGAGTACAAAATCCTCGGTGCCGACGACGTGAAGGAGGGGCACGTCATGTTTCGCCAGGACCGGGATCTTGGCGAAATCTTCGTCGTAGAGAGCTGGATTGTCCGCGTAGATAGCGGCCACTTTGTCGGGGTTGGCCCCGCCCCAATTGAACTCGTTGACTCCGCCCTTGCTCATGCCGACGAAGGCCGCTTTCTTCGCCAAGCCGTGTTCTGCCACCAGGAACTTGTACCAGACGTCCCACGCCTTGCCCTGTCCGCCGGAGTCGGGAGCGATAAAGGCGATGTGAAAACCGCGTCTCAGTAGCTCGATTTCAGTTTGAGGCTGGTGGTTCCAATAACAGGCTTGCCATGACCATGGATTGCCGGGCGCCGCCTTCTTCGGGACGACGACCACGCCGCGGCGCTTGCCATCCTTCAGGCTCACGTCAATTCCGAAGCTCGTCACTTCGCTCGCAGAGGCCGTCATAGGCGTAATCGCCCCAGTGGCATCGTCCATGATGAAGTCGTAACGATCGAACCCTTCGTGCCACGTGGTCTTCTCGCCTTCGAAGGGGACATACCCGTCCGCTGCCACAGCGGTGCTGGAAATCCAAACGATGGCCGCAGCGAAGAACAACTTGAGACCGTTCATGACCCTCAGTCCTTTCCGGATCATGGCGAAGGAATCAGAATCCCAGTGGACGACTGCGAGGTCACTCCTGCGCTGTTAACGGCCAGGATGCTGTAGGTGTGTTTCTCACCGGGTTTGGCGGAGACGTCCAGGTAACGCATCTCCGCCGGCGCTGGCGGTCCCTCCGGTGTGTCGTGATACGACAGTCCCTGGAACAGTGGGCGTCCATAAACACCGAGTGGGGTCATTGCTGGCAAACGGGCGAGTGCTTGATCGTCGCGCATGACGAAAAACCCACCGAGGCCACTCTCGAAATCAACCTCTGCGTCCCATGTGATCTCATTGCCGCCATTACCGCGGGACGTGACCCGAACGTCGAACGGCGGAAGCGGTGGAGTACTGTCAGCAATGGTTCCGTTCTTGACGTACTCGATCCAGATCCTGGCTACTTGTTCGTCAGGCAGCCAGACCGCTTCAAGAGGGTTGTCCTTGTAGCTAGAAGCCGGCACCGCCGTTTGGCTGAAAAAGGTCGCTAGCCAAGCCTTGCTCATGTCGATCGGTTTGAGGTTTTGACTCTTGCTTCCTCTGGCGGGCAGCCGAAAGGCGAGGCACGAGTCAAAAAAAGGAATCGCCAGATAGCGCGAGTCGCCGGTCTCATGACCCGTGCGTGGATCTGGAGCAAATCCGGCCGGGCCGCCCTTGCTGCGATATTCGCGCGCCCTCGCAAGAGTGTTGATCCATGCGCCGCTCTCCTGCTCTTTCACACCGGCGTTTCCCATGATGGGGACCGCATAAGCGGCGGCGGACGTCTCAGGCTGCGCGAAGTTCTGCCGGTTCCGGAACGACCCGGATCGCAGGAACACGGCAACCACGCGGTGCGGATACAGTGTTGTCATCACATCTGACCAGATGCCGCCTCCCGAGTGTCCCCACAGGACCCAGGGCACAGTAGCAAGCTCCGGGTGCTTCGCCTGCGCCGACAACTCACCGAGTGCTTTAAGGAAGCTTTTGTCCGAACCACGCCGCGGATCGAACCAGAGTTCGGATCCTCCGGGCGAAGCATCAGTTGCATCTGTCAGAACGTGATACGAGGGACCGAGCAGTGCGCAGTCCCATCTCTTCGCCAGCGCCTGCCAGTGCAAGTCGTAAGCGGCAGTGGCTCCATGCTCAGCCGCGATTCTTCCCGCGCCGTGTTGATGAACGATCACGCAGCGGAATCGGGCGACGTCGTCGGGAACCCACATGGTGTAGGTGACGCCAATCTGCAATTCGTTGATTGCAGCCGAGGGCGGGTAGCTGACCTGTAAGTAGCTTCCCGCGGCGTAAATTGCGGGACTCAGGAAACATAGACCCGCCGCCAACAGCAGCGTGTGCACGTTGAGTTTCATCCATCTCCCTCCGCCACGGCGCGCCAACTCTCCTGCCGTCGGAGTTCGGGGTTGCAGTCGCGTCAGTATACCTATAAATTCTGTGTTCACCTATGCACAGCAGGTCAAATAGGGAAAAACAAGCGGCGGCGTGCTCAGAGTGTTCTGACTACTAGTTTGTGAGGCCTTACCGTGACTGCACTCATGCCGATGCGTTGGTTTCAGTTCGTCAGAGCGCAATGTTCGACGGTTCTGCGGTGCATTCCCGGCCTCTTGCTCGCATCCATGGCGTCGGCCGACGATGCGCCTTCCGCGGATCGGGCCATTCGCCTCTACGCGGCAGCGGCGCAGATAACCGGAGCTGGCCGCCTTGACAAGCGTACAGATTGGCTGGCGATCGAAGGCGAATCCACCACGACATGGATGGCGACGATCGACAGAGAGGGAGAATACCGAGCATCGATCGTCTACTCAGGTGATACGCCCAGAGCCCCTTTCACGCTTGCAGTGGGAAGCAATGTGGTGAACGGCACGTTGGCGGTGCAAGCCGGAGTCTTCGAGGACCCGCTGATGGACTTTGGCGCGACGGTTGCGATTGAGGGTATCCGCTTGCCGCGCGGACCTCTTCAGGTGCAGTTGCGGATTCCAAATGGAAAGGCGCAACTGCGGATTCGGTCGATCGATATTGAGCCGATGCCGGACGCTCGAGCGGCAATCCAGGAGCGCAAGATAGCTCAGCAGCGTGCCAACACGGATTGGCTCGCGCATGCGGCGTACGGCGTGATGTTTCACTGGACGAGCGAGTCGGCGCCCCGTCGCGGACCGGCGCTCCCTTATCAGCGCGCAGTCGATGCGTTCGACGTGGCTGCATTCGCCGAAATGGTGGCGAGCACCGGGGCCCGCTACGTCATCTTCACGGTCAACCACGCAAAACCTCATTGTCCCGCGCCGATCAAGTCCTGGGAGCGCATCCATCCCGGCTCGACGACGAAGCGCGATCTATTGGGTGAGATCGCACAGGCGCTCGAGGCGCGCAACATCCGATTGATGCTGTACATGGCGTCGCACACGGTCGGAAAGCTGCGCGTCGCAACGGGTTCCGAGTATCTTCGCATTCACCAGGACGTCCTGCAGGAGATGGGACAGCGCTATGGGACGCGCGTCGCCGGATACTGGTTCGACGGTTGGTACCAGACACTGGAGGCCTATCCCGAAATCAACCCGCGCGACCTGATTCCTGCTGTGCGCGCGGGCAACCCGTCGCGGCTCGTTGCCTTTAACTCATGGGTCTATCCCATCGAGACTCCCTGGCAGGACTATTGGGCCGGCGAAGTTGGTGAAATCGTCCGACCTGCGACCAGCCGCTACATTGCATCGGGGACTGCGATCGGCCTGCAAAGCCATTTCCTTTTGTTCGCAGACGCGCCCTGGGTGCACTCGCTTCCGGACACAGAGATGGAGCCCCTGCGCTTTTCAGATGAGGCCCTGATCGAGTTCGTCAAGAAGAATGCCGAGAAGGAAGCTGCCGTAACCATCAACTTGGGTATCTACCAGGATGGCAGCATTGGTGAAGCGGCTCGGCGCCAGATGGCGGCGCTGCGGCAAGCGATTCGTGGCGAGTAGCGATCGATGTCGCGCTCCCTTGCTCCCGTGATCTACGTAACGCTGCTCATCGGCACGTTGTGTTGCGCCGAAGTGCATGGCGCGCCAGGCACGGCTGCCGCACCTGACTCGGAAGACACGTACGTGCCAAGCGAGAGCAATCTGGCCGCGAGGCGTTGGTTCCAGGATGCGAAGTTCGGAATCTTCATCCACTGGGGTCTTTACAGCGAGCTCGGCGGCGTGGGCTCCGACGGCCTGCCGGAATGGATCATGAATGACCTCAAGATACCGGCGCGGCAGTATGAGCGGCTCGCGCAGTTCTTCAATCCGGCGCAGTTCGATGCGAATGCCTGGGTCAGCGCCTTCAAGGATGCGGGCGCCCGATACCTCATCATCACTTCGAAGCATCACGACGGCTTTGCGATGTTTCACAGCGAGGTTTCGCCCTACAACGTCGTAGACGCAACTCCGTTCAAGCGCGACCCGATGAGGGAACTGGCGGATGCTTGCCGGAAGCACCAGGTCAAGCTCTTCTTCTATTACTCGCAACTCGACTGGCACAGCCCTGACTACTATCCGCGAGGAGCGACTGGTCATTTCACTGGCCGGGCCGAGAGCGGGGATTGGGAGACCTATCTCGACTACCAGGATCGGCAACTTGCCGAGCTCTTCACGAACTACGGAGCGATCGGCGGTGTCTGGTTGGATGGCTGGTGGGACCAGGAACGCACACCAATGCGTGACCGGTGGCGGCTCGCGCGGACGTACCGATCACTGCATTCGCTGCAGCCCGCGGCTCTCATCATCAACAATCATCATCAAGCGCCTTATCCGGGCGAAGACGTCCAGACGTTCGAGCAGGATCTGCCAGGTCAGAACACCAAGGGGTTCAATAACACCAGCATTGGCACGTTGCCGATCGAAATGGCGGAGACAATGAATCGAAGCTGGGGATTCAGCCTGACCGATGACAAGTTCAAGTCTCCCGAAACTCTGATCCGTACGCTGGTCAATGCAGCTGGCCGCGGAGCAACTCTGGTGCTCAATACCGGCCCGATGCCAAATGGCCGCCTGCAACCTGAGAGCCTGCAGATTCTGGCCGACATAGGTGTGTGGCTGAAGGTGTATGGGAAAAGCATATACGGCACACGCGCCGGACCTGTGCCTCCACGTCCCTGGGGCGTGACGACGCAAGGCGAAGGAATCGTCTACGTGCATGTGCTGGACTGGGCGGACAATCGCCTTTTTGTTCCGATCTCCGAACCCATCAAGCGAGCAACATGGCTGGCAGGTGGCGCGCCGGTCACGATGAGGAGAGTCCAGGGCGGGTTGGAACTGGAGCTCAGGGCGCGCCAGCCGAACGAGTGGGACCGCGTAGTCGCGCTGCAGCTCGGACCCGCGCACTGATGGCGGCGCGCGATCTATTGACGCGCAAGACCGCAACCCCGATGCTGCTGTTTATTAGTGAAAAGCGACCCGCTCATGCGCAGCAAGCCAAACTATAGTGCTCCAGCCCTGGACAAAGGGCTCGATATTCTCGAGATCCTCGCGAAGACGGTCATGCCGATGACCATGTCGGAGATCTCCGAAAAAGCCGGGCGCTCGCGCGGCGAGATCTTCCGGATGCTCCAGGTCCTCGAGAGCCGCCGCTACATCACGCGGAACGATTCCGGCGACGGCTACCTGCTCACCAACAAGCTCTTCATGCTTGGCATGGAGCGGCCACCGGTCAAGGGCGTGGTTGAGACGGCATTGCCAGCCATGCATCGCTTGGCGGATGAAATCTGGCAGCCCTGCCATTTGGTCGTGGCATCAGAAGAGCACATTGTTGTCATAGCTCGCGTCGATGCACCCGGAGACCTGGGCTTCGTGGTTCGCGTGGGCCACCGCCGTCCGCTCGTCGACTCCACATCGGGCCTGGTCTTGCTGGCTTTCCAGCCCGACGACGTACGTGAACGCTGGCTCGACCTGGCAGAGACGAGTGGCATCACATTCGAACGCGAGAGCCTGGTGAAGCGCGTGGCGCAGACACGCGCAAAGGGCTACGCGCAAGTGCCAAGCCATCTGGTCGCCGGCGTAATCGATCTCTCTGCTCCGATAACCCAGGGCGATATCGCCGTCGCGACTATTACCGTGCCCTTCCTGAAGCGCGAGCGAACCAGGATCGGAATGGCGGAATCCCTTGAAAGACTGCGTGCAGTTGCCGCAGAAGTATCGAGTGCGCTCAGTCTTGGTTCTGACTCTGGACGGGCTACGCGAAAAATTCGCCGCAAGTAAGACTAGCACGCAATGTTGACCGCGCTTTCTACCACTTTGCTTCCTGGAGATCTGACTGATGCCCGTAGACGCACGGTGCGGCACGAGCTGGAAGAGGCGGATAAGCATCTTGATCTCAGTCTCGCAGAAGACCGTTCACCAGATAGCCGGGAACGTTTCGAATTTGCCCACGCCGCGGTGCGAGACGCATTGCGCTGGGTGGATGAGGGCGGTGACGCGGTAGCGATTCTCGTGGCGCTCGAGGACGTGAACGCCCAAGAAGTCAGCGACCGGGCTGCACGCCACATCGTTCTGGCGAGAGTCATGTTGCGCCATAGCCTCGCATGACGTGGTCAGTTATCGCGGCGGCCGTAGGCTGACTTAGTCGCCAATGGGTCGGAGGGACTGAAAAGTCCGAGTTGCGGCGTCAGGCTGTGCGCGGCTCGAATTTGATATTGAGGTTCATCGCGCGCGCGACTTTGAGCACGGTCGCGAAGCTCGGGTTGCCGTGCGGATCGAGGGCCTTGTAAAGACCCTGCCGGGTCAGCCCCGAGTCGGTGGCGACCTTGAGTATGCCGCGCGCTTTGGCGATGTCGCCGAGCACTGCAGCGAGGAGCCCGACATCATTTTCCGCGACTGCGGCTTCGAGCGCGGCGTCGAGATAGGCGGCGATGTCGGCATCATTCTTGAGGTGATCAACCGCGTCCCAGCGGGTGAAGGTCTCTT
>CAVRVO010000015.1:0-157538 GCA_963724625.1 uncultured Gammaproteobacteria bacterium | reverse complement strand
CTGATCCTTGATTTCGTAGTAGAACACCGCGCCGCTCAACCGCACGCGATTGCCGGCGATCTCGGACTTGAACCCGATCTCCCCGGAGGTGATCGTCTCAGAGTCCGCGGTCGATGGGGCCCCGCCGAATGCAACGTCACGTCCCTGGATGGTCGGAGCCCGGAAACCATCGGCAACGCGCCCGTAGACGCTGAAACCGTCATTGACCTTGTACAGCGCACTCAGATCCCAGCTGAAATTGGTGTCCGAGACGGATACGGGTGGAGGGACGACAGGGAAGGGAGTTGAGATCACCCTGAAATCCTTGTCGTCATCGGTGTAGCGCACGCCGCCCGTGATGTTCCAAGCGTCGGTCACATCCACGCTCACGTGAGCAAACGCAGCCCAAGCGGTGTTCTTGTGCTCGACCGTCGTCGGCGGCACGAAAAACGGGAAGGTGGTGACCTGGAACTTGGAGTCGAAATAGTAGACGCCTCCCTGCCAGAACACCTGGTCGGTCGCCTGCTGGGCGAAGCGAATTTCCTGGGTGTACTGATCGAGATCGTCGATGCCATCCTGGCTGTGTGACGGAAATGGAATGCAGGTTTGGCCCGGCTGGTGACCCGGTGGGCAAGGCCCCTCGGGAACACCGATTGGCACTAAGAAATCCGCGCCGAAGCCGCCGTCGATGTCGCCCTCGCTCTTGTCATCCGTCGACTCCCAGGCGGAGACGGACGTGAGCGTGATGTTGTTGCCGAAGGTCCAGTCGATCTTGAGTGAGGCACCCAATCCGCTGGCTTCCTGCGGGTTATTACGACCTTCGTCAAAGGTCACGGAATCGCGATCATAGTTGGAATTGAAGCCGTCGCTCCCCGGTCCGAGGACATTGGCGCGGAAGATCGCGGCGGTGCCGTTGCTCATTTCGCGGCCGTGGATGTTGAAGAGGAAGCTCAGGTCGTCACTCGGTGAGAACAGGAGCTGTGCGCGATAGGCGTATTCCTCGAAGCCACCGATCGCGTCGTTTCCAGTCGGAGTGTCGGGAGCCGAGAATGGAGAGTTGTTGTCGATGTAGTCGCTGCGCTCGTGGTACAGGACGGACACGCGCCCCGAAACCCGGTCTGAGCCGCCGCCGATCGCCCCTTCCACGGTCGTAGTCCCGAGTTCGCCATAGGAAAGGCCGACGTCGCCGTCGAAGCCGGCTTTCGGCTTCACCGTAAAAAAGTTGACGATACCCGCCGGGGTATTGCGGCCGAACAAGGTGCCCTGCGGTCCACGCAGCACTTCGACCCGGTCGATGTCGAACAGCGGGAAGCTCTTCAGGACCACGTTCTCCAGCACCACGTCGTCGACGATGATGGAAACGGGCTGCGAGGCGGCCAGGTCGAAGTCGGTGTTACCGAGACCGCGGATGTAGAAGCGTGGAGCGAGACGTCCATTGGAGGACTCGGCGTAGAGACTCGGCACGCGTGTCGCCAATTCCCGGATATCGCCAGCGCCCTCGAACATGGCGTTAAGCCGCTCGCCCGAGAGCGATGACACTGAAACCGGTACGTCCTGCACGTTCTGCTCGTGGCGTTGCGCGGTGACAACGAGCTCCTCGAGCGTGCCTGGGCCCGTCGGCTCCTGCGCCAATGCAGAACCCGTGCCCGCGATCAGGGCAGTCCAGAAGAGGACCGCTGCGCGCTTGCCAAAAAAAGATCCGAACGAGAGACGTGTCGTTGTCATGGCAGAGCCCCCTGCAAACACCCTTTTGAACCAGCCCGAACGCGACTATGAGCGTCGTCGTGCAACAAACCGCACAAGATTTTGTTGACAAATTGTACGGCTTGCGCGTCGTCATCCCTTCACCGCGTGGGTTTCGACACGTGACGCGTGCGCGTGTCGAAGCGGCGGCGAGTATACCCAGTAACTCATTGCCGAATCTAGGACAAAGCGGCGCGGCGCAGGCGTCGCTCGCAGCTTGCTCAGGCGCAATGCACGAGCATCGATCGCCGCAGCATTACTTCAGTGCTTGCCTTCACGCGCCGGGCACCGCAGCGGTTGAAGGCCAGTGGAAAAATCACGGCCAATACAATGCCGACATCATCTTGGGTACAATCAGCGCGCCCTCGAACCCCAGCTAACGCGCCGATCCGGCGTCCATTTCGCGCGCATGCGAGCATTGCGGCACTAACCCATGGCATCCAAGCACTTCAACGCCAAAGATGGTGACTTCGCGAGCACTGTCCTCATGCCCGGCGATCCGTTGCGCGCGCAATACATCGCGGAGCGTCACCTGAAGAACGCCCGGCGCGTCAATGACGTGCGCAGCATGTACGGGTTTACGGGCGAGTATCGCGGTCGGCCGATCTCCTTGCAGGCCCACGGCATCGGGATACCCTCGGCCTCGCTCTACTGCCATGAATTGCTGGCCGAGTTCGGGGTCAAGCGTGTGATCCGCGTGGGCAGCTGCGGGAGTGTTCTCCCGACGGTGAAGCTCAATGATGTTGTCGTTGCCATGGGCGCCTCGACCGACTCAGGCGTGAATCGCATGCGCTTCGGGGGCTTTGATCTCGCCGCCCTCGCGAGCTTTCGGCTGTTGCGCGAGTGCGTGCGGGTGGCAGAGGAAAGGAAGATCCCGGTACAGGTCGGCAACTTCTTCTCTGCCGACCTCTTCTACACGCCCCAGCCGGAAATGTTCGAGGTGATGAAGAAGTACAATATCGTGGGCGTCGAAATGGAGGCTGCGGGGATCTACACCCTCGCCGCCGAGTTTGGTGCCGAAGCCCTTGCGATCTGCACCGTGAGCGATGAGATCCACAGCGGCCGGTTCTTGTCGACGAGCGAGCGCCAGACCTCCTTCGATCAGATGATCGAGCTCGCCCTGGAAACTGCCCTTCTCGACCTCACGTAAGCCGGCATGCAAGTCGCCGTCAAATCCTGGACCCCACACCTCCCGATGCTCGATCGGGTAACGCCGGTCGACGAGGTTGGCGTGGAAGAGCGCGTCGCCCGCTTCGGCACGCGCAGCATCAAGAAAGACGCGAAGATCCACGCCCTGAAGCTGGCGCTCGGCATGATCGACCTGACCACGCTCGAGGGTCAGGATACGCCGGGCAAGGTGCGGCAGCTGTGTCAGAAGGCAATGCATCTGCACGATGCGGTGCCTGACTTGCCGCACGTCGCCGCGGTCTGCGTATATCCCACCATGGTCAAAGTGGCGCGCCAGGCGCTCGCGGGACACGACGACATCAAGGTCGCATCCGTCGCCACCGCGTTTCCCAGCGGGATGGCGCCGCTCAGCGTCAAGCTCGAAGACGTGCACGTCGCCGTGGCGGAAGGCGCGGACGAGGTCGACATGGTGATCTCGCGTGGTGCATTCCTTGCCGGCGACTATCAGCGCGTGTTCGACGAGATCGTCGCGGTCAAGGAAGCCTGCGGGCAAGCGCATCTGAAGGTAATTCTCGAGACCGGCGAGCTAGGCACACTCGATCGCGTGCGCCGCGCCAGCGTCCTCGCCATCAACGCGGGAGCCGACTTCATCAAGACCTCGACCGGCAAGATTCAGCCGGCCGCGACACTTCCAGTCACACTGGTCATGCTGCTCGCGATCCGCGATCACTATTACACGACGGGCCGGCGTGTCGGCATGAAGCCGGCGGGCGGTATCTCGAAGGCCAAGCTTGCGATCCAGTACCTGGTGATGCTGCGCGAGACCCTGGGTGAGGGCTGGCTGACCCCCGACCTGTTCCGTTTCGGCGCTAGCAGTCTCGCGAACGACCTGTTGATGCAGATCGTGAAGCAGCGCACCGGCGTCTATCAATCCGCCGACTACTTTTCCAAGGACTGACATGTCTCGCCCGGATGTGAAACTGCAGTTCGATACCGCGTGGAAGTATGCGCCGGCACCGGAGAGCACCGATCACGTGCGCATCGACCCGCAGTACGAGCTCTTCATCGGTGGCGAGTTCGTACCGCCCTCCAAGCGGCAGTATTTCGACACGATCAACCCCGCTCGCGCTGTGACGCTGGCGCGGGTCGCGAAGGCCGACGAAGGCGATGTCGATCGCGCGGTCGCCGCCGCGCGCAACGCATACACGCGGACCTGGTCGAAGCTGCGTCCCGCGGAGCGTGGCAAGTACCTCTACCGTATTGCGCGCGCTCTGCAGGAACGGGCACGCGAATTCGCGGCGATCGAGTCGCTCGATGGCGGCAAGCCAATTCGCGAATCGCGCGATGTCGATGTCCCGCTCGCCGCTGCGCACTTCTTCTATTACGCGGGCTGGGCGGACAAGCTCGGGTACGCATTCCCGGGTCGACGCGCAGTCGCGTTGGGCGTCGCGGGTCAGATCATTCCCTGGAATTTTCCGCTACTGATGGCGGCGTGGAAGATCGCGCCGGCGCTCGCCTGCGGCAACACTGTGGTACTCAAGCCGGCGGAGACGACGCCGCTCACCGCACTCAAGCTCGCGGAACTGATGCGTGACATCGATCTGCCGCCGGGCGTAGTGAACATCGTGACCGGCGCGGGTGAGACGGGAGCGGCCCTCGTCACGCACCCGGACGTCGACAAGATCGCCTTTACCGGCTCGACCGAGGTGGGCCGGCTGATTCAGCGCAAGCTCGCGGGCACGAAGAAGCACTACACGCTGGAACTCGGCGGCAAAGCCGCGAACATCATCTTTGCCGATGCCGCCCTCGATCAGGCCGTGGAAGGGATCGTGAATGCGATCTTCTTCAATCAGGGTCACGTCTGCTGCGCGGGCTCCAGACTCCTGGTGCAGGAATCGGTGGCCGACGAGGTGATCGCGCGGCTCAAGGACCGGATGGAGACGCTGATCATCGGCGATCCGCTCGACAAGAACACCGATATCGGCGCAATCAATTCCGCCGCACAGCTCGAGAAGATCGAGGACTACCTGCGCATCGGCCGGTCGGAAGGCGCTGATCTTTACCAGAGTTCCGCCGCGCTGCCCGAGAAAGGTTACTGGTGCCGGCCGACACTGTTCACGGGCGTGTCGCAATCGAACCGCGTCGTCAAAGAAGAAATCTTCGGGCCGGTGCTCACGATCCAGACCTTCCGCACCTTCCAGGAAGCGGTAGAGAAAGCGAACAACACGCCCTATGGACTCTCGGGCGGTGTGTGGACGGATAAGGGTGCGAAGATCTTCAAGATGACGCGCAACATCCGCGCCGGCGTCATCTGGGCCAACACCTTCAACAAGTTCGATCCGACCGCGCCCTTTGGCGGCTACAAGGAAAGCGGCATGGGTCGGGAAGGCGGCCTGCACGGCCTCGCCGCATACGTGGAGCTGCGCTGATGGCCGCTCGCAAGGTGACGCGTCGATCCAGGACGAAAGTGGCTGCAAAAGTGGCTCGCAAACGCGCACCTGCCGCGGCTGGCGTCACGCGCCTGCCGGTCGCGAAGACCTACAAGCTCTACATTGACGGTAAATTTCCGCGCAGCGAGTCGGGGCGGTACTTCGAGCTGCACGTCAAGGACGGGCCGCTGATCGCCAATGTCTGCCGCAGCAGCCGCAAAGACTTTCGCGACGCACTGGTCGCAGCACGCGGTGCGTTCGAGAAGTGGTCGAACTCCAGCGCTTACCTGCGCGGGCAGATTCTCTACCGGATCGCGGAAATGCTCGAAGGACGGAGCGAACAGTTCGTCGCGGAGCTGATCCTGCAGGGACGGACGAGTCGCGACGCCGAAGCCGAAGTGACGAAGAGCATCGACCGGCTGGTGTACTACGCCGGTTGGGCGGATAAGTACCAGCAGATCTTCAGCGCCGTGAACCCGGTGAGCACCTCGCATTTCAATTTCTCGGTGCTCGAGCCCACCGGCGTTGTCGCGGTGATCGCACCGGAGGCGAGCGGTCTCCTCGGCCTGGTATCAAACATCGGGCCGGCGATCGCGGGTGGCAATACTTGCGTAGTGCTGGCGTCCGAGTCGCAGCCGTCTGAGCGCCATCAGCCTGGCTGAGGTGCTGCACGCTTCCGATGTCCCACCGGGCGTCGTCAACATCCTCACTGGGCACAAGAGCGAGCTGGTCGAGCAATTCGCTTCGCACATGGACGTCAATGCGGTGGTCTACTGCGAGGCCGATTCGAAAGCGACGCGCCAGATTGGCGAACTCGCGGCCGACAACATCAAGCGCGTGATTCTGCGGCCGGGCATCAACTGGTCCGAGGAGCAGGCGCAGAGCCCCTACTTCATCAGCGACACGCTGGAAACCAAGACCACCTGGCACCCGATAGGTACCTGACGCCCCTACCAGCGCACGTTCAGTGCCTTCAGTCCCCGGAACACCAACCCGGTGCGGAACTCGGGCTCGGTTTCGTCCAATCTCAAATCAGGCAGACGACGCAGCACGGTCGCGAACAGGATTTCGAGCTCAAGCCGCGCGAGCGGCGCGCCGAGACAAAAGTGAGTGCCGGTGCCGAAACTGAGGTGCCGGTTCGGGTTGCGACCCACGTCGAATTCATCGGGGCGCTCGAAAGCCTGCGGATCGCGGTTGGCGCATCCGTAGAGCAAGCCAACGACATCTCCTTTGCGCAGCTCGATGTCATCGAACGTCAGATCCTCGAGAACGTAGCGATGGAAGAGCTGCAGCGGTGCATCGAACCGCAGGATCTCTTCGACGGCACTCGCGACCAAAGTCGGTTCAGCACGCAGGCGCGCGACCTGCTCAGGATGACGCAACAGCGCCAGTAGCCCGTTGCCCGCCGCGTTGACGGTCGCTTCGTGCCCCGCGTTGAGGAGCAGCATGCAGGTGGCGATCAGCTCATCGCGTGTGAGTCGCTCTCCCTCGTCGACCACTGCCACCAACGCGCTGATCAGATCATCGCGCGGATCATTGCGACGCCGATCGGCCAACTCGCCCAGCATGGCCGCAAATTCGGTCGTTGCAGCTTCGGCCCGCGCTTCGTCCTCTGCCGAGTGATCCTTCTCATATAGACGCACGATCTGCGCCGACCACGGCCGCAGCCGCTGGCGCTCCTCCAGCGGCCAGCCGAGCAGATCCGAGATCATGTACACCGGCAGCGGCTCAGCAAGGTCGGCGAGAAAGTTCATCCGGCCTTGCGGGAGCAAGGTCACCAGCATCTCGTCGACGAGCGCCTGGATGTGCCCACGGAGGTCCCGCACCCGCCTGGGTGTCAGCGCAGCTGAAACCAACCGCCGCACGCGCGCGTGTTCGGCCCCTTCAGTCTCCAGCAGATTCACGCGCACGTAGCGGCTGTAGTTCGGCAAGCGCTGCCACTCCGCGCTGGCACGCTGCCTCGCGATCTCCTCGGGATGCTTCAAGTGATCGAGCGTACGTCCCAGTCGACCGTCGAGCAGGAGGCTGCGGATGTGGTCATACCGCGTGAACAGCGTCATTCCGAGCTGCACGGAGTAGAAGACGGGAGTGTGCTCGCGTAGCCGCGCATACGCCGGATACGGATCGGCCGCGAATGATGCCGAGTAGGGTTCGAAGTCCGCAGGCTTCGCGGTGCTCATGAGCGCAGGTTGCGGTGCCAACCGGCCTAGGAGATACGGTAGAGAGCGTCCTTCTCGAGCCGCGCGCCGACCTGTTGAATTACGGCGGTCGCCGCGCGCGAACCCAGGTCAGCGCAGTCTTTCAGCGAACGTCCGTTGGTCTTTGCGTACAGAAATGCCGCGGTATAGGCATCGCCCGCGCCCGTCGCATCGACGACTTTCGCGACCGGATACGCTTCCTGCACGACCCGTTCTTGTCCAGAGACGATCACCGAGCCCATCTCGGAACGTGTAATCGCGAACAGGGCATCCACTTTTGCGGCGCGCTGCACCGCTGCATGGAAGCTCCTCTCTTCGAACAGGCTCATGATCTCGGTCTCATTGGCGAACACCATCGTCACGTCACGTCCGACCGCCGCAGCGAACTCGGCGCGATGCCGCTTGACGCATTCTGCATCCGAAAGCGAGAGCGCGATGGCCGTGCCGGCGCGCTTTCCGAGTTCGATGGCCTTGGCAAGCGCGGGGGGTCCTTTCGGCAAGTCCCAGACATAGCCCTCCAGCAGCGCGATTTCCGGCTGGCCGAAGGTTTGAGGGGTGATGTGCTCGGGCGCGAGCGTGGTGCAATTCCCGAGATAGGTCTGCATCGTGCGCTCGCCGTCCGGCGTAATCAGAATGTAGCTGCGTGCCGTCGGCGGTCCACTTTTCGCGGGCTCGAGCCGCACATTCACGCCCAGCGACTGCATGTCGTGGACGAAGATGCGGCCGAGCTGATCGTCGAACACGCGCCCGATGTACGCGGTGCGGCCGCCGAGATTGGCGATCCCCGCAATCGTGTTCGCCACGGAGCCGCCGGACATTTCCGTGGTCGGCCCCATCTGCCGGTAAAGCTCCTCAGCACGCTGCTCATCAATGAGCACCATGGAGCGCCTCGGTACGCCGACGCGCGTGAGAAACTGATCGTCGACATGCGTCAGCACATCAACAATAGCGTTGCTGATTCCGAGGACTTGTATTGAGCTCATCGTGTTGCGGATCTCCCGTTGTCCAGCAGATCGGACAGACGGAAGTGCGCAATCTTGAATACCTGGCGCAGACTCTCGTCGAACTCCGACTTCTCGTCATGGTTGATGCGCGTCCGGCAGCTGTCAAGAATGCTGCGCGAATTGGCATTGCGCACGGCAAGAATGAAAGGGAAGCCGAACTTCCCTTCATAGGCGCTATTCAGTTGTTCCAGCTCGGCGCACTCGGCAGCGCTCGCGTCCAGAAGACCAGCACCCGCCTGTTCGGAACGCGAATAGCCGCTCAATGCGAGCCGCGTACCCAGTGGCGGGTGCTTCTGCAAGAGCTCGAGCTGCTGCGCGTGACTCGCCTGGCGCACGACCTCGGCCAGCGCATTCTCGAGCGCCGTCGCATTCCCAAATGGCCGCGCATTCCAGGCGCCTTCTGCCACCCACGGCGATTTCTCATAGATGGCGCCAAAGCGGCTCACGAATTCCGCGTGTCCCAGCAAGTTGACTGCGGCGATCGTCGAAGAAGGCGCCTTCATACCGGCTAAGGGCCGCGAGGCGGGTGATGGGCGATCCAGTGACGCGCAATGTCCGCGCGCCTGCAGATCCACACGTGTTCGTGCTGCTCGACATGATCCAGGAACCGTTCGAAGGCCTCGCACCGTCCGGGCCGACCGCCGAGCCGGCAGTGCAAGCCCACCGACATCATCTTCGGCGCGTGTTCCCCTTCACGATAAAGATAGTCGAATGTCGCGCGCAGGTAGTCCGTGAACTCGGCGGCAGTTGCAAAGCCATTGACCGTGGCAAAACGCATGTCATTGCAATCGAGCGTGTACGGGATCACGAGGTGATGGCGTCCGCTCACGCTCTGCCAGTACGGCAGGTCATCCGCATACGAGTCCGCGTCGTAGAGAAATCCGCCGTGCTCGACCACGAGCCGGCGCGTATTGGGACTGTCCCGGCCCGTATACCAGCCAACCGGGCGCTGGCCGGTCAACTTCTCGATTGAACTCACCGCCCGCGCGATGTGCTCGCGCTCCGTCTTTTCGTCTACCGACTGGTAGCTCAGCCAACGCCAGCCGTGGCTCGCGATCTCGTGGCCGCCCGCAATCATCGCAGCGACCGCTTCGGGATTGCGCTCCAGCGCCATCGCGACGCCGAACACCGTCACCGGCAAGTGGCGTCTCTCGAACAGCCGCAGCAGCCGCCACACGCCCGCACGACTGCCATACTCGTACAGCGACTCCATGCTCATGTGGCGCGCGCCTGGATACGCTTCGGCCGCGACGATCTCGCTCAGAAACGTTTCCGACGTCGCATCGCCGTGCAGTACGGAACGCTCGGCGCCCTCTTCGTAATTGAGCACGATCTGCAATGCGAGCCGCGCACCGCTCGGCCAGCTTGGGTCGAGCGGCTTCGCACCGTAGCCGATGAGATCTCGTGGATAGTTCGGGCTCACGCGCGCCGCGATTGGATACAATTGAGGAGCTCGATTGGAAACATATTACACTTCAAGCGGTTCGGCCAGATGAGCACGACGGCAGCGATGAGCAGCGAGGTTCCCGGCGGACTCGTCAACCTGGCGGAAGATGAGCTCGGCGCCAAAGTTCTCTGGGTCACCGACGAATTCTTTGCCGCCAAGGAACGCATGCTGAGTCGCGCCGAGCCCGTGTCGCGGCCCGGTACGTTCGATGCGCATGGCCAGTGGATGGACGGCTGGGAATCGCGTCGTCGACGGGGCGGTGGTCACGATGCGGCGATCATCCACCTGGGTCTGCGCGGTGTCATCCGGCGCATCGATCTCGACACGCGGTATTTCACCGGCAACTTTCCGCCGCAGGTGTCGGTCGAGGCGACGGACGATCCTGATGCGCTCAAACCGCAAGCGCGCTGGACTACCCTGCTCCCGCCCAGCGCGCTGCAAGGCAATCGCCACAACCCCTTTCCGATCGAGAACCGCGAGTGCTGGAAATTCCTGCGTCTCAACATTTTTCCGGACGGCGGCATCGCGCGCCTGCGCGCGTGGGGTGACGTGCGACCGGATTGGCACAAGATCGGTGCGCGCCGCATCGACCTGTTCGCCGTGGAGCATGGTGGCGTCGGCCTGATTGCGAACGATCAGCACTACGGGCAGATCGGTAACCTCAATCGTCCTGGACGCGGCATCAACATGGGTGACGGCTGGGAGACACGGCGCCGGCGCGAACCGGGCCACGACTGGGCGGTCTTACGCCTGGGTCGGCCGGGCACGATCGACGAAGTGGAAGTGGACACCGCCCATTTCCGCGGCAATTTCCCCGACCGCGTGTCGTTACAGGCCGCGCTGATCGACGATACAGCCACTGAGGCACTCGAGAATGCGAGCGCAACCTGGCCGCTACTGCTGCCTGAGCAACCGATGCGCGACGATCATGAGCACCGGTTCAAATCCGAGCTCGCCCCTCTGGGTCCCGTCTCGCACGTGCGCTTGAACCTGCACCCGGATGGCGGCGTTTCCCGCTTGCGGCTCTACGGGAGCATCGCGTGACTAGCGGGGCGCAATCGCTTCGTCCCGAGCCGCTGACGCGCGCCGGCTTTGCCGCGTTCGGTGATGTCATCGAGGCGGCGGAGGCTTTCGATGTGATCAACAGCGGGACGACGCGACAGTACCGCAAGCTCACCGAGATCGAGGTCAGCGCCGACGGCGGGCGAACGCAGGTGAGCCTGTACCGCGTTGTGCCGTACGAGTTGCCACTCGCGATCGCAATGCTCGAACGGCATCCACTGTCCAGCCAGCTCTTCATGCCCCTGAGCGCCGCGTCCTTTCTCGTGGTGGTCGCGCCACCCGGTGAGAAAGTGGATCGCACGAGCATGCGCGCGTTCGTGACCAATGGGGCGCAGGGGATCAACTACCGTCGCGGCACCTGGCATCACCCGGTGATTGCGCTCGAGAACCCCAGCGAGTTCCTCGTCGTCGATCGTGTCGGCCCCGGTGCGAATTGCGATGAGTTCTTTTTCGAGCGCGACCGACTGCTGCTGCAACCACCGTCGTCCTAGGCAGCTCTACTCGTCACCGTGCGCGCCGTGGGCGTACCACGTGGCGATGGTGGCGCGCTCCTCGGCGGTCATTTCCGTCAGATTCGCGAGCGGCATGGTTTGAGTCACCACCACGCGCTCAAAGATTCGCGGTGCGCGCACCAAAATGTCGCGCGGGGTATCGAACATCACGCCGGCGGCTGCAACTGGCGCCGTCGGATGCGTGGGTCGTGCCGAATGGCAGGTGACGCAACGTGCTGCGATGATCCGGTGCACTTCATCAAAGGATGCCGCGGCTGTCGCCGTTGGAGCGGCCGCTGGCCGGCGCGGCGCGATCGCCCACGCGAGTACGATGCCGATCACCAACGCCGCGATGGGCAGCGCGACGACATTCCGACCCTGATTGCGCAGATTGAAGTAGTGCCGCACCAGCATCCCTGCGGCGAAAATCACGAACAACACCAGCCAGCTGTACGCGTGCGCGTACGTGAAGGGGAAGTGCGTGCTCAGCATCGTAAAGACCACCGGCAGCGTCAGGTAGTTGTTGTGCACCGAGCGTTGCTTGGCGCGCGCGCCGAGTCGGGCATCCGGTTGCTCGCCCCTGAGCTTGGCCGCGACCATTTGCTTCTGCGATGGAATGATGACGAAGAAGACATTCGCGGCCATGATCGTGCCGAGCATGGCGCCGATCTGCATGTAGGCACCGCGACCGGTGTAGACGTGACTCACGCCCCAGCAGAGTCCCAGCAGCAGCACTGTGCCCAGTAGCGAGAACGTCGTGTTCCCGAGGTTGAGGCGACACAGGCCGTCGTACAGCAACCAGCCGGCGAGGAGCAGAGCCACGCTGAGGATTGCAGCCTCGGCGGGACTCAGCGGCAGGACTGCCGGATCGATCAGCATCGCTTCGGCGTTCAAGTAGTAGACGACGATGAACAGCGCGAAGCCGGTCATCCACGTGAAATACGCCTCCCACTTGAACCAGTGCAGCGGCTCCGGCAGCTGCGCAGGGGACACCTTGTACTTCTGTGCGTGATAGAAGCCGCCGCCGTGGACCGCCCACAGGTCTCCCGCGACGTCGGGGTTCTCCGGGTCGCGCGGCGGCACATTGAGGCGCGCATCCAGCCAGATGAAATAGAACGAGGAGCCGATCCAGGCGATGCCAGTGATGATGTGCGTCCAGCGCAGGATCAGACTGAGCCAGTCGGCGAGATAAACGTCGATGGCCATCGGTGAGGTCGCGTGTCAGACCGTACGACGCTTGCCCGATCCCGAAGCCTGCTGCGCCCGCAGCTCATCGATCGCCTGCAGGATGCGCTCGGGAGTCGCGGGCGCATCGAGTTGCGGCCGCGCGCCACCTGCACAAGCGGCGATGGAGTCACGGATCGCATAGAACACCGACATCGCCAGCATCAGCGGCGGCTCGCCCACCGCTTTGGATCGATAAATGCTGTCCTCGCGGTTTTCACCCCAGGGGATCAGGTTGACATTGAAGGTTTGCGGCCAGTCGAACGCGGTCGGAATCTTGTACGTCGACGGCGCGTGTGTCATGAGCTTGCCCGCGCTGTCCCACCACAGCTCTTCACTGGTGAGCCATCCCACGCCCTGCACGAAGCCGCCCTCCACCTGCCCCATGTCGATGGCGGGATTCAGCGATCGGCCAACGTCATGCAGGATATCGACGCGCAGCAGGCGCGATTCGCCCGTGAGCGAATCGATGATCACTTCGGAAATCGCCGCGCCGTAACAGAAGTAGAAGAATGGCCGGCCGGTGAGCGTCTTCACGTCGTAGTTAATCTTCGGTGTCGCGTAGAAGCCCGTGGCCGACAGCGACACGCGCGCGTGATACGCCTGGTTTACCAGCTCGGCGAAGGTGAGCGTCGTCTTGTCGCCCACACGCACCTGTCCGTCCTTGAAATGCACGGCATGCTCAGAGACACCGTACTTCACGGCGGCGAACTCGATCAGGCGCGTCTTGATAGTGTGCGCCGCGGCCTCAGCCGCCTTGCCATTGAGATCGCTGCTCGAGGATGCCGCGGTCGCCGAGGTGTTCGGCACCTTGCTCGTGTCGGTTGCGGTGCAGCGAATGCGCGCGATGTCGATCTGCAATTCCTCGGCGACGACCTGAGCCACCTTGGTATGCAGCCCCTGCCCCATCTCGGTGCCGCCGTGATTGAGCAGGACCGAGCCGTCCAGGTAGACGTGGAGCAGCGCGCCCGCCTGATTGAGGTGAGTGGCCGTAAATGAAATTCCGAATTTCACCGGGGTTAGCGCCAGGCCCTTCTTGAGGATCTCGCTGCCGGCGTTGTACGTCGCCACGGCCGCGCGGCGCTCCTGGTAGCTCGCGCTCCGAACCAGCTCGTCGGTGAGCCGCTCGAGAATGTTGTCCTCGACCTTCATGCCGTAGGGCGTCACGTTGCGCCCGTCGCGACCGTAGTAGTTGATCCGACGGACTTCGAGCGGGTCCTTGCCGAGCGCTCGCCCGATGTCATCCATGACGTTCTCGATCAGCAGCATTCCCTGCGGACCGCCGAAACCGCGGAACGCGGTGTTTGAGGGCTGATGCGTCTTGCAGCGATGCGACACGATCTCGACGTCCGACAGGTAGTAGCAGTTGTCGCCGTGAAACATCGCGCGCACGTTGACCGCCTCGGACAGATCCGCCGAGCGCCCGCAATTGGACGCCATCGTCATGCGAATGCCGAGAATGCGTCCCTCCTCGTCGAAGCCGGCGTCATAGCTCAGGTCGAAGGGATGACGCTTGCCGGTGATGAGCATGTCGAGATCGCGATCGAGCCTCAGCTTGACCGGCCGACCGGTCGTGCGCGCACCGAGCGCCGCGATGCAAGCGAGCAATGCCGGCTGCGTTTCCTTGCCGCCGAATCCTCCGCCCATTCGTCGACAGTGCACAAACACATCTTTCGCTGAGACCGCGAGGCAGTGAGCGACGAGGCGCTGCACTTCGCTCGGATGCTGCGTCGAGCTGTGGACCAGCATCGTGCCGTCCTCGCCCGGCAGTGCGACCGCGATCTGCCCCTCGAGGTAGAAGTGCTCCTGGCCACCGACGGAAAAAGAGCCACTCACGCGATGGGGCGCACTGCGCAGCTGCGCGTCAGGATCGCCGCGCTTCAGTGTGCGCGTCGGCATCACGAACGATTGGCGCGCGAGCGCGGTCTTCACATCGAGGATCGGCTCCAGGTCCTCGTATTCAACGACAGCGAGTCGTGCCGCACGGCGGGCAGCGTCGACCGATTCGGCGACCACGGCGAAGAGTGATTGGCCGGCATATTCGACCGTGTCCTCGGCAAAGATCGGATCGTCATGCACCACGGGACCATGATTGTTCTCGCCCGGAATGTCCTTGGCAGTGAACACTGCAACGACTCCCGGCGCCACGCGTACGCGACTCAGGTCGACTTTGCGTAGCCGCGCATGCGCTCGCTCGCTGACGCCTATTGCCGCATGGAGTGAACCCTCCGGCAGCGGGAGGTCATCGATGTAGAGCGCCTCGCCGCTCACATGCAGGTGAGCACTCTCATGCGGAATGGCCTCACCCACCCCGCCCTCGATCGGCGCGACGCCGCGTGTCCTGCCGTTAGCTGACATGACTCCACACGCTCGCTGGTCGATCCGGCTGCGACACATCGGCATGAAAGCGCTGCAACAGGTTCGCCGCCACCTGTGTGCGGTAGTGCTCGGAAGCCCGCATGTCGGTGAGCGGCTTG
Source organism: uncultured Gammaproteobacteria bacterium (assembly GCA_963724625.1). Classification (GTDB taxonomy): domain Bacteria; phylum Pseudomonadota; class Gammaproteobacteria; order Steroidobacterales; family Steroidobacteraceae; genus DATBVX01. The sequence continues at coordinate 142,356 of CAVRVO010000015.1, read as the reverse complement.
AACTCCTTGGCGAGCGCCTGCACCGCCTTCGCAACGCCCGCAGCGTCCCAGGGTGCGCCGATCAGCGTCTGCTCACATTTCAGGGCGCGGCGCGGCGTGGCTGCCAGGCCACCGAACGCGATGCGGGCGGCTTTCACTTTCCCGCCTTTGAGTTCGATGCAGAAGGCCGCGCACACCGCGGAGATGTCCTGGTCGAAGCGTTTAGCGATCTTGTAGCTGCGCAAGAGCTGGCCCTGGCGTGCGCGTGGCACGCGCACCGCGACCAGGAACTCGCCCGCACGCAGATCCTTCTTCATGTAATCGAGATAAAACTCCTCGAGCGGCAGGCGGCGGGTCTTGGCGCCGGCCTGAAGGATCACGCTCGCGCCCAGGGCGATGAGCGCGGGCATCGAATCCCCGATCGGCGAGCCGTTCGCGACATTTCCGCCCAGCGTTCCAGCGTTGCAGATCGGCGGCGAAGCAAAGCGGCGCGCAATCTCATGGAGCTCCGGATATTCGACTTCGAGCATTGCAAACGCATCCGTCAGGCTGACGGCCGCGCCGATATCGATATGAGCATCCGAGCACGTGATGGTCTTGAGCTCCGCGACATTGCCGACATAGATGAGTGCCAGAAGGTCCATGTACTTCTTGGTCACCCAGAGGCCAACGTCCGTGCCACCGGCGAGGATCACTGCCTCCGCCCGCTCTGTGCACGCGCGCGCGAGCTCCGGGATCGTGGTCGGCGCGATATAGCTCGATCCTTCCCAGGCGAGCCGCTTTTCGCTTGTCACGCGAAGGGCGCGAAGCTGCTTGATGAGGTGCGACTCAGAATCGGTCATGCGCGGGTACTCGTACATGCGCCGCGCGGCCGCGAGGATCGGCCGGTAGCCGGTGCAGCGACAGAGGTTTCCCGAGAGCGCCTGTTGTACCTGGCTCTCATCCGGTTCGCGCTCGGTGCGATACAGCGCATACAGCGACATCACGAAACCGGGCGTGCAGAAGCCACACTGCGACCCGTGACACTCGACCATGGCACGCTGCACCGGATGCAGTTCGCCGTTGGTCTCAGCTTTGAGACTCTCGACGGTGAAGAGCGCCTTGCCATCCAGCGTGGGCAAAAACTGGATGCAGGCGTTGACCGCGCGGAATCTGAGCTCCTCGCCGACCAGCTCACCAAGCACGACCGTGCAGGCGCCGCAATCGCCTTCGGCGCAGCCTTCCTTAGTACCGCAGCGCCGGACATGCTCGCGCAGGTACTCAAGGACCGTCGTTGTCGGGCGCAGCGCGTCCACGGTGTGAATCTCGCCGTCCAGCAGGAAGCGGATCTTCGGTTCGCCGTCTGCCATCGGGTCAGCTCCCCCGATACGTCGAGTAGCTCCACGGCGTCACGAGCAGCGGGACGTGCAGATGCTGGGAGGGATTCGCGATTCCGAATCGGATGATCACGATGTTGAGAAAGCGCGGATTGTCGAGCACCGCGCCCTGCGCCGCGAAGTAATCGCCGACGTGAAACTCGAGCTGCCATTCGCCCGGCTTAAACGCATCGCCCTCGAGCAGCGGCGCATCACAGCGGCCATCGCGGTTGGTCACGACCTTCTTCACTGCGTTGCGCGTCGCACCGGCGAGGGAGGCGAGTTCGAGCGTCATGCCGGCCGCCGGCAGACCGCGGGTGAGATCGAGAACGTGTGTCGTCAGGCGGCCCATGCTGAACTCCGGCTCACCCGCCTCGCGCCGCCTTGAGCAGATCGAAAATCGGATTCAGCTCCACTTTGCCCGTTTCGATCTCCTGCATCGAAAGGCCGGCCAACTCGTGCGGGAACACGATCCACTTGTCGGTCTCGTGCAGGTAGTAGTCCGGCTTGAGCGCGGTCTGGTTGTTGGTGGGCTTGTACCAGGGTGTCGCGATGCGCACGTTGCGCGGCATGTTGAGGCGCATCTTCGCGGAGAGCTCATGCAGCAACGCCTCGATGCTGTGACCTGAGTCGAACACATCATCGACGATGAGGAGCGAATGGTCCGCGTTGGCCTCCTCGATGACGTAGTGCAGGCCGTGCACACGAATCGTCTTGGAGCGCTGGCCGATGCCTACGTAGGCCGACGTGCGCACCGCGATGTGATCGGTCTCGACACCGACGAACTCGAAGTACTCCTGAATGGCGATGCCGACCGGCGTACCGCCGCGCCAGATGCCGACGATGAAGTCGGGAATGAAACCGCTGCGATGCATCTTGGCCGCGAGGCGAAAGGAGTCCTGCAGGAGGCTACTCGCGGTAAGGTAGATCTTATCCGCGGCGCTCGCGGTTGCCTCGGGCACTGGGTCGCTGGAGATCATGGTTCCTCTGCACTACAGTTCATGCGCGCCGGCTGGCTGCGCATGCGGCGCGCATCACGGGACGCGAACAAATGAGCACCAAGACGGGCCGCACCCGGCAGGAAGCGATACGGGGCTCGATTCTTCACTTTCTGGACGACCCGGCCGCAGGCGGCACCTCGTACGAATACCATGCAGACGGTCTGCTGATCGTGGAGGACGGCTATATTAGCAAGGTCGGCAGTGCACCAGAACTGCTGCCCAAACTCGACCCGCAGATCACGCTCACCGACTGCACGGGCAAGGTCATCATGCCCGGATTCATCGATGCGCATGTGCACTTCGTGCAGACCGACATCATCGGCTCGCAGGGCGAACGGCTGCTCGAATGGCTCGAGCGCTACACCTTTCCCGCCGAGCGTCGTTTCGCGGATGCTGCGCATGCGCGCGAGGTCGCTGAGTTCTTCGTCCGCGAGCTGCTGCGTAACGGCACCACGACTGCGCTCGTCATGGGCAGCGTGCACCCGGCCTCGGTCGATGCGATTTTTGCCGCCGCCCAGGCGCGCGGCATGCGTCTGATTGCCGGCAAAGTGATGATGGATCGCAACTGCCCGGAAGATCTGCGCGATACGGCGCGCTCCGGTTACGCCGAATCGAAAGCTCTGATCGAGCGTTGGCATGGCAAGGACCGGCTGCAATATGCGATCACACCGCGCTTCGCGCCTACCTCCACACCCGAACAGCTGGCGGCGGCCGGTCGCCTGGCGCAGGAGTACCCCGACGTCTACGTCCACACGCACATCGGTGAAAACGAGGAAGAAGTGGCCTGGGTCGCGGAACTCTTCCCGGAACGTCGCAGCTATCTCGATGTTTACGACCACGTGGGACTGTTGCGTCGCCGCTCAGTCCTCGCACATGGCATCTGGCTCGACGCGGCGGACCTCGGCCGCCTGGCGCAAACGCACGCCGCCCTCGTCCATTGTCCGACCTGCAACCTGGTGATGGGCAGCGGACTGTTCGATCTGCAGCGCATGACCGCGGCCGGTGTACGCGTCGCGCTCGGTACCGATGTCGGCGGCGGCACGAGTTTCGGCCTGCTGCGCGTGCTGGATGAGGCCTACAAGGTGGCGCAGCTGCGCCATCACAGTCTTTCGGCGATGAGCGCTTTCTATCTCGCGACGCTGGGCGCAGCGCGCGCGCTCGATCTCGACGACCGGATCGGAAGCTTCAGGCCGGGCAACGAAGCCGACTTCATCGTCCTCGATCTCGCCGCCACGCCCTTACTCGCGCGGCGTATGGGGCTGGCTGCGAGTCTCGAGGAACGCCTGTTCCTCCTCATGACGCTGGCCGACGATCGCGCGGTCTTCAGGACCTACGTCGGCGGCCAGCTCGCTCACTCGCGTTGAGGTGAGAGTCTCAATTTCTCTCCCTACGGCAGGTTCAGATACTGGCCGCAGACTGGCTGGTGCTTTCATCGCGAATCTCCCTTTCTGAGGTTCCTGGGGGAGCCGACTCTAGACTCGCCCTGTGGCATGCACAATCCCGCTCGTCCCGGAGCGTTTTGCATCCGAGCTTTGGGTTCGTAACAGCACCCCTTGACCGAAAAGCACGAGCGCAACACCGGCTAGGCCCGTCGGCCCCAGCAGATCATTTGCCGAACCTCGTCCGGCATTTGCATACTGGTGCCGTGACCAAGCCAGCTAGTAACGAGCCCTGGGGCGCGCAGATCGAAGCGCTGCGCGAGATTGGACGCCTCTTCTACAGCCGCGGCTGGTCTGTCGGCACCAGCAGCAACTACAGCGTCGTGCTGGGCCGCGCTCCCCTGCATCTGCTGATTACGGCCTCCGGCCGCGACAAGAGCCGCCTGGTCGCAGCCGACTTCACTGTGGTCGATGCCGATGGCCAGCGGGTCGATGAGGCTTCGCCCCGCCCCTCCGCGGAAACACTGCTGCATGCGGCACTCGCGCACCGACCGGGGGTCGAAGCAGTCCTACATACTCATTCCGTCCCGGCTACCGTGCTCTCTGATGTCCATTTCGGCAGCGGCGCTCTCGAGATCGCAGGCTACGAGATGCTCAAGGGTCTCTCGGGTGTGACCACCCATGACACACGAATCACGATTCCCATCCTCGATAACAGTCAGGACATGCCGATGCTGGCTCGGACGGTTGCGCTAAGATTCGGCCAAGGCGCACCTGGACATGCTTTCCTGGTGCGTGGTCACGGGCTCTATACCTGGGGTCGCGATCTCGACGAGGCGCGTCGGCACGTCGAGATTCTCGAATTCCTGTTTGAGGTCCTTATCGCGCGGGCGCGCTACGCCCCTGCGCTCAGCTGAGGAGTTTGCATCGATGGCCTCAATATCAATTCCCGCCGAGAAGCGGCAAATCGACGATCCACGCGAGATCGCATCATTCGTGGCGCAGTCAGGACTCGCCTACGAGCGCTGGGAGGTGGCCGGGCGCATCGCGCCGGGCGCTGACTCCGCCGCCGTGCTGCAAGCGTACGCGCCAGAAATCGAGCGGCTGAAAAAATCCGGCGGTTACGTGACCGCTGACGTCATCGACGTGGGCCCCGGCACGCCAGGACTCGACGCCATGCTCGCGAAGTTCAACAAGGAGCATTCGCACGCCGAGGACGAAGTACGGTTCATCCTGGACGGAGCGGGCCTTTTCTTCATTCGGCCGGCGCAGGCGCCGGTGTACGCCGTCCAGGTCGAGGCGGGAGACCTGTTGCGTGTTCCGGCCGGCACTCGCCATTGGTTCGATCTCTGTGCAGACCGGCGCATCCGCGCCATACGACTCTTCGTCGATCCGACCGGCTGGACACCGCAGTACTTCGACGACGGAGTACATGCTCAATATGCCCCCGTCTGCTGGGGGCCGCGGTACATCGCGCCGTCGCACGCGTGATCGACTTCCCGGCCCGCGGTCTGCTCCTCGATATTGAGGGCACCACGACCTCGATCGCGTTCGTCTATGACACGTTGTTCCCGTATGCCAGGCGCAGCCTCAGAGCGTTTCTCTCGGAACATGCGGCCGATCCGGAGCTCGTCGCCGCCAGCGAAGTCATCGCTCGCGAGAGCGGTGCCGGATCGCTCGCGGAGTTTCTGCGCCAGCGCCTGGACCCTCATGCACTCGAAGCAGAAGTCCTGCGTCGCATGGAGGCCGACGACAAGTCGACCGGTCTCAAGCAGCTCCAGGGATTGATCTGGCGCGCAGGTTACGAGCGCGGCGAGTTGCGCGGCCATGTTTACGCCGATGTCCCGGTGGCGTTTGCAGCGTGGGTCGCCCAGGGCGCCGACATCCGGATCTACTCTTCCGGCAGCGTCGAAGCCCAACACCTGCTATTCGCCCACAGCGTGGTCGGACCGCTGGACGGTTACATTCGCGGCTATTACGACACCCGAACCGGACCCAAGCGATCCGCGGAGAGCTACCGGCGCATCGTGAGCGACATGGGCCGCGATCCTCCCGGGGTGCTCTTTTTCAGCGATATCGTCGAGGAACTCGACGCCGCGCGCGAAGCCGGACTCGCAACCGTCCTGGTGCGACGAGCAGAGGCCCAAGCGCCGGCCTCGCACCCGGTCATCACCCACCTCGGTGAAGTGCGCTTGATCTGACACCGGATCGTTAGCAGACTGAACTGGATGAAAGTCGGCGGCCGACACTATCGTTCCATCGAGCTGGCCGAAGACGGCTGGTCGGTCCTGGTCGTCGATCAGACCCGGCTGCCATTCGAGTTCGGGCAACGACGGCTGGCAACCCTGGCCGAAGCGGCCGATGCGATCCGTAACATGGTCGTGCGGGGGGCGCCGCTGATCGGCGCCACGGCGGCCTACGGTGTCGCAATCGCGATCCGCGCCGATTCCAGCGACGCCAATCTCAAGCATGCGCTCGAAACTCTCGCGGCGACGCGTCCGACCGCGGTCAATCTGCAATGGGCGCTGGCGCGCATGGCCGCTGTGCTGAAACCCGCGCCTACGAACCAGCGTGCGGTGCTCGCGTACCGAGAGGCGGCACAGCTTGCCGACGAGGACGTCGAGAGCTGCCGTCTCATCGGTCAGCACGGCGCAGCGATCATCGGCGAGCTGGCGCGACTCCATCCCGCCCGACCCGTTAATGTCCTCACGCATTGCAACGCCGGCTGGCTGGCCTGCGTTGACTGGGGCACAGCCCTCGCGGCCGTGTACGCGGCACACGATGATGGCGTGCCCGTGCACGTGTTCGTCGATGAGACGCGCCCACGCAATCAAGGCGCCTCGCTCACCGCGTTCGAGCTTGGGGGACACGGCGTTCCTCACACGCTCATCGCCGACAACGCGGGCGGACACCTCATGCAGCGAGGTGAAGTCGATCTGTGTCTCGTGGGGAGCGATCGCACGACGGCGAGCGGCGACGTGGCCAACAAGATCGGCACCTACCTCAAGGCACTCGCCGCGCGTGACAACGGCGTCCCGTTCTACGTCGCGCTGCCGTGCTCGTCGATCGATTGGCGCATTGCCGACGGGCTGCGTGACATTCCGATCGAGGAGCGCTCCACCCGCGAGGTCACGCACGTGGAGGGTCGATCGGCCGCGGGCGAGCGCACGACTGTCGAGGTGGCGGCTCCCGGCAGCTGCGCGCGCAATCCGGCATTCGACGTGACACCGGCGCACCTGGTCACTGCTCTGATCACCGAACGCGGCGTAGCCGCGGCGACACGCGCGGGTCTACTGGCCTTGTTTCCCGACAAGGCGCGCGCTTGAACGAGGCTGTGACCCGTGCGGCGATTGTCGCCACCGCGCAGATGATGGACCGTGCGGGCCTCGCACCCAACAGGTCGGGGAATGTCTCCTGTCGCTTCGACGGCGGATTACTGATTACGCCTTCCGGCGTCCCCTATCCTGAGATGTGCGCCGCCGAAATCGTCTCGCTCAATCTCGCGGGCGTGGTGCGTTCGGGCACGCGCACGCCCTCGTCAGAATCGCCGTTCCACACGGCGATCTATCGCAACCGACCCGATGCCGAGGCGATCGTCCACACGCACAGCCCGCAGGCTACGGCGCTCGCTTGCACGCGCCGCGGTATCCCGCCGTTTCACTACATGATCGCGCTCGCGGGCGGCCCCGGCATTCGCTGCGCGGAGTACGCCACGTTCGGCACACCGGCCCTGGCCGAGAATGCGTTGCGAGCGCTTGAAGGACGCAGGGCTGTATTGCTGGCCAATCACGGTGTCATAGCGATTGGCGCTAACCTCGAGACCGCGTACGAGCTCGCGTGCGAGGTTGAGAATATGGCCGGGCAGTATCTGCGGATGCTGGCGGCTGGACTGGAGCCGGTGATTCTCGACGACGATGAAATGCAGCGCGTGATGGCACAGTTCGCGCGCTACGGCCGCGATTACTAGAACCGCCAGCACATCCCCAAGCCGAGTGCGCTACGGCAGACGGAACACGGATTCGTCGTAACTCAGCGAGCCCAAGTCGCCGGTCGGGAAGATGCGATGTGCCGCGATCCATTCGCGGGCGCTCCGGTACGCATTTTCCGTATACGTGTCGAACACGAGACGCTCGCCCGGCCCCCAGCGGCGCGTGTCCATCTTGTCGTGATGGCGGAGTGGAAACTCTTTCTTGTAATAGTGCGTGTAGAGCTTGGGCCTGAGATCGATGTCGCGCTGCGCGCGCTTCAGCGCGCGAAAGAACTTGCGCAGGTCCTCCGGATCCGGATCACCGTGCACCATCGTCGCGATCATGAAGGTGTTGTCGAGAACCTTGCGGAACCCCAGTGAGAGCTGAGCCCAGGACGGCGCTGCGAACGCCATCAATGCCGCACAGGCGATGCTGCACTTGATCATTCGATCGCTCACGCTCTCATTCAACGTCCGCGGTTCCCCCGAGGGTTGAGGTGGCTGCCGAGATATAGAGTGCTCGGAGCACAATTCGGGTACTGAAATCAGAGCGGTTGCGCGTTCCTCACTTCTCGTTGACCAAGAGAAAGGGATCGAAGCGTATGATGCGTTCGTTCTCTTCGACGGGCACCGCCGCGTGTTCAACACCGCTTCGTTTCGAGGAGTGCTTCAGCGAGCGCCACTTGCGTGGGCGTTGCTCGTTCTCTCGGCCGATGTAAGCGCAGCGTGCGACGGCATGATCGGTGATCAGCCTGCAGTCTACGAGGCAAGCGTCGACGTGCGGGGGCGCGAACGTGTCACCCGAGATGTAGCCATCCCGAAGGGAGCTGAAGTCATCGTGTTTGCCCGCGAGAGAGGACTGGATGTCACTCTTGAAGTCGCGAGTGCAGGACGCCTCATCGGCCGTGGCGACAATCCCGTCCAGAGATCCGGAATCCAGCGCGTAACTTTCATCGCCCGCAGCGACACCGATTACTCGGTGAGCCTGATTGGGAAGGAAAAGGCAGGAGAGAGCGGCGCCGTAGATCTGCGCTTCGTGCGTGCGCCGGAAAAGCGAGACGCGTGCTTCGATGCGCAGCGCGTGCTTGCTGCGGCCGATGCCGCCTACGCTACCGGCCAGGCGGTGAGTCGAGGTGAAGCGACGGGTCAAGGCGTTGATGCCGAGAGCGCCTACAAGTCCGCCGCGAGCGGCTACAAGGACGTGGCAACGCGACTCCAGGGGCTCGGGCCGTCGTTGCTTCTGGCTCAATCGCAGCACGCGCTGGCCGCACTCCTCAATGACGACCTCGAGACAGATACCGCCGAAGCGAAGTCGTGGGGCGGCAAAGCGGTGCAGACCTATGGCGCAGTCGGCGACGCATACGGCCGGGCGCGGGCACAGGCGATCGAGGGCTACGCCCTCTTTCAGCTCGCCGCCTCGCCACAGTCGTCGTCATCGACAAGCGTTGATAGTCTGCACACGGCGCGCGAGGGCCTGGCGGAAGCACGTGCGCTGCTCGATCCGCTCGTTGCGTTCCACGCGAAGCGCGGCGAGGCCAGCGATCAGGCGAACGTGTTGAACACGATCGGGCTCACGTACTACGAAGAGGGCGCGAATGAAGAGGCCATTCGCACGTTGCAACGCGCGTTACGGCTGTACAAACAGCTCGGAGACAACGTCGGCCAGGGGAAGGTGCTGCACAACATCGCGCTCGCGGAGAGCGATCTCGGCAGACTCTCGGCAGCTGCAGTGCACTACGCCGAGGTTCTGAAGCTCATTACACCAGAGGACGAACCTTACGGCTTTACCTACGTGCTGATCGCCAACGGGGTTGCCAGCTGGGCCAGCGGGAACGTTGACGCCGCGCTGCAACGCTTTGGGGAAGCGCTCGAGCTGGCGCGGAAGATCCAGAATGTCAGCTTACAAGGGCGCGCCCTCTACGGCATCGGCTCGGTGTACGACACGATCGGCGACACCGACCTGGCGCTTGATTTCTATCGGCAGGCCCTGCCGCTGCGGCGCGCAGAGAACGAAGGGCCAGGCCGAATCGCCACGCTGAGCGCGATCGCCAACATCCTGCGCGCACGCGGGGAGGCTGCGGATGCGCTCAAGATGGACCGCGAGGCTCTCTCACTCGCATCAGGTCCGATCTATGCAGCGCGCATTCGCATCCAGATTGCGCGTGATTTCCAGGCACTGGAGCAGCCGAACGGCGCAATGAAGGAACTCCAGGCGGTACTCGCGCCAGCGAGTGGCGCCAACGAAATGCAGAGAGCACAGGCACTCTTCGAGCGCAGCCGCATCAGGGTTTCGACCGGTGACCTGCAACGTGCGGAGTCCGACCTGCGCAGCGCTCTGAAGACGTTCAAGAAGTACGAATCACCGGCACGCGAATTCGAGGCGTGGGTGATGCTCGCCCGATTGAAACGTCAGCAGGGCGAGACGGACCAGGCGTTTGCGTGCCTCGACCAGGCGCTGGCGTTGGCAGAGGAAGTGCGGACCCAGAGCGCCAATCCGGAGCTGCGCGCCACGGTCATGCAGCCCTTGCGTCCCGCATTCGATCTGAGGATCGCACTCCTCGCCGAGCGTCACTTCAAGGGGGCCACAGATCGTACGAGCAGCAGCACGGATGACGTCGCGATGCAGGCGCTGCTGACAGCCGAGCAGGCCCGCGCACGCGCGCTGAGTGATTTCCAGAACCTGGATGCGACAGCAACCAGTGCCAAGCCTGAGCTCGTTCGGCGTCGCCAGGCGCTCTACCGGGACCTCGCCGCTCATCGGTTTCAGCTCGAGGCCCTGCTCGACGATGTCGGTGCGGATGACCCGCGCATCGCGAGCCTGCGCGGAGAGATCGCGACATTGCGGCAGCAGTTGGACCGAATCAACGCGGAGATCGGCACGGTGTCCGCGGCCGGGCAGCTACGCTCACCGCAGGGCCAGGCGCGAGCGGGTATCGAACTGAAATCAGTGCCGGGCGATACGGCGATCGTCGAATACTGGCTCGGCACCGAAGCGACGTTCGCCTGGGTCGTGACTCGCGAGAAGCTCGCGATGGTGCGAATCGGTCCAACCCGCGCGGTGAGCGACGCAGCTCGCGCCTTTCATACAGCGCTGCGCAGTTTCACGACGGTACCTGAGACAGAACGCCTGAAGCTGGCGGAACGCCTTTACGATCTGATCATGCAGCCGGTCGCAGCGCTCGCCTCGAGCAAGCGAACGGTGATCTTCGCGCCCGACGGTGCCCTCCACTACGTTCCGTTCGCAGCGCTACGCTACGTTGACGGCGGGCGACGGCGCTACCTGGTCGAAGCCCATGATGTCGCCGTTACACCGTCCGTCCGCTTGCTCCTGAATGCCGAGCCTCGCGCTCGCGTTTCTCAGACACGTAAGCAAATGCTGCTCGTGGACGACCCGGTGTACGACTCGACCGACCCGCGATTCGTTGCTGTTTCCGCGAAAGCGCAGCGAGCCGGTGGCGCTCAGCAGCCTCCGTCTTGGTCACTCGTGCGCGGCGGTCTTTCCAGTCGAGCGCCGTTGCCGCGCCTTCCCGCCACGGGCCGCGAGGCGGCGACGATCGCGGCACTTCTGCCGAAGAGCAGCGTTGATCAACTCGAGGGGTTCGAAGCGACGCGAGAGCGCTTCCTGCGTGCCCAGCTCGGGCAGTACCGCTTCATTCACGTCGCGTCACACGCAGTCACGGATTCCGAGGTACCGCAGCTGTCATCGCTGATTCTCAGTACCATCGACCGTCAAGGCCGGCCGATCGACGGGCGGGTCATGGCGGCAGATTTCATCAACACGCAACTTCACGCCGACGCGGTGGTGCTGAGCGCCTGCGACACGGCCTTAGGAGCGAACGTTGCTGGCGAGGGGCTCATCGGGCTGCGCTACGTAGTGCTGGCGCGCGGCGCGCGCTCGGTGCTCGCCTCTCTGTGGCAGGTCCCGGACCAGTCTACAATGCAGCTCATGACGAGTTTTTATTCGGCGGTACTGCGCGAGAAGTCACCCCTGATCGCCGCGTCGAGCAGCGCGATGCGAGCCATGCTGGCGAACAAGATAACGGATCCGGGGTGGTGGGCCGCATTTGCGCTCACGGTAAGCGAGTGATGCCGTCGACGAGCAGGACGATTAGCAACAACGAAAGGAGAAAAGAACCATGAACAATTGGCATCGCAAGATATACACGCTCGACCCACCCACCCCTCGAGCTGGCCCGCCGGGCCAAGTGAGCTACACGGACCTTTTCAACCCAACAGCTGGGGCGAGCAACCAGTTCTGGCTCGAACCGGCGGTGTACACGGGCCCCGCGACCAGCGTCGCGTTTCTCCCAGTGGATTCAAATACCTTGTGCTACAGACTTCAGTTCGACGACGACGACATGAACGAGGTCTGGCGCGGGCTCACGTTTTTCCCCCGCGGCACGAACGCGCTCTCTACGGTCCTGGACAACAAGAGTAACCCACAGCCAGATCCAAACACTGAGCGACTGCAGGCGCAGACCACGATTCAGATTAAAGGGATGTTGGCGGTCATCACATTGTATGACGATTCCAACGCCGTCCCACCGCCGACTGGGTTTCACGTCCAGGTGCAAGCGACCGGCGGGGGCGGAGGTGGCGGATGGGGTGGTGGTCACAACTAGCTCACCGCGACTGACGTCTCCCCCGGATATAGATGCTCGATCTGGAGCCGGGACTCTCGCGAGCCGAGAGCCCCGGCTCTTCATTGCGGTCGAGTTGGGTCCAGTGTCGGCGGGCTTGGCTGTTTAGCATCCGGACTTTTCGCCAGCATCCAAAGCTGCCTCAGGATCTGGATCGAAGCTACCGGCTTCCCGGGCGGGAAATCCGGGAGCCGAGCGTCCGCTTCAATGGGCGTCAGCGTAACTTGATCGCCTGTTTTTCTTCCGATGAAGTACGTGGCGAAAGCCGGAGCGCGTACGATGAAATCCGCATCGCTTTGTCGATAACGCGCCAGAGTCTCGGCGAGTTGGGCATTGCCGAACATTGCGGGCCGATAGCCCGTTTTATCCCGGAAAATGGACACCGTCGATTTCACTTGCGTGTCTACGAGCACCGGGTACACGACTTCAGAAGTCTTCGACTGAAGCACCAATGCTTCGGCACCAGCTTCCTGGCCATTCCATTCGCGCAGCTTGTCGAGCCGCACGATGTAGACGTCCAGCGGCTGCTTTCCCGACACGGCCTGATTCGCCTGAGCGGGGCTATCGAATCCCAGCTGCTTATAGTTGTGCTCATCGACCACGTCCTGTAGCAAGGTGAGCGCCACGTTCGCAGCGTCCTCTGGTTGCTCCGCGGCGCCCCTTGACGTCCAGTCCCAGTCGCACGCGGCGAGCGGTAGCAAGGCAAAAGCGATGAGCAATGAGCGCATGAGTCATCCCCCCGCACCGATGTACTCGATGCCGTAGATATCGCGCCAATGCCAATCCGAGTCCGTTGACTGACCCGCGTACCACTCGTACGTCTGGTAGTAGGTTGCACCTACGTTCGTTGGCCAGGGGTCGTTCACCAACACAGACCTCACCCGCTTGTGTGCGTCGTACTTGAAACCCCTGATGACCATCACATGCGCACCGCCGCCCACGCTTGCCGCAACGAACACGAAGGGCCGTCCAGCGCCCTTGATTTCCTGCTTGATGATCTTCCAGTCGAGGGGCGGCAACGGCGGATTCGGCTCGGGGCCCGGCGGCCAGGTATCAAGGGACTTGAAATCAGGCGCGCGAAAATCAGGCATACCGGTCAGGTCGCAATCGCTCAGCACCGTAGGGGGGCAGCAGCTCTTCGTGAAGGCCTTGCTGGCCTCATCACACTGCTGGAGGTCCACGCCGGCGTTCAAGCCGGGGTGGATGAAGTTCTTGACCATCTGGGCGCTCGCCGCCCAGCACCAGTTATAGGTCTCCTGAGGGTTGAGCGGGACCTGGAGTTCAACCTTCTCATCGCAACCGCTCATGCCCGACATGAGCACAGCGAGACCAACGAGGATGGCTCGTGAGCCGATTTGCAGCATGGAACCCCCCTGCGCTTTCCACCCGAGCAAAGCTCGATGCAATTGTAAGCCCGCTGCTCCTGACGCCGTAAGAATTCCTTGCGGAGGGCACGACACCAGGAACACCGTCACCGGTCTTGAAGCGCGCCAGATTCGATTCAACGGCGATCAGCGTTGGACCGCGCTCAGGGTTAGCGGATCAGGATGAGCCCCCAGATCGCGCCCAGCAAGACAAACGAGGTGAGCACGGCCGCCGAGCCGATGTCCTTGGCGAGACCGGACAGTTCGTGCAGCTCCAGTCCAATTCGATCGATGGCCACTTCGACGGCGCTGTTGAGAAGCTCTACGATCAGGATCAGGAACATCGGCGCCACCAGCATCGCGCGCTCGAGCCCGGTTGACCCGAACCACAGTCCAGCCGGTATCACGACCAACGCAAGCGCGAGCTCCTGACGAAACGCCGCTTCCTCGCGAAACGCGCCGACGAAACCGCGCCAGCTGTGGCCAAAGGCGCGCCAGAGGCGTGTCAGGCCTCGGGCCCGATTGACGTCCCTCATGCTGCCGGCTTCCACACGAGATCAAGCTGCTTGGCGGCACGGACATCATCGAGGCGCCGGACCGGCAGGTCATGCGGCGCCTCGCGTACCGTCTGCGGCTGATCGTCGGCCTCGGCACGAATGGCGATGAGGGCGTCGATGAACGCATCGAGATCTTCCAGCGCCTCAGTCTCCGTTGGTTCGATGAGCAGACATTCCGGGACCAGCAGTGGGAAATAGGTCGTAGGCGCATGGAAGCCGTAGTCGAGCAGTCGCTTGGCGACATCCATTGCACTGACACCCTGCTCCCGCGACAAGCGGCGCAATGTGAGGATGAACTCGTGGCTCGCGCGGCGCTGGGGGTAGGCGGCATCGAATCCGGCCGCTTTCAGTCGTGTCAACATGTAGTTGGCGTTGAGTGCGGCAAACTCGGCAACACGCGTCATGCCCGCTCGACCGAGCATGCGCATGTACACGTACGCTCGCAGGAGCACGCCCGCGTTGCCCATGAAGGCCGACAGTCGGCCAATCGATTGCGGCAGGTCTTTCTCCGTCAGCCACCGGTAACGCTCTCCCTCGCGCCCGACAACGGGCACGGGCAGGAACGGCAGCAGGCGTTTGCCCACACCCACCGCGCCGGACCCCGGCCCACCACCGCCGTGCGGCGTTGAGAAAGTCTTGTGCAGGTTCATATGGATCACATCAAAGCCCATGTCGCCCGGTCGCACCTTGCCGAGAATCGCGTTGAGATTTGCGCCATCGTAATACAGGAGCCCGCCGGCATCGTGCACGACACGCGACACCTGCGCGATGCGACGCTCGAACACCCCGAGTGTGGACGGATTAGTGAGCATGATGCCAGCGGTCTTCGGGCCGACTGCTGCCTGCAGGGCCTCCAGGTCCACATCGCCATCCTCACCACTGGGAATCTCGCGCACCTTGCAGCCACACATCGTGGCCGTAGCCGGATTGGTGCCGTGCGCTGCCTCCGGGACGATGATTTCATCGCGCTCGAGATTTCCGCGCGCACGATGGTAAGCCATGATCATGGCGACACCGGCCAGCTCGCCTTGAGCACCGGCCATCGGTGTCAGCGAGACCGCCTGCATTCCCGTCACTTCCTTGAGCATCTCCTGCAGCTCGTACATGCAGGTGAGGAATCCCTGGCTCAGGGTTTCCGGCGCAAGCGGGTGATGAGCCAGGAACTCCGGCAACATCGCCAGGCTGTTGCATGCCCTGGGGTTGTATTTCATCGTGCATGAACCCAGGGGATAGAAATGCGTATCGATGGAGAAGTTGAGCTGCGACAGGCGGGTGAAATGACGCACCGCCTGCAGCTCCGAAACTTCGGGAAGCACGGGGCGTTTCTTGCGCACGAGATGCTCGGGCAGGTCGGACGCCTTCAATTCGGGCGGCAGCTGCGCGGTCGCGGTGCGGCCGGCGCGCGAATGCTCGAAGATGACCTTCTCGGGCGCCACGACCTTTTTTACCAGATGGCTCATGACTATTGTCCTTGCGTAGTCAGGCGGCGCGGGCCGACTTGATCACGTCCGCGAGCTCACGCGCGAAGGTTTCGATGTCCGCCGCGGTGCGCGCCTCAGTCGCGCATACGAGCATGCAGCGGTCCAGATCCGGATATTCGCAACCAAGATCGAAACCACCCAGGATCGAGCGCTCGGCAAGCGCCGCAAGCACCGGTGCAGCGGGACGATCGAGTTCGACCACGGCTTCGTGAAAACGCGGCCGGGCAAACCTGGGGCGCACGCCAGGGATGCGTGCCAGAGCCTGCAATAGTTCTTCGGTGCGAGCGTGACTCGTCGCCGCGACACGCTCGAGGCCTTGCGGACCCAGCAGCGTGAGATAGATCGTTGCAGCAGTGACGAGCAGGCCCTGATTGGTGCAGATGTTCGAGGTCGCCTTGCCGCGCCGGATGTGCTGTTCGCGCGCCTGCAGCGTCAGCGTGAAGCCAGGCCGTCCATCGAGATCCACCGTGCGCCCCACGATGCGTCCCGGCATCTGGCGCACGAATTCCAGCCGCGTCGCCATGAACCCGAAGTATGGGCCGCCCGCCGAGAGCGGCACGCCGAGCGGCTGACCTTCGCCACATGCGATGTCGGCACCGGTCGCACCCCACTGCCCCGGCGGCTTCAGCAACGCGAGCGAAGTTGGGTTCACGACGCCGATCACGAGTGTGCCGTTGCGGTGCGCCCAGTCCACCAGCTCGTCAACTTCCTCGAGCACGCCGAAGAAATTTGGCTGCTGGATGACGAGCGCGGTGACGTCCTGTCCCTCATAGGCGCGCAGGCTCTCCAAGGACAGGTTCCCGCCTGAGGCGTCGTACGGAAGCTCCTCGAAGTTGAAGTCCTGCAGGCCCGCGATGCTGCGCGCGACCCTGCGGTAGGTTGGGTTGAGAGTGGCGGGAAGCAGAACGCGTGCGGACTTCGACTTGCGGTGCGCACGCACTGCCATCAGACACGCCTCGGCCAGTGCCGAGGCCCCGTCGTACAGCGACGCATTCGAGACATCGAGCGCCGTCAGGTTCGCCATCATCGTCTGGTATTCGTAAATGAGCTGCAGCGTGCCCTGGCTGGCCTCGGCCTGGTACGGGCGTGTAGGCGCTGTAGAACTCGCCGCGTGTCGTGATCGCCCATACGGCTGCCGGAATGTGATGCTCGTAGGCGCCCGCGCCGAGAAAGCACAGCGCCTTGCCGTCACGCGCTGCGAAGCCCTGCATGATGCGGGTGATATCCATCTCGTTGACGGCCGCCGGCACGCCCTGCAGACCGTGCGTCTTGAGATCGGACGGGATTTCATCGAAGAGATCGTCGAGGCTGCGAACCCCGATCGCATCGAGCATCGTGCGAATATCAGTTTCTGTATGAGGAATGAACGGCATGTCGGAAAGCTCCTGGCCGCGATCATGGGCGGCCTGAGGCGAAAAGATCAGCTCGCTTCACTCTCGAGATACTTCGCGTAGGCATCGGCATCCAGGAGTGTGCCGATGTCCGAAGCTCGCTTCGGTCGCAGCCGCATCAGCCAGCCCGCTCCATAAGCGTCCTGATTCACGAGCTCAGGCGCATCAGCAAGTGCGGCATTGCCCTCGGTGACCTCCCCGCTGATCGGCGCGTACACATCTGAGGCTGCTTTCACCGACTCGACCACGGCGCAGGCGTCCTCGGCCTCCACCTGACGGCCTGCTTCCGGCACCTCGACAAAGACGAGGTCGCCGAGCGCTTGCTGAGCGTGATCGGTGATGCCGACCTCCACGGTCCCGTTAGCCAGCGTGCGTACCCACTCGTGCGCCTTCGTGTATCTCAAATCAGCAGGAATGTTGCTCATGACACCAAAGATCTCCCATTTCTTACGAACGGCGGCTTGACCACCCGGGCTGCGAGCAGCTTGCCGCGAATGTCGACCTGCACTCTCTCGCCGGTTGCCACGGGCACACGGGCGAGACCGATCGAACGCTCAAGCGTCGGCGAAAACGTGCCGCTCGTGACCTCACCCTCGCCAGCAGCACCGACGATGATTTTCTGATGCGAACGAAGCACGCCGCGATCCTCGAGCATCAGCCCGACGAGCTTGCGGGCACTACCGGATACCTTCACCTTCTGCAGGGCTGCGCGTCCAACGAAGTCGCGCTCCGCTGGCTCCCAGGCGATCGTCCACCCGAGCCCGGATTCGAGCGGATGCGTGGACTCGTCCATGTCCGAGGAATACAGGTTCATGCCGGCCTCGAGCCGCAGGGTGTCACGCGCGCCGAGACCGCAGGGCCGGATACCCGCCTCGTTCCACGCATTCCAGATGGAAACTGCGCGTGCGGCAGGAATCATCACTTCCCAGCCGTCTTCGCCGGTGTAGCCCGTGCGTGCGACGAACAGGTCACCGCACTCGGCGCCGACGAAGGTTCCGAGGGCGAGCGCTCCAGTGCGATGCTCCGCAGGGATTACCTGCACCGCCTTTTGGCGGGCATTCGGTCCCTGCACGGCAATCATCGCCAGGTCCTTGCGCTCGGTGATCTCGAACACCGTGATCCGCGGCACGCGAGCGGATCCAGACGAGATCCTTGTCGCGCGTTCCGGCGTTCACGACCATGCGAAACCAGGACTCAGAGAGGAAGTACACGATGAGGTCATCGAGGATGCCCGCATCCTCTCGCAGCATGCAGCTGTAGAGCGCCTTGCCCGGAGTCTGCAGTCGCGCGACGTCGTTCGCGAGCAGCTGACGAAGGAACGGGCGCACGCTCGCACCCTCGAGGTCCACGACACACATGTGTGAGACGTCGAACATTCCCGCGTCGCGACGCACTGCGTGGTGCTCTTCGATCTGCGAGCCGTAGTTGACCGGCATGTCCCAACCGCCGAAATCGACGATCCGGGCGCCGAGCTCCACGTGACGCTGATAGAGAGGTGTCTTCAGACCCATCGATCCCCCAAACAAAAAAGGGCGGCAGGCCCAAATGGCCGGCCGCCCCTCTGTCCTGTGACCTGAGAGATCAGGCGCATCTGCGCCGCACCCCTTCGGTGGGTTGCGTCATCCGCGCACCAGGGCGGGAAGGACAACCACTCTCCAGAGCTCGTCTTCGAGCCTGCCGTTCTGGTGCCTGAGCGTTTCCGGGCGGGTTGCGCCTTCGGCGATCCGGGCCAAGGGCCGGATTCTCTCCGGACGGGCTGCGACGAGTGGCCGGCATGATAGCCAAATCAACCGCGGCTCGCACCTCGCTGCAATTGCTGTGACTGCCGCAACCAGATGCCCAGGCAGCACAGCGCTGCTGCCACCGCAACGAGGTATCCAACCAGGCCGTCGAAACGACTGACCAGGAATGACCAGGCGCCATCGAACACGGGCACCGTGACTTCGCGAAACAGCGCAATCACCGCGACAAACCCGGCATGCAACCCGATGCAGCCGCCGATGTGACCAGTCAGGCGACGTACCAGCGCCAGCAGCAGGCCCACGAAGAACAACGCCAGCGCCGCATCGCCGATGCGCGCCGGATCGGCGAAGGCGCTGAAGTAGCGCCGGAGGATCACCCACCCGCTCGCCAGGTTCACATCTTCAGGTGCGATACGAACCTTTTCACCGACGAAGTGCACGAGCGAATACAGCACTGAAGTCAGCACCGCCGCATTCAGCCAGCGACCCTGCCGCGAGAGGGCGCTG
Organism: uncultured Gammaproteobacteria bacterium; assembly: GCA_963724625.1. Taxonomy (GTDB): domain Bacteria; phylum Pseudomonadota; class Gammaproteobacteria; order Steroidobacterales; family Steroidobacteraceae; genus DATBVX01. The sequence goes on along the minus strand of CAVRVO010000015.1, from coordinate 122,993 downwards.
AACATCGCCCCGCGAAAGAAGGTTTCCTCGATCAGCGCCACCGTGAATCCGGCCAGGAGTGCCGCAGGAATCGCGGGCAGCACCCCGGACAGGCCGCCGGAGTACTCGGGTCGCACGGTGCGCACTTGAAGTGCCACGAGCACTGCACACACGGCCATGATGAGCGCCACTCCCGCCGCAAACCCTGCCGCCAAGCTCCCCAGGAGCACGCGGGGCGGAGCGCCGTAACCCAGCGCCTCGCGATTGGCCAGACCTTCGTGCCGCACCAGCAGCCACGCGCCGACCAGGAACGCCGCCATCGCGATGCGGTTGAATACCCGATGCAAGGGGTAGACCTCAAGCCCCGACAACCCCTTCTGAACCAGGGGGCTGAGGGCCGCCGCGAGCAGGAGCGAAAGACCGATAAGGAGTATAAAGAGCGTCAGCGCCCAGAGGACCGATTGATTTCGCTTCACTTGGCGTCTCACACTTTTCGGCTGGGTTTGCGAGCGTCCTAAAGCGGGGTGGATTATGGCGGCGAAAGTCGAAACGGACGAAGTGTACCGGGACGCGCGCTCGGCGGTGTCGGACTTCAAGTTCGACCAGGCCGTTGCCACAGTATTCGATGACATGGTGACCCGGTCCGTGCCCTTCTATGTCGAGATCCAGCGCATGATCGCGGAGATGGCACGGGATTTCGTCACGCCCGAGAGCAACGTCTACGACCTCGGCTGCTCGACCGGCACCACCTTTATCAACATGCATCGCAGCCTCGATCCCAGCGTCCGCTTCGTCGGCATCGACAACGCTGCCGAGATGCTCGACCGCTGCCGCAGCAAGATGAGCCAGCACGGCGTTGACCGGCAGGTCGAGCTGCGGTGTGCCGATCTCAACGAGGGCATAGAGATCGAGAACGCCTCCCTCGCGATGCTGATCCTGACGCTGCAGTTCATCCGGCCATTGCGACGTAACCGACTGCTCGCCGACATCTATCGCGGCCTCAACCCGCAGGGTTGCGTGATCGTTGTTGAGAAGGTGCTGGGGGAGGAATCGCTCCTCAATCGGCTCTTCATCGACTACTACTACGAGATGAAGCGCCGGCACGGCTACAGCGAGCTCGAGATCAGCCAGAAGCGCGAGGCGCTTGAGAACGTGCTGGTTCCCTACAAGCTGCTCGAGAACCGCGAGCTGTTGCTGGAGACCGGCTTCAGCAGCGTCGACGTGTTCTTCAAGTGGTACAACTTCTGCGGTCTCGTAGCGGTGAAGTGATGGTGGCGCTCGGCCGGTTCCTGTTTCGCTATCGAAACATCATTTTTCCGTTCCTGTGCCTGCTGGTCCTGCTCCCGGGACCGCGCCTGTTTGAGAATCCGCTGACGGCTGCCTGCGTGGGGGCAGCGTTTGCGATCCTCGGCCAGCTCGTGCGTGCCGGAACGATCGGGCTGCGCTACATCGTGCGGGGCGGGCGGGGCGGGCGAGTCTATGCTGACGATCTCGTCACCGAAGGGATCTACTCCCACTGTCGCAACCCGATGTACATCGGCAATATCCTGATCGTCATCGGTGTGGCACTCGCGTCGAACTCGCTGACGACACTCCTGGTCGCGTTGCCGCTCGTGGTGCTCGCCTACGCTGCCATCGTCGCCGCCGAGGAACAGTTTCTGCGTGACAAGTTCGGCGCCGGGTTCGAAGCCTATTGCCGCGACGTGCCGCGCTGGCTGCCCCGGTTCAAGGGTCTGGGCACGACGCTCTCGCAGTCGCAGTTTCATTGGCGCCGGCTCCTCGTAAAGGAGTACGGCACACCCTTCGGCTGGATCGGCGTCCTGATCCTCGCGACGCTCTACAACCTGAGCCGTGATGGCTGGACTCCCGAGGAGTCGCGCATCGCGACGTCATTGCTACAGATCCTCGCGGCCGCGGCGGCGCTCTGGCTCACCGTCTGGGTCCTCAAGAAGACCCGCATCGTGGTAGCAGACTGATGCGCGGCCAACGCAAGGCCGCGCGGGCCGTGCCGATCGCTGCAGTGAAGCCCGCCGCGCCGGTGCTTCCCGCGGCTGCAGCCCTGGACCTGGCTTGTTTGCGGGAAGAACTAGATACGATCAACCAGGACCTGCTCGCACTGCTTGAAAGACGCGGCCGCGTCGTGCACCAGGTAATGCAGATCAAGCGGGAGTACGCGCTCCCCGCGCATGATCCGCAACGCGAGCGTCGGATGGTCGAAGCGCTCCTCAGCGCTGCATCCGACGTCTATCCCCGCGCCGCCCTCGAACGCGTGTTTGCAACGATCTTCGAGATTTCGCGAGATCTCTTCCGCAGCCCCACGGCGAAATAGTGCGGCGCGTCAGTGCTCCGCGATGGAGTACTCGGCGTTTCCTGGGGTATCTTTGCGCCCCTTTGAACAGCCCGCGCGCGCCCGACGCTTGGTACAGGGGATCACCATGAGAGTTCTTCGAGTTCTGCTCGCCCTGGGCCTGTGTCTGCCTGTTGTGAGCCCAGCCAAGGAAGCCGCGCCCGTTCCCGAGTTGCACGCATTGTTCGATTCAGCGTGGCAGCGTGACCTCGAGGACGATCCGCTGGCAGCGACCCAGTACGGCGACCGCCGCTACAACGACCGTCTGCCGGATCTTTCCCCGGCGGCCATTGAACGCAGTCACCGACTGGATCAGAAGGTGCTCGATGACCTCGCGAAGATTCCTCGTGGCTCCCTGCCGGAAGCGGAGCAGCTCAACTACGACCTGTTCGAGCGCGAATACAAGACCCGCATTGCCAGCTACCCGTTCAAGCCCTGGCTCTACCGCTTCAGCCATCGCGAGAGCCTGCCGGCGCTCAGCGAGACGGCGGAGCTGATCTCATTCGACAGTGTCAAGGACTACGAGGACTGGATCGGACGCTTGCGGCGGGTCGGCACCTACATCGACCAACACATCGCACTGCTCGAACAGGGCATGCGGGAAAACCGTACTCAGCCCAAGGTCATCATGGACCGCGTTCCGGCGCAGATCGCGAAGCAACTGGTCCAGAAGCCCGAGGACAGTCCCTTCTACGGGCCGTTGCGCAAGTTTCCGGCCGAGATCAACGCCGCCGACCGTCAACGCCTGGAAGGCGAGGCACAAGCGGCGATCAGCCAGGTCGTGATTCCGGCCTATCGTCGGCTCGATGAGTTCTTTGCAAAGAAATACCTGCCGAAGTTGCGCACCACCGATGGTATCTGGGACACCCGCGACGGTGTCGCCTACTACCAGAATCGGATCCAGTACCACACGACCACCAACCTCACTGCCGAAGAGATCCACGCGATCGGGCTCAAGGAAGTCGAGCGCATCCATGGCGAGATGGAGGCAATCATCGCCAAGGTCGGGTTCAAGGGCTCGTTCCAGGAGTTTCTGAAGTTTCTGCGCGAGGACCCGCAGTTCTATTACAAGACACCCGAGGAGCTCTTCGAGGGCTATGCGAGCCTCGCAAAGCGCATCGATCCACAGCTGGTCAAGTTGTTCGGCAAGCTGCCGCGCATGCCATATGGCGTGCGCCCGATTCCGATGACGAGCGCGCCGGACACGACGACGGCGTACTACCAGCCGTCCGCACTCGATGGCAGTCGTGCGGGGTACTACTACGTGAATCTGTATCGGCCCGAGGTGCGTCCGAAATATGAAATGGCAGTGCTGACCGTGCACGAAGCAGTGCCGGGACATCACTTGCAGATCGCCCTTCAGCAGGAATTGGGCGACATGCCGATGTTCCGCCGCAACACGGGTTACACCGCGTACGTCGAAGGCTGGGCCCTATACAGTGAAAGTCTCGGCGACGAGATGGGCCTGTACACGGATCCGTATGCGAAGTTTGGCCAGCTTACCTACGATATGTGGCGGGCCGTGCGCCTCGTCGTCGATACCGGGATGCACGCCAAGCACTGGACGCGCCAGCAGGCAATCGATTTCTTCAAGGCGAACGCCGCCAAGACCGAGGCGGATATCGTCAACGAGGTCGACCGCTATATTTCCTGGCCTGGGCAGGCGCTCGCGTACAAGATCGGCCAGCTCAAAATTCGGGCGCTGCGCGATGAAGCTCAGCAGAAGCTCGGTAACCGATTCGATATTCGAGAATTCCACGATACCGTGCTCGCGACCGGCGCAGTGCCGCTCGATGTTCTGGAGAAAACTGTTCACGCATGGGTCGACAAGAAACTCGCGGCAGGTTGAGTCCTGCGGGTCGTCGCCTGAGAGAGGCTTTGCCGCCATGAAGAGACGTCCAACACTCGCTACCGTCGCGTTGTGGGCCTTACCGTTGCTGGCGGCGTGCGCGTCTTCCGGCGTCGCGCGCGTCGGAAACAGCAGCATCGAGCAGGTGCAACAGGCGGAACGACAACGTTTCACGGCATTGACCGCGCAGAATCTGGCGGCCCTCGACCCGCTGTTGGCGGACGAGCTGCTCTACTGCCACTCCAATGGCCAGGTTGAAAACAAGCAGCAATTCCTTGAAACAGTTCGTACCGGGCGGATTCGTTACGAGTCGATCGACGTGCACGAGTTCCAGGCGCGCCTTTACGGAGAGGTAGCCGTCGGTACGGGCTACGTCACCGTGCAGGGCAGCCTAGGCGGCCAGCCCATGACGCTCGAGCTGCGATACACCGACGTCTACACCTGGCGTGCGGGGCACTGGCAGCTCATCAACTGGCAGACGACGCGGATCGCGGCAGCCCCACACTGAACACGCGTTCGGCCGCCAACGGGCCGCGGCTGACGCGCTCCATGAAACCTGTGCAGAGTTGCCCTAAACTTCGCGCCTCCTCCTGAGAACGCCAGCCGATGCCCATCATTCGCCGCCACTCCATCGCCGTCCTGGTTGGCCGAGTTCAGATCGGCGGCGGTGCGCCGATCATCGTGCAGTCGATGACCAATACCGACACCGCCGATGCGGAGGGAACCGCGCGACAGGTGAAATCGCTCGCGCTCGCCGGTTCCGAGCTGGTACGCATCACAGTCAATACGGCTGAGGCCGCAGCGCAAGTCCCAGTGATCCGGGAACGACTCGATCAGGCTGGCGTGAGCGTGCCGCTCATCGGCGACTTTCATTTCAACGGTCACAAGTTGCTCAAGGAGCACCCGGCCTGTGCCGAGGCGCTGCACAAGTACCGCATCAATCCCGGTAATGTCGGACGCGGCAGCAAGCGCGACCCCCAATTCGCCGAAATGATCGAAGTCGCATGCCGCTATGAGAAGCCGGTGCGCATCGGGGTGAACTGGGGGAGTCTCGATCAGGATCTGTTGACGCGCCTGATGGACGAGAATTCGCAGCGCGCGGAACCGCTCGATGCCGTCGACGTAATGCGTGAGGCCATCGTGGTGTCGGGGCTGCAAAGCGCGCGCCGCGCCGAGGAACTCGGCCTCAGGCACGACCGCATCATCATCAGCGCCAAGGTCAGCGGCGTACAGGATCTCATCGCCGTGTATCGCAATCTCGCCACGCGCTGCGACTACCCGCTACATCTGGGACTCACGGAAGCAGGCATGGGGTCCAAAGGCATCGTCGCATCAACCGCGGCGATGGGCGTACTGCTGCAGGAGGGGATTGGAGACACGATTCGCGTCTCGCTCACTCCGGAGCCGGGCGGCGATCGCACCAACGAAGTCATCGTGGCGCAGGAGATCCTGCAGACGATGGGGCTGCGTTCGTTCATGCCGATGGTCGTGGCGTGTCCCGGCTGCGGGCGCACTACCAGCACGTATTTCCAGGAACTGGCACAGAAGATCCAGGGTCACATCCGTCAGCGCATGCCGGAATGGCGCAAACACCATGCTGGCGTGGAAGACATGACGGTCGCCGTGATGGGTTGCGTGGTGAATGGCCCCGGCGAGAGCAAGCACGCGAGCATTGGCATCAGTTTGCCCGGCACCGGCGAGCGCCCGGTCGCACCGGTCTATGTCGATGGCGAGAAGACCGTGACGCTCAAAGGGGAGCGCATTGCCGAGGATTTTCAGCAGCTCGTGGAAGAATACGTGCAGCGCAAGTATCCACAGGAGCCCTCGTCATGACCGAGCTGGTCGATCGCAAATGCGTGCCGTGTGAGGGTGGTGTTCCAGCCTTGACGCAGGCCGAAGCCCGCAAATATCTAGCCAAGCTCGATTCCGCGTGGAGGCTTTCCGACGATGCGCGCCAGATCCGGCGTGAATTTCGCTTCAAAGATTTCTTCCGCACCATGAGTTTCGTCAACGCGCTAGCTCACATCGCCAATGTCGAGGACCATCATCCGGACCTGGAAGTCGGCTACAACCAGTGCAACGTGCGTTTCACGACGCACGCGATCCAGGGCCTGTCCGAAAACGACTTCATCTGCGCCGCGAAGATCGATCGTCTCGCTCACTGACGCAGGAGCGGGTGGACGTCGGGTGACATCTGCCGGCAGCGCCGGCTTCAGTGTTTGCGGGTTTGGCTGTTAAGGCACTACAAAAGGGAGCGTGATCCGGCGCTGTCGGCAGATGTCACCCGACGGCCGCCCAGGACTCCTATCGATTTTCGCGTCGCAGCAAGTTCCTGTCGGCGATGAGAGACAGCTCGCAATTCGACAATTTCACGCCCGAACCTTGCCGTCCAACAACGTTCCTCAACTGCCGCAGCGTTAGCGTGTCCGGGACTTATTGAAGGTACCGTATGCGCAACCCGAATCTGGCTTTACAGAATCTGGCAGGTGAAAAGCAGCGCCCTGCTTCGTCTGCGAGCGTGCGTTTCCGCGAGACGGAACGCATGTTGTCGCCCTTCGAAGTGGACGCGTTGCTCACCAGTTCCGGACTGTTCGGGAGCCGTGAGCGGCGTGTGCTCACCGACTTCCGCGACAACCATTCCGGCGACTTTCACCTGTTCCGGATCTATTGACCGGGCATCAGGCCCTTAAGTGCCGCGCGCGACTCCGCCAGCGGTGTGGAATCGATCGCGGGTAATGGCACTGAGCTGAAGCGCCGCGCAAGCGCAATTCCCGCCTCGTCTTTCTCCCTCTCCCATGACCACTGCGCCTGCTCTATGAGCAGCGCGAGCTGCAGGCTTCGACCCAGCACCAGTGCGAAACGACGCGCCTCAGCTTGCGTAGACTCGCGATCACGACCGAGGGAAGCCCAGCGTACGGCACGATCCAGGAGATGGCGCGCCACCAGTGCCGGATCCTCCAGGCGCGGGTCCCGCGTTCCGGCGAGTGCGCGCCCGAGACGCGCACTGAAGGCTCGCAATCCGTGCGGCAGGTCGGTCCGCAGCAATGCATCCAGTGACAGGACATTCGTCGTGCCTTCCCAGATCGGTAAGACCTGGCTGTCGCGCAATAGAACCGGGAGCCCGGTGTCTTCGACGTAGCCGGCTCCCCCGAAAGACTCCAACGCTTCGCTGACGCAGGCGACCACCTGCTTGCCGGTGACCAGCTTGGTAACTGGCAGGAGCAGCCGCAACAGGAGTTGCCCATCATCATCGAGCTCACGCGATTCATCGGCCCCCAGCAGCTCGACGAGTTCGAAGGTGAGCTGCAGAGCCGCGGCAAGCTCGGCTTGCATGCCCGCCAGTGTGTCAGCATGCAGGGGCAAATCGATCAGGCGGGCACCGAATGCGCTACGCCGCAGCGCGTAGTCCCCGGCAAGCGCCAGGCTGCGGCGCATGAACGCGCAGGCGCAAACACTGTTCCAGGCGCGGGTGATCCTGAGCATGGGCTCGATGTGACGCGTACCGTGTGCGGTGCCCGCAACCAGCACCGCCGGCGTCCCTTGCAAGGTCAATTCCGCAGTCGGCACCTTGCGCGTGCCGAGCTTGTCCTTGAGCCGTTCGATACGAATGCCCTGCAGCCGTCCGGACGCATCGCGCGTCTCGACATAGAACAGAGCCAGTCCGCTGCCTCCGGATCCGTTGCCCGCCGGTCGCGCGAGGGTCAGCGCCATCTGCGAGGTCGCTGCGGAGGTGAACCACTTGCGACCATTGAGTCGCCACTGACCAGCGGCATCGCGCGCCGCCGTAGTGAGCGAGGCACCGACGTCGGAGCCACCGGTCGATTCGGTCATCCACTGACCGCTGGTCCAGAACGTCGCCGGGTCTCTGCTGGTGAGATGTGGCACGGCGCGCGCCACAAGTTCGTCATTTCCCGACTCGAGCAGAGTACGAGCGGCGCCGTCCGTCATCGCGAGCGGGCAGGTATACACATCCGTCGAGGGGTGAAACAGGTACACGAGTGCAAACTGATGCACGCGCGAGAAGCGCCCATGACGCCGCTCGTATGGAATCGCCGTGAGCCCGAGTTCGACCGACACCGCCTCAGCCCGTTCGCCACAATGGCGTGAGCTCGATCTGATCGATGCGGTTGCCCCACGCGTCCCAGTGCGTCAGCCGCGGCTCATTGAGACGATCGGCGAGCTGCATGGCATACAGCTCATCGCCGGCGAGGTCACCGGTGCGGTCGAGCTCCGGCTCGATGGCGGTGAGGACATCAGCCGGCAGGCGGCGCCTGAGCAGCGAACCCAGCAGCGTGTCGTCGCGGTATTGGTTACCGAGGCGCGGCGAGCTCTGGATGAACGGCTCCATCAGCGCACCTCGCGATAGCCTCCGGGCACGCCCGAGGGCGAAAGCACGATCTGCCAGAGCTGATTGCGCCGCGCGCGGAAGGCGGCTGCAAAGCCGAGCAGATAGAAGCGCCACATGCGTCGGAAGCGCTCGCTGTACTGCGGTGCAATCTCGTCCCAGTGCCGCTCGAAGTTGTCGTACCAGGCCATGAGAGTACGGTCGTAGTCGGGGCCGAAACTGTGCCAGTCCTCGATCAGCCACAGTCCCTCAGCGCCGTGTGCAATCTGAGCCATCGAGGGCAACATCGAATTTGGGAAGATATAGCGCTCGACCCAGGAATCATTAACCTCGACGGAAACGTTTGCACCGATCGTGTGCAGCAGGAACAGGCCGTTGGGCTCGAGCAGGCGACGCACAGTCGAGAGGTAGGTCCGGTAGTTGCGCACGCCGACGTGCTCGAACATGCCAAGCGAGAAGATCCGGTCGAATCGCCCCGCAGCGCTGGCCGAAACGTCACGATAGTCCTGAAGCACGATTTGCACCGGCAACCCGCGACAGCGCTCGATCGCGGCGTCCGCCTGACGCCGCGACACCGTGATGCCGGTGACTTCCACACCATAGTGCTCGGCGGCAAACTGCGCAGCCCCACCCCAACCGCAACCGATATCGAGCACGCGCATGCCGCGCGTCAGGCCGAGCTTGCGGCACACCAGGTCGAGCTTTGCTTCCTGCGCGCCGTCGAGATCCTCTGCGGCACGCCAGTAACCGCAGCTGTAGATCATGCGACGGTCCAGCATGCGCTGGTACAGATCGTCTCCGACATCGTAGTGACGCTTGCCAACCACAAAAGCACGATGGCGTGCTTGCAGGTTGAAGAGCCGCGCACGCAATCCGGCAGCGACCTCGCGCCAGGTCCGCAACTGGTCGTCGAGCCTCGCGCTGAATACGCGCCGCAACATCTCATCGAGTCGCTGCGCAATCCCACCAGCCATCCATGTAGGACTCGCCGGCCCCGAGAGAGCCATCCGCAAGCACGCGGCGGTACATCCGCTGATCGAGCACGCGAATGTCCCAGGGTTGCTGGCCATTGACGCCAATGCCGGCGCGCGCCAAGAAGCTCCGTCAATGCCCGTCTGTAGCCGTCGGCGCCCACCTTGCATCGTCCGCTCAGTTGTCCACGAGTGCGATCTGCGGCAGATCCCCCGCGAGGCCCAGCGCGCGTCGCATGAACAGTGCCTTGGCCGGCGCCACGCGGTTCACCGCGGACAGGCCCGTACGCCGCAGAGCCCCGAGCAGGGGGTTGTCGTTGGAGAACAGTCCATTGAGCCCGTCGAGAGCGGTCAGCATGAGTAGGTTTTCACCCTTGCGCCAGCGCTCGTACTTGCGCAGCGAGCGCAGCTCACCCGGATCGGCGCCTTCGGCAAGCGCAGCCTCGATGATCTGCGCCAGCGATGCGCAGTCGAGGAATCCCAGATTCACCCCCTGCCCCGCCAGTGGGTGGACCGCATGTGCCGCATCGCCGATCAGGGCAAAGCGCGGCAGAACGTAGTGCTCCGCGTGCACGCTGCGCAGCGGAAAATGAACACGCTCGCTCACCGACTCGACGCGACCGAGGACACCGTCCACTGCCGTTTCGACGCAGCGGCAGAATTCCTCCTCTGACTGGGCTACGAGCCCGACAGCTTCATCGGGTGTCGTGGTCCAGACGATTGAACAGCGCCCGTCGTGCAACGGCAGAAGCGCAATCGGGCCAGTACGCAGGAACCGCTGCCACGCCGTATTCCGGTGCGACGCCGCGGTACGAACGTGACAGACGACGGCGCGCTGTTGGCTCTCGGTTTCGCGTACCCCGAGGTGCATCATCTTGCGGGCCGGTGACTCGGCACCGTCCGCGCCGATCGCGAGCGAGCTCGCGACGCGCGTGCCGCCTTCCAGTTCTACTGTTATCGAATCCGCCGCACTCGAAAGACCCGAGACGCGAGCCTGGATGGTCTGAACGCCCGCAATCCGCGCCTGCTCGAGCAATGCCCACTGCAGCCGGCGGTTCTCGACGATGTAACCGAGGTTCGGTTGCCCGATTTCGGCACAGTCGAATTCGATCGATCCCGCTTCTCCCACCTGCCCCGCTTCATCCCACACGATCATCCGCTCGTAGGCGCAGATCGGGCCGGCGACAATGCTTTCCCAAGCGCCGCAAGCTGTCAGGATGCGCTGCGTGGCGCGCGAGATCGCAGACACACGCAGATCCACCGTTGCTGTCGGTTCTGGCCGGGCGGGCAATCTCGCTTCGATCAAAGTGATCGCAGATGCCGCAACGGCGCCACGCCTGGCAAGCAGGCTGGCGAGGCAGGCGCCCGCCATACCGCCGCCCAGAATGACGACATTCGTCTTCGCCTTCATGACAAAGCGATACCACGCGACAGCTTGGGCAGGCGCCCCGCTACTCCCATGCTCAGTAGCGCCAAGGCACTCTTCGCCGGCGGCAGTACGTCGAAGAGCAGCAGTCCCACATCACGAAGTGCCTTGATAGGCCCAAGGGGGCTACCGAACAGGCGCACCAGCCCGTCGGTGAAGGCTATGACACTGCGACGGTCGGCACGCCGCCACGCATCGTAGCGTTCCAACATTTCGCCAGCGCCTGGATCCTCTCGAGCGTCCGCGATCGCCTCGGCCAGTGCCGCAACGTCACGCAGCCCGAGATTGAAGCCCTGCCCGGCGATCGGGTGCAGCCCCTGCGCCGCGTTGCCGATGATCACGAGCCGCTCGCCGATGCGTTCGTCGGCACGCGTCAGCGCGAGGGGATACGCATGTCTGCGTCCTACGCGGGTGAAGCGGCCAAGCCTGAACCCGAAGCGTTCCTGCAAAGCGGCGATGAACGCATCATCGCCGAGCTGCAGGGTCGTCTCGGCGAGCTCGGGCGCGAGCGTCCACACGACGGTGCAGCGGCCATCCACCAACGGAAGCACAGCCAGGGGCCCAGTGGGTGTGAACCGCTCATAGGCCACATGGTCGTGAAAGCGCTGTGTCGCAATGTTGGTAATGATCGCGGTCTGGCCGTAGTCCCACGAGGTCACCTCGATGCCAGCGTGCCTGCGCACCACGGACTGCGCACCATCGGCTGCGACCACCAGACGCGCCTGCACCTCGGTCGTGCCGCCCTGCGCATTGACGAGCAGCTTCACTCCAGTGGCACGTACTTCGATCTGTTCGAGGCTCGCCGGACACAGCAGCTGCACGTTGGGGCTTGACTGCAGCTCGCGCCACAGAACCGCGCCGATACTCCGGTTGGCTGCGACATAGCCGAGCGCCGCAACGCCTTCCTCACGAGCGTCGATGCGAGCGAAGCCGAAGCGTCCCTGGTCGGAAACATGGATGCGCCGGATGGCGGCCGCATCGCGCTCGAGCGCTTCCCATATCCCCATGCTGCCGAGAATCCGCCGGCTACCGTTGGAGAGCGCCGTGGTGCGATCGTCGAAGCTCGGCTGTGTATCAGCCTGCAGCGGTACGGACTCGATCAGAGCCACGCGCAAGCCGAGCGGGCGCAGGGCAGTGGCAAGGCTCGCCCCTACCATGCCGCCGCCCACGATCGCGATGTCGAATGAATCAGCGCTCATTGAAGAATTTGCAGGAAACCTGCGCCGCAGCTCGTCGTAGAAGCACGGCCCACGCCGCGGTCGTTGGACCTCATCGAGAGGCGTTCTGTTCGCAATCTTACCGCCGGCGGGCACTCGCGGCGGCGCCCGCCTTCTACGCCGCCTGCATCAGTCGTTCGATTTCGTCAGGATCCTTGGGGAGCTGCCGGGTAAGCACCTCGCAACCGTCACGGGTTACGGCGACGTCGTCCTCGATGCGCACCCCGATGTTCCACCAGCGTCGGGCCGCCCCCTTGCTCCCGCCTGGCACATAGACCCCGGGCTCAACGGTCATCGCCATGCCCGGCTCGAAGACGCGCCATTGCCCGTCGATCTTGTAATCGCCGACGTCGTGCACGTCCATGCCCAGCCAGTGACCGGTGCGATGCATGAAGTACTGGCGATATGCCTCGCTGCGAATCAGCGCGGGGACTTTGCCCTTCAGAAGACCGAGTTTGACCAGCCCCTGGGTGATGGCCCGCACGGCCGCATCGTGCGGCTCATTCCAATGATTGCCGGGACGGATCTTGGCGAGTGCCGCGCGCTGCGCGTGCAGCACCACCTCGTAGATTGCGCGCTGTTCCGGACTGAAACGGCCGTTCACCGGGAAGGTGCGCGTGATGTCGGACGCGTAGGAGTCGTACTCGCAGCCGGCGTCGATCAGCAGCAGATCTCCGTCCTTCAATTCACAGTCATTGGCACGGTAATGCAGGACGCAGGTATTGCGTCCGGCCCCCACGATCGGCAAGTACGAGGTATCGGCGCGACTGCGACGGAACTCGTGCACGATCTCGGCCTCGACCTGGTATTCCATCAGCCCGGGCTTGCAGAAGCGCATCGCGCGCACGTGTGCACGACTGGCGATCTGTGCGGCACGGCGCATCGTGTCGAGCTCCCCGCGACTCTTGAACAGCCTCATATCATGCAACAGGTGGTCGAGTGCGATGAATTCGTGCGGTGTCTGCGCGCTCTGGCGAACCTGAGCCCGCAGGCTGTTCACCCATCCCACCACCCGCTGATCAAAGTCGTGATGCACGCCCATGGCGTAGTAGACGCGGCTGCGGCGCTCGAGCAGGCCCGGGAGAATCTCATCGACGTCGGCGATCGGAAACGAATCGTCGGCGCCGAACTGGCGCGTTGCGCCATCGGGACCGGCGCGACTGCCATCCCAGACTTCACGTGTGGGATCGCGATCGCGCACGAACAGCACATACTCGGCCTGGGCGCGTCCGGGAATGAGCACCGCAACGGCTTCAGGCTCCGGGAACCCGGTGAGATAGAAGAAGTCGCTGTCCTGACGGTACGCGTATTCGACGTCACTGTTGCGATGACGCACGGTGGCCGCAGGCAGTATGGCGATCGCATCCTTGCCCATCATGCGCATCAGTTGCCGGCGCCGGCGTGCGAATTCGTCCCGCTGCATAGGGCTCAGTGCAGTCGCGGTGTTTCGGGCTCTGCGGCCGTGCGCCGTGGCTCGAGCTCGTCATAGATGAGCTGCACCCCGACCCGCACGAATTCAACCAGCTCCGCGTAGGCTTGCTCGTCGGTCTCGGTGGGTTCGTCGGTGCTGAAACTGGCGTGACTGATCTCGGTGAGGTCCTGCACGATCTCACCTACGTCGTCGGGCAGCTCCTCGACGGAATGCACGCCACTCGTGCCGAGCCCGTACAGGAACCCCTGGCACCACGAGGCGAGCGCCAGCGTGCGACCGGACAAGGGCTGGTCGTCGTCGGGCAGGAGCGGCTCGAATTGCATCGCCTCGCCGCCCAGCGCCTGCCGCGTTTCGCTGTACACGGTTTCGAAGACACCGCGCCACGCATTCACCTGCGCCGGATCCTTGACCAGCTCGTCCAGCCAGCTTTCGAGCGAGAAGCGTGACTCCGCGCACAGCGCGCCGCACAGGCTTCCATGTGCCTCGGCGGCCTCAGCGAGCGATCCCGTCTCGGCGAGAGTATCCTCGAGTTCCGGGAACCCGACGCTCAACATCAACTGCGATCCTCCGGTAGGAGTTCAATGGTAGCACTCGCACGCTGCGCGAGTTCACAGAATGCACGCGTCATTCGATTGACCCGCGTGAACCCACAGTTCTATATTTGTCTGCATGAATGACGCGGCTTCGAAGACGTCGGTCGATTCCGAGCTGAAGCGGCTCGAAAAGCGCATCGACGACCTGGTGAGCGCCGTCGGCCAGCTGAAGGATGAGAATCGCGCCTTGCGCCAGCGCCAGGACGCGCTCACAGCGGAGCGGGCCACGCTCCTGCAGAAGAACGAGCAGGTGCGCGCCAGGGTCGAAGCCATGATTGGTCGTCTCAAGGCGATGGAGCACGGTACATGAGCGAACACCCGACGCGCATCAGCGTTCGGATACTGGAGAAGGAGTATTTTGTAGCCTGTGGACACGAGGAGCGTGCGGATCTGCTCGACTCCGCCGAATACCTCAGTGTCAAGATGCGCGAGATCCGCGACAGCGGCAAGGTGGTGGGCCTCGACCGCATCGCCGTGATGGCGGCTCTCAACATGGCCAACGAGTTGCTGAAAAGAGGTCGCGAACAATCGGTCTCCGGCGAGCTGGGTGCTCGTTTGCGGCGCCTGAACGAGCGCGTCGATTCGGTTCTCGGCAAAGGAAGACAGTTCGAGCTTTGACGCCCCCTGCGGGGCTCTTTAAAAGTTTGGCGCCGCCTGCGGTGTTCGATAGGGACCGGGAATACCTCTCGACCCTAATTTTGAAACCCTTGGGGCCATGGCTTGCAGACAGCATTGTGCACGTCCGCCCGGTGCGGAAAGCCTTAAGTGTCCGCAGTCGCCCCACTTGTTGCTCTGGTTCGAGAGCAACGGTAACTAACGGCACAGGCGGGTGGCGCCATCCCCTCCACTGCAACGCGTCAGACTCCTCTTGAAGGACCCATTGCGCGAGCAGATCCGCCGTTCTACGCGGCAACGCCGCCGTACTCTCACGGCGGAGCAGCGTCGTGAAGCCGCACTGGCTGCTTGCAACACGCTCGCCTCATCAAAGCTGCTGCGACCGGGATCGCGCGTCGGCATCTACCTCTCGGTGCGCGGCGAGCTCGACACGGCGCCAATCATTGCGCTGGCACGCGAACGCGGTTGTAGATTGTACGTGCCGGTCATCGATCGACCCCGGTCTGGCGACATGATGTTTGCCGCGCTCGACGAATCGCTGCTGCAGGACAATCGCGTCGGCATCCCGGAACCGCAGCGGCCGCACGCGCTCGTCGCAGGTCGTCTCCTCGATCTCGTCTTCGTGCCGATCGTGGCGTTTGGCCCGCGGGGCGAGCGCCTCGGCACCGGCGGCGGGTACTACGATCGAGCGTTCGCATACCTGCGGCGCAGAGTGAGTTGGTTGAAACCCCGTCTTGTAGGCCTTGCCTACGACTGGCAGCGCGTCGATGAGCTGATATCCCATCATTGGGACGTACCTTTGACCGCGGTCGTCACCGATGCAGGTGTGCTGCACTTTCCGCGTCAAACCAGGAACCACACATGAACCATTGGCTGCTCAAGTCAGAACCCAGCTCATTCAGCATCGAGCATCTCGCCAAGGCGCGCGACGCCACCACATCCTGGGATGGCGTGCGTAACTTCCAGGCCCGCAATTTCCTGCGTGAAATGAAGCCGGGAGATCAGGCCTTCTTCTACCACTCGAGCTGCGAAGTTCCCGCGGTGGTTGGCATCGTCGAGGTCACGCGCGAGGCCTATCCGGACCCATCGGCGTTCGATGCGAAGGACGATCACTACGATCCTGACAGCGATCGCGCCAAACCGCGCTGGTACATGGTCGATGTGCGCCTGGTGCGACGCCTGAAGCGAATGATCACGCTCGAGGAACTGCGCACGCACGCCCGGGCGAAGTTGAGTGACTTCGAACTGCTCAAGCGCGGGTCGCGTCTGTCAGTGATGCCAGTGAGCGCGCGCAGCTGGAGCTTCATTCTCTCGCTCGAGTGAGGCGCTGTGCTCATCGAAGCGCGCGTACTGCAATGACATGCATCGTGCGTGTGAGCGACAAAGTTCACACGCGCTCTTGCTTGTCAATATTCATTTCGTGTATATACTCGACCCCGGACTAACCCGACACGGAGATCAACCATGGCAGCTAAAGCGAAGAAGGGTAAGAAAAAGGCTAAGAGAAAGGCCGCGAAGAAAAAGTAAGCCCTTCGGATGCGGAACGGCGGTTGGAACTGAGAACACATTCAGCCAGCCGCCCGTTCTCGAATCCAAGATACAACGACTGTGCCCGCGCAAGCGGGCACAGTCGTCTCTGCAGTTCAGAAAACACTTGTATTGCAGGCTTAAGTGCATCCTGACGATCGCAAGAAGCGCGCCGCGCACGCAGCGCTCGACTACCTTACCGACGGTCTGGTGGTAGGCGTCGGGACAGGTTCCACCGTCAATCACTTCATCGATGCGCTCGCCGGCATCAGAGGACGCATCGCCGGAGCGGTGTCCAGTTCGGACGCCTCGACCGCTCGTCTCAAGGCCACCGGGGTAGAGGTGCTCGACCTCAACGATGTCGGCTCGCTCGAGCTATACGTCGACGGGGCTGATGAAGCGACCTCGCACCGCCATCTGATCAAGGGCGGCGGTGGCGCCCTGACAAGGGAAAAGATCATTGCCGGCGCCTCGCGACGCTTCGTGTGCATCGTCGATGATTCCAAGCTGGTCGACGTGCTCGGCCGCTTCCCCTTGCCGATCGAAGTGGTGCCGATGGCGCGCAGCTTCGTCGCACGAGAGCTAGCGGGAATGGGTGGCCGGCCGGTGTGGCGTGATCGCTTCGTTACCGACAACGGCAATCACATCCTGGATGTGCATGGCCTGACGATTCTCGATCCGCCGGCACTCGAGACGCAGCTCAACCAGCTTCCCGGCGTGGTCACGGTAGGATTGTTCGCGCGCCGGCCGGCGGACGTGTTGCTGATCGGGCACGCTGGCGGCGTCAGGAAGCTCTGAGGGGAGCCCGGAGCGCAGCGCGAGGCCGCTCTGCACTCCGAGATCCAGGCATTCCCGGTTCGCGAGTCAAGGAGATAGTCAGTGAGCGCCTTGTGGGGCGACTTTCTCCGCGACCCAGCCGAGCACCGCGCCGCCGACGAGATACATGACCAGGGAATCGACCCCCCACCACACCCAGATGGTCGACGGCAGATTGAAAACGCCCGACAAGGCGAGGCTGAAGGCGCAGTTGAGCAGGAACAACACGAATCCATACTTCAGACCACGCAGCCAACCTGCTCCGTTGAACGTCGAGCGCACGTGGCCATAAATCCCGGCCATGATGAGTGCGCCGATCAAGCCGGTGGTGATCCAGTAGGGCAACAGCGCTGCCATGTTTGGCGGCGTTGCGTTGAGCTCCGGACGCCAGAATTCCGGGTGCGCCAGGTATACCGGCATCAGCACTCCATTGTGAATCAGCGGTCCGGTGGCGAAGGACACCACCCACGTAGCGGCGTAGAAGGCAATTGCGCCAATGATGATGAGTTTCCAGTTCATGCAAGACCCCCGAAGCGTTGGTTGTTAGGTTGAGAACAGCGAACGGGATGAACAGGCGCGGGGGAATCTAACTCAAGTAACGATCCGGCGCACGCTCGGCCCCGGCGTCGATCCGCAACGCCGCAACGCCGCAAAGGAGTCAGCTGGCGACACGGCGTCGCGCGAGCGCGTCTATCACGTAGAGCGACATCTGATCCGCAAGCTCACGCTCGGCCATCAATACTGTGCCAAAGCCCGACTCGTGCAGGAATTCGGCTTCCGCATCGCTGTGAGTGCGCACGACCGAATCCAGGTGCGCATTGCGAGCCCGCGCATGTTCGAGCATGCGTCGCGCCTGAAAAGCATCGGGGGTCGCGACCACCAGCATCCTTGCTGTCTCGGGGTGTGCCTGAGCGAGAATTGCCTCCACTGAGGCGTCGCCGCGCACCACCGGAATGGCCTGCTTGCGCAGGTGCTCGATAAGTTCGCGGTTCTGCTCGATCACGACGAATGGCATCCCGCGTTCCTGCAGAACACGGCCGATCTCGCTTCCTACCCGACCGAAGCCCACCAGAATGACGTGATCACGAATATCGCCGGTCGCAAAGTCGCCGTCTGTCCCGGGTTCGCGGGATAACCGGTCGAGTACACGCGCGAGCGGTCCAATCGACATCAGCGCTCGTCCGAGAGGGTCGCTCAGCTTGAAGAACAGCGGATTGAGAGTGATCGATAGCAGTGCGCCCGCGAGAATGAGGTTCTGCCCTTCCGGGGGCAGCAACTTGAGCGCCACGCCAACGGCCGCCACGATGAACGAAAACTCGCCGATCTGCGCCAGGCTCGCGGAGACCGTCAACGCCGTCTTCAACGGGTAGCGAAATGCGAGCACGATAAGAAACGCCGCCACCGACTTGCCGACCGTGATGATGGCGACGACCGCCGCGAGTTGCAGGGGACGTTCAATGACGATTGCGGGATCGAACAGCATCCCCACCGAAACGAAGAACAGCACCGAGAACGCGTTCTCGAGCGGTACCGCTTCGGTCGCGATACGACTGGTGAGCTTCGATTCGTTCATGACCACGCCGGCAAGGAACGCGCCAAGCGCGAAGGACACGCCGAACCCGATCGCGGAGACATACGCGATGCCGAGAGCCACCGTTATCACGAACAGCGTGATCAGCTCGCGCGATCCGCCGTCGGCGACCCGCGCGAACAGCCACGGAAACAGCCGCACACCGATGAAGTGAATGGCGGCAAAGAAGATGCCGATCTTAACGAATACGATGCAGAGGTCCTTGCCCACTGCAAGCCAGTCGACCGAACCCAGCGCGCCATTCTCGGTGTGCAGCGATGTGGCGATCACCGGCAGAGCGATCAGGGTGACGACCGAAGCAAGGTCCTCGACCACCAGCCAGCCCACGGCGATGTGACCGTTGACAGTGTCCAGCAGGCCACGCTGCTCAAGCGCCTTCAACAGCACCACGGTGCTCGCCACGGACAGAGCCAGGCCAAACACGATGCCGTTCGCCAGCGACCAGCCCCACGACACCGCGATGGCGGCACCGAGCCCGGTCGCCGCGATGATCTGCGCAATCGCACCAGGAATGGCAATGCGCCGCACCGCGAGAAGGTCGCCGATGGAGAAGTGCATTCCCACACCGAACATCAGCAGGATCACGCCCAGCTCGGCGAGCTGCGGAGCGAGATTCATGTCGGCGACGAAGCCCGGCGTGAACGGACCGACAACGATGCCGGCCAGCAGGTAGCCGATGATCGGCGGCAGGCGCAGGCGACTCGCGAGGAAGCCGAGCAGGAACGCCACCGCCAAGCCGACGGCTATGGTTGCGATCAGGGGGACGTGATGTGGCACCCGCTCACCTCAATGCGACACGAGCGAGTCCGAAGATACCCAAAAAAACTGAGCCCGCCATGTGGCGGGCTCGTGTTTCTTGGCTGGGGGACTAGGATTCGAACCTAGGTTGGCGGAGTCAGAGTCCGCAGTCCTACCGCTAGACGATCCCCCAAGAGTCGAATTTCGGAAGACCCCTTGCCCGGCCCTCTCCCCGCTTCAATCAGGGAGAGGGTGAGCCCCGCCAGGGAGTGAAATCAACGCTTCGAGTATTGCGGACGGCGACGTGCCTTGCGGCGGCCAACTTTCTTGCGCTCGACTTCGCGCGCATCGCGCGTGACGAAGCCCGCCTGCCGCAGCGGCTTGCGCAGCGTCTCGTCGAATGCGATCAGGGCGCGCGTGATGCCATGACGGATCGCGCCGGCCTGCCCGGTAATACCGCCACCCTCCACCTGCACCGATACGTCGAAACGATTCGCGAGCTGAGCCACTTCGAGCGGCTGGCGCACGATCATTCGGCCGGTTTCGCGTCCGAAGAATTCGTCGATCGTGCGATCGTTGATCGAGATCTTGCCGCTGCCCTGGGTGATGTAGACGCGGGCAGTGGAGGTCTTGCGGCGGCCAGTGCCGTAGTAGCTGGTGGCGGTGGTCATGCGCTTGTCTTGCTCGGTGGTTATGACGTTTACAGGCTCAATGCCTTGGGCTGCTGCGCGGTGTGCGGGTGCTGATTGCCGGCGAACACGTGCAGCTTCTTGAACATTTTTCTACCCAGCGGATTCTTCGGCAGCATGCCCTTCACCGCGAATTCGATGGCGCGCTCCGGATGCTCCTGAAGGAGCTTGCCGAGCGCAATCGACTTGAGGTTGCCGAGGTAGCCCGTGTGATGGTGATAGACCTTGTCTTCGAGCTTCGCACCCGTGACCCGGATCTTTTCGGCGTTGATCACGACCAGATGATCGCCCATGTCGACGTGCGGTGAGTAGTCGACCTTGTGCTTGCCCTTGAGCCGATGAGCCAGCTGCGTGGCGAGGCGACCGAGTGTCCGGCCCGAGGCATCGACGACGTACCAGTCGCCGCGCACCTGACCCGGCTTGGCAAAAACCGTGTTCATGACTTGATTTGAGCTCCGTGAGCCGCGCCCGCCGGCATCTGGGGTACGCGAAAAAGGCGGGAAGTTTACTGAAGGGATGCCGGGTTTGCAAAGCAAAGGGCCGGATACCGGACGAGAAGCCCCGCTTGAGGGCCGGCGCCATATATAATGAGTCCGTGCCACGTAAGTCATTGTCGGGACTGGATCTGCTGCTCGCCGAGGCGGATCGCGCGCTCAAGGCCCTGGGTTCCTCAGCAACCGCATCACGCCCCAATCCCGCCGGGCAGCCCCTCGATCCTCCGTTCGATGAATCCGAGCGGCGCCACGCTGCCGGACTCATGCGAGTCAACCATTCGGGTGAGATCGCGGCGCAGGCGTTGTATCAGGGACAGGCGCTGACCGCGCGCGAGGCAGAAGTGCGCGAGACGCTGCGCCACGCTGCCGAAGAAGAAGGCGATCATCTCGCCTGGTGCGAGGAGCGCCTGCGCGAACTCGACAGCCGTCCGAGTCTGCTCAACCCGCTCTGGTACGCTGGATCCTTCGCCATCGGCGCTCTTGCGGGCGCGCTCGGCGATCGAGTGAGTCTCGGGTTCGTGGCCGAAACCGAGCGCCAGGTTGAAGGCCACCTCGATGAGCATCTGCAGACTCTGCCGCGCAAGGATGAGCGCAGCCGCCGGATCCTCGAGCAGATGAAAGAGGACGAGACGCGCCATGGTGAAAGCGCACGGGCAGCGGGAGGAAGTGAGCTTCCGGCGCCGGTGAGGCTGCTGATGAAGCTGACATCGCGAGTCATGACGCGCACGGCGTACTGGATCTGAAGCCGCTGTAACGCGTGCTTCGCTTGCGGTCCCGTACCTTCTGTAATACAAACGCGGGCTATGCAGCCCGACCGCGGGGGAGATCGTATGGAAGAAGGGGCTAAACCGCTCAGCGACATTCCGGCCATCAATCGCTTTCTGAGCTATTGCCGCATCCGCACGGTGCCGTCAAAGACCGTAGTTATTCATGCCGGCGACCTGCCGGACATCCTGTACTACATCATCAGCGGCTCGGTCGAAGTAATGATCGAAGACGAGGATGGCAACGAGATGGTGCTGGCCTACCTGAACAAGGGGCAGTTCTTCGGT
Organism: uncultured Gammaproteobacteria bacterium; assembly: GCA_963724625.1. GTDB lineage: Bacteria > Pseudomonadota > Gammaproteobacteria > Steroidobacterales > Steroidobacteraceae > DATBVX01. The sequence continues at coordinate 101,312 of CAVRVO010000015.1, read as the reverse complement.
GAGATGGGGCTGTTCTACGAACAGCCGACACGTAGCGCCTGGGTGCGCACGCGTCAGCAGTGCGAGCTCGCGGAAATGACCTATCCCCGCTTCCGGCAGATCGCCGCCGAAAGCCCCGGACTCATCTTCGAACTGGCAACGCAGCTCGCCACGCGCCTGGATCGCACCAACCGCAAGCTCGGCGACCTCGCATTCGTGGATGTCACCGGCCGTGTGGCGCACGCGATCATGGACCTGTGTGGCGAGCCGGACGCTATGACGCATCCGGAGGGCATGCAGATCAAGGTAAGCCGCCAGGAGCTCAGTCGTCTGGTCGGCTGCTCACGCGAAATGGCGGGGCGGGTACTCAAGGTGCTCGAGGAGCAGGGCCTGCTCAAGGCCACCGGCAAGACCATCGTGGTCTACAACGCGCGTCCCAAGGTAAAGACTCGCCCAGTGATCGTGCCCACCAAGCCAATGATGCACGACAAGACTGCCGCGGTGAATGACGACGACGATGACGATGACGATGATTGGGATGATGATGACGAGGACGAAGAGGAGAAGTAGCCGCTGACCATTCCGGGCATGTCCCGGTAGTCAGCGGTTGCGTCGCCCCTTGGCGATTTCCGCCCGCATCTCGCGGATCGTCGCCGCGTAGTCCGGGCTCTCGAAGATCGCCGATCCCGCTACGAACGTGTCGGCACCCGCGCGGGCAATCGCGCCGATGTTGTCGACCTTCACGCCTCCGTCGATCTCCAGGCGCACCTCGCGCCCGCTCGCATCGATGCGCGAGCGCACTTGTTCGAGTTTCGTCAACACCGAGGTGATGAATTTCTGGCCCGCAAACCCCGGGTTCACCGACATCAGCAGGACCATGTCGAGCTTTTCGAGCGTGTGGTCCAGCCAATCGAGCGGCGTTGCGGGGTTGAACACCAGGCCGGGCTTCGCGCCGCTCTCACGAATCAACCCGATCGTACGATCGACATGCTCGCTGGCCTCGGGATGGAAGGTGATGTACGTCGCTCCCGCACGGCCGAAGTCGGGAATGATGCGATCTACGGGCTTCACCATGAGGTGCACATCGATCGGCGCTGTAATCCCATGCTTGCGTAGCGCCACACATATTAACGGGCCGATTGTGAGGTTCGGCACGTAATGGTTGTCCATCACGTCGAAATGAATCAGATCGGCGCCGGCGGCGAGTACGCGCTCGACTTCCTCACCAAGACGCGCGAAGTCGGCTGACAGGATCGAAGGCGCAATCAATTCAGTACCGGGCATGGCTGAGCGGCTACTTCATGTTGCGGTGGGTTCGAATCGTCTCATAGGCCTCACGAATCCGCTGCGTTTTCTGCTTGGCCAGCTCCTGCATCGACTCCGGCAGACCGTTCGCCACCAGCTTGTCGGGATGATTGCGGCTCATCTGCCGTCGATACGCCTTGACGACCTCAGCATCGCTTGCGGTCGCCGTAATCTGCAGCACTTCATACGCTTCAGCCACCACGTTGCGGGACGGTGTCGCGGTCCGCATCTGGCCGCGTTGCAGCCGCAGCAATGCTTCGAGATGTGCCAGCTCGAAGCCAGAAATCCCCAGCCAGCGCCCCACGTTCTGCACGATCGGGCGCGCGGGCCCCTGCATATCGCTGCCGTCGAGTGCCGCGCTCAGCTGAATCTCTATGAAGTAGCGCAACAGATCCTGGCGCCGGCCACACACCGACCGCAGTTCCCGTACCGTTCGCTCCAGATCGAATCCCGGCGCCTTGCCTTCGGTGAAGAAGCGAATGGCAGCCTGAACCTGCTCCTCTGACAGACGCAGGTGCTGCATCACGCCGCGGGCCGCGCGAATCTCGCGCTCCGAAACGCGCCCGTCGGCTTTCGCGATGCATCCCATGACGACGAAGGTGCTGCGAAAGAAGACCGCACTGATGATCCGCGGATCGCCCTCGCCCGCTGCGCCATCATCCTCCTCGGCGTTGCGATCGTACTGATGACCGAGCAACATGCCGAGCAGCGCGCCGATCGGCCCGGCTCCTACAACCGCGCCGATGAGCCCGCCGATGACTTTTCCTTTCCACTGCATGCGGATTTCTTGACCGTGAGCTGAACCGGGCGGCAACATGCGCCCCTCGCCGTTCAGTGCGGTTATCCTACCAGCCACCACCCTCAGCGCCTCGCGATCCATGTCTGCGACTGTCTTTGATTCCAACGTCAGGGAACTGCCCCTCATTCATCGTGGCAAGGTGCGCGACATCTATGCCGTCGATGATGCCCACATGCTGATCGTGACGACTGATCGGCTGTCAGCCTTTGACGTCGTACTTCCGGACCCGATCCCGGACAAGGGTCGGGTGCTCACTGAGATTTCCAATTTCTGGTTCGGGCGCACCACCCACATCGTGCCCAACCAGCTCGTGCAGTGGCCGATCGCGGACATCATCCGCGATCCCTCTACGCTCGAGGTGCTGCGGGATCGCAGTGTCGTGGTCCGGCGCCTCCAGCCGTTGCCCCTGGAGGCGGTGGTGCGCGGCTACCTGATTGGTTCCGGCTGGAAGGACTACCAGCGCGATGGAGCCGTGTGTGGAATCGCGCTTCCCAAGGGTCTACGCATGGCAGACCGACTGCCAGAGCCCATTTTCACGCCGGCAACCAAGGCACCATCGGGTCAGCACGATGAAAACATCGGATTTGAAGCCGTCGTGCAGCTCGTTGGACGGCAGCGCGCCGAACAGGTCCGTGAGAAGACCGTCGCCTTGTATCGCTTTGCCGCCGATTACGCCGCGACTTGCGGCATCATCATCGCCGATACCAAGTTCGAGTTCGGCACCGACAGCGCCGGGAATCTGGTGCTGATTGATGAAGTGCTGACGCCCGATTCCTCGCGTTTCTGGCCGGCGGATACCTGGAAACCGGGCTCGAGCCCGCCGAGCTTCGACAAGCAGTTCGTCCGCGATTACCTCGAGACGCTCGATTGGAACAAGCGTGCGCCGGGGCCGCATCTGCCGCCGGAGATCATCGCAAAGACCAGCGAGAAATACCGCGAGGCGCTCGCGCGGCTCACTGCGTCAGAAAGCACTCCTGCCCCGATCAGTGCGAGGATCTGGCTGGCTGATCCTTCCCGCAGCCCGACACGAACCAAACATCCTGCAAACACCAGCCCCAGCGTTCGCGCTGTACAACAACGTGTCATTGGGCGCGATCAAAGCCGAACGGGCTGGGGGAAGGATCAGCCAGCCAGATCCTCACACCACTCGACGACGATGCGGTGGATCTCGTCCACGCCGTCGGTGAGCGCCGCGGGGCCGGGCTGGAGAATGATCGAAGACTTGATCTCGTGGAGATTACCGTTGCGCACAGCGGGAATCTCGCTCCATCCAGGCCGTGCCGCCACTCGCGCGGGCTGGAATTTCTTACCACACCAGGAGCCGAGGATGAGGTCGGGCGCTCGTCGCGGCACTTCGGCGATATCGGCAATGATCCGGTTACGCGCCAGCGGCTCGACGCTCAGCCCCGGGAAACAGTCATCGCCACCGGCAATCCCGATCAACTCCGACACCCAGCGGATACCGGAGATCTGGGGATCGTCCCATTCTTCAAAGTAGACGCGCGGCCGGGCGGGTAGTTTCGAGCTGGCGTCGCGAACACCCTCGACGTGCTTTGCGAGCCGCTCCACGAGCACCGCTGTCTTCGCCTCGCAACCGATCATGCCACCGAGCGTGCGAATCATTCCGAAGATGCCCGCGACGCTGCGGTGATTGAAGACGTGCAGGTTCAATCCCGCACGAATCAGTTCCGCGGCAATGTCCGCCTGCAGGTCGGAAAATCCCAGCACCAGGTCGGGCTCGAGGGCGATGATCCGATCAATCTTTGCGCTGGTAAAAGCGGAGACCTTCGGTTTCTCCTTGCGCGCACGCGGCGGCCGCACCGTGAAGCCTGAAATGCCGACGATGCGCCGCTCTTCACCCAGCAAGTAAAGCGTCTCAGTGGTCTCCTCCGTGAGGCAGACGATGCGTTCGGCGTATTCTGTGGACATGGGCGTGCACCGACTCTAACGATGCGCCCGAGCGCTTGCCAGCCGCTACGCAGGCATGCAAGGCTCGCCCAATGTTTCACCTCCAGGAACGACTTGAACGAGCGCTGTTCGAGCCGAGCGGGCGAGCGGCCGAAGATCCCTTGGGCGCAGATTCTGCGGGCGCTGCGCTATCCATATGCCCTGATACGTGACCTATGGAAGGGCGATCTGAATCTGCGTGCGATGAGCCTCGTCTACACGATGCTGCTCGCTATCGTACCCCTGCTGGCATTCGCCTTCTCCGTGCTCAAGGGCCTGGGGTTTCATCAGCAGCTCAAGCCGCTGCTCGTTGAATTTTTCCGCCCGGTAGGCGATAAGGCGGCGAACTGACCGAACGGTAATGGCGATTCGTCGACAAGATTCAGAGTGGCGTACTCGGATCACTCGGCCTGGCTTTTCTCATCTACACCGTCGATCTCGACGATCCAGAAAGTCGAAGAGAGTCTCAATTTCGTCTGGCGTGTCGAGCGGCCGCGCAGCTGGGCGCGACGGGTCAGCGAATACCTCAGCCTCATGATCGTCGGCCCGATTCTGACCGTGGCGGCATTGGGAATGACGGCGAGTCTTGCGAACTACGTCGATTGTTCGCTGGCTCCATTCCTACGAGCCCTTCGGAACGATGATGTACATGACTGGCAGGATCGCCCCCTACCTGCTGGTCACGTCACTATTCGCATTCATGTATTCGTTCATACCCAACACGCGGGTGCGCATGATGCCGGCGCTCGTCGGCGGGCTCACCGCGGGTAGTGCTGTGGGTACTCGTCGGAGCTGCATTCGCCACGTTCGTTCGCTATGTCTCCAGGCTCACTGTCGTGTACGCAGGTTTCGCGATTTCCTAACCGCACTCATCTGGTCTATACCGCGTGGCTGATCGTGATGATCGGTGCGCAGATCTCCTTCTACGTGCAGAACCCGCAATACCTGCGCACCGGCCAAGTCGAAATCCGTCTCACCAGCAGTCTTGCCGAGCGTCTCGCGCTCAACGTGATGATGCTCGTGGGCCAGGACTACCGCACTGGCAAGCAGCGCTGGACGACCAACGGCCTGGCGCTGCGTTTCGACATTCCGGGAGCCACACTCGGCATCGTCATTCATGCACTCGAGAGCGCCGGCCTCCTGGTCGCAACCGAGGATGAGACCTGGATGCCGGGCCGCGATACAGCCGAGATTTCGCTGGCGGAGATCGCCGATGCGGCGCGCCGCCACCAGGGCGGTGAACCGCGAGTGCACTTTCGCGGAACGCGTCCTGCGGATGAGCTGGCTGCCGAGATCGATGCCGCGATCAAGGAGCGATTCAAGGGCAAGACCTTGCGGGATATGGTCGAAGGCCATGCGTCATAAGCCCTGAACCGGGGACTACTGACCTGACATAATCTGGCTTACGGGCGCGTTCCCAAACTGCATTGGTGACCGCGCTCGCAGATTTGCCGAATTACCGCCATCAGCGGCACGCGTACCGCAACGACACCACGACGCTGTGAATGCCGTCGTTCTGTTCAATCGCCATCCCGTTGATGCTACGCAGGATGGCCAACAATGACCCCTTTTCTGCCCTGCGCGGACCCGCAAAAGCCGCGTTTTTCGAGCCCTATGCGCGGCTCGTGCAAGTGCTCTATCCGCGCGCCCGCGGTGTCATCTTCTACGATGCGGCGGGCAAGATCGTGTGGCAGAAGGACGCGGAGGTCGAGGGCACTCTCTCGGGTCAAGTGCGAGCCCTGGTGCAGGAGGCTGCTGACCCAGACAAGAACCGCCGCAGCGGCTCAGAGCGGCTGCTGAACGACTCAACGCCCTCTTACCTGTTGTGGCTGCGTGATGAGCGTGATGCTCCGCTCGGCATCCTGGGCGTGACCTGCAAACCGCCCGCCGGTAAGACGCCGGCCGCAAGCATCGGCGAGGTCGAAAAGACCCTGCAACCGATACTGCAATGTGTCGCGCGCGAGCTCGCGACGCTGCGCAAGCTCCCGAGCAGCAACGTCCAGGACCAGACTGCTTCGAAGCTCCAGCACTTCGAGTGGCTCGCCGACAAGGCATTGCCACTGATCAATTCCGCGACGAGCGCCGAGCCTTTGCGCGAGTTGCTCTCCGCCATCGTCTCGCGCACCGACTCCGCGCTCGGTGCAGTGGTCGTGCCGGACAGCTCCATCCGCGTCATCGTCGAGTCGCCGGGCTGGAGCGGCGAGACTGCTAAGGACGCGTTGCGCCAGGCTCACCGACAAGTGTTGTCGTGGGTACAGCTCGAAAAGCGGACCTTTCTCAGCAGCAGGCCGTTCAAGCAGGACGCCGACTCTGATCCGGACGAGGACTCGTTCGCAGGACTGCAGCCAGAGCCCGAGCCTGAAACGAAGCCTGCCAAGGATTCCGGCTCACTTTCATATCATGTGATCGCGACGCCCATCCTGCAGCGCCCAGACCACCCGATCGGTTATGTGGCGCTGTTGCGCTCGCCATTCGCGACCGAGTTCGGTGATATCGAGCAGCAACTCCTGGAGCGGATCGGCCCGCTCATCCCCGCGCTCGTCGAGCGCGACTACGACTCGATGACCAATCTGCGCTCCGCGGCGGGGCTCGAGCGCGCCATGCGCTCCCTGCCAACCACCGAGAGCACCGGCGCCAGCGTGATCTTCTTCGACATCGTTGGTCTGAGCGCTTACAACCGCGAGCGCGGAGCCCCGGAAGCCGATCGCCTGATTCGACACGTCGCCAAGATCTTGCGCCCACCCCAGCTTCCCGAAGCTGCCATCAGTGCGCGGCTCGGAGGTGGTCATTTCGCGTGCCTGCTGCCCCGCGCTGACGCGGAGAGTGCGCATGAACTTGCGCAGCGCATCTGCGAGGCCGCGGGCAAGCAGAATCCTTCCAAACGTTCCACTGATCCGCGCGTAGAGCTTCGCAGTGGCGTCGCCGCAGTCACGCCGACCTCGGCGGGCTTGCGCTACGCTCTGGTTTCGGCGCGTGCAGCAGCAACGCCTGCACCGGTGGCGAGCAGCGTCAGTACCCGCTCCGGCGCCATTCAAGTATCTGCTGTGCAGCAGGATTCCTCGCGTATCCTGATTCCGGTTCGTCTGCGCGAGGCGTTGCGTGACAATCGTTTGAAGCTGTTCGCGCAGCCCATGCGTCCGGTGCGCGATCCGAATCGACCGGTGCGCCTGGAGTTGCTGCCTCGCATTGTTGACGAACGCGGCAAGCTGATTACACCGCTCGAATTCCTGTCCACCGGATCGGATCGCGATGCTATTACCGAGCTCGACCGCTGGGTCATGAGTGCGGCGCTCACGGCAATCGCGGCCCGCTCGTCGCGCCCCGGCTCACGCGCGATCGAGGTATCGCTCAACATTTCGCCGCGCTCGCTCGAAATCGCCGACTTTCACGACTGGATGGCCGAGCAGCTGCGCCGCAACGTCCTGCCTGCCGAACAGTGGCTGTTCGAGATCGCGGAGACTACTGCTGCCAACCACGGCCGTGATGTTGCACGCTTCGCCAAGCGCATGTTGCGTGCCGGCGCGCGCATCGTGATCGACAATGTCGGTGGTGCCGCGTGCGGGCGTCTGCAGGCGCACGGCGCGAGCTCGATCAAGATGGATGGCACCCTGCTCAAAGACGTGGTCAAGGACGTACGGGCACAACGCCTGGTCGAGGCGCTGGCCCAGTGGGCGACCGCGAGTCGCATGGATACGGTGGCGGCGCAGGTTGAGACCGAGCAGGTCCGTGATTGGCTGGTACAGCTCGGGATCGACTACATTCAAGGATACGTGGTCAGCAAGCCGCAGCCGATCGAAGAGGTGCTCAACGAGATCCTCGGCTCGAGCTCGGAGAGCGCTCTCTTTGGCTCCTGATACCGCTCGGGCTATTCACCCGCGATAGTCATCTCGCCGAGCAGCACCGAGCCGGTGCGCACAGCGCCGCGCAAATCAACATCGCTTCCGACAGCGACAATTCCCAGCAGCATGTCGCGTAGATTGCCCGCGATGGTGATCTCGTGCACCGGGTATTGGATCTCCCCATGCTCGATCCAGAATCCCGAGGCACCACGGGAGTAATCGCCGGTGACCGTGTTAACACCCTGACCCATGAGCTCGGTGACAAGAAGTCCCGTCTGCATGCGGTGCAAGAGCGCCTTCTGGTCCTCGCTACCATGCGAGATGAGCAGGTTGTGCACACCGCCGGCGTTGCCCGTGGTCTGCAGGCCGAGCTTGCGGGCCGAGTACGCGCTGAGGATGTAGCCCTGCAGGATCCCGTCCTTGACGAGCTCGCGATCCTGGGTCGCAACACCCTCGTTATCGAACGCAGAGCTTGCGATGGCCTTGCGGATATGAGGGCGCTCCGAAATGTGCAGGAAGGACGGAAAGACCTGCTGGCCGGCAGCGCCGAGCAGGAATGAGGAGCGGCGATACTGGCTTCCACCGCGAATCGCGGCCAGGAAATGGCCAAAGAAGCCTCGGGACAGCTCGGGCGTGAACATGACCGCTGCGCGCCGCGTCGTAAGCCTGCGTGATCCAAGGCGCGCGACGGTGCGCACGGCACTCACACGCCCCACCTGCTGCGCGTCCTCGAGCTCGCGCCAGTCGCGCGACGTGGTGTACCAATAATCGCGCTGCATTTCGTCGCCTTCACTTGCGACCACAGCGCAGCTCACGCTGTGCGAAGTGCTCTCGAAGCCACCGATGAATCCATGACTGTTCCCGTACACCCGCGTGCCGTGATGCGTGTTGAGTGAAGCGCCCTCGGAGTTACGGACGCGCGGATCGACAGCGAGCGCAGCCGCTTCGCAGGACCGAGCGATTTCGATCGATGCTTCAGGAGAGATCTCCCATGGATGCGAGAGCGCAAGGTCGGGTTGTTCGCGCGCCATGAGTTCCGCGTCAGCCAGCCCGGCGCAATCGTCCGAGGCGGTAAAGCGCGCAATACTGCAGGCCTTGAGCACCGCCTCGCGAATCGCCTCGCGTCTCAGGTCGGCGGTGCTCGCCGAGCCCTTGCGATGGTCGAAGTAGACCGTGATCCCGAGGCCGCGATCGCGCTGGTATTCGAGCGTGTCCACCTCGCCCAGCCGCACAGTCACGCTCAACCCGGTATCGACGCTGACCCCGACTTCCGCCTGGTCGGCGCGCTCAGCACGCGCTTCCTCGAGCGCCCAGGTGACCAGTCGCTCGAGGTCCTTGCCGGTGAGCGGAACGATGGCTTGCTCTTCGGCTGCCATGATTGAACCTGTGAGACCAAAGGAAGGGCGGGCATTTTAGCCGCCAGATTGCCAACGCGCACCCGTCACCGGATACTCGGCGCCTCGCCATTGTGTACCGATTGCTGGAGATCGCCTTGCTCAGCGTACCGACGAGCACAAACACCTCGGTCACGCAGGAAAGCACGCGCTCACTTCTCGCCGTCAACGCCGCGACCATTATCGTGGCGATCGCGCTGCACTGGCCCGTGCCCACCCTCGTTCCGATGCATGCCTCGATCCTGCTAGGCACCGCGCTCGGTAACAACAGTGCGCTGGCGATGCTGTTGTTCGGAGCATTGAAGACCGGCGCGGACGTGCTTATGCACCATATCGAGCACCGAGTGTTGCAGCGCTCTGAGAGCGTGGCCCCCGCATGATCCGCCGACGTCACGATGATGAGCAGCCTGACGAGGAACGCCCCAGCAAGGGCGCACGCAAGCGTGCGTCACAGGAGCTGCAGGAACTCGGCGAGCAGCTCATCGATTTGCCGGACCCGCTGTTCGGGTCGCTGCCGTTGCCCGAGAGGCTGCGCGACGCAATCCTCGCCGCACGGCAGTTCACGAGTCACGGAGCGCAACTGCGTCAGCGCCAATACATCGGCAAGCTGATGCGCAAGATCGACACCGAGCAGATTCGCGCGGCGCTCGAAGCACACCGACAAAAAGAGAATGCGGCGAATCGCCAGTTCAAACGCATCGAACAATGGCGCGAGCGGGTGCTGAGGGATCCTGCAGCACTCGACGAGCTGCTCGCAGAACACCCCCGAGTCGACGTTCTGCGCTTGCAGAAACTGGTTGCGATCGCTGGCGAGGAGTCAAGACACGGCAGTGCGCCGCGAGCGGCGCGTGAGCTGTTTCATTACCTGCGCGAGATCCTCAGCGCATCAATCGGATGAGCGCTGGCTCGTCAGCGGTCGCTGCGGGCGTGCGTGCTACAATTCCCGCATGAAACCGCTGGTCGGCATCATCATGGGCTCCTCGTCCGATTGGGAGACGATGCGTCCGGCAGCGGAAATCCTCGAGCGGCTCGGCGTGGCACATGAAGTGCGTGTCGTGTCGGCGCACCGCACGCCAGACTTGCTGTTCGAGTACGCGAGCACCGCGCAGCAGCGCGGCCTCGAAGTGATCATCGCCGGCGCGGGAGGCGCGGCACATCTTCCCGGCATGACGGCCGCAAAAACCACTCTTCCAGTGCTCGGGGTCCCGGTACAGTCGAAAACCCTGAGCGGTCTGGACTCCCTGCTCTCGATCGTGCAGATGCCGGCAGGCGTGCCGGTGGCGACTGTCGCGATCGGCAGCGCCGGGGCGACGAATGCTGGATTGCTGGCTGCTGCCATCCTCGCCAACAAGCATCCCGAGATCGATCAGTCGCTCAAGGCGTTCCGTCACGCCCAGACGCAGGAAGTGCTCAAGGCCGGCGATCCTCGCCGCTCCACGGCTCCCGCAGGATGAAAGTCGGCATCATCGGTGCCGGCCAGCTTGGGCGCATGCTGGCCCTGGCCGGTTTTCCCTTGGGGCTCAAGTTCCACTTCATCGATCGCAGTGCCGACGCCTCGGCCGCGCAGGTTGCGCCGATTCTGACCGGCGAACTCAACGACGTGGCACTGCTGACGAAGCTTGCGCGTGAAGTCGATGTCGTCACGTTCGACTGGGAAAATGTCTCGGCGGAAGGCCTGGCTGCCATCGAGGCGCAGACGGTAGTACTACCGCCAGCGGCCGCACTTGCAGCCTCGCAGGATCGCCTGATCGAAAAGCGATTGTTCCGCGAACTCCGCATACCGACCCCGGCGTTCGACGCTGTCGATTCGGAGGCGGATCTGGCACGCGCCATACGCAAGATAGGGCTGCCCGGCGTACTCAAGACGCGTCGGTTGGGCTATGACGGGAAGGGTCAGAGAGTCCTGCGCAACAGCGCTGATCGTTCAGCGGCCTGGTCGGAACTTGGCGGGCAAGCTCTCATCTATGAAGCGTTCGTCGATTTCAGCCACGAGGTCTCGATCATCGGCGCACGCAGCCGGACGGGCGAGATTCGCGTCTATCCTCTGGCAAAGAACGTGCACGTGGAGGGAATTCTGAGCTACACAACCGCGCCATACGTGCACCGCTCGCTGCAGAAGCTGGCCGAGCGCCACCTGCGCAGCATCTTCAGGTACTTCAACTATGCGGGGATACTCGCCATCGAGTTCTTCGTCGTGCGCGGCCGTCTGCTGGCGAATGAAATGGCGCCCCGGGTGCACAATTCCGGTCACTGGACTATCGAGGGGGCAATCACGAGTCAGTTCGAAAATCACCTTCGGGCCATTCTCGGCTGGCCGCTGGGCAGCACCGCGCCCACCGGGCACTGTGCCATGCTCAATTTTGTCGGAACCCTGCCCGACCGGACGCAGTGGCTGAACGAGCCGAACCTCCACTACCACGATTATGGAAAGAACGCCCGGCCACGGCGCAAACTCGGCCATTGCACCGTCGTGGAGTCCAGCGCCGCACGGCGCGACCAGCGCCTGAAGCGGCTCCTGCGGCTTCGGCAACGACCGATTTCTGCTGGCTGAGGGATTTCCCTTACACTTGAATCAAGACTGGCACGAAGAAGTGCTGCCCCGGGTCGCGAACAATGTATCTCGAGCTGTTCAAACTCAATGAGCTCCCGTTCCGCCTTAGCCCGGACCCCTCATTCCTTTATCTGAGCAAACACCATGCACGCGCCAAGGCGTACATGGAATCGACCATCTGGTTCACCGACGGATTCGTCGTCATTACGGGCGAAATCGGTTCTGGCAAGACCACCCTTATCGAGACGTTCCTGCGCGAGCTCGAGAAGGACGTAGTCGTCGCCCAGATCAACCAGACGCAGCTCTCAGCTACCGAGTTCCTGCAGGCGGTGCTGGTGCAGTTCGGCTTCTCACCCTTCAAGATGAAGAAGGCCGAGGTGCTGAGCACACTCAACAATTTCCTGATCGAGCAATACGCTAACAACCGCAAAGTGCTGCTGATCATCGACGAGGCACAGAACCTGACCCACAAGGTGCTCGAGGAGGTCCGCCTGCTGTCTGGCATCGAAACCACCAAGGAGAAGGTGTTGCGGATCATCCTGGCGGGCCAGCCGGAGCTCAACGACAAGCTGGGCTCACCGGAACTCGTGCAACTCGCCCAGCGTATTCGGCTGCGATTTCATCTCACGCCCCTGTCTAAGGTCGACACGCGCGCCTACATTCAGCACCGCCTGGAGGTTTCCGGCTCGCAGGGGCGCCAGATCTTCAGCGATGAATGCATGGCTTTGATCTACCGACACACCGGCGGAATCCCGCGCCTCATCAATACGGTGTGCGATACCTCGATGATGGCCGCCTACGCACTGGATAAGGACCACGTGGATGCAGCCGAAGTCGAAACCGCAATTCGCGAGCTGCAGTGGGGCGAATTCTCAGCACGCAGCAGCCGTCTGCTGGTGCCGACCGTCGAACATGTGCAGAGCAGCGACTCGTCGGCTCATGTCGCACGCGTCCTGATCGGATTCGAGGGTCAGACAGTACTGGAGCGGCTGCTGAGACCGGGGCGTGTGATCATCGGCCGGACCAGGGACAACGATCTGCCGATCGACAGCAAGTTCATCAGCCGGCATCACTGCCAGATCATCACCACGCCCGAGAGTTGTGTGATCGAGGATCTCAACAGCACCAACGGCATCTACGTCAAGGGCAAGCGCGTGCGCAAGCACAATCTCAACGACGGTGACGTCGTGCAGCTGGGCAAGCACGAAATCACGTATATCGACGAGCGTGCGCACAAGCAGCCGCGCCAGGAAGCCGAGCCCGCTGACATCCCGTCCACCGAGGGCGAACAGGTGTGGGCGGAACAGTGATTGAGCGGGCCAGGCAGCCCGCGTCTCAGCGCAGCGAATTCTCGTCGAGCGGAGCACCCCGATACTCGCCGCGCTTGGCGCGGTAATCACGCCGCTTGAGAAGCACGACCAGGCCTCCCAGCACGCAGAAGACGGCGAGCACCAGCAAGATGTCGGACCAGGGATGGCGTGCGACGAAATACGAGCCTGTGGCCCCACCGATTCCCGCGGCTATGTAGAGGTAAGGCAGCGCTTCGTAGAGCGGTTTCGACAGTCTGACGACGCGGTTCTCCATGACCGCAATCGTAGTCAATCGTCAGCGACGAATAAACAACTCGAGACTACGCGCTAGCGGCAGAGGCAACTGGCGCGCGCGCCCCACAGACGGGCTGGGTAACGTGGGGTTGAGCTCTGCCCCTGCTGAGGCGTCCGATTGGCCGTAGCGGCGCTACCGGCTCGCTTTGCGGTGCTTCGCGAACCAGGCGCGACCGGCTGTGACTTGCGGGACATCGTGGCTTCAGCGACGACGGCTGGATGAGCCTGAAAACAGGCCGAACAGGCGCTCCATGAAGGAAGGCTTCAACCCCTTCAACTGCAGGTCTTTGCCGGGGTCTTCCACGGGCGTTGCCTGCAGCGCGCTCAGCAGATCAGTCGGCAGCGTCATCTTGAACGAGCCGGTCATCGAGGGATTCGGCGTCATCGTCGTACCACCCAGGTGACAGATTTCGCTTCGAACCTTAGAGGCGAAGCTGTCACCCGGGTGTGCTGACGTTCACGCGAGCGGGAAAATGGTCAAACGGGTGCGTGCCGCTGCGATAGCGATCACGCACCCGCGAGGATATGACAAATGCCTCTGCAGCTAGATCTCGAGGAAGAATACATCCACCATCACCGCCCGTTTCGGCCGGCCTGTGGTCGCAGCCCACGCCCAATACGGCAAGATGTTCCCCGCGGGGTCATAGCGCTTGCCGAACTTTGGGATGGTCTCGAAGGCCGTGATCCCAAGACGCTCGGGGTTGAACATCTCGTCGCCAGTCGATACGCCGTCGGCATTGATGTCCCGCCATAAGCGCAGCGCCGACCAGATCGCATCATCCTGTGTGATGTAGCCATCATTGTTCCCGCCGAGTTCGATCGCATCGTACTGCGCAAGCCCTACGAAGCCGTTGGGTGCATTGGTCCCCTCGAAAACCAAGGGTGTTCCGACTCCGAACAGTTCCCCGCCATTGTCGATAACACCGTTGCCATTGCGATCGAGCGCCAGGAATGCTTCGTCGCCGCCGGGCTTTACCCACTGAACGTGATTGGCAATTCCGTTGTTGTCGACGTCGAAGTAGACGGCGACGCCCGCGGCGCCGAGTTCGATCCCGTTTCTGCCGACGTCAATGACGATTGGACTGCAGGTCGCCCAGGCACTGGCACAGGGCAGGATGATGGACAGGACCAATGCGGCTGTGATGCTCGAACAGGAGATACGGTTCATGTGTGGTCCTCCCTGGACCGATCATGGAGGGGTGCAGGTGCACGATGGGCATGGGAGCCCGCCGCCCGGCGGCGGCGGTGGCGCCGTCTTCACCATGGGAAATACCAGGCTGTCGCCGTCCACAGCTTCATCGCCGCCCAGCGTGACGTTCATGCCAATGCCCACCAAGTTCACCCACCCATCCTTCGCGCGGCCCGTGTAACTGAAGGTGCAGTAGTGAGTGGAGGGCGTGGCCCAGGAATACCAGCCCGAAATGAGGTATTCGGCGGGAATAACCTCGGGGACGAAGACGGAGACCTGGTACGCCGGCTTCAATCTCGCGAACTGCAGAACCCGCTGCGCGGTCAGTGGTGTCGTATCGGGGCAGGTCAGCGTGTAACCACCGCCCGCCGTTAACAGAAAAAGCGCAGTCTGGGCGTCCACACTCATGCCAACCTGTGCCCGCTCAGTCGTACCAACTTGGTGGGGGACAGCGAGCGAAGCGTGCACGTTCGCTGCATTCGCCGGCACCAACGCAGACGCCAGCATCAGCACGATCCATGTGCCTTCGAAGTGTTTCATGGCCTAGCCTCCTTTCTCTCCAGACTCATTTGCCTCTCGAATTCGCCGGACGCGATTGCGTCGACCGCGAACTTCAGCTGACCCTCAATGTCATCCGGCCCGATTGCAAGGTTGCCGGCTTGCTCCTGAAGATACGATTCAAGGATTCGCTGGCGCTGCTGATCGAGCACATCGAGCAGCCCGAGCGCCCACGCGCGCGCGTTTTCCTTCGTGATGCGATTGGTCTGATAGATGTATGAGAGCAGCTGCGATGCGCTGGCCTTCTGTTTCGCCGCAAGCTGTGCCTTGACCCTGGCGACGTATCCGTCGGTGACGTCGAGTTCCGCGATGCTCGCCTGGTTCCGCGCCGGGTTGCCCGCGATATAGGCCCTTAGCGCCTCGGTATCCTGATCGCGAAAGCCGCGAACCTTGAGTGCCTCGACATAGAGCCTAAAGTGTTGCGGCTCCCGAAACCGATCGAGTCGCGTGGGCAGCGGATCCCACTGCGGATATTCGCTGAGATCAACCGAATAGGAACCATCTCGGTTTGACGTGAGGCCGAATTCGCTGAGATCTCCAAGCGGCCGTTTCGCATCGATCGCACGCTGCAGGCGCCACTCAGTTTCGAACCACTGTTGATATGCGGCCTTGTCCCTCACGATGCCAGCGATCGATTTCGCATTGACCCGCGCGTAGGTATCGAAGTAGTCACGGATCAACGCCCTCAGTTCCGCGTTTGTCGGCGCTGGTGGTGCCTTGATCCTCTCGTCGAACTTCGCACCTTGCACCGGACCGACAAACGCGCCGAATTGAAAGGCTGCGAGAAACGCGATGCTCGCGATTCGAAACCTCCGGCGAATCGAGCCGCTGCGCCGATCCACATTCGTCGGTGAGGAACGTCGCCGGTATTTGATGGCCATGGTGTCTGCACCTCATTCCCTGATCGCCAGGCGGCTCACGAGCCGCCGATCGCACCTCGGTCGGGCCATTGCTGCAGCAAGGGCCCAGTCCGAGGGCGGCGGCGTGCATCCTGCACGTGACACGGACGAGTCAATGTCCTCCGCGCGAGCAAGTCTCCCGCTGAGCTGGTAGACGCAGCCACGGATTTTTGGAGTGAGTTTCCACAGATATGCGGAAACTCGCGCGCAGGACCTGGGGTCGAGGCGCCGGGGGCGCCGCCCGTTCGATCAGCTCGTGCCGCCCACGGTGAGGGCATCAACCTTGAGTGTCGGCTGCCCGACGCCGACGGGCACGCTTTGGCCCTCTTTGCCGCACACGCCCACGCCTTCGTCGAGCTCGAGATCGTTTCCGACCATGCTGACGCGCGTGAGCACATCGGGACCGTTGCCGATGAGCGTTGCGCCTTTGACGGGCGCGGTGACCTTGCCGTCCTCGATCAGGTACGCCTCGCTCGCGGAGAAGACGAACTTGCCCGAGGTAATGTCGACCTGGCCGCCGCCGAAGTTGACCGCGTACAGGCCCTTCTTCACCGAGCGGATGATCTCATCGGGATCGTGAGGCCCCGCAAGCATGTAGGTATTCGTCATGCGCGGCATGACGACATGCGCAAAAGACTCGCGACGGCCGTTACCGGTCGGCTGCATGCCCATGAGTCGCGCGTTGAGTTTGTCCTGCAGGTAACCCCTCAGCACCCCTTTCTCGATCAGGGTCGTGCACCGGGTAGGCGTGCCTTCATCGTCGATGTTGAGCGAACCACGACGCGCAGCCAGCGTTCCATCGTCGACGACAGTGCAGAGCTCGGAGGCGACGCGTTGCCCGATGCGGTTCGTGAATGCCGAGGTGCCCTTGCGGTTGAAGTCGCCTTCCAGACCGTGGCCGATCGCCTCGTGCAGCAGCACACCCGGCCAGCCGGGTCCCAGCACGACTGGCATGGTGCCGGCTGGCGCCGAAACCGCCTCCAGATTGACCAACGCCTGGCGCACGGCCTCGCGCGCGTGACCGATGCAGCGCTCGAGAGTGATCTCATTGAGACCGAAGCGCCCGCCGCCACCGCTGAATCCCTGTTCACGCCGTCCGTTCTGCTCGGCGATCACCGATACGTTGATACGCACCAGGGGCCTGACGTCTGCGGCCATCACACCGTCGCTCGTCATTACCAGGACGACTTCGTGCAGTCCGTTGAGTGATGCCATGACCTGCACGATGCGCGGATCCATGCGGCGCGTCTCCGCATCGATGCGCTCCAGCAGGCTGACCTTGTCTGCATCGGTCATCGTCACCAGCGGGTCCATCGGCAGATACAATCGATGTCCTGCGCGTGGCTTCCACGCCTGGACCGCCCTCGGATCGCCCTGGCGGGCAATCGCGCGTGCCGCGCGCGACGCTTCTTCCAGCGCTGGCAGAATGATCTCGTCTGAATACGCGAAGCCGGTCTTCTCCCCGCTCATGGCACGCACGCCCACGCCCTGTTCGACGCTGTGGCTGCCGTCCTTGACGATGCTGTCTTCGAGCGCCCAGGACTCCTCGCGTGACAACTGGAAGTAGAGGTCCGCGTTATCGATGGCGTGGCCCATCAGCGAGCCCAACACGCGCGTGAGACGACCTTCGTCGAGTCCCGAAGGCGCAAGCAGTGCATCGCGGGCGATGGCGAGCGGGTTTTCGCTGGCAGGTTTCATCGTGGGCGATCGATCAGTTCTTGAAGATTCGATGCTCGAGCGCCGGGAACGAACGGCGCACTTCCACTTGCCGTTCGAGGTCGAGCTCAGCCGTGACCACGCCTGCGCCGTGCGGCAAACGCGTCATTACGCGTCCCCAGTAGTCCACGATCATCGTGTCTCCATAAGTCTCGCGTCCATTCACGTGTACGCCAGCCTGCGCCGGTGCCAGCATGAAGCACAGGTTCTCGATGGCACGGGCGCGAAGCAATGTTTCCCAGTGAGCGCGCCCGGTGGGCGCAGTAAAGGCCGAGGGCAGACTGAACAGTTGCGCGCCTGCGGCCGACATCTTTCTGAACAGTTCCGGGAAGCGCACATCGTAACACACGGCAAGTCCGAGCTTTCCCACCGGAGAGTCGATCACTACAGGCTCGCTGCCATGTACGATGGTGGCAGATTCCCGATATTCCTCCGCCTTGTCCGGCAACTTGACGTCGAACAGATGAATCTTGTCGTAACGGGCGCGGCGCTCACCGCGCTCATCGTAGACCAGGCACGCGGCAGCGACGCGCCCGTCGGAGCCGGCCCGCACGGGAATAGTTCCGCCGATGATCCATAGCTTCAGTCGCCGCGCGGTGGATGCGAGAAATTGCTGAATCGGGCCGTCGCCATCGGTTTCCGATACGGCGAGCTTGTCCGCTTCACTACGTCCCATGATTGCAAAATTCTCGGGTAGCCCCGCGAGTGCGGCGCCCTGTGCAGCCGCATCCTCGAGTAGCCGTGCGGCCGTGGTGAGGTTCTGAGCCACTTCCGGACCTGACGTCATCTGGATGGCTGCGATCTTCCTCATCCTTTCTCCTTACGTTTCTCCACGACGTGCAGGGCATTCTCGGTCTTCTTGACGTCGGATGCCTCGACCCGCTGCACGTTTGGGCTCTCCCACGGGCCCGTAATGCGGTAGTAGCCGCGTGCCATGCCCTTGAGAGGCTCCTTGAAGATCTGCGAGAACAGGAGCATGGCGGCACCCACGGCCGGTCCACCGGCCAGCAGGCCCGCGGCCGGCAGCGACTGGCCGAAGCTTCCCGTGACTACCACGGTCTGGTCGTAATCGTGCCGCCAGAGTCCGGTGCGACCGACCATGCCGATCTCCGCGGCAGGTCCCTTGAGCAGCAGATTCTGCGTATAGGCATCGCCCGACTCGAGCCTGAAGTCGCCGTGGATGCTGTCGAAGGCGAACCCCTTGTCGGTCAGGTCGGAGAAATCGAGTGACAAGCGTCGCGGCAGCGTGGCGATACTCAGCAGCCCGAATACTCGGCCGGCGCCTGGTTGAACATTGAGCAGTTGTCCGTCCGCCACTTCTACTTTCATCGTGCCGTTCAGTCGCCCCAGGAGTGTCGCGCTCGGCGCGCCCGGCCAGCTCACATCTGCCTCGAGCAGGCCATGTTTCGCTGTCAGCCCCGGGCCGTAGCCCAGATCCACCAAGGTCTGCTGTAGATCTGTGCTCTCGAGCTTGAGTTTCAAGTCGCCGCGCTGACCGGTCGGCGGATTGGTCCAGCTTCCGGTGGCAGTGAGTTCGTGGCCTGCTGACTCTGCGGTGAAGGACTGCAGACTCAGCCCATCGGGAATCCGCTTGATCTCGGCGTGCGTCGCGCCGAGATGTTTGCCATATGCGTCGAATTCATCGATGGCCGCCGTGATATTTGGCCACTGCTTCGGGTCAGCCTGGGTGTCAACGTCTTCCTCGGGAGAGGAATCCACGGCTTCGAGACCCAGGCGCGTCATATTGATCACGAGCGGCTCATCGCCGGTCAGGTTGAAGGGCACCTGCAACGTGCCGTGCGCTTTCGGCCCGTCGACCGTCACGGACCACGAGTTCTGCGTGGGCAACAGGCTTCCACTCACGTCCGGAAAGCGCATCCCGAAGATCTGGAAATCATTCACGGTCAGCTCGACGCTGCGCAGGTAGTCCGATAGAGCGCCTTTACCTTTGCCGCCGGAACGCAATGCGAGCCATTGAGATAGATCGAGACGCTCGACACTGCCACGCACCTCCAGACCCGGAGTCGATGGCAAACGTGCATCGCCTTCACCGAGACGCACGCCACCGCGATCGAATCTCCATCCGGAACGTTCGCGCTGCAAGCTCAACTGAGAGCGCACGTCATCGCCGTAGCTCGCGCGCACCAGCGCCGTAGAGGCCTCCGGCCACTGCACTTCGACCCGTAGCGGACGCACATCGCCCGCGGGCTTGGCGAGAGGCTCGGGAAGATTAATAGCTGCGCCCCGCAGCGACGAGGTGATGCGCGCCGTGACGGGCCGCTTTGCGGTCCCTTCCGGCTCGTCACCATAGTCCACGGGGATGCGCATCACGCCGCGCCAGTCGAGCGTGCCATCGGCGGCCAGCGACTCAGCGCCCTCGAAGGCTTGACGCAGGGCCGGGATCGGAGTCTGCGCTCGAACGTGGATCACGTTGTCGGGACGCTTGCGCCCGGCAGCCACGTCCGGCGAAAGCTCGATGTGTGCCGGCCCGCCGAGATATGTCGCAGTGAGGTCGGTAGCACTCAGCAGCTTGTCGTTGAACTGGATGACACCCTGCAACCCTTCCAGTACGTGTGGCGTATCGACGAGCGACAGGACTGCCTGGTTCACTTCCGCAGTGACGAGGACCTTGTGCTGCTGAATGTCCTTCACCGGCAGGAGAATGTCGACCTTTGCCGCGACAGGTCCCTTGCCACGCAGATCGGCAAACAGGTTCCCCAGATTCTCGGCGAGTGGGCTCTTCTGCAGATAGCCGAGTGCATCACCAACATCGCCTGTGGCACGTCCGTTGATAGTGAGCTCGCCCGTCCTGAAGTCGACGAATTGCGCCCTGGAGGTCTCGACTTTCAGGCCGTTCAGCGTCGCGCTGCGCACTACGCCCGTGAGACCCGCGTTCCTGAATTCGATATCCGCAGCAAGATTCTCGATATCGGGCCACCCATCGGCGTAGTGCAGGCGCATGCCAGCGACCGGGAAGCTGATGCGAAATTCGCCCTCGCCATTACGGAACGGGAAACTCCGGGTCGGACCGTCGAAGACGAACTCTCCAGACGATGCGCGTCCCGCCACCGCCGCAGCGTCAAGCCAAGCGAGCACTTTTTCGGACAGCTTGTCGATCGGCAGGTAGCGCCACGCCTCTGCGAGGACGGCGTCCTGAAAGCGACTGTTGATCTTCAGGATCGGCGAGCTCGCGTCACCCGGCAGCAGCAGGTCGAGATCCGCCTGGGCATTGGCGTGCGGATTGCGCACGGTGAAGCCGCGACTTGAAATGCGCCAGCCTTCGGCTGAGTGTTCCCAGTGGATGTCGCCGCGCGCGACGTCGGCGTTCAGCGGAGCGCGGAACTTGTGCGGCATCGAGAAAACCACGGCCTGCGAATCGACCGAAGCGCGCCCAGCAGTTTCTGTGGTGGTCATCTCACCGCTCAGGCCTCGCAGGCCGGGCGCAGTGCCGACCGCAGCGAAACCCAGGTCCGCGAACCGCGCGGTTGCCTGATAGCGCGTGGGCGCCGATTCACCCGTCGCGTAGTTCAGCTTGAGCGCGCGGATCTCACCTTCGGGGAGCAACTCCGTCACTCGGCTGCGCCAATCTCCTTCAGGCGCCAGGGCAGCAAGGGGCACGAGATTCTCCAGGCGCAGGTAATTCGCGTCCGCCTCGAGCTTGAGCTGTCCGCTGTCGCTGCGATTCCACGCCGCGGAGATCCGCGTCGGTTCCCAGGCGTGAGCACCCGTGACGAGCTTCACGTCGCGGCCAGTCAATCGCCACAAGCCCTTCTTGCGCTCCAGCCGCACATCGCCGGCAAGGGCCGAATAGGTGGTGTCACTCGGCCACACGGTCGATGCCGGGATCAACACGTCTGCAAGCTGCAACTGAACAGAAGCGCGCGTGACCTGAGTACCGACGAACGCGGCCGTCGCCCGGATCCGGCCGCGACCGGCGTCTGGTACGGCGAGCGCGCCGCTCAGGAATTCGTGCCACCCTTTCAGGTCGATTCCATTCGTCTTGGCATCCACGCGCCACGCCAGCGATTCCGGCGTAGCGAGATCGCCGTGCGCTTCGCCCTCGAATGCCAGGCGCGTCCCCATCCGGTTCGGAAGTTCAAGCTCGCCCTCCACTTCGAGGTCGTCGCGGTCGCGTCTCACCCCGACTTCCACCCCCGTCAGGATCAGGTCGCCGAGCTTCCCTTGCTGGTCGGTAAAGGTGACCTTGGCGTCCTCGATGCCGACGAGCCCCGTCGGCAGATCGTCGATCTTGAAACGGTGCTCACGATCTTCCAGTGCCGCCTGCCCTTCGAGCTCGATGCGCCCATCGGGGGTGCGCACCACGCCGATCTCTGGCTGCAACAGCGTGATCCGCGCCGGGAGCGTCTCGGCATGCAACATCGCACGCCAGAGGTCGAAGCCGATGCTGGCGGCGTGCGCTCTGGCGAGAAGCGGCCCGCCCTTCGGCGCCAGCACCGCCACATCGCTGATGAACAGTTCCGGCCCGTAGAAGCGCCAGCGCGCATCCATGCTCTTGAAGCGGACGTCCAGGTGCGAAGTCTCATTGACCCAGGCCTGGATCTGATCACGGTATTCCGGCAGGTGTGTGATCGCGATGCGCATTGCGCCGACCAGCAACGCAAGGAGGATGACGAGGGCACCCGCAATACCGCCGAGCCAGCGCACGACGCGGCGCGCAGCGGGCCGTTCCGGTATCGGCTTCTCGGGTGCGCCTTCGGTCACATCAGCACCACGTCAAACTGGTCCACGGAATAGAGCGCCTCGGTCTGCAGGCGAATCGGCTTGCCAGCCAGGGTTTCGAGCTCGGCGAGTGAGGTCGACTCCTCGTCCAGCAACAGGTCGATGACATCCTGATGGGCGAGCACCAGCAGCCGCTGAAACTCGAACTGACGGTTCTGGCGCAGGATCTCGCGGAAGATCTCGTAACAGACAGTTTCGGGCGTCTTGACGAATCCGCGCCCCTGGCAAGTAGGGCACGGCTGGCACAGGAGGTGCTCGAGACTCTCGCGCGTACGCTTGCGCGTCATTTCGACCAGGCCCAACGGTGAAACACTCGAGATGCTGGTACGCGCGTGATCGTCATCGAGCGCCTTCTCGAGGGCCTGGATCACCTGCCGGCGGTGCTCCTCCTCTTGCATGTCGATGAAGTCGATGATGATGATCCCGCCGAGATTGCGCAGCCGCAGCTGGCGCGCGATTGCGAGCGCAGCCTCCAGGTTGGTGCGAAATATGGTCTCTTCGAGGTTTCGATGACCGACGTATGCGCCGGTATTGACGTCGATCGTGGTCATCGCTTCGGTCTGATCGATGATCAGATGTCCGCCGGACTTCAGCAGCACTTTACGATCGAGGGCCTTCTCGATTTCCTCTTCGATCCCATGCAGATCGAAGATCGCCCGGGGTTGCCCGTACAACTCGATCTTGGCCGCGCTCTCGGGCATGAACATGCGGGCGAACTCGATCATGCGCTGGTGCGCATCGGCGCTGTCGACGCTCACGCGCCCGACGCCTTCGTTGAGCAGATCACGCAACACGCGCACCGGCAGCGGCAGATCCTCGTGCACCAGTTGTCCGGCACTCGCTTTCAGTCCCTTATCGCGAATCGCTTCCCAGAGCCGTTTGAGAAACAGCATGTCGGCGCGCATCGCTTCGAGCGAGGCCCCTTCAGCAGCGGTACGCACGATATAGCCGCCGGCATCTTCGGGTGTCGCAAACAATCCCACTGCCTCGCGCAGGCGCCGCCGTTCCTCCTCCGCTTCGATGCGGGCGGAGATGCCGATACCACGCCCCTTGGGCATGTAGACGAGGTAACGGGATGGAATGGAGATGAAGGTGGTCAGGCGCGCACCCTTGCTGCCGATCGGATCCTTCACGACCTGCACCAGGATCTCATCGCCCTCCGCCACCAGCTCACGCACGTTTTCGGTGCGCGGCAGTTCCACGCCCTCCGAATCACTGGAGGGCTTCGCAATGTCAGAAGCGTGCAGAAAAGCGGTGCGTGTGAGGCCGATCTCGATGAACGCTGCCTGCATGCCAGGCAATACCCGCGACACGCGGCCCTTGTAGATGTTTCCGGTAAGACCGCGCCGGCTGACGCGCTCGATGAAGACTTCCTGCAGAACGCCATTCTCGACCACTGCAGCACGTGACTCGCGCGCAGTCGCGTTTACCAGGATCTCCGCTGTCATTACCGGAGAGGCGTTTGCATCCATAGCTCAAATCCCGCGCGCTGCAAAAGTTCTGCGGTCTCGAATAGCGGCAGGCCCATGACGCCCGAGTAACTTCCGCTCAGATGCGTGATGAACATCGCGGCGTGGCCCTGCACAGCATAGGCGCCCGCCTTGTCCGCGGCCTCTCCGGTCTGCCAATAACGTTCAGGTTCGCCCGGCGCGAGCGTCCGGAATGTCACCTGGCTCGCACTCAGACGCGTCTCCAGCCCTGCCGGCGTACGCAGTGCTACCGCGGTCAACACTTCGTGAGTGCGCCCCGACAGTCGCTCCAGCATGGCCGCGCCCTCGGTTTGATCGCGTGGCTTACCAAAGATTTCACCTTCGAGGACCACCGCTGTATCGGCTGCCAGGACCGGCTTGCCCTCGGATGCGGCGAATCGGGCCCATGCCGTTTCGGCCTTATGGCGCGCGAGCCTCAGAACGTAATCGCGGGGCGCTTCTTCAGGTTGACGCGACTCATCGATACCCACGGGACGCACCAGGCACGACACCCCTATCTGGTCGAGAAGTTCCCGCCGCCGTGGGGAGGCTGATGCGAGGTAGAGAAGTCCGGCTGACATGGCCGCCGAGGTCCTTATTGCCTTGCCAACCAAGCGGTTGTGCGGTTGACCGCGAAGCCGCCGCAACCGAGGGCAGGATAGCATCCTGGGCCCCCGTCGATGAACGATATGTGAACGCCTGGACGCCCACGCGAGCAACCGACCGCCCGCGCAGGATCATACCGAGTGACTTCTGACTACTGCTTGCCCTTGTCCTGGCCGAACAGACGCGACCAGAGCGAGGAGTTCTTCGGCAGGCGGCGGATGGCGCTCTGCGAGAGAGCCACCTCGCGTGCCTCGTCGTACAGTTGCTCACCGAGCGTCTTGTGACGTCCCGTGGGCGAGCTGTCGACTGAGCCGCGCCGCTTGCGCCCGGATGACCCGTTTCCACTGGGAGCCGTGGTGCTGGACGTAGCGGCTCCCGGTTGAACATCGGCGCGCTTCGCGTCGGGCGCGCGCTCTGCGACCGCTCCCGGCTCCGGTTTTTTCTCCGGCTTGGCCTTGCGCTCAGCGAAGCGATCATGCTCGGCAATGCTCACGCGCTTGATCACCGCGTCATCGAACGAAGCGCGCAGGTATCCGGCCACGGCTTGCGCGGAGTTCTCGGAGGAGAAAAAGCCGAGTCTTAAACTGTGCAGGAACTTGCCCTGCTCGATGCCTGAAATCGAGTAGAGGCGGTACTCGTCGAAGATATCGATGTGCGGAAGCGACTCGACCTTGACCGGATCCTCGGACAACGCGAGCTGCACCGCGAACCATTTCGACTGCGAGTCGTCGTTGAGCTCGAGCGGCGTCAAGGCTCGCAACGTTTGTGTGCTGTCCACATCCTCGACCGGCGCATCGAAGATCACTACCGGCCGCTTGATCGCCGGTGCAGCTGGCGTGGCGGGAGGTGCAGTCCTCGTCGGCGCAGGCCGGTTCTTGACCTTGAAGATGCTCTCGGAGGGCAATTGCGCGGCCCGGACTGATACCTGCGCGGGCGGCGCAGGCGTTGTCTGCGCAGTTGATGCTGCCGGTACTTTTGCGTGCGGCTTCGCGACGCGCGGCGGCTCGCGCCGTGGCGGTATCGCTTGCGCGACGACTACATCTTCGAAGGTCTCGCTCAGCAAGGGAACGCTCGGCGCATCCGGTACGAGCTCCAATTCGAGTTCAATCGGCGGGGCTGCGCTCGGCGCCTCTTCAACCCTGATTGCCTGTTTGGGACCTGGCGCCTCGTCAACCTTGACCTCGAGTGCGACGTTCGCCGCCGGGGCTTCATCAACCGCCGAGAACTTCTCCGGGCAGGATCAGCTCGAGCTCCGCCTCGATCCCAGCAGCAATCTCCCCGACAGACGCATCGGCTTCGGCCTTGGTCTGCTCGGACAATGCAGGCGAAGCCACTTCCTCGGCCTGCACCGGCGCCGCGGGTGAGACCGGCGATGCAGTAGTCGCGATCTGGGTGAGCGTCGGGATCTCGTCTTCGACACTCGCAGTAGTCGTTGCCGCAGGCAGGGGCTCGGGCTCTGCCTCCGGCATCGTCGGAGCAAGCGACTCAGGATCGACGTTCGGGGTCGGTGCTGTCGATTGTGCGCTCGGCGCGTCCGGAATCAGGACGGAGGCCGGCGCCGGCGGCGCAGGTGCCGCAGTCGGTCTCGACGCACGCGTGTTCTGGCCCGCTCGCGCAGTCGGTATGGGTTGCGTCAGCAGCGCAATGATGTCGTGCGCGGAGATTGCTGGCGCCTCGGACTCTGTCGATAGCCGCGTCGCGATCGGCTTTGACTCTGGTGCAGCTTGCTTTGCCGGCTCCGTTGTTGCTGCAACTGGCTCGACAATCTCCTTTGACTCTTGCGCGGCCGCAGGCGGTGCGTCGGACGATTCGAGAGCAACCACTTCGACCGTGGGCGTGTCGTCGTCGAAGATGCGATCGATGAAGTGCAGATCGATGGGGATGTCTGCATCCGGGACTTCGCCGTTCGTTGCAGGTACCTCATCGAGGCGCGGGTGCGTCACGATGTTGGCTTCGTTGTCTATCGCCAGTGCGTCTTTCCGCTCAGGAGCGTTCGACGGCACGGATGGAGCGGCCTCCGTAAGGACCGGCGGGAGCGCGACGGAGTTGGAGACGTCGTCGGCTGCAATGCCTCGACCGGCTCCGCTGGAGCCGGCGCGCCTCTGACTTGGCACTGATGCCAGCCTGACTCGGCACCGCTGGCGCCAGTGGAGGCGCTGCGACCGCC
Organism: uncultured Gammaproteobacteria bacterium; assembly: GCA_963724625.1. Lineage (GTDB taxonomy): Bacteria > Pseudomonadota > Gammaproteobacteria > Steroidobacterales > Steroidobacteraceae > DATBVX01. The sequence continues at coordinate 74,550 of CAVRVO010000015.1, read as the reverse complement.
GGCGCGGGCGCGTTCGACTTCGCGACCGGGCGCGAATGGTGCTTGGCTTCGGAAGACTTGGAATGCGGTCGTGAGTGTTTCGAACCATGTCCTGGTTTGGCCATGGGTCGTGCACTGCTCTGCTGCTGACCCTTGCCAGGCGCGGCCTGATTGCCAGGTGCTGACTGGGGCTTGTCAGACGTGGCGGGAGCAAGAGCCGCAAGCAGAATCGATTCGACGTCGATGCTCTCTTCCTTGACTGGGCTCTGCTGAGCCAGATGGAGCGCACTCTTGGCATGACCTTGGTCATGACCATTACGCGGCGCCGGCTTGTTCCGGTGCGTAGTGTGCGTCACCGTGCCGCGAGGGTGCGCAGCAGCGTGATCGCGGCGTACATCCTTTTTCTTGCCACGCCGACCTGTATCGCTGCGAACGGTGTTGCGCGTGTGTGCGTGACTGGACGAATTCTGCGCCGCCGGCGCAACTACGGGCTCCGCCTTAGGTGGGCGCGGGCGCGCCGGATTGAAGCGCTGATCATCCTCAGTCGCATTGGTTGCGAAAGCGCTTGGATATAGCTCACGAAGCGCGGCGAGGGCTTCATTCGCCGCGGCCGGGGTGTCGAAGAATCCCAGGCGCAGGCGGAATCGATCGCGCCCATCTTCCTTGCGTGACAGTTGGTAGAGCTTGTGCTTTTCGAATCCGGACAGGCCCGTGGCGGGAATGCTGATAGGAGCGGTGGAGGCGCTGAGATTGATGACGAACGGCCCCGGGCCCTCGAGAGGCGGAGTCTCGACCGGCGTGACGAACAAGTCGTCGATGCTCAGGTGCCAGAGATCCTCGGCCGTGCCTTGCGTCATTTCCAAAGAACTCCTCGAACCAGATTTCACAAGTCAAATACCATCCTGCTGTGGCTATTTGCTTGTCGGTTCGTTGAGTACTTGTCGTCGGAGGGGCGAACTGGATTTTCAACAGCCAGGGCGCCGGCGGCAAGGATAAGCGTCGCTCGCCGCCGACAACCGCGTCGCAGATTTGACAGGATCTTCCGGTCGCGACCTGCTTATGTCACAAGGCGCATTTGGCGCCCTCCGGGCGACTCCCAGCGCGTCGCCAGTTGTCAGGCCCGATGATAAGGATGGCCCTTCAGCAGGCTCACGGCGCGATATAGCTGCTCAGCGACGACGATCCGGACCAAGGCATGCGGCAGCGTCAGGGCTGACAGCGACCAGCGCAGGTCGCTGCGCTTCAGGCATTCGGGCGCGAGTCCGTCGGGTCCACCGATGAGAAAGGTGAGATCGCGACCCTCGTGCATTCGGTCGCTGAGCCAGGCGCTGAGCTGCTCAGTGCTGAACATCTTTCCGGTGACATCGAGCGCCACCACGAATGCATCGCTGCGAATGGCCGACAGCATTCGTGCGCCCTCTTCTGCCACCGCCCGCACGGTGCTCGCCTCGCGCCCGCGTCGGGCCAGCGTGATCTCGCGCAGCTCGAAGCGGATCTCGGGTCCAAGGCGGCGGACATAATCCGCGACGCCAGCATCAACCCAGTCGGGCATCCGGGTACCGAGCGCGAGCAGCTCGATTCGCATGCGCGCAGCTTACTGCATCGCGGCCCCCGTACCGGGCGCGGCAATTGCAATGTTCAAGCGGGTGATGGGTGGCTGTGAGAGTCGCTCCACAGCTTTTCCAATCCGTAGAACTCGCGAACGCGCGGCAACATGATGTGCACGAGCACGTCCGGCAGGTCGACGAGGACCCATTCCCCATCGCGCTCCCCTTCGATTCCGAAGGGTCGAAAGCCTGCCTCTTTGGCCTTCTCGATCACCCGGTCCGCCACTGAGCGTACGTGACGGTCGGAGGTGCCGGATGCAATCACCATGATGTCGGTGATGTCGGTAAGCGAGCGTACATCGAGCACCTTGATGTTCGCCGCCTTCAGTTCCTCAAGCGCCTCGACCACGACCGTTTCGAGTGAGCGCCGCGTACGCGTGCGTGTGCGCTTGATTGTGGATGCTGTCATGCCGGGGTGTTGCCTCCTTTGGGGTGAAAAAAATCAGCGTTCGGGTGCAGTGTAGCAGCGGCTCTCCAGGATGATCCTGCGTACGCTGTCGGGCATCAGAAAGCGTGGATCACGTCCCGCCGCGACCAGGTTGCGCACTTCGGTGGAGGAAATTTCGAGCTGCGTCACAGCGTGGATATAGATGCATCCGGCGCGGGATTCGTGCAGGTCACCGATGCGGCCCGTACCGCGGTCCACCAGCAGCTCCCCGAGCGGTCCCATGCCGGGTGCCCGCCAGCCTGGTCGGTGTGCAACCACCAGGTGCGAGAGCTGCAGGATTTCACGCCACTGATACCACTTCGGCAACCCGAGAAATGCATCCATGCCCACGATCAGACACAGTGAACGATCCGGATGTTCCGCGCGCAAGGTGGCCAGCGTATCCACCGAATATGACGGTCCTTCGCGGCGGATTTCACGGTCATCAACCAGAAATCCGTGCTGACCCTCGGTCGCGGCCTTGACCATCTGCAGCCGCACCTCGGCGCTCGCAACCGGCGATTCACGGTGTGGCGGGTTGCCCGCGGGCATGAAGCGCACTTCTGTCAGCCGGAGGGACTGCAGTAGCTCGAACGCCGTGCGCAGGTGGCCGTAGTGGATGGGATCGAACGTGCCGCCGAAAATGCCAATCGGATTCATTGCCGGGCGCCCGAGTTCATGCGGCGTCTGAGAGCGTGTTTACACCAGCGAGGCGCGCGACCAGCATCGCGAGCGCATCCCAGGGATCTCCGATCTCTCTGCCCTTGATGGTGCGATCGGCTCGCACGGCCATGCGCACGAATTCGCCGATTGGCTGATTGCGCACTCGGTGCGCGGCCGCGAGCAATCCCGGCTGCGGGCGCTGCCATCCCGGTGCTGACCTGCCGCTACTCTCACGGGACAAGTGTTGCCACAGCGCACGCAGCTCGCGGCTCACAGCCCAGAGCACCAGTGTCGGCTCGACGCCCTCACCTCTCAAGCCAGCCAGAATCCGCAGTGCGCGTCGTGCATCGCCTCGCAACATCGCGTCACCGAGCTGAAACACATCGAATCGAGCGCTGTCGGCAACCACCTGGGAGAGCGATCCGGCATCCACGGCGCCGGGCTTGACGAGCAGCGCGAGCTTGTCGATCTCCTGCTGTGCCGCGAGCAGATTTCCTTCCGCGCGCTCGGCCAGTAGCGCCGCCGCCGCAGGTTCTGGAACCAGGCCCCGGGTGCGCATGCGCGCTGCAATCCAGTCAGGCAGTCGCCCGGCATCGATCGGCCAGATCTGCACCCATACGGCGCTTAGTTCGAAGGCCTTGACCCACGCGCTCTGCAAGGTTTGACGCTCGAGCCTTCCGGACGAAACCAGCAACAGTTGGTCTGGCGGCGGATTGTCCACCAGTTCCTGCAACAGTTCGGCCCCGTCGCCGGGCTTGCCGGTCGGCAGGCGCACATCGAGAACACGTCGTTCGGCAAACAGCGATAGCGCCTGGGTCTCAGCGCGCAGCTCGTTCCAGTCGAAGCCGCGTTCGACGAAAAATACGCGTCGTTCCGTGAAGCCCGCTGCGCGCGCCTTGTGTCGAATCGCATCCGCCGCCTCGGCGGCGAGAAGCGGTTCGTCACCGGATACGAGATACGCAGATTTGAGATCGCGGGCGAGATGGCCTGAAAGGCTATCGGCATTGAGCTTCACGAGCACAAGCCTACCGAGACTGGATGCCTGCCGCCAGCCTAGGGAAGCTCTGTACCGAGCTTCCCTAAACCGCGACGCAGGTCGGCGCCTCAGAACAAGGGGCCGTCGTCCTTCCCGAGCATGGCGCGGCGAATCATAGGAATCGGTGGGCCGCCGTAAGAGAGGATCTGATCATGAAAATCGTGCCAGGCGGCACGCCCGCCCCGGCTCGCGCTCCATTCCTCGCGGAGCTTGCGGATCATGAGCTTGCCCATGGTGTAGTTGAGATACGCGGGATCATAGGTTCCGCGCGCAGCTTGCTGGCGCGCAGTGCCTGGATCCTGGAAGGCACTCTCACGGAACATTCGCTCGGATTCTGCAACCGTCATCCCATGCGTGTGTAACCCGATCGCCGAGAGAAATCGCACGTTGCGCAGCAGAGCATTCGACAACTGCCCGATATGTGTCTCCGGGTCGCCGTTGCCGAAATCCATCTCCCACATCATTTCCTCGGCGTAGTGTGCCCAGCCTTCCGAGAAGGCATAGCCGACGAACACGCGTCCGACGATTGAACCGGAGCGGTTCGAATGCAGGAACTGCAGGAAATGTCCGGGCCAGACCTCGTGCACTGAAGTGAACAGCAGATCGGCACGCCCGGGAATGTAGTCGCGACGCTCCTTCTCGGACCAATTGGGATCTGGCGGCGCGATGTAGTAGGTCGCCGGCAACCCCTTCTCATACGGACCCGGAATGTCGATATAGGCGGAATTTGCACGGTTGTAAGGCGGCGCCTCGGCCACACGCGCTTGCTCATCGCCTGGAATCGTCACGACCTGCTTGTCGAGCAGGAACTGTTTGAGGCCTGTGAGCTGTGCCCGCGCGCCCTCCACGGCTCCGCCTGTCGGCTTGTCTTCATTCATCTTGTTGAAGCACACCGCGACCGATTTTCCTGGCGCGTACTTTGCGCACGCTTCGCGCAGAGCCGCGAGATTGCGGTCCAGGTCGGCACGCCCAACCGCTTCGAGGTCGGCGAGAGGCGTGGTGACCTGTTCGGTCATCCGGATCATGGTGGCGAATGTTTCCGCACCCAGCGCGAAGCTGCCGGTCGCCGAAGAGCGCTGCGAATCGAGCCACCCGCCGAGCTCGCGCATGGCAGTTGCCGCAACCGTGCTCGCCTGTTTCAGATCACCCTGGACCGCAGCATCCGTCACGCTGGCGAACGTCGCCGGAGCCTCGTGCTCATAGAAGTCCGCAAAGCCATTGAATGCGGACACGCCGCGTTCCAGGAGTGGCAGCGCGAGCGGCGCATGCAAATTGGCCTTGATCTGCTGGGCCGCGCCCGGAACCGCCCGCAGGTAGGCGATGTACGCACGCATGCGCTGGTCGAGGGGTGCGTACTCGCGGGTGAGATAGGGAGCGGGATCCAGACCGTCGGTGATCCAGTCCAGGTAGAACGCCGGGTTCTTGAACGGTGCCTCAGCGATCTCCAGCCAGAACAGGTCGCGATCGACGCGCGAGACGAGGTAGTCGCGCTCGAACCGCTCCGATTCACTCAGCACCGAATCGCCGAAAGCGGTTGTGGCATCGCGTGCTGCGTGCAAACGCTTGATCTCCGCAGCGATACCGGCTGCGCTCCAGTCCGGGAGCTGCCCGTCGTATTCGTGTCGGCCTGAAACCACCGCAAATGCGGGGTGCGCTTTGAAGTAAGCCTCCAGAAACTCATCGCGATAGGCAGACCATGAGGCCGTGGAAGTCGCCGCGGCGGGAGCCTGGCTGGGCGTCTGATCTGATTTTCCGCAGCCAACGGTGGTCAGTGCCAGGATCATTGGCGCGAGCAGACGCAGCGTAGAAACCCATCGGCTTCCGGTCATGCAGGTTCTCCGTTCATATGAGTAACAGCCCCAGGGCGCGAAATCGGCGGAGTCTACACGCACTGCCGGTACCCGGCCTATTCCTTGCCGTTCGTCCCGCGCCGCGATGCGCTGGCCCGATTGGATACACACAACGTCTCGACGTCGCGCTGCTGTACCTGTCGCAATTGCATCGTTCGCCGACGTCCTTCGCCCGGTTGTCAAGGTCGATTGTGTTGCCTGCAGGTAACGCTCGGCGGCTTTGCTTGCCGCTGCCCGCGATGTCGCAAGTGCCGGAATTTTCAGCCTCGCACGAGCACGATACGCGATTGGCACGCGGGCTGCATCTCCACTGCGGGCCCCGCGCGCACTTCACGCACGCAGGGACGATGTGAACCTGTTTGTAAGGAGTACTCATTATGAATTCGATTCTCAAAGTTTCCGCACTGGCTCTCGTGCTGGCCGCCGGGGCAGCGTTTGCGCAGCAGAGCCCGCCGGCAGCGACGGGCGCGCCCGCGATGGATTATTCCAAGCTCGACACGAACGGTGACGGCGTGATCAGCAAGGACGAGGCCAAGGGCGATCCCACCCTGTCGTCGCAGTTCGCCACGCTGGACGCGGACAAGGACGGCAAGCTGAGCAGCTCCGAGCTCGCGAAGGCCGGCTCAAAGGGTAAAGAAGGGTACTAATAGCAGTAGCCTTTTCGATCGCGCGGCGGATTTCGTACGCCGCGACAACGGCACAGTGGGGGAACCCGCTGTGCCGTTTCTATTTTGCGCAGCCGCGTGTAATTGTTGCCGCTCTCTCGCGGACCGGTGGTAGGCTTTTGCCGCCGCTGGTGCCGCGGGAGAGTTCCATGCCGACCCTGTTCGAAAAAATCATCGCCGGAGAGTTGCCTGCCGCGATCGTGCACAGGGATGAGCGGGTCACGGCATTTCGCGACATCCGCCCCGCCGCCCCAACGCATATTCTGATCGTGCCGAACAAGGCGATTCCCACCGTCAACGACATCGCCGACGAGGACGAGGCGCTCATTGGGCACATGGTTACCGTTGCGCGGGATCTGGCCCGCCAAGAAGGCATCGCAGATAGTGGCTATCGCCTCATTGTGAATTGCAACGCGCACGGCGGGCAGGAGGTGTATCACCTGCACGTGCACCTGCTTGGGGGACGCCCTCTCGGTCCCATGGTGATGAGAACATGAGGCGTCGCGCGAAGCAGCGACCCGCCGCGCCACGCAAGTCACCCGCAACCCGCAAGTCCGCCCGCGCGGCAGGCTCCGCCCCGCGCAGCAGCGGACGGCGCGGTCTCTATCCACCTATCGAGCCGTTCCGCACCGGAATGCTGCGCGTTTCCACGCTGCATGAGATCTATTACGAGGAGTGCGGCAATCCGCGTGGCAAGCCTGCCCTCTTCGTCCACGGCGGACCGGGCGCGGGCGCAGGCAAGGACTCGCGTCGCTTCTTCGACCCGAAACGTTACCGCATCGTGCTCTTCGATCAGCGCGGCTGCGGTCGCAGCCAGCCACACGCCAGCCTCATCGACAACACGACCTGGCACCTCGTCGAGGACATGGAACGACTGCGCGAACATCTCGGCATCGAGCAGTGGCTGGTATTCGGTGGCTCGTGGGGCAGCACACTGTCCCTCGCATACGCGCAGGCACATCCGCAACGCGTGACCGAGCTCGTGCTGCGCGGTATTTTCCTGCTGCGACAAGCGGAGATTCGCTGGTTCTACCAGCAAGGCGCCAGTGCAGTTTTTCCCGATCCGTGGGAGCAATACCTGGCGCCGATCCCGCCGTCAGAGCGCTCGGACCTGGTGGCCGCTTTCTATCGACGACTTACCGGCAACGACTCGAGAGTGGCACTCGATGCGGCAAAGGCCTGGTCGATCTGGGAAGCTGCAACGAGCTATCTGCACGTGAACCAGCAGAATATCGCTCGCTGGAGCGATGACAAGTTTGCCATGGCGGTGGCGCGCATCGAGTGCCACTACTTCGTGAATCGCGGCTTCTTCGAGCACGAAGACCAGCTGTTGCGCAACGCCGGCGCCATCCGGCATGTACCGGCGGTGATCGTGCAAGGACGCTACGATGTGGTCTGCCCGATGATGAGCGCGTGGGATCTGCATCGCGCCTGGCCAGAAGCCGAGTTCCACGTCGTGCCGGATGCCGGGCATTCCGCGATGGAGCCAGGAATCCTGCACGAATTGATAGGCGCCACGGACCGCTTTGCGCGCCGCTGAGCCGGCGCGCACAAGGTTCAACTACTCCCTCACTCGGCCGGTCGGCCGCTCATCCGCGTCGATCAGTTGGTTTTGCAGCAGCCAAGCGCGCACTTCCACTGCGTCCTGCTCGAACCACGCTTGTGCTGAACCGAGACGAAACGTGTAACCCCACGAGTCCATATCGGTCAGCATGCGCGCGCGGCCGTAGTGCGGGATTTGATCAGACAACAGGATCTGCAGGTAGCACACGGCGTTCTCTTCGATGTATTCGCCGCCCGCGTCCGTATCGAGCCCCGCGCGGCGCTCCGGCGTCATGCAGATGTAGTGGGCCGCCTCGTGCAGCACCGAGTGCAGTGGCGTGTCCAGGCGCGCAAACAACCTGTCGCCCTTCAGGCCGGCCTCGGTCTCGCCCCAGTACGACCCCGGGATCAGCTCGCCGGTAGCGATCAGCCTGAGCTCCAGTCCGAAGCGCGAGAGTAGCGTCGCCACGACGATGCGGGGTACCTGGGCGAGCGTCACTACCGTTGCAGATGACAATGATTCGGCTCCACTGCCTCGCGAGAGGGCCGGGACTCGAGTCTCCTAGAGACTGGCCAGGCGGCTCATCACGATCCCCGTCAGATCGCGCGCCAGCGCCTCGCGCAGGATGTCTTCCTCGTGTTCCTTCGCAAGCAAGGTCGTTTCGTCGAAGCTGTAGTCGCGGGTCAAAGTGAGCGTCTGCGTGGTGAGGAGCTCCTTGCCCTCCGCAGTAACCGAATACTTGATGGTATAGAAAATCTCGTACTCGGTCGGCTTGTTGGCGGCCGATACAGACAGAACGCGCTGGCCAGTCTCATCGTGCTCGATATGCAGCACCGCCGTTGCCGCGGCGCGCTCTGGCGTAATGGTCGTGCCGCTCGCCTTCAGCGAGCTCAACAGAGTAAGAAGGAAAGTGCTGCGCTCATCTTCCGTGTCGATGTACGTCATTCGCATCGCAGCGGGCATGGTGGTCGCGCCCTGCAGGTGAAAGCCGCATCCTCCGACCAGTACGCTCGCCATCAGCGCCGGCGCGCACCACAGATGTCCCGCATCTCGCCTCACAGGCCTGAAGCCTCTCGCGGCTTTGCTAGACGACCACATTGACGAGCCTGCCTTTCACGATCACCCGGCGCACCGGCTTGTCCATGACGAAACGCTGCACATTGGCATCACTCAGCGCCGCCTGTGTGATCGCCGCTTCGTCCGCGGTGGCCGGTACATGGATTCGTCCGCGAAGCTTGCCGTTGACCTGCACCACGATCTCCAGCACGTCCTGGGTGAGCGCGACCGGATCCGGCTCGGGCCAGCGCGCATCGATCACTGCACCCGGCTGACCTAGTGCCTGCCAAAGCACATGACAGGCGTGCGGCACGATCGGCGCAAGGGTGAGTACCACGATCTGGAGGGCCTCTTGTCGCACCGCGCGCCCGCCCTCGCTGTCATCTTCAAACCGCGCAAGCCCATTCATCAGCTCCATCACGGCGGCGATCGCGGTGTTGAAGGTGCGCCGGCGACCGATATCGTCCGTCACCTTTGCCAACATCTGGTGTGTCAGGTGCCGCATCTCGCGCTGCGCACCGGTGAGAGCTGCGTGGTCGATCTTCGCAGCGAACGCAGAAGGGGACTACGCCCTTGATGACATGCTCGTGCACGGCCTTCCACACGCGTTTCAGGAAGCGCTGCGCACCCTGTACGCCTTCATCGGACCACTCGAGCGTGTCCTCCGGCGGCGACTTGAACATCATGAACAACCGCACGCTGTCGGCGCCGAACTGTTCCACGAGAGCAGTTGGATCGACGCCGTTGTTCTTCGACTTCGACATCGTGCGCATGCCTACCCACTCGACCGGCTGGCCGTCAGCAACGAGCACCGCACCCGCGCGGCCTCCCTTCGATCCAGTCTTGACGTCCACGTCCGCCGGATTGAAGTAAGTGACCCGACCGTCGGCACTGGTGCGAGAGTAAATGTCGTTCAGCACCATGCCCTGCGTGAGCAGGTTCATGAAGGGTTCGGCGAATTGCACCAGCCCAAGATCGCGCATCACGCGCGTCCAGAAGCGCGAGTACAGCAAGTGCAGGATCGCATGCTCAATGCCGCCGATGTATTGATCCACCGGCGCCCAATACCGCGTGCGCTCGTCGACTGGTGCGCTTGGATAGTCGTAACTGGCGAAGCGCATGTAGTACCACGAGGAATCGACGAACGTGTCCATCGTGTCGGTTTCGCGGCGCGCCGGGATGCCGCATTTCGGACAGTCGCATTCGTAGAACGCCGGCGTCTTCGCCAATGGGTTGCCGCTGCCATCGGGCACCAGGCCCTCCGGCAGTACGACCGGAAGATCGCTGTCGGGTACCGGCACATCACCGCACTTCGGACAGTGCACGATCGGTATCGGGCAGCCCCAGTAGCGCTGTCGGGAGATACCCCAATCCCGCAAACGCCAGACGGTCTGCTCCTCGCCAACCCCAAGTGCTTGCAGATCGCGTGCAACGGCTGTGACCGCCTGCTCGTAATCGAGCCCGTCGTAGCGGCCCGAATTCACGCAGCGCCCGTAGTCCGAATACCAGGGCTGCCAGCTCTCAGTTGAATAGGTATGTCCGCCGACTTCGATGACCGGTCGGATGGGCAAGCCATACTTGCGGGCGAACTGGAAATCGCGCTCGTCGTGGCCGGGCACGCCCATCACCGCGCCCTCGCCATAAGCCATCAACACGTAGTTGCCGACCCAGACTTCGATCTTTTCCTGCGTCAGCGGATGTGTGACGAAAAAGCCGGTCGGCACACCTTTCTTTTCCATCAGCGCGAACTCGGCTTCAGTCACGCCGCCGCTGCGGCACTCCTCGATGAAGGCCGCGACGCGAGAGTTGTCGCGAGCGAGCCGGGTTGCAAGCGGGTGCTCCGGCGCGATGGCGACGAACGTCGCGCCCATGATCGTGTCGGCGCGCGTAGTGAAAACGCGCAACAAATGCCGCGCGCCATCGATCTCGTATGGAAAGCCGAAGTTGACGCCCTTGCTCTTGCCGAGCCAGTTCGCCTGCATGAGCTTCACGCGCTCGGGCCAGCCGTCGAGCCCTTCGAGTGCGCTCAGCAGTTCCTCCCTGTAGTCCGTGATGCGCAGGTAATACATCGGGATTTCGCGCTTCTCGACCGGCGCACCGGTGCGCCAGCCGCGCCCATCGATCACCTGCTCGTTGGCGAGCACGGTCTGATCGACCGGATCCCAGTTCACGACTCCCGTCGTCTTGTACGCGATGCCGCGCTCGAGCATCCGCAGGAATAACCATTGATTCCAGCGGTAGTACTGCGGCTGACAGGTCGCGAACTCGCGTCGCCAGTCGATCGCGAAGCCGAGCGACTTGAGCTGCGCGCGCATGTACGCGATGTTGTCGTAGGTCCATTTCGCCGGCGGCACTTTGTTCGCGATCGCGGCGTTCTCCGAGGGCAAACCGAACGCATCCCAGCCCATGGGCTGCAGCACGTTGTAGCCACGCATGCGCATGTAGCGGGTGATCACATCGCCGATCGTGTAGTTGCGCACATGTCCCATGTGCAACCGTCCACTCGGGTACGGGAACATGCACAGGCAGTAGTACTTGCGCCGCTCGGTGTCCTCTGGCGCTTCGAGCAGCCGCTGTTCATCCCAATAGGCGCGTACCTGGGACTCGAGCTCGGCGGCGTCGTAACGTTCCTGCATGGATACTTCGTAAAATCAAGGCCTTGCGGAGAGCGCGCAAGGATACACGACTGCGATGGTGCGGCCAAATCAGTCGGGCTCGACCTACGCGAATGTTCACTCCGCTGGGTTCCCGGGCGGGGAGATCCGTGGTCAGCTGGTCGAATCCTTCAGGTAGACCCGAGCCAATGAGGAGGCGTGAGCCAGCTCGTTTCGGCGCACGCCTCCTCGACTCCACTAGGGCGGCTGCGGCGTGAACTGCAGCGCTGCGCCGCATGCAGACCGCGGACCTACCCAAACCCCGCCATCATCTCGCGGCTGAAAACGCACTCGCGCGCGCGTGAGGTAGCCGGCGGTGCTGGCAATGTCGCGCACGGTGACCTCGAACGCGGCCAGGCACGGCAGTTTGCGCACCCCTGCGCCGGGATAGTCCGCGACGAACGTATGCCGCGTCGTGATGCGCAAGCGCTGCGTGCCCCATTCGAAGTGCTGATCGCCCGGGTTGCCTCGCGGTTCTGCCTGCAGCAGCACCCGATACAGTTGCGCCGTGCGCTCAGGATCTGGCGCCACGATCGTAGCGCCAGTAATCGCGCTTGCTGTGTTCGGGTGCCCCATCACCTCCTGCTGATACACAAGCTCGGGCGTGTGGTTGTGAACCAGGCACACGAGCCCTTCCGGCGCAGTGCGCGGCGCAAGCGTGAACCAGTGAAACTGCGCAGCTCCCCTGCGTGAGCCGTAGGCCACGTCGCGAGTCGCGATCGATACCGGCGACGGTTCCAGGCCGGCGACGCGGCAGCGCTCGGCGTCCGCGTCGATGTCGGTGCTGCCGAATGCAAGGATCTCGAGGCCCTGGTGTCGGCGCACGTACGTAGAAACCGGATGCTGCAGACCCTCACCCTCCAGAGTGGACAATTCGACATATCCTTGCTCGAGCACCGCGTGCGAGCACAACTGCTGCAACGATTGCCGCTCGCCAGTTTTCGGATCCGCCTGCATGAGGAGCTTCGGCGGCGTGGTGATGAAACCGAGCCGCTCGAACGAACTCTGCAGTGCCGCGACGTCGTGACCGACGACACCCATGTGATCGATCCTGGGGGAACTTGTCATCGCCGGGACTATACTAGGGCCGTCATGATTCCGCCGAAGCGCGCCGGCCATTCGCCCGCGATGACTGGCGTCGCAAGCCATCGTTTGCGGGCGAACAGGAGGCGAGTCATGAGTTACGCGCAAGAACGCTCGACCTTCCGCGCGACCTCAGGACTCATGCTGGCCCTCGCTGTACAAGCGGGGATGCTGCTCGCACTGAAGAGCGGTCTCCTGCCGCACTTCATCTCCGCTGTGCCGCCGGTAACCGAAGTGGTCCCGCTGGTATCCGACCCGCAAACACCGCCGGACGAGCGCGTTACCGGCGGGACCATGGACAGCTTCGATGTAGTTCCGCGCGAGCCTGTCATCGATATCGACATCGAAGACGACTCCCAGGCACAACAACCGGTCTGGCAGCCGATGCCAGGCGCCGATGAATCAGGGGGCTATCCAGGGGCACAACCTCGAATGACCGCGCCGCGCGTCGATCCGCGGTACCCACTCACGCAACCCGAGTATCCGCCGTCGTCGATTCGCCAGGGTGAGGTCGGCACGGTGACACTGCTGATTTACGTGTTGCCGAACGGCCGCGTGGCGGACGCAAAGGTGAGCCGCAGCAGCGGCTTCACACGCCTCGATGCAGCTGCCGTGCGCGAGGCCAAGCGTTCGTGGCGATTCGTGCCTGCAACTTCAGACGGCACGCCAGTCGCGGACTGGGGAACCTACGCCGTAACGTTCAGGCTCACGAATTGACGTTGGCGCGCGCGGCCTGGTTCTCCGCACCCGCGGCTCAGCCATTGCGCTGAGCCGTGGCGGAGCTGATTACCGCTCTGACGGACTTCCTGCTGGCCGCGCTGTGCGCGGTACTCGCCAGCGCACTTGCGCGCGCATCGTCCTGGAAACTGCACGGACCGCTGCTGTTCTTCCTGGGCTTTGCGCTCGCGGCGTTCACAGGTGGAATCTGGCATGCCTTTTTCAATGCACGGCAGGACCTGGCGCAAGCCACCGTGTGGTGGTTCACGATGTTGTTCGCGGGTGTGACCGCCGTCGGCCTGGCGCTGGTCGGGATCGAGCTGCTGGGCGGCCGACGCTCGCGATTCATCGCGATCATCTTCATCGTGCTGCTCGTCGTGTATGCGCTGCTGACTTGGCAAGACCCTCGCTTCTTGCTGAGTCTCATCGCGACCGTCTTCGGCACTGTGCTGTGTATAGTCGGGCTTCTCCGACGCGTGCGTTCACCGGGGTCGCTACTGGTGCTCGGCGGGCTCGGCATCTCTGTCATCGCAGCGATTGCGCAGCAGCGTGGCGTCGCCATCGATCCGGTGCGATTCGATCACAACGCGACGTATCACATCATGCTGCTGCCCGCCCTGGGCCTGATCTACCTCGGCTTGCGTCGACTTTCAGCTGCACTCGCGGCGTCGGGGAGCTACCAGGCGATCCCGTAGTCCTCGCCGTGGTTGCTCGATCCGCCCCAGAGCGTGCCGTGCGCGCGATCGAAGTAGATCGCGTTGATGGGCCCTGAAGTGCGCTCTTCGAACTCCAGCTTGTATCCCATGCGCCGCAGGTCATCGCGGACCCATGGAGAAATCGATTCATTCAGTGTCAGGCGTCCTGGCATCGATTCGTGCTCGCCGAAGGAGTCGCGCATCTGGTAGCTGGTGATATTGGCGGCCTCGGTCGCTTCCTGCACCGTCATTCCAAACTCGACCACGTTCAGGAAGAACTGCAGCAGGTTCTGATCCTGCGTGTCTCCGCCCTGGACGGCGAAAGAAAGGAACGGCTTGCCGTCCTTGAGTGCCAGCGTCGGCGTGAGTGTGGCACGCGGCCGCTTGCCCGGCTCGACGACGTTGAAGGGATTGTCGGTTGCGTCGAGCACGAAGCTCTGCATGCGCTGGCTCATGCCGATGCCAGTCTTGCCCGCGATCACTGCCGGCAGCCAACCACCACTCGGCGTGACTGACACGACCCAGCCCTTGTCGTCCGCCGCTTCCACGCTCGTCGTGCCGAGGCGAAAGTGGCGATCGAACTCGGCCTGCGCGGTGGTGTCCGGCATCTTGCTGTGCCATTGCTCGAGCAGCGATCGATACGGATTGGTCTCGCCCTGGAATGGATATGGATCACCGGGGCGGATGTCGGGGTTGTTTCGATCGGCCGCGATGAGCTTGGCACGGGTGTGCGCGTACTCCTTGGAGAGAAGCCCGTTGATTGGCTCCGCCGGCGGGAAGTAAGGATCGCCGTAGTAAAAATCGCGATCCGCGTACGCCAGGTTCATCGCCTGGTAAAGCGTATGAATGTAACGAGCGCTGTTGTAACCCATCGACTTGAGGTCCAGGGGCTCCAGGAGATTGAGTGCCTGCAGCATCACCGGACCTTGAACCCAGGTGGTGAGTTTGTAGACCTCGATTCCCTTGTAGTTCACATGCACCGGCTCTTCGAGGTGCACTTTCCAGTTCGCGAGGTCCTGCTGCGTGATCAGACCGCCGACTTCGCTGGACCCGCGCACGAAGTCCTGGGCGATGTCGCCGCGGTAGAAGCGTTCGTAGGCGGCCATGATCGCGGCTTTGCGGTCCTTGCCTGCCGCGCGCGCTTTCTTCTCGGCCTCCACCAGCTTGCGTAAGGTCGCTGCAAGATCGGGCTGGCGGAAGATCTCTCCCGCTTCGGGAGCTTCGCGCGACTGGCCCGCGTGCACCAGGAGAATCCGCTTCGATTCCGGCCACTCCTTGATACGCGCCTTGTTGCGTTCAATGGAGTCTGCCGTTTCGCGCTCGATCGGGTAGCCATCCGCAAGCGCGATGGCGGGCGCAAGCACCTCCTCGAGAGTCAAGGTGCCGAACTCCGCGAGCATGGTCATGATTCCGCCCGGAGTGCCCGGAGTTACCGCCGCGAGCGGCCCGTATTCGGGCGGATACTTCATTCCTTTGGCGCGAAAGAACTCCGGCGTCGCACCAGTCGGCGCAACCCCGAGTGCATTGACGCCGATCACCTTGCCGGTGTTCGGGTTATAGATGAGTGCCTGGGTTTCCCCGCCCCAGCTCAATACGTCCCACATCGTTGCGGTCGCCGCAATCATGGCGCAGGCCGCATCGACCGCGTTGCCGCCTTTCTGAAACGTGATAGCGCCGGCGGTCGCGGCCAGCGGTTTGCCGGTGATCGCGACCCAATGCTGGCCATGCAGCGGTGGCTTCTGTGTCTTGGCGGACGCAGTCAGCGGCGTCAGGGGCACTACCAGGACGAGCGCCAGGAATGTCGAACGCCACCCTGCGAAACGCAATTGCATCGTTCTCTCTCCGGTTAATGATCGCGCGAATTATGCTGCTTCTTCCAACAGCTTCACCAGTTTGTACAGCGCATAGTTGATAGGAGTGGGGACGCGAAGCCGCTCTCCGAGTCGTACGACGTAGCCATTCAATGAGTCGATCTCAGTGCGCTTGCCGCGCGCAATATCCTGTGCCGTCGACGACAACGCGTCCGGCATCACCTCACCCAGCTTGAGACCTGCCGCGATCTGTTCCTCCAGGTCGAGGTTCACGCCCGCCGCATTCGCTACGGCCACGGTTTCAGTCGCAACGCGTGTCAATAGCGTTCGAGTCCCGGGATCGCGCACGATACGACCATAGCGCGCTCGCGCCAGCGCCGAGATCGCGTTGTAAGTGCAGTTGAGGACCAGCTTCTTCCAGAGAGCCGCCTTGATATCGCTCGTGATCACGCATGGAATGTCAGCGCGGTTGAAAAGCTCCGCCAACGCATCAAGCTCTTCGGCAGGCGCCACCGCCAATGGGTCGCCGAGCACGAGATCGCCGCGGCTGCTTTGTCGCACGTGTCCCGGGCCGGCCATTTCGGCAGCAACGTACACGGCAGCTGCGAGCGCCTGCATTCCAGCGGCGGCGTGCATTCGTTCCACGTTGTCGACACCATTCTGCATGCTGATGACCCGCGCGCCGTGACACAGCAGCCGTGCCAGCAGGCGCGCAGTTTCATCCGTATCGATGGTCTTCACGCAGACGAGGACGATCTGGGAGTCTGCAACGGTAGCGATATCCGTTGCGGCATCGACACGAATCCGCTCCCGTACCCGGGTCCCCTCAAGGAGCAGCCCCTCACGCGCGATAGCATCGACGTGCGTGGCGCGCCCGATCAGTGTCACCGGTGCGCCGGCGCGGGCGAGCATGCCACCGTAGTAGCAACCGACGGCGCCGGCGCCGACGACCGCGATTCGAGACCAGGCTTGCCCTGCCAACGAGGCTCCGTCAGGTCGTGCCCGGGCGTGGCGCCGAGGCGCGGACAACCGAGGGCGCGCGACGGCGCTGAATGGCGAGCACTATCGCCAGGCCGATCAGGACTAGCACCACCACTGGCACATTCCCCCACCTCGCGTAGGGCGTGAGTCCAGAGCGGGGCTGCACGCTTGCGCTGAGCACGGCCGGCTGAAACTGCGCAATCTTCTGCACGATTGCACCGCGCGGGTCGATGATCGCCGTGATTCCGTTGTTGGTGGCACGCAGCATGTAACGACTCGCCTCACGCGCGCGCATGCGCGCAATTTCCAGGTGCTGGTGAGGCGCGGTCGAATCACCGAACCACGCATCGTTGCTCACGTTGACGAGCAGTGTCGCCTCCCTGAGCACCGCGAGCTGCTGGCTGCCGTAGGCGTCTTCATAGCAGATAGTCGCTCCGAGTTTCTCGCCGGCCGCGACCAGGGGCGGCTGCTCCGGGTCGCCGGCTGTCATGTCGACATACGGCAGGCTCATGAGCCGCATCCATTTGCGCACGAAAGCCGGCACGGGAAAGAACTCGCCAAACGGCACCAGGCGACGCTTGTCGTACCAGGTGAGAGTGCCGTTCACTGCGACGACCGAATTGCGATACTGATCGCGCGCGAAGTCGTATCGCAGAATGCCGATGATGAGGTCAGAACCCCGCGCCTGCGCATCGCGGTAGAGCCGGTCGAGATAGTCCTTGAGCTCGTGCTCCAGCGCCGGGAGGGCCGCTTCCGGCCATACGATGATCTGGCTGCCGAACGCCTTTTCAGTGAGCTCGCGATAGAGCGTCAACGTCGCTTCGCGATTCTCCGCCTGCCATTTGAGATCTTGCGAAATTGCCCCTTGTACCAGGCTCACCGTCACCGGCCCGCGTACTGGATGGGCCCAGTCGACTCGCGACAGGACGGTGCCACCGACCCAGATCGTGAGCGCCACGACGGCGGCGACCATCCGCTCGAAATTTGAACCGCGCAGCAGCAGCACCAACGCTCCCGCCGACACGAGCACCAGCAGGCTGATGAAATAGACGCCGCCGACCGGCGCGTATCCAGCGAGCCAGCTGTCGATCTGGCTGTAACCGAGTGCAAGCCACGGAAACCCGCTCAGTACCCAGCCTCGCAGCCATTCCATGAGCAACCACAGCGCAGGTACACCAATCAGCCACTTGAGTATTCCGCGTGCTGGAAGCCAGCGTGTCGACGCGTAGCCCACCGCGGCGTGGTACAGGCCCATGACCGCGACCAGCCCGAGCATCAGCAGGAATGCCACCCAGATCGGGGCCTGTCCGAAGACATGCACGCTGGTGTAGAGCCAGTAGGTACCGGCGAGAAAAGTGCCGGCGCCGAACCAGAAGGCCAGCCACGCGGCGCGACGTGGCGTCGCCGACTCCCACATCAGGAACAGAACGGCCGGGCACAGGATTGCGAGCGCAAAGAGCTCGAGCGGTGCAAAAGCAAGTGACAACGCGGCGCCCAGCAGAAAACTGAGCGGTGCCGCCCACCTAGGGCAACTCTGTACCGGTTTCATGAGCGCGACCGAGCCTCCGCAAGCTTCTGGCTAGGCGCGAGGCGCAGCCGATATGTCGATATCGACAAGACTCGCAACGACGCCAGAAGCTTGCCGAGGCCGGTCCCGTACGGGTTGCGCCGCGAACGGGCGGCTGCGTCGTTGCACCGCTTGCCAATGGAATCGACCATTGGCTGCACGGTACGCCTAGCATCTGCACCGTTGGCGACGCAACGCGCACCATGAAACCGGTACAGAGTTGCCCTGGTAAGCGCGCGCGGCAGCCTCATTCATCCACGCGCGTGGGAATATCGCGGGGCGTCGTTACGCGCAAGGTGTCGATGCGCCGGCGATCAGCGCGCAGCACCCTGAATTCGAAACCATCCACCGTGATGACCTCGCCCCTGCGCGGTACGCGCCCCAGCTGGTGAGTGATCAAACCGCCGATGGTGTCGAATTCGTCGTTGGTGAACTCGGCGCCGAAATACTCGTTGAATTCATCGATGCGCGTGAGCGCCCGCACTACGAACTGGCGTGGCCCCTCACGGCGAATCGGCTGGTCGTCCTCGACATCGTATTCGTCATCGATCTCACCCACGATCTGCTCGACGACATCCTCGATGGTCACCAGTCCCGAAACTCCGCCGTATTCGTCCACCACGATCGCCATGTGATTGTGGCTGCCGCGAAACTCCTTGAGCAGCACGTTGAGGCGCTTGCTTTCCGGCACCACGATGGCCGGCCGCAGGAACTCCTTGATGTCGAAGTCGAGCCGTTTGCCGGTCTCGGCGAAATACTTGAGCAGGTCCTTGGCGAGCAGGATACCGACCACCTGGTCGCGATCCTCCCCAATGACCGGAAAGCGCGAGTGGCCCGACTCGACGACTACCGGCAGGATCGCCTCCGGCGCGTCGTCGCGCTGGATCACGACCATCTGCGAGCGTGGAATCATGATGTCGCGCACCTGCGTATCCGCGACCTCCAGCACGCCTTCGATCATCGATAAGGCGTCGGCGTCGATGAGGCCTCGCTCACTCGCCTCGCGCAGTTCCTCGATGAGCTGCTCACGATCGCGCGGCTCGCTCTTGCCCTGTCTGAGTCGGCGCAACCAGCGACCGGTGGTGCTGGTACTGTGAGGATCGTCAGCCATATGGGTTGGGATACCCCAGGGTTCGAAGCACGCCCGCTTCGTAACGCTCCATGCGCCGCGCGTCGTCGAGCCGCTCATGATCATACCCGAGGAGGTGCAGTGTCCCGTGCACGATCATGTGCGCCCAATGCTGCGCCAGCGCCTTGTCCTGCGCGCGCGCCTCGCGTGCCACCACTGGCGCGCATATCACGAGATCACCGAGCGGGCGCGTACCATCCGCCTGCGCCACCGTGGCAGGGAACGACAGCACGTTGGTGGGACGATCCCTGCGACGATAGCGGCGGTTGAGGCGGCGGCTTTCCGCTGCACCCACGACGCGCACGGCCAGGTCCCAACGCCCGCGCTTGCGCCCGAGCGCTTCGAACGCCCAGAACGAGATCCGGACACTCGAAGGCACCCACGGCTTGCGCGTGGCGAAGTGCACACTTACTTCCAGCGATGGACCACGAGGGCTCGACCCCTGAGCGCGGGCCGCAAGAGATCGTCCGGCTCGGGGTTTGACGCCGGGGGCTCCTGGCCTGTATCTCCCGGCACTCACGTTTTCTTGTCCTCGTACGCCTGCACGATCCGCTGCACCAGCGGATGGCGCACCACATCGCGAGCGGTGAAGTACGTGAACGCCACGCCTTCGACACCGCTCAGGATATCGATCACGTTCTTCAATCCGGAAGCACGACCGGCGGGCAGATCGGTCTGCGTGATATCGCCGGTCACCACTGCCTTGGACCCGAAACCGATGCGGGTGAGGAACATCTTCATCTGCTCGGCGGTGGTGTTCTGCGCCTCGTCGAGAATGACGAACGCGTCGTTGAGCGATCGTCCGCGCATGAACGCGAGAGGCGCGACCTCGATGACCGCGCGCTCGACGAATCGCGCCACGCGATCGAACCCGAGCATCTCGTAGAGCGCGTCGTACATCGGGCGTAAATACGGATCAACTTTCTGCGCCATATCGCCGGGCAGGAAACCCAGGCGTTCTCCGGCTTCGACCGCCGGCCGAACCAGCACGATCCGCCGCACGCTATCGGCCTGCAGCGCTTCGACCGCGCATGCGACCGCGAGATAGGTCTTGCCCGTGCCCGCCGGGCCGATGCCGAACGTCAGATCGAAGCGGCGAATGTTGGACAGGTATTGCTGCTGGTTGGGGCCACGGGCGTGGATGCCGCCGCGATGCGTGCGCACCAGTAACTCATTCTCGGCACGCGGCTCGCCCGCGGGCGCATCCGTCATGCCACGCTCGCGCAACGACAGGTGAACGCGCTCCGGCGTCACTTCGCCGTCCTGCGTGAACGCGAACAACTGCTTGAGAATCTGCTCGGCATCGGCAGTCGCAGCCACCCCGCCGGTGACGTGGAAGTGATTGCCTCGATGGCTGATGTCCACACCGAGGGTCTGCTCGATCTGGTGCAGGTGTTCATCGAGCGGACCGCATAAGCCCGCGAGCCTGCCGTTGTCCGCGGGTTCGAGCTCAAAGTCGCGCGTGGCAACCTGTGATGCCAAGTCCCTTCCCTAGCCTGATGCCAGCAATGCTTCGCCGGCGTAATCAGCGCTGGCTGCGACCAACCGACCCCGCAGGCTGTTCTTCAAGGCTTCCGTGATGGCGACATCCACGAACTGATCGAGGAGCGATGCAGGACCATCGAAATTCACCCAGCGATTGTTCTCGGTGCGTCCTGCGAGCTGGCGCGGATTCTTCTTGGCTGGCCGTTCGACCAGAACGCGCTGGACTGTGCCGACCATGCGCTCGCTGATTGCGCGCGCGTTAGCGTTGAGGCGCTGCTGCAAGAGTGCGAGGCGCCGTTGCTTTTCGGCGTGCGGCACGTCGTCCGCGAGGCCGGCGGCGGGCGTCCCGGGGCGACGGCTGTAAATGAAACTGAAGGACTGATCGAACCCCACGTCCTCGACCAGCTGCATCGTGGCCGCGAAATCGCGCTCGGTTTCGCCGGGAAAGCCGATGATGAAATCGGACGACACGGCGAGGTCCGGTCGTACCTCGCGCAGCTTGCGAATGCGCTGCTTGTACTCCAGAGCCGTATAGCCGCGCTTCATCTGCGCCAGGATGCGATCAGAACCGCTTTGCACTGGCAGATGCAGGTGCGCTGCGAGCTTCGGCACGTTGGCATAGGCTTCGATCAGGCTATCGTCGAACTCGGCAGGGTGGGAGGTCGTGAAGCGGATGCGCTCGATTCCATCGAGCTCGGCGACGTAATGAATGAGCGTCGCGAGGTCGGCACTACCGCCATCGGTCGTCGCGCCTGCGTAGGCATCGACGTTCTGTCCGAGCAGCGTCACTTCGCGCACTCCTTGTGCTGCCAGCGCACTCACCTCATCCATGACCCGCTCGAACGGGCGGCTCATTTCCTCGCCACGCGTATAAGGAACGACGCAGAACGTGCAGTACTTGCTGCAGCCTTCCATGATGGAAACGTACGCGATAGCGCCGGTCGCTCGCGGCTGGGGCAGCTGATCGAATTTCTCGATCTCCGGGAAACTCACATCGACGACGGCTCGGCCGCGCGTCCTCACGGCCCGGATCATCTGCGGGAGGCGATGCAGCGTCTGTGGTCCAAAGACCAGATCGACCCAACCAGCGCGTGCAGTAATCCCCTCGCCCTCCTGGCTCGCTACGCAACCGCCGACGCCGATGATGACGTGTGGGCGGCGTTGCTTGATGAGGCGCCACTCGCCGAGCAGGGAAAAGACCTTTTCCTGCGCCTTCTCGCGCACCGAACAGGTGTTGACGAGTAGCACGTCAGCGTCTTGCGGCTCTTCGGTAAGCTCCAGACCCTCGGCCTCGCGTAGGACGTCTGCCATGCGGGCAGAGTCGTACTCATTCATCTGGCAGCCGAAGGTCTTGACGAATAGCCGGCCGGGCATCGAAAGCTCGCTGGGAGAGGGCCGGAGAGGTTAGCGGGTTGATGTGAATAATTGAAGCGCTGCCTGCCGCACACGGTTTCGGTGAGCCCCCGCTGAACCCATGCGAATCAGCGCATTAGGCGGCCCTGGCGCGGTTTGCTGCCAAATGACATACGACAGGCCCGAGCCATCAGCGCAGCGGCTAGGGGGCCAAATGAGCGATTGGACATAAGAGCTTGACCGGGGTCCGATTCCATAAAATGTTTTTGAGAGTGATTCGCATTTGCAGTACTATCCCGAGTACTTTCCGACACCTATGAAAGCTACAGCCCAAACACCATCGCGCCTGAGCGAGCTCGCGGTAGATGACACCGCGTACGTCGCCGCGGTCGATCCGCCGCCCCACGTAGCCGGCGTAGTGCTTGGACAACGACTTTCCGAGCTCGGCTTTTTCGTGGGCGAGCGCTTGCGCGTGGTGGCTCGCGGGCCGTTCGGTGGCGAGCCCATCGCGGTACGGGTTGGGACTTCCACGTTCGCCCTGCGCCGCCACGAAGCCGATTGCATCCGGATAGATCTCACTCAACCGGAGGCTGATCCAGCGCCATGACGTCTTCCGCCGCCGCGTCGACGAGCCCCCTCGTCGCGCTTGTCGGCAATCCCAACTGCGGCAAGACGGCGCTCTTTAATCTGTTGACCGGCAGCCGACAGAAGATCGCCAACTACGCCGGGGTTACCGTCGAACGCAAGGAGGGCACGCTGCACACCTCGGGTGGGCAACGGGTTCGCGTGCTCGACCTGCCCGGTTCCTACAGCCTCAATCCGAGCAGCATCGACGAACAGGTCGTGTGCGACGTGTTGTTCGGTCGACGCGCCGGCGAGCCCGTGCCCGACATGCTGGTGGCCGTCGTTGATGCGACGAACTTGCGCCAGCATCTGCGCTTGGTACTGGGCCTGAAGCGACTCGGGCGCCCGCTCATCGTCGCGCTCAACATGGTGGACCTGGCTCGCAAGCGCGGCCTCGACATCGACACCGCAGCACTCGCTCGCGAGCTGGGCGTACCCGTGGTCGAAACCGTCGCGGTGCGCGCCGACGGCAGCCAGCGCCTCGCGGAACGACTGGAACGGGAAGTGCAGGCACTACCCCAGTCGACATCGCCTGCAGTGGCTGCGATCCAATCGAACACGCTCGATGATCATCGCGAAGTACAGCGGATCCTCGTCGCGATCGGCGCGGACCGCGAAACTGCGACGACACTGAGCGATCGCATCGATCGCGTGCTGCTGCATCCGGTGCTCGGCGTTGCAATCCTGGGCATCGTACTGTTCCTGATCTTTCAGGCTGTTTTCAGCTGGGCGCAGCCGGTCATGAATGCGATCGATGCCGGCGTGAGTCATGTGGGCGCATGGCTCGCTGCTACGCTGCCCGCAGGACCGTTGCGCAGCCTTCTCACCGATGGTGTCGTCGCCGGCGTCGGCAGCGTGCTCGTGTTCCTGCCGCAGATCGTGATCCTGTTTTTCTTCATCTTGTTGCTCGAGGATTCCGGCTATCTGCCCCGTGCCGCCTTCCTTCTGGATCGACTGATGGGCGGCGTGGGCCTCTCGGGTCGTTCCTTCATTCCGCTGCTGTCGAGCTTTGCGTGCGCCATTCCAGGCATCATGGCGACGCGCACGATCCCCAGTGCGCGTGATCGCCTGGTCACGATCATGGTTGCGCCCCTCATGACGTGTTCCGCGCGGCTGCCGGTCTATGCCCTGCTGATTGCGGCATTCATTCCGGCACTCACAGTGGGCCGATTCTTCGAACTGCAGGGATTGGTTCTCTTTGTTCTGTACGTCGCAGGAGTGGCCGGTGCGATGCTCGTGGCGTGGGTCCTCAAGCTCGCGAGCTCACGCCGCTCGATCCAGGCGTTGCAGATGGAACTGCCTGCGTATCACTGGCCAAGCCTCAGGAACCTGCGCATCGGCCTGTGGCAACGCGTCGAGATCTTCCTGACGCGGGTGGGCACGATCATTCTTTCGCTGATGATCCTGCTCTGGTTCCTAAGCTCTTTCCCGGCCCCACCGCCAGGCGCGCATGGACCGGCGATCGAATACAGCATGGCCGGACGCCTCGGCGCGGCGTTGGCCGTGATCTTCGGGCCGATCGGTTTCAACTGGAAGATCTGTATCGCGCTGGTAGTCGGGCTGGCGGCTCGCGAGGTTGCGGTGGGCGCCCTGGGAACGGTCTATGCGCTGTCGGCCGCGAAGCAGGATGTCGCTGGTGACCTCATTCCGATGATTTCCTCCGACTGGGGCATCGCTACCGCGCTCGCGCTACTGGCCTGGTATGTCTTTGCCCCTCAGTGCCTCTCCACCCTGGCGGTCGTAAAGCGGGAGACCAACTCCTGGCGCTATCCATTGATAATGGCCGGGTATATGTTCCTGCTCGCCTACCTCGCCGCAGGCCTGACCTTCCACATCGCCCGCGCGCTTGGAGCGTGACGTGTCGCACTGGATCCAGGTACTGCTCGTAGCTCTCGCCGTCACCGCGAGTGCGCTGTATGCGGCTTATGTGCTGATGCCTGCAGGCTGGCGCTCGGGCATCGATGCGCTGCTCGACCGCGTGCTGCCGGAAAGCGTGCGTCTGCGACGCGCTTCACGGCTTTCGGGCTGCTCCGGCTGTGCCAACAACCCGGCTGCACCGCGCGCGGAGACTCGCATCCCCACCCACGAGATCGGACGTCGCAGCTGAGCCAACCCAGGAAAGGCACCCGCCAAGGACCAGGGGATTCAGGTCCTGGGCTTGCGGTAAAGGTGGACGAAGCGATCCGTCTTGCCGCGGATCTGCTTGTCGAACACGATCTTGCTGCGATCGTCGTCCGCGTTGCGCAGCTTGTCGTAGTGCCCCTCATAGACGAACCCGTGACTCGTGATGTCCTTGATCGCGAAGTCTTCATCCATGCGGTGCAGGGAGAGCGCGACGCTCGACCCGGCGCCGGCCTTGGCCGCGTGATCCACGATCAGGAATGCGCCACCGGGCTTGAGTGCCGTGTAGATCTGGTCGAGAAAGTGAGGTTGATCAATCTTCGGCCATCCGTTGAGCGGATCGGCATAAAACAGGTCGTGATATGACATCACGATCGTTGCGGCATCGAGTGTCGCAGTGCCCAACTGCAGATCACAGCTCTCGATAACTGACCGCTTTACATTCGCCAGGCGGCCCTCCTGGCTGAAGCGTGCCTTGATATCGTCCTTCGCATAGTCCTCGTAGGGCACGTTGTTGACCATCAGCACCTCGCCCGTCGATCCGACGACATAGCTGATGAGCTCGCTGTAATAGCCGCCGCCTGCAAAAATATCGGCAACGTGCATACCGGGCTTGAAGCCGGCGAATGCCATGACCTCGGCAGGACGCTCGCGCGCATCGCGTTCGAGGTCCTTGGCACTGCGGCCCGCGTGCGCAACGGCTTGTTGGTACACGGCCGTGTCCGGCGCTGCCAGCGAGACGGACGCCGCGACGATCAGGGTCGAAGCGATCAATGCGCGCATGATGACTCCCGGGCTAGAAAGGAATGTCGTCGTCGAACTCCGTGTCGCGCTCGCCGCCGCTCGCGGCGGGTTCGGGCGCAGCACTGCGTGCTGGCCTCGCTTCCGCACTCGCACCCGCACCCGCACCGCCAGCTGCGCCACCGCGGCCGCCCAGCATCTGCATTTCATTAGCGACGATTTCCGTGCTGTAGCGGTCGTTCCCCTGCTTGTCCTGCCACTTGCGCGTGCGCAAACGCCCTTCGATGTAGACCTGTGAGCCTTTGCGCAGGTACTCGCCCGCGATTTCCGCGAGCCGGCCGAACAGCGCCACGCGATGCCATTCGGTGCGCTCCTGCCACTCGTTGGTCTGCTTATCCTTATAGGACTCTGACGTGGCGAGGCTCAGGTTCGCTACCGACATACCGCTCGGCATCGACTTGGTTTCGGGATCGGCGCCGAGATGGCCGATGAGAATCACCTTGTTGACGCCGCGAGCCATGGGAGCCTCCGAGCAGAATTGAGATCGTGAACGTGCCGAGGGTCAGTCGGGCGATGAAGGACCGGTATTCTATGCGCCGCCACCGGGGGATGCATCTGCAACCCTTGCGCAATCGGACAGAAACGCGGCAACTCGGGGCCCGCCACCGAAGTCGGGCTGGACCTGACTTTGCGCCCAACTTCAAGCCGCGCGTATAGTACCCGGCTGGCATTTTTGCCGCCCGACGAGCAGTTGCACGGCCTTCTAAACCGCCGACCAGTTACGCGATGTCCGTTATCAGTATTCGTGGCGCCCGTACGCACAACCTCAAGAATATTGAGGTCGAGCTGCCGCGCGACCGGCTGATCGTATTTACGGGCCTGTCGGGTTCCGGCAAATCATCACTCGCTTTCGACACGATTTACGCCGAGGGCCAGCGCCGCTATGTCGAATCGCTGTCGACCTATGCCCGGCAGTTCCTCTCGATGATGGAAAAGCCGGACGTGGACACGATCGAAGGACTTTCGCCGGCTATCGCCATCGAGCAGAAATCCGCCTCGCACAATCCGCGTTCGACGGTCGGCACGGTCACCGAGATCTATGACTACCTGCGCCTGCTCTTTGCCCGCGCGGGAATCCCGCGCTGCCCGGAGCACGGCCAGGAACTCGCGGCGCAGACCGTGAGCCAGATGGTGGATCAGGTGTTGCGCATCCCTGCAGGTGCGGCTCTCCTCCTGCTTGCGCCCGTCGTAACCGACCGCAAGGGCGAGCATCTGGAAACTCTCGAGGAGCTGCGAGGCCAGGGTTTCGTACGGGCGCGCGTCGATGGCAAGGTCGCGGAACTTGACGACCCCCCGAAGCTCGACGCGCGGCGCAAGCACACCATCGAGGTCGTGATCGATCGTTTCAAGGCGCGCGAAGACCTGGCGCAGCGACTCGCCGAGTCGTTCGAAACTGCCCTCAACGTCGGTGATGGCGTGGCGCGCATCGCATGGATGGAAGAACCGAATCGAGAAGAGCTCGTGTTCTCGGACCGCATGGCGTGCTCAATCTGCGGGTATAGCCTGCCGGAGCTCGAGCCGCGATTGTTCTCATTCAACAACCCGATTGGCGCGTGCCCGACTTGTGACGGGTTAGGGGTCAAGCAGTTCTTTGACCCGCAACGAGTCGTGGTCCATCCGCACCTCAGTCTCGCGGGTGGCGCGGTGCGCGGCTGGGATCGTCGCAATGCCTATTACTTCCAGTTGATCCAGGCGCTCGCCCGGCATTTTGACTTCGACATCGAAACGCCCTGGGACGAGCTGCACGAGAAAGTTCGGCAGATACTGCTGTACGGCAGCGGCGAAGAGCAGGTCGAGTTCCGTTATCTCAATGGCCAGGGCGGCACGATCCGGCGCCGGCATCCGTTCGAAGGCATCATTCCCAATCTCGAACGTCGTTACCAGGAAACCGAATCGATTACGGTCCGCGAGGAGCTCGCCAAGTATCTGAGCAACCGGCCCTGCCCGGAGTGTGGAGGCACGAGACTCAATCGCGCGGCACGGCATGTCTTCGTCAACGGGCTGAGCCTGCCGCAGGTGACGCGCCTTTCGGTCGGCGCGGCCATGGCATTGTTCTCAGAGCTCAGTCTCGAAGGCTGGCGGCGCGAGATCGCCGCGCGAATCGTCAAAGAGATCGCGGATCGGTTGCGATTCCTTTCCAATGTCGGTCTCGACTACCTGACCCTCGAACGCAGCGCCGAAACCCTGTCGGGCGGTGAAGCGCAGCGCATCCGGCTCGCAAGCCAGGTTGGCTCCGGGCTGGTCGGCGTGATGTACATTCTCGATGAGCCTTCGATCGGCCTGCACCAGCGCGACAATCAGCGCCTGCTCGAAACGCTGGTCCGCCTGCGGGACCTGGGCAATACGGTGATCGTGGTCGAGCACGATGAGGAAGCGATTCGCAGCGCCGACTTCGTGCTGGATCTCGGTCCGGGAGCCGGCGTGCATGGCGGTGAAGTCGTGGCACAAGGAACCCCCCGCGACATCGAGACCAACCCGCATTCCATCACGGGACAGTACCTCTGCGGGCGCTTGCGGATCGAGGTGCCGGCACGCCGTGTGTCACGCGACGATCGCGTGCTGCGAGTCGTCGGTGCGAGCGGCAATAACCTGCAGAGTCTCACTGCTGATTTTCCGGTCGGCCTGATGACGTGTGTCACTGGGGTTTCGGGATCCGGCAAGTCGACCCTGGTCAACGACACGCTGTATCGCCATGTAGCGGCGCGACTCAACGACGCAACGTACGACGCGGCGCCGTGCGAGCGCATCGAGGGTCTGGAGCACATTGACCGGGTCATTGATATCGATCAGAGCCCTATTGGTCGCACCCCTCGCTCCAACCCTGCCACGTACACGGGCCTGTTTACGCCCGTCCGTGAATTGTTCGCCGCGGTTCCCGAAGCGCGCGCGCGGGGATACGAGGCGGGGCGCTTCAGCTTCAACGTCAAGGGTGGGCGGTGCGAAGCCTGCCAGGGCGATGGCGTCATCAAGGTGGAGATGCACTTTCTTCCCGATGTTTACGTGCCCTGCGATGTCTGCAAGGGTCGGCGCTACAACCGCGAGACACTCGAGATCCGTTATAAGGGCAGCAGTATTCACGAAGTCCTCGACATGACAGTGGAGGATGCGCGCCGCTTCTTTCAGAACGTGCCCATGGTCGCCAGCAAGCTGGAAACGCTGATGGACGTCGGCCTGTCCTACGTGCGACTCGGGCAGAACGCGACCACGCTCTCGGGTGGCGAAGCGCAGCGCGTAAAGCTGGCACGCGAGCTCTCCAAGCGCGCCACGGGCCGCACGCTCTACATCCTGGATGAGCCCACCACGGGATTGCACTTCCACGACATCGCGCAACTGCTGCGCGTGCTGAGGCGGCTGCGCGACGAGGGGAACACCATCATCGTCATCGAGCACAATCTCGATGTCATCAAGACCGCGGACTGGATCGTCGATCTTGGTCCTGAAGGCGGTGATGGCGGCGGTCGCCTGGTAGCAGCCGGGACGCCCGAACAGGTCGCAGCGCACCCGGGTTCATATACGGGCAGCTACCTGCGAAGGACGCTGGCAAGCGACGATGAGGGCACAGGAACGAGACGACTGGCGGTCAGCGGTTAGTTAGAGATGTGGGCCAACCGCCGCCCGCCAGCCTCGTGAGCAATCAGCGACCCCAGCACTGCTGAGGCGTCGCCGCCCATGTTCCGGTTACCGCGCGTGCATTGATCTGGTTGAGGGTGAACGTGGCGCACTGCAAGTCTTGCGCCTGGGTGCCCTGCGGCACTGCTTGCAGGCTGAAGGTGGTGGCCGTAGCAGCTGCGAGTTCGCTGATCTGGTAGTTACCCTCGGGCGTTGCGAAGGGCAGTACCACGCAACCCACATATGTGTTGGTGCGCGTAAAGCAGCGCTCGAAGGTCTGAGCTGTCTGCGTCAGTGCCGTTTTGGCGTTGGTGCGGTTGGTGCGCATCACCGTCTTGCGATAGGCCGGGTACGCAATGGCTGACAGGATGCCGACGATCACCATCACCACCATCAGCTCCATCAAAGTAACGCCACGTTGCCGACGCATGCTGCTCATGAAAGCTCCTCGCGGTTCTCCCGCGCCCTCTCCCAGCGGGAGAGGGTCGCGAGAGCATTTGCCTATCTGACCTGTCGCCAGGACTGGCGCCCGAGCGCGTTGGCGCCGGGGTTCTCGATCGTCATCTGGATGTTGCCGGACGTGCCCGGTGTGTACTTGTACTCCGCCGTCTCGCCCGCAAGGATGCCGGGCTTCGGCGTGATGCCCACCTCCGACTGCAGACCGCTCATCGGTCCCGTGTAGGTCGAGCCATCCGGCAGTGTCGTGGTCACGACGTCCTGGTTGTCGAATTTGCCGTCACGGTTGACGTCGAATGGCGGCTGCTGCAGGTGCGAGCCCGTCAGCGCATCCATTTCCATCAGCCAGCTCGTGCCGCCCGAATTACACGGGTCCGCATCCGGGATCAGGGTCGTGAAGATCACGCGACCGTTGCGCAGGATGGAATCGGTCACTTGCATCTCGCCCTTGAAGCCGGCCGGCGGCGGTAGACCCGGCGTACCCGAGAGGAGATCCATGTACCAGCCACGCGTGTTCGCCGCGGCCGGATTCTGACTCGTGATACGTGCCGGCACGGTGTAAGTCGTGTCGTCCGCGGTGCTGACCGGGTCGCTGCCGGAGTTCGTGAAGGTGAACATCTGTTCTACCAGGATCTGCTGCGGCGTCAGTGTCGGGGCGCGACCGACCAGCGGGTCCGTGGCACCCGCATTCGGGTCGATGATGCCGTAGAAGGTCTGCGTTCTCTGGTTCGCAGGAAGCGGCGGTACGACCTTGTCGTTCGCTTCGAGGAACTTGCCAGTTCCAAACAGCACCACCATACCGGCACCCTTCGGACCGCGGCCGACTTCCGGACGCGAGGTGATCGGCTGGCGCCTGCCAGCAGAATCCTGTGCCACGTAGAGCGGCACGGGCGTGGTGCCCGAATAGTAGGCGACGTCCCAATTGGCCGAATTGCCATCGGGGAACTTGAACTTCCACATGTTTCCGAACAGGTCGCCCGCGTAGGCAAAGTCGACCATCGAGTCGCCATTCAGATCCACCAGTGCAGGCGTTGCAAGTCCGTTCGGCCGCCCCTGGGCCAGCGGATCCTGTGCGGCACCCACCTTGGTATCGATCTTCTTGATCAGATTGCCCGTCTGTATGTCCACGATGTAGAGCGACTGGCATTGCCGGTCGCGCTGACCGCGCCACCTGCGGCCGCATCGTTCTCGGTGTTGTTGTAGCCGTTGCCGAACACCGCCACCCACTTGCCGGGTGTCGCGCCGTTGTTGGGCATGCGCACGATGGCCGGACGGCTATAGGTATAGCCAAGATCAGCGATCGTTGTTGTTGGCGTTCGCGTCGCCGTCCTTGTCGCTGAACTGCCAGCAGAAGATGCTGCTGGCGTTGTCCTTCGCGCAAAACTGACGGAGTTGGTGATGTCGAGAGCGTAGACACCCTGGCCGCCCTTGTTGAGACCACCGACCAGCACCGTGTGCCAGGCGCCACCATAGAAGACGTCGCCAACCGTTGGCGTGCCGTCCACGAAGTAGCGATGGGTGTAGGACGGCTTGGTGAGCTCGGGCAGATTTCTGAACACCTGACCCGGTATGAAGGCCAGGCGTTCGACACCTGTCGTGGCATTGAACGCATGCATCATGCCGTCATTGGCTCCCGCGTAGACGATCTTCTCGCGGCCGGCCCGCAGCGTGCGGAAGGCGGAGTACGGTGCGCTCTCGAGCGTATCGGCGTAGAGGAAGGCCGGCTTGCCCACGAACACTGGTGCGGACGAGACGATATCGCCCAGTACGTTGCGGACCGGCAGCACCGGTCGATTGCGGAACACCGGAGCTACGTTGTTGACGCGATCTTCGCGTACGCCGTCGCCGCGGATGTAGTCGAGGCGATACTGGCCCCAGTCATTGGGTAAGGCTGAATGGTCGGTCAGCCTGAGCTGACTCTTGCGGGTCGCATCCAGGACCGTGCCGGTGCCGGAGGTCCAGCGGAATTTGGCCGCAGTGCTGTTGCTGTTGACGGTGATGATGCTGCGACTGTCAGGCGCCGGAATGACCTTGCCTGCATCCCATTCTTCCGTCGTCGCGAGAGTGCCATCCATTGCCACCGGGAACGAGAGCAGCTGGCCTGACCAGTCGCCGCTGTTGAACTTTGCCTGGTACACGCGCGTGTCGCTCGAGATCGAGCCCGAGTTCACCGACGCGGACGAGGCCGAGGCGACACGTGCGACGATATCTTTGAACGCCTTGGTGAGCTGGGCTTGCAAGGTGAGCGCGTTGGTCACCAGGAAGTAGTTGTCCGGGTCACCATCGTTGTCCTCATCCCACTCGGTGCTGAGGTTCGGCCTGCCGTTATTGTCCTGGTCCTGGAAGCCGCCCCACTTGGCGGCGTACCAGAGCGGATCCTTGAGCATCTCTCCGCCCCCGGTCGCGCCGGGCGAGAAGGTGCGGGTATGAACCAGCGGCAGCTCCTTGCCGTCTTTCCAGGAGTCGGCGCCGGTGTCGGGCGCCGGAGGCGTGCCGGTAAACGCATCCGGAGTATCGAGGAAGTAGTCCGGATCGTTGCCCGCGGCCGTATCCTTGTCACGCACTTCGAAATAGATGCCGTCGCGATCGGTGCCGGATATGACGTAGCCCATGTGCTGAATGAGGCTGCCGGCAGCGTATTCGGAGGTCACTGTCACATCGACGGAACCGCCGATTCACCTTGTATTCGTAGATGGCAATCGCGTCCATGTCATGGTCGGCGCCCTGCTCCACGTCTTCGTAGTTCACGCGGAACTTGCCCGATGTCGCCGTGAGGGAATCGACATAGAAGTCGACGATCTGGTTCGTGGGCTGGAATGCAGTGCTTGCAGCCGAGACGTTTACGCCACCCACACTGCCGCCGACCGTCTTGGCGAACGGCACCAGCGTGATCTTCCGGCCGTTGATGGGAATCTCGATCCGGGGCAGCGGCGAGGCGAGTGCAACCGCAAACGTCGAGGCCTTCTGGTCGCCAGTGATGGGATTCAGATCGGTCGTGACACCGTAGTGAGCAACGCTGGCCGAGTAGTAGCCACCCTGCTTGGTCGGCTCCTCGGGCGCGAGACCGCGGATGTCACCGAGGCTGCTGACATCCTTCGCCGTCGGGGCATTGTCATTGTTGAAGCCCGATTCGCCGATGAAGATCTTGCGCGTGCCACCGAGCCCAGGCTCGTTGTCCCAGATCGTCTGGCCCTCATTCTGGACGTTGAGGCCGGCGAGGTCACCGACGAATCCTGCGCCGAAAGCCGTGCCAGGCAACTTATCCGTGTCGTACGACGGGTTGATGTCGCTGATCACCGTCTCGAATGGCTTGGCGCAACGCGGGTTGGAGCTGTACGGATCGTCCCAGGTCGCAACCGGAAGTCCACCGCCAGGAAGTGAGCCTCTCTTCGCCAGCACCGAACAACGAATTGAACGAGCGCCGTGGGCGCCTGTTTGCCGGCGAAGTAGCGCAATCCCTCGTACATCATCTCGCCGATCGGATTGCCCCACATCTGGCACTCACCGGCGGTGATCGGCCCGGCGACATTCCAGCCGCAGTTGTACTGATAGCTGCCGCCGAACCCGGTAGTCCGCAGGCGATTCAGTGTCTCGATGATGCCGGTCACGCCCGTGTTGAAGGTGCCATCGGCCGTATTGATCTCGTTCGCGATCGAGCTGACCGTGCGTCTGAGGACGCCACCATCCGTATTGCGCGCGTAGGAGCCCGTGATCAAGCCGAACTTCATCAATTCAGTGCCGGCGACGCCGCCCTGCGCCTCGCCGAAGTCCTGCAGCAGGCCCGTGGGCTTGTAAGTGGGAGCGGCGCCGTAAGGACGACAGTTCGATTCGACCGTGTTGACGCCAAGGCCGGTATCGCAAACCCTTACGCGGACCTGGTAGTCAGTTGGCGCCGGAGCAAGGGTCTGGCGAATCTCCTTGCCCGCGGCGTCGGTGCCAACCACGACCTGATCGTTTCCGACCGGGCGCTCGATGCTCACCCAGTTCCAGATCTTGAGCGGGTTGCCGCTCGAGTCCTGCTTGTTGGTGATCACGCGCAGCAGCGGGTTGGTCTGTCCGAGCAGCGTCGTGTTGACGAACAGATGGCTGGAGTTAGCCGCAGGTATCGACAGCGGCGTGTACTCGCTGATGTTGTAACCGTCCTTGGCGACACTTTCGTAGGATTTGCCCCAGCTGTGGGCGTCCTGCGGCAGCAGTGAGCGTTCCAGCACCGTGACCGTCGACGCTCCGGTGCCGTCGGTAGAACGGTAGCCACCGTAGAGCACCTTGCGCAGTGCATCGATGCGGCTCATGGTGATGTAGTTCAGCCAGTCACCACTCCATTGCCCCGAACACTTCTTGTTGGCCGTGACCGAGGCGGCATTGAAGCGATTGTTGGCGCCGTCATAGGTGTAGCACTTGAACGAATCGAAATAGCCGAAGTAGTTGATCTTGTACGTGCCATCCGGATTCTGCAGATAGCCGTCGTAACCGATGTCGAGCGTGCCGTCGCCATCGAGATCCGTATGGTCGTTGTACGCTTCGTAATAGAGCTTGTGGTCGCGGCCCATGACCAGCATGTTGAGCGGTGCCACGGTGCCGTTGAGGAACAGCGGCGCGTCGCTGAGTACCGGCACCGCTGCGATGGCAGTTCCCGCCTGGATCGACGTGAGGGCTGCCGCAGCAGCAGCGATCAGCAGTCGGGTGTACAAGGATTTGAGGCTCATGTCAGCTCTCCGATAACCGGTTCTGTGCAATGGGGTCGATGGTCAGAAGCGACGCGTGTAGGTGGTCTCGAGAACCGCGCGGGCGGTCTCGTTGCCACCGAATGAATGTGCCGTCACGCGATAGAAATCGCGCCCTTCGGGCGGGCCGTGGCCTGTCGTGAGACTGTCGGGTATGAAGCCGAGCTCCTCGGTCACGCTCAGCGGATCGATGGTTACGTCAGCGAGCTGTTTGGTGCCTGCGATGCCGTATTCCTGGCCGGTGTTCACCCACCAGGCCTTGTTGCGATCGCGGACCGGCGTCGCCGACATGCCCTCGATGACGTTACGCTGCCACACGACGCACGGCAGGGCAGAACAGCTGTCGGGCCGCGTGACCATGATGCGGATGCGGTCTTCCGCGTCACGCAGTCCCGCTTCCGCGCCCTGGAAGGCAAGATTGATGTTGCGCGTGTTGCCAGCCATCCGTTCTTCCATGCCGGTGGTCTGCATCGCCGCGATGCCAAGCAACGTCATCACCAGCAACAGCAGCAGGCTGATGACCAGGATGGCGCCCGACTCGCGGGACCGGGAGAACTGCATTTGCATGGGATTACTCACTGGATTCAGATGGCAACGTTGCGCAACGCAGCGGTAGTGACGAACAGCATTCGCTGACGGCGATCATTGAAGGGACCGACGTTGGTGCCGAGCAGGTTGTAAGTCTGAGAGTCGATGTCGGTACCGGTTTGCTCCGAGCGCACCAGGAGGGAGACCGACACGCTGACGATGTTGGCCCAGTTGGTTACCGCATCCGCGGCAACGTAGTTGTTGACGATGCGATCCGCATCGGTGTCTTCGCCGTAGACGATCTGTAGGGCCTGCACGCCTTCGACCAGTTCCTCTGGCGTGTTCGTGCCGATAACCCGCCACAAGGAGTTGTTGCGCACGTAGTAGGCAATCGTCTGCATCGGGATCAGCCGCGCATCCCTCTGATAGACGTAGCTGAGGTTGTTGGTCGAGTTGCCAGGACCAGCGGTGGTTGCCCCACCGGCGATGTGCTGGACCACCGGCGGCGCATTACCGGTCACCTGGAATACGGTCGAGGCATTGCAATCGGTGATCATCATGACGCCGTTTGCGACGGCAGCGGTGACCTGCGGATTGTCAGTGGCGCTCACCAGGTTGTTCGTTACACGTTGCGACGTACCTTCGCGCTGCGCGACGCGCAGCAGGATCGCATCGCTGCCGTCCTGCGCCGCCTGCGCTGCCGGAATCACTGCCGTCGTCAGCGCGGGAGACCATGAACCAGGACCTGTCCACTCGAAACCCTGCATCGGTCGCGAGTAATCCCAGAGCAGCGCTGTTGGCGTGTTGAGAGTGGTGTTGAAAGGCACTGCCTTCGCGCAGCCCATATAGCCCGATGCGCGGATATCCCGCACGATCAGGTCGAGCGCCATCCGGCCGTTTTCCTGCACCCGCGCGGTCTTCTCATTGGAGAGATATGTGACCTTCGAGCTAGCGAAGATCGAAAGTACGCCGGCCATCAGGATCATGCTCAACGTCACGGCCACCATCAGCTCGACGACGCTGAAACCACGTTGCATCTGATTTTTCATGACTGCCTCGGGTCGCATGATTTACAGCCGGGTATCGGTGACGAACTGCACCGGGGCTTCAACCCCGCGTGAGTCGTCCCAGCGAATGGTGATGCGTACGATGTTCGGATCGCCCGTCACGGCGGCATCCGTGGTGATCGCGCCGTCGCCGGCCGGTAGCGCGGCCCCCAGCGAGTTTTTCCACGCCAGGATGTCGATATCGGCCAGGGTCGCGGGTGCGCCGGGCACTGCACCGAGCGCGATGTTGTAACCGCCGCCAACTGCAACGGTGCGGTTGGCGCGCATCCGGTCTGCGATGTCGTAAGCGAGCGCAGTCGCCTGCGAGCGTGTGTGCGCAGCGTGATTGTTGCGCAGACTCGTCATCTGCAGCGCTGCGACACCGAGCAAGCCGATCGAAAGCACCAGCAGAGCGACCAGTGTCTCGATCAAGGTCATCCCGCTTTGACGACCCTCCTTTACGTTGCAAGTGTTCATGAATTGCCGCTTCATTTGGCTCTCACTACTAAGGACATAGGGCTTGCGCGGTGCTGATGCGCCCCGCCGTGCTCACCGTGATGCAACGTGCCGAACTGGCCGGCGCGCCGCTCTTGAACAGGGAGAAATTGGTTGCAGCGATGGGACTCGGCATTCCCGTCGAGGAGTACTGGACGAAGTTGCGAGCCACCGACACGGGCGCAGTGCCTGCCACGGAATTGAGCTGCAGACCGCCCTGGACCGCGGGCCAGACCTGCAGGATCTGATCGCCGGTCTCGACGGGTACGGCAGGGTTCACAGCCCCCGCAGCTCCGAGGCCGTCCGTGAACACGATCCAGCCTGTGCCCCACGTCGCGCTGCCGGCACAGGTCGCGCCATCGGCACTCGAGCAGACGCTTACCGGTATGCCGCGCTTGATCGACTCGCTGCGCGCGACGTTGAGCGCCGATACCAGTTCGTTGCTCTGGGCGGTGATGCGATTGTTACGGATGATCTGCACGAAGCTGGGCACACCCGTGGCAAGCAGGACGGCCAGCACTGAGACGGCGACCATCAACTCGAGGATGGTGAAGCCTTTGGCAGTAGCGATATGTGTACGCATGGCGCGCGTTATCGCTGCACGCGCCGCTGCGCTCAAACCGAACCGATGATCGGTTTCAACGCACGGACGAGTGGTCGCCCGGCAGAATCAAGTTCACATTCCAGTGGGGAGTGATGCGGTACTCAGATTGAGTCCGACCAAACATAAGGTGCGCGGCTTGTCATAACCACGCTCCTTTTCTTCTTATACGTGCGCGCGAGCTCGCGAATGGCGCGCGATAAAACTCAGGCGCTGCGCCTCATCATCTTGCGGATTTCCGCCAGGTGCTGTTCCTCCGCCGCGATCTGCGCACGCGCAAATTCCTCCAGCATGATGTTTTCGCCGGCCACGAGCGACAGGAGCTTGCGATACTCAGTCAGGCCTACTTCCTCGTGCGCCAACGCTTCCTTGAGGATGTCGTCCACGCTGTGCTTGTGGGTTTCGAGCAATTCGCCAATCTTGAGTGATGGGTGTCCGCCCAACGCGGTGACGTGCTCTCCGGTCAGCACGGCGTGCGCCATCGACTCGGTGGATTGAGTCCGCAACCATGCAGTGATCGGAATGCGGTGGTGACCGAAGATCATGAAGCTGTAGTGCAGGTAGCGCACGACGCCCGCGAGCTCGAGCTCCAGAATGCGATTGAGCGTCGCGATCACGGTTTGCGTATCCAGCGAAGCGGCGCGCGCCTTGTTCATGGTGAGAGCTCCTCAGGGTTAACGGATCCGGGTGACCGGTGTCGTCCGGTTGTCGCCTTTCTGTTGCAGCCGATAGGACTTCATGAGACCACGCTTGATGATGACCTCGTCGCCCACGCTGAAAGCGAAGTGCCAGTCGTATTCTCTCTGTTGCCAGACCTGGCCGTTGTCGAGCGTCAGAACGTACTCGCCTCGCGGCTGAGCGACGAGCTTCGCGATCCGGGCTTGCATTTCGTCCGGACCTGCGGGCTCGTCGGCCTGGCCGGCAGGTTTGCGGCCGTCCAACCCGAAGTCATCGAGGTCGGCACTTGTTGCGGCAGCGGCCGGCGCTGCGGCCGCAATCGTGGCGGGAGCCTTGCTCTGTTCTTGTGGCTGACTTGCGGACGGTACGAACAGTTTGTCGTAGCACTTCAGGCGCTCGGAATCGGAATCGATGGCCGTGCAGCGCGCGATATCCGCTGGCGTTTGCGCGGTGGCTACAGTGCTGCCGAGCAGCGCGACCAGCATCTGCAGGAGCCGTCTCACGAGCGCTTCTCGCCGTTGCGCACTGCCGGGCTGTTGATCGACCGGAACACCTGCCGCACCTCTCCGTCGGTGATTCGCTCCGTGTATTGGCCACGCGTATACGTTGCAATGACGCTGCGCCAGAAACGCACCGCGCCGGCATTGCGCAGGTATTCCGTCACTTCCCACTGTCCCGAGAAGCGGTTGAGGATGAGCTGCGCTGCGTCGCGACCGATTCCGAGCCGGCGGTACTTCGCGAGCACAAAAAACTCCGACATCCGGTAATCGATCGTCGGCTTGCCACTCGCAATGTTGACAGGGCGCACGACGAGTGCGAACCCAGCCGGCGTATCGGACTTCAGGATCAGCAGTGGATGAGCCCGATCATCGGCAAACCAGCGCGCCAGAAGGTCCGGCTCGCGGTGGCCAAATTCGCCCAGTACCGGGAAAATCCCGGTGTTAAGCATGGCGAGATCGTTCAGATAGTCGCGGTAGGCCCCCTGGATCCACTTGCGGTCGTCGGACGACCCTTGTGCATCACGGATACTGACCGCCACTTGAACCTCGATTGGGCCGGAACGCGCCTGCAGAAAATCCCGGCCCTTCGAACTCGCCCGGGCAGTGAACCTGCCCGGGCTGTCCGAATTTGCGTCAGCAGTTACTGCTGAGGCGCGGGCTCCGCCGGAGCAGGAGCGTCGGCGGGTGCGCCAGACGCATCGGCCGCCTGGCCAGCTGCATCCGCAGCTGCGCCGGCCGCGTTGCCAGCTGCATCCGTTGCCTGGCCAGCTGAGTCGGCAGCCTGTCCGGCCGCGTCCGCTGCCTGCTTGGCTGAGTCAGCAGCCTGGTCTGCAGCGCCGCCACCGCCCCCGCAGGCGCTCAACAGAAGCGCCGCAGCGAGGGCGCTAAGAGCAGATTTGATCTTCATCTCGTTACCCCGAAAAGGATTGGAAAGTTTATGGATCCGCCGACAGAGGCAAACTAGTTTTGTCTCGTTTAATTCACCTTATCGCGGCCGCGGATTCTAGAGTGTTTACCGGGCTTTTTAAACTGGAACCCGGATGGGTGTCGGTACTTTGCGACGCGCCGGATCTGCATCTGCCGATGTCGTGCTCCGGCCATGTATTGTTAACTCAATTTGCAGTCGCGCTATGCTGTTTCACGTCGTGCTCGACCTGGTTATGAGTGAGAGAGCACAGGTGCTCACGCGCATCGATTCCTGGTCAACCGACGCGACATTCTCTAATTCAAGCACATTCAAAGAGTTGCAATGCAATTCGAATCCTCGGTGACTACGACTGCTACGCGCAGCCTGGGTGAGTTGTTCGCGGCGCATCTGCGAGAGATGAGCAGGCGCAGCGACGGTGCGCTCGAGGCAGTAAAGGCCGATCGGCTGGTGATCTATTCCGGCGCTCTGTCGATGCTGTTTCTCGACGACCAGGCGTATCCCTTCAAGAGCAATCCGCACTTCAAAGCCTGGGCACCGATTCTCGACAACCCCGACTGCTTCATCCTCTACTCTCCAGGAAAGCGGCCAATTCTCTTGTTTCACCAGCCGGTGGACTATTGGTACAAGCCGCCGGCGCTGCCGACCGAATTCTGGGTCGAGCACTTCGACCTGCGGCCCATAGCAGCGCTCGCCGACGCACGTCCTCACCTGCGTGCCGGCTCCGCACGAAGCGTGTTTGTGGGCGAGTCCGCCGCGACAATGTCTGACTGGGGTTTCGATCAGGTCAATCCGCAGGCCCTGCTCGATCGACTGCACTACGACCGCGCCACCAAGACCCCCTATGAAGTCGAGTGCATGCGTCGCGCCACCGCGATTGCGGTTCGTGGGCATCGCGCGGCCGAGCGCGCGTTCCGTGACGGTGCATCCGAATATGGAACGCACATGGCGTATCTCGAAGCGTGTGGCCAGCGTGAAGAAGAAATGCCCTACAACAACATCGTGGCCTACAACGCCAACGGCGCGGTGCTCCATTATCAGTACCTGGAGCGGCCCCGACCGCAGGCGGGCGAGCGGCGCTCGCTCCTGATCGATGCCGGTGCCCAGTTCAATGGTTATGCCTGCGACATTACGCGCACCTATGCGGCGCACGACGGAGCGTTCGCGACGCTCGTCGAGGCCGTCGACAGCGCACAACAATCGTTATGCGGCGAGGTCCGCCCGGGTATCGACTATTGCGAGTTCCAAATGCGCGCGCATAGCGCGCTCGCGCAGGTGTTGCGCGATGCTGACGTCATCGCTACGCCAGCAGCCGAAGCGGTGGAGTCCGGACTCAGCCGCGTGTTCTTTCCGCACGGCATCGGCCATCTGCTGGGTCTGCAGGTGCACGACGTTGGCGGGTTCATGCGCGATGCAACGGGTGCCCGGATCGAGCCGCCGGCGACCCAGCCGTTCCTGCGGCTTACACGCAAGCTTGAACCGGGGTTCGCCGTTACGGTCGAGCCCGGTATCTACTTCATCGATTCGCTGCTGCAGGCAGCACGCACCAATGGCCACGCCGCTCGCATCAACTGGAAGCGCGTCGATGCGCTGCGGCCTTACGGCGGCATTCGCGTGGAAGACGATCTCGTCGTGACCTCGAGCGGCCACGAGAACCTCACCCGGAACGCTTTTGCCCAGCTCACGGGCTGAACTCCGGCGCGCCAAAAATCGGCCCGCGGACTTCAGCGGTGTTGTTTCGCCAGCAAGTCTCGAATCTCGGTGAGCAAAACCTCTTCACGCGGCGGCGGCGGTGGTGCGGCAAGCGCAGCCGGTTGTTTCTTCAGCTTGTTGATCGCGCGGATCGCGATGAAGAGCACCAGCGCGATGATCAGAAAATCGAACAATGTTTGCAGAAAAGCGCCGTACTTCAGCACGACCGGCGCGCTAGTCGTCGGGTTGGTTCCGAGCGTGACTGCGAGATCGGTGAAGTTGACGCCACCGATCGCCATGCCGAGGGGTGGCATGACGACGTCGCCCACCAGTGAAGACACAATTTTGCCGAAGGCCGCACCGATGACGATGCCGACAGCCATATCGACCATGTTGCCCTTCATCGCGAATTCTTTGAATTCAGATACGAAGCTCATCGGTCCCTCCCCCCGCCTGTAGCGAAAGCCGACGGATGCCGGCGGTGCTGAGAGCCTAGCGGAGAGTTGCCGGTGGGGCTATGGCACGCCCGGACAGTGGCGCCGGCACAAAGAAAGAGGCCGGGACTTGAAAGCCCCGGCCTCGTGCGATCGATCTAGCAGTTCGCGAAGTACTTACTTCTTCGCCTTCTTTTTGGCGGGCTTTGCGGTTGCCTTCTTTTTTGCTGCCTTCTTCTTCGGTGCAGGCTCGTCCGCGCTCTCCGCTGCGGCCGCCTTCTTCGCCTTGCGCTTGGGCTTCTGCTCCGTCGCAGGCGCGGCTGCCTCAGCCTTCGCGGCCTTCTTTTGCTTCTTTTCCGCCTTCTTGTCCGACTCCGCGGCTGGCGCCTCGGCCGCCTTCTCGGGCTGATCCACGAGTTGCATCAGGGCCATGGGCGCAGCGTCGCCCGGCCGCGGCATCATGCGCAGAATGCGCGTATAGCCACCGGGTCGGGTCTGGTAACGGGGCCCAAGCTCTCCGAACAGCTTCTCGACCAGCTGCTCGTCACGCAGCTGCGCGAAAGCGCGGCGGCGCGAAGCGAGGCTGTCGCTTTTCCCAAGCGTTATCAGCGGCTCGACGACACGACGCAGCTCCTTGGCCTTGGGCAGCGTAGTGCGGATCGTTTCGTGGCGCAGGAGCGATGCCGCCATGTTGCGCATCAGCGCATGGCGATGCGCGCTGTTGCGGCTCAGCTGCCGGCCGGAAAGTTGATGACGCATGTCAGACGGTCTCGCGCTCTTCTTCGCGCTTCAGTCCGGCCGGCGGCCAGTTCTCGAGTCGCATCCCGAGGGTGAGGCCGTGGCTTTCCAGCACTTCCTTGATCTCGGTGAGTGACTTCTTGCCGAGATTCGGGGTGCGCAGCAGCTCGACTTCCGTGCGCTGCACGAGATCGCCGATGTAATGGATGTTTTCCGCCTTCAGACAGTTCGCGCTGCGAACGGTGAGCTCCAGCTCATCGACCGGACGCAACAGGATCGGGTCAAATTGCGCTTCGGACGACTTGGCCACTGCCTCGTCCTGACCCTGCAGGTCGACGAACACTGACAGCTGATCCTTGAGGATCGAGCCAGCGCGCCGGATGGCTTCCTCTGGATCGATCGTGCCGTTGGTCTCGATGTCGATGATCAGCTTGTCGAGGTCAGTGCGTTGCTCGACGCGCGCCGCTTCGACGGTGTAGGTCACACGTCGCACCGGAGAGAACGATGCATCGAGTTGCAGGCGGCCGATCGGACGACTCTGTTCCTCGAAAGCCGCGCGCTGCACTGCCGGGCGATAACCGCGGCCGCGCTCCACCTTGAGCGTCATGTTGAGCTCGCCGGCCTTGGTCAGGTTGGCGATCACCAGGTCAGGATTCAGCACTTCGACATCGTGGTCGGCGCTGATATCTCCCGCCGTCACCGGGCCAGGGCCCTTCTTGTGCAGGCGGATTTCGGCGATATCGCGCGCATGCATGCGCAGCGCGATCGCCTTGAGGTTGAGGAGAATGTCCACGACATCCTCCTGCACGCCCTCGATGCTGGTGTACTCGTGCAGCACGCCATCGATATCCGCTTCGGTGATTGCCGAACCGGGCATGGAAGACAGCAGCACGCGACGCAGCGCATTGCCCAGCGTATGGCCAAACCCGCGTTCGAACGGCTCGATGACGACGCGTGCGTGACGCGACGTCAGCGGTTGCACCTTGACGACACGGGGCTTCAGAAACTCGGCGACAGATCCCTGCATTGGGTGCACCTTCAACTACATTTACTTCGAATACAGCTCGACCACGAGGCTCTCGTTGATGTCCGGGAGGATCTCGTCGCGGTCGGGCACAGATTTCAGAACGCCAAACATTTTCTTGTCGTCCACTTCCACCCAGTCCGGAAAACCGACCTGGGCGGCGATCGCGAGCGCGGCGGCGATGCGTTGCTGCTTCTTCGCCTTCTCACGCAGCGCGATAGTGTCTCCCGCTTTGCATTGATATGAGGGGATATTCACCAGCTTGTCATTCACGGCGATCGCCTTGTGATTGACGAGCTGCCGCGCTTCGGCGCGGGTCGACGCGAAACCCATGCGGTAGACGACGTTGTCCAGCCTGGTTTC
Organism: uncultured Gammaproteobacteria bacterium; assembly: GCA_963724625.1. Lineage (GTDB taxonomy): Bacteria > Pseudomonadota > Gammaproteobacteria > Steroidobacterales > Steroidobacteraceae > DATBVX01. Next base: position 30,890 of record CAVRVO010000015.1, on the reverse strand, counting down.
GAGCAGCTGCAACAGCGTCTCGCCGGTCGCGCCCGGCCGCCCGGAGGCGCGCTCGTAATAGTTTGCGAACTGACGCTCCAGGATGCCGTACATCCGGCGCAGCTTCTGCTTCTCACGCAGCTGCAGGCCGTAGTCCGACAGACGCGTGCGACGCTCACCCTTGATGCCGCCCGGCGGCACTTCGAGCTTGCACTTCGATTCGAGCGGCTTGACGCCACTCTTGAGAAACAGGTCCGTGCCCTCGCGACGCGAGAGTTTGCACTTGGGACCCAGGTAACGAGCCATGCATGACCTCGCTTAGACGCGGCGCCGCTTCGGAGGGCGGCAACCGTTATGGGGGATCGGAGTCACATCTTCAATGTTGGTGATTTTCAGGCCGCAGGCATTGAGCGCACGCACCGCAGATTCGCGGCCGGGGCCGGGACCCATGACGCGCACTTCGACGTTCTTCACGCCATGCTCCTGCGCGGCATTGCCGGCCTTTTCGGCTGCCACCTGGGCGGCAAAGGGCGTGCTCTTGCGCGAGCCGCGGAAACCGCAGCCGCCGGCCGTCGCCCAGGAAAGCGTATTCCCCTGCCGATCCGTGATGGTGACGATCGTGTTGTTGAAGGATGCGTGCACGTGCGCGATGCCCTCGAGCACATTCTTGCGCACCTTCTTGCGCTGCTTGCCGGTCGCCGCTGCGCCCTGACCCTGCTGTTGCTGCTGCTGTTTCTGTTCCGCCATATAGCCTCTTGAGTTCGCGCCCTGTTGCCTTGCTTACGCCTTGCCAACCGGCGCATTCATCTTGATCGCTGCCTTGCGCGGACCCTTGCGGGTGCGCGCGTTGGTGCGCGTGCGCTGACCGCGCACTGGCAGCCCTTTGCGGTGCCGAATGCCGCGATAACAGCCGAGGTCCATGAGCCGCTTGATATTGATCGAGACCTCGCGCCGCAGGTCGCCCTCGACCGTGAGCTTCGCGACCTGCGTACGCAGTGCCGCGACCTCGGGTTCGGTGAGGTCCTTGACCTTGGTCTCAGGCTTCACACCGGCAGACGCACAGGCCTTGACCGCCTGCGACTTGCCCACGCCGTAGATGTGTGTCAGCCCGATGACGATGTGCTTGTTCATCGGAATGTTGATGCCCGCGATGCGTGCCATGACTGCTGTTCCTCTCGCTCAACCTTGCCGTTGCTTGTGCCGCGGATCGCTGCTGCAGATGATGTAGACCACGCCGCGACGGCGCACGACCTTGCAGTTCTTGCAGATCTTCTTGACTGATGGCCTGACTTTCACTTTCGCTGCTCCAATTCCAATCGGGTCACGGGGTTCGCCCATAACCTCGCAAATTCGCCTTCTTCATCAGCCCTTCGTACTGATGCGACATCAGGTGCGCCTGCAGCTGCGCCATGAAGTCCATCACCACCACCACCACGATGAGCAGGCTGGTGCCGCCGAACTGGAATGGCACGCTGCCGTACGAATTGAGCATCTCGGGCAGTACGCACACTGCGGTCACGTACAACGCGCCCCACATCGTGAGACGCGTCAGCACCTTGTCGATATATTCCGCGGTCTGCTGGCCGGGCCGGATCCCGGGAATGAATGCACCGGACTTCTTCAGGTTGTCGGCGGTTTCCCGCGCATTGAACACCAGTGCCGTGTAAAAGAAACAGAAGAAGATGATGAGCCCCGCGTAGAACACCAGGTGTATGGGCTGTCCGTAGCCGAGGGTTGCCGAAAGTTGTTGCAGGACGCTCTGCACAGCCGAGGGCGTATCGCTGGTGCCAAAGAAGCTCGCCATCGTGGCGGGGAACAACAGGAGCGATGAGGCGAAGATCGGCGGGATCACGCCCGACATGTTGAGCTTGAACGGCAGATGGCTGCTCTGCCCGGCATACATGCGTCGCCCGACCTGGCGCTTGGCATAGTTGACCGCGATGCGCCGCTGGGCGCGTTCCACGAACACGCAGAAGGTCGTGACACCGAGGATCACGATGAGCAGCACCAGGACAAAGGCGGGATTCATCTCGCCTGATTGAACCTGTTGCAGCGTGTTGGCAATCGCGTTCGGCAGCCCTGCCACAATTCCGGCCATGATGATCATCGAGATACCGTTGCCGATGCCGCGCTCGGTGATCTGTTCGCCGAGCCACATCAGGAACATGGTTCCGGTCGTCATGGTCACGGTGGCCGTGAACAGGAACTGGGGCCCCGGGGCAATCGCCATGCCTCCGTTCTGCAGCGCCACGGCCGCACCGAAGCTCTGAAACAGCGCCAGCCCGACCGTGCCATAACGCGTGTACTGGGTGATCTTGCGCCGCCCTGACTCGCCTTCCTTCTTGAGCGCGGTGAGGGAGGGCACGACGACGGTCATCATCTGCACGATGATCGACGCCGAAATGTATGGCATCACGTTCATCGCGAAGATGCTGAAGCGGCGCAGCGCGCCGCCCGAAAACATGTTGAAGACCCCGAGGATGGTCCCCGCCTGATCCTCGAAAAAGCGCGCCAACGCCGCCGGATCGATACCCGGCACCGGGATGAACGTGCCGATGCGATAGACGATCAGCGCGCCGATCAGGAACAGCAAGCGGCGACGCATGTCGGTAAGACGCGTCGCTTCGCTGAATGCTGCAGCCGGATTGGTGGTGACGGGATTGGCCATGGATTTGGAGAATCAGTCCTCGATTTTGCCGCCGGCCGCTTCGATCACAGCGCGCGCGCCCTTGGTGACCGCAACGCCCTTGAGCGTTACAGCCTTCTTGAGCTCACCCGACAGGATCACCTTGGCGCGTTCGGTATGCACCGGGACGACTTTCGCCTCGATCAGTGCCTTCAGGTCAATGAGGCCGGCTTTCAATGCTTCAAGGTCACTCAGTCGTACCTCGGCGCGAGTCGCCTTGATCGCAGACCTGAATCCGGTCTTCGGCAGCCGGCGCTGCAGGGGCATCTGGCCACCTTCGAAGCCCACCTTGTGGTACCCGCCCTTACGGGCGCGCTGGCCTTTCACGCCCCGTCCGCAGGTCTTGCCCTGGCCAGCCGAGGCTCCCCGACCGACACGCAGGCGAGGACGCTTGGCGCCACGCGCGGGCTTGATTGAGTTCAGACGCATCGATGCATTCCGTTTGAGTGGCCGACTACTGGCGGTCGACTTTCACCATGTGCTTGGCCGTCTCGATCATGCCGCGGTTCTCAGGAGTGTCCTTGACCACCACAGTCTGATTGATACGACGCAGCCCGAGGCCGCGTACCGAGGCCGCGATGTTGCGCAGTTGCCCGTGAACGCTGCGTACCAGCGTCACCTTGATCGCCTCGCTCACGTGCCCGCTCCCAGAATCTCCTCGACCGACTTGCCGCGCTTCGCGGCAATGTCCTCGGGAGAACGCACATTGGCGAGCGCCTTCATGGTCGCCCGCACCACGTTGATGGGATTGCGCGAGCCGTAACTCTTGGCGAGCACGTTGCGCACACCGACGCATTCGAATACGGCACGCATGCCGCCGCCCGCGATGACGCCCGTGCCATCCGCTGCGGGCTGCATGTACACCCGCGTCGTGCCGTGCGCACCAGTGACCGCGTAATGCAGCGTGTCGTTGCGCAGACTGACCTGGACCATGTTCTTGCGTGCCTGCTGCATGGCCTTGGAAATCGCCACCGGCACTTCGCGTGCCTTGCCATACCCAAAGCCCACCCGGCCCGCGCCATCACCAACCACTGTGAGCGCGGTGAAGCCGAACTGCCGGCCACCCTTGACGACCTTGGCAACGCGATTCACCGCTACGAGTTTCTCGAGCAGCTCATCGCCGCTTGACGGTTTTTCGACTCTGGCCATATGAGTGTTTGTCCCGACCTGTCTAGAACTTGAGACCATTCTCACGGGCGGCGTCGGCGAGAGCCTTCAAGCGCCCGTGAAACTTGAAACCGGAGCGATCGAACGCGACCTGCTCGATGCCCGCCGCCTTGGCGCGCTCGGCAATCGCCTTCCCGACCGCCTTCGCCGCATCGACGTTGCCGGTGCCCTTCAGACCCTGGCGCACTTCCTTCTGTACTGTCGAGGCGGACGCGAGCACGTGCCCGCCATCGGCCGCGATGACCTGCGCATAAATGTGCTGCGGCGTGCGATGCACGTTCAGGCGCGCCACCCGCAGCTCGCGGATCTTGGCGCGGGTACGCACCGCGCGTCGCAATCTCTGTGCTTTCTTTCCGCTCATGTTCCGCCCATCACTTCTTCTTGGCTTCCTTCAACGTGATCTGCTCGCCGGAGTAGCGCACGCCCTTGCCCTTGTAGGGCTCCGGTGGACGAAAGCCACGAATCTCGGCGGCCACCTGGCCGACCTTCTGGCGGTCGATGCCCTTGATCAGGATCTCGGTCTGGCTCGGCGTCTCGATCGTGATGCCTTCGGGGATCGAGAAGGCGACCGGATGCGAGAAGCCCAGGGTCAGGTTAAGCGTCTTACCCTGCACCGCCGCGCGATAACCGACGCCCACAAGTTCGAGCTTACGGTCGTAGCCCTTGCTCACTCCCGTAATCATGTTCGCGAGGTGCGCACGCGTCGCACCGGCGACTGCCTGGATTCCCTCGGCATCCTGCTCCGCCACCTTCACGACGAGTGTCTTCTCTTCCTGTTCGACCCTGATGCCGGGCTTGAGCGCGAGCGTCAGACTGCCCTTCGCTCCCTTCACGGCTACCGAGGCGTCGGCGACGATGGCGCTTACGCCCTGCGGCAGATCGACGGGTTTTCTGGCAACACGGGACATGGCTACACCTGCATCAGGAAACGACACACAGGACTTCGCCGCCCTGTCCGGTAGCGCGCGCCTGCGCGTCCGTCATCACACCCTTGGGCGTCGACACGATCACGATGCCCATGCCGCCCAGGATCTTCGGCAGCTGGGTACGACCGCGATAAATTCTCAGGCCCGGACGGCTCACGCGATCGAGGCGATCGATCACCGGACGACCGTCGTGATACTTGAGCTGCACGCTCAGAGTCGCCTTGCTGCCATCCCGTGCCACGGCATAGTCGGCCACGTACCCTTCGTCCTTCAGCACCTTGACCACCGCCACCTTGAGCTTCGAGGCCGCGAGCGAAACGTCGGGCTTGCCCGCGCGCTGGCCATTGCGGATACGGGTGAGAAGGTCTGCAATCGGATCAGTCATGCTCATGGATTGCCCCTCACCAGCTCGCCTTGCTCAGGCCCGGAATATCGCCACGCATCGCCGCCTCGCGCAGTTTGGTGCGCGCAAGTCCGAACTTGCGATACACGCCACGCGAGCGCCCGGTAATCGCGCAGCGATTGCGCTGGCGGACCGGGTTGGCATCGCGCGGCAACGCCTGCAGTTTCGCCTGCGCGGCCTGCCGCTCTTCCGCTCCCGTCTTGGGGTCGCGGATCGTTTCCTTGAGCTCCGCACGCTTGGCAGCGTACTTCTTCACTATCTTGGCGCGTCGCTTCTCGCGCTCGACCATGTTGGTCTTAGCCATGCTTAACCTCAGCGTCGGAACGGGAAATTGAAGGCTTCGAGCAGTGCACGTCCCTGCTTGTTGTCCTTCGCGTTGGTGGTGATCGTGATATCCATGCCCCGGATCTGGTCAACCGCGTCATAAGCGATCTCGGGGAAAATAATCTGTTCGCGCACACCCAGGCTGTAGCTGCCGCGGCCATCGAACGAGCGCGTCGACAGCCCGCGGAAGTCGCGAATGCGAGGGATCGCGATGTTGATCAGTCGATCCAGGAACTCGTACATGCGAGCGCCGCGCAGCGTGACCTTGCAGCCGACTTGCTGACCGCCACGCACCTTGAAGGAAGCGACGGACTTGCGCGCCTTGGTGACGAGCGGCTTCTGTCCCGTGATCTTGGTCAGGTCGCCAACCGCGTGGTCCATGACCTTCTTGTCAGCCACGGCCTCGCCCACGCCCATGTTGACCGTGATCTTGGTGATGCGCGGCACCTGCATGGTGTTCTCGAGCTCGAGGGTCTTCTTGAGCCCGGGCACGATGGTGTCGCGGTATTGCTTGTGAAGTCTTGCTGCCATGACTCGGATCTGCCTCAGGTATCGACGACTTCCTTGTTGGACTTGAAGAAGCGCACGCGCTTGCCGTCCGCGAGCGTACGAATGCCGATGCGATCGCCTTTCTTGGCGGCGGCATTCCACAGCGCGACATTCGAGATCTGCAGCGGCGCTTCGCGTTCGATGATGCCGCCCTGCGCCCGGGTCTTGCTCTGCGGATTGCCGCGCTGATGCTTCTTCACCATGTTGACGTTCTCGACCAGCACGCGGCCGTCGTCGAGCACTTTGATGACGGCGCCACGCCGGCCCTTATCGCGCCCGGCGATGACCACCACATCGTCACCTTTTCTGATCTTCTGCATATCGGCTCTCTCGATGCTCCGGCGCTTACAGAACGCTTACAGGACTTCGGGCGCCAGCGAAATAATCTTCATGAACTGGGCGTTGCGCAGCTCGCGCGTCACCGGTCCGAAGATGCGCGTGCCGATCGGCTCGAGCTTATTGGTGAGCAGCACCGCAGCGTTGCCGTCGAAGCGGATCAGCGAGCCGTCGGGCCGCCGCACCCCCCGCCGGGTCCGCACCACCACCGCGTCATACACCTCGCCTTTCTTGACCTTGCCGCGCGGAATTGCGTCCTTGATGCTCACCTTGATCACATCGCCCACCGTGGCGTAACGGCGGCGCGTGCCGCCCAGCACCTTGATGCACATCAGCGTGCGGGCGCCGCTGTTGTCCGCGGCATTGAGCATGGTTCGCATCTGAATCATGGCTCGATCCTCAGCGTGCGTCGGCGCGTTCCAGGACGCGCACCAGGCGCCACGACTTGCGTCGCGACAGCGGGCGGCACTGCACGATGGCGACCTTGTCGCCTGCGCGGCTCTCGTTCTTTTCGTCGTGCGCGAGCAACTTGGTGGTCCGGCGCACGTACTTGCCGTACTTCGGATGCTTCACCAGCCGCTCGATCTCCACGGCGATGGTCTTGCTCATCTTGTTGCTGGTCACGCGGCCGGTGAGCGTGCGCTCACCCTTCACCGCTGCGTCCTGCGCTTGCGTCTCGGTCATCAGCCTTACCTCTTCGCCGCGGCGGTCTGTTTCTCCGCCAGCACGAACTTCAGCCGCGCGATGTTGCGGCGAACCTTGAGCCACTGATCGTTCTTCGGCGGCTGCCCCGTAGCGCGCGCCATGCGCAGGTTGAACTGCTCACGCCGCAGCTTCATGAGCTCTTCCCGCAATTCGGCCGGCTGCTTGCCGCGTAGTTCTTTGGCGTTCATCAGCGCACCTGGCGTCGTACGAACATGGTGGAAACCGACAGCTTCGCGGCCGCGAGACGGAACGCTTCGCGTGCGATGTCCTCGGTCACACCTTCCATCTCGATCAAAACCTTTCCGGGCTGGACGCGGGCGATCCAGTACTCGACGTTGCCCTTGCCGCTGCCCATACGCACTTCGAGTGGCTTCTGCGTGACCGGCACATCCGGAAATACGCGCAGCCAGATCTGTCCACCGCGCTTGACGTAACGCGACACGGCGCGGCGCGCCGCTTCGATCTCACGCGCCGTCATCCGGCCGCGGCTGGTCGCCTTCAGTCCGTACTCGCCGAACGCCACCGTGCTGCCGCGATTCGCGTAGCCGGGATTGCGTCCCTTGAACTGTTTGCGGTACTTGGTCCGCTTCGGTTGCATCATGGCCGTGATTCCTTAACCCGCGGTCGCCTCGGTCGCGGGCTTGTCCGCGACCTTCTCCGCGACCTTTTCGGCGACCTTTTCGGCGCCCTTCTCGACCGCGTCCGCCGGCAGCGCTTCCGCTTCGGTCTTGTCGAACACCTCGCCCTTGAAGATCCACACCTTCACGCCGATCACGCCGTAGGTGGTCTTCGCTTCCGACAGCCCGTAGTCGATATCGGCGCGGAAGGTGTGCAGCGGAATTCGGCCCTCGCGATACCACTCGGTGCGGGCGATTTCCGCCCCGTTGAGGCGGCCCGACACCCGCACCTTGATTCCGAGCGCGCCGCTGCGCATGGTGTTGGTCACCGCCCGCTTCATCGCGCGACGGAACATCACGCGCTTCTCGAGCTGCTGCGCGATGCTCTCGGCCACGAGCTTGGCATCCAGCTCGGGCTTGCGAATCTCGGCGATGTTGAGGCGCACATCGTGCACCGGCATGCGCATCATCTTCGACACTGCGACCCGCAGCTTCTCGATGTCCTCGCCCTTCTTGCCGATCACGATGCCGGGACGTGCGGTATGAATCGTGATGTTGGCCTTCTTCGCGGCCCGTTCAATGTTGATGCGACTGACCGAAGCGTCACTGAGCTTCCTCTGCAGCAACTCGCGCACCAGGTGATCGGTGTAGATGTGGCTCGGGAAGGCGCGCGTGCTCGCGAACCACTTCGAGGTCCAGTCACGCGTGATGCCGAGACGGATGCCGATCGGATTGACTTTCTGACCCATGTTGCGTGTCTCGCTCTAGTCTTTCTTGCCGTCGCCGACTTCGATCAGGATGTGGCTGTTGCGCTTGAGAATCCGGTTACCGCGCCCCTTCGCCCGAGCGTGAAAGCGCTTGAGCATCGGTGCGGCGTCGATCTGGATGCGCGCCACTTTCAGCTCATCGATATCCGCGCCAGAGTTGTGCTCCGCATTGGCGATCGCCGACTCGAGCACCTTGCGCACCAGCTTGGCGCCCTTCTTCGGCATGAAACGCAACGTTTGCAGCGCCAGCCCGACCGGCTTGCCGCGCACCGTGTCGGCGACCAGCCGGCATTTCTGCGGGCTGATGCGTGCGTACTTGAGCGTGGCCTTGACCTGCATCTCACGCCTCCGCGGTGACGACTTTCTTGTCGCCCGAGTGCACCTTGAAGGTGCGCGTCGGCGCGAACTCGCCGAGCTTGTGACCGACCATGTTCTCGGACACGAGCACCGGAACGTGCTGGCGACCGTTGTGAACCGCGATCGTGAGGCCGACCATGTCGGGCACGATCATCGAGCGGCGCGACCAGGTCTTGATCGGGCGCCGGTCGTTTTTCTGCACCGCCGTGCGCACCTTCGCTGCCAGGTGCAGATCGACGAACGGTCCCTTCTTGAGTGAACGTGGCACGTGAAAGCTCCTACTTGCGCCGCTGCACGATCATGCTGTTCGTGCGCTTGTTGTGACGCGTCTTCTTGCCCTTCGTCTGCCAGCCCCACGGCGAAACCGGGTGTGGATTGCCCTGCCCAGCTTTGCCTTCGCCGCCGCCGTGCGGGTGGTCTACCGGATTCATGGCGCCACCGCGCACCGTCGGGCGCACGCCGAGCCAGCGGATCGCACCGGCCTTGCCGTAGCTGCGCAGGTTGTGCTCATCGTTGCCGACTTCACCGATCGTGGCGCGACAGTCGACATGCACTTTGCGAGTCTCGCCGGACTTGAGGCGAATCGACGCGTAGATGCCTTCACGCGCTGTGTACTGGGCGGAGCTACCCGCGCTGCGCACCAGCTGTCCACCTTTGCCGGGCTTCAACTCGATGTTGTGAATCGTCGAGCCGACCGGGATATGGCGCAGCTGCATCGAGTTTCCCGCCTTGATCGGCGAATCCGCGCCCGAGCGTATTTCCTCGCCGGGCTGCACGCCCTTGGGCGCCAGGATGTAGCGACGCTCGCCGTCTTTGTAGAGCAGCAGTGCCAGGTAGGCAGTGCGGTTTGGATCGTATTCGAGGCGCTCGACCGTCGCCGCGATGCCGTCCTTGTCGCGCTTGAAGTCGATGATGCGGTACTTCTGGCGTGAGCCGCCGCCGATATGGCGCGTGGTGATACGCCCGAAATTATTGCGCGCACCGGTTCTGTTCTGGTGCGTCACCAGCCCCGCATAGGGCTCGCCTTTATGCAGGTGCGAACGATCCACCTTCACCACGAAACGGGTGCCGGGCGATGTTGGCTTGAGTTTGATGAGTGCCATCTTCTAATGTCCTTCCGGCTCAGACCTTCGACCCGGTGAAGTCGATCGTCTGGCCTGCTGCCAGCCGCACGTACGCCTTCTTGTATCCCGAGCGCTGGCCCTTGATCGCGCCGAAACGCCGGCTCTTTCCCGGCTGGTTCAACACCTGCACGGATTGCACCTTCACGTCGAACATCAGCTCGACAGCCTGCTTCACATGCGTGCGAGTCGCGTCCTTGCGGACACGGAACACGAACTGGTTGCCCTCGTCTGCGACCCGTGCGGACTTTTCCGACACGTGCGGCGCCAGCAGGACGTTGGTGAGCTGCTCCTTGGTGCGCGTGGTCTTCATGCGAGCCGCTCCTCGAGCATCTTGAGCGCACCGACCGTCACCAGGACCTTCTCGTGACGCGCGAGGCTCACCGGATCCACCGCGGCGGCCGGCACCACGTCTACCCCATGGAGATTGCGCGCAGCGAGATGCAGTCGTTCGTCGAACGCCTCGATCACGATCAGCACATTGGGCAGCGCGAGGTCCTTGAGCTTCTGCACCAGCAATTTCGTCTTCGGCGCATCGAGCTCCAGTGACGGCGTCACCACGAGGCGCTCCTGGCGCACCAGCTCCGACAACATCGAGCGCATCGCGCCGCGATACATCTTGCGGTTGAGCTTCTGGCGAAAATCGCGCGGCCTGGCTGCAAACGCTCTGCCGCCACCGACCCACAATGGGCTGCGGATGCTGCCGACGCGCGCCTGGCCGGTGCCCTTCTGAGCCCACGGCTTCTTGCCACCGCCACGCACTTCGGCCCGGGTCTTCTGCGCCTTGGTGCCCGCGCGACCACCGGCGAGATACGCGGTCACGACCTGGTGCACCAGCGCCTCGTTGAACTCGCGACCGAACGTGGCGTCGGAAACCTGCACTTCAGAGCTGCCGGCGCTGCCATTGACGAGTTTGAGCTTCATGGGCATCTCTACTTCTTGGCCGGCGCATTCTTGGCTGGCGCAACTCGAACCCTGCGCGCCTGTGCGGCTGCCTTGACCGAGGGCTTGACGAAGACGTTGCCGCCCTCTGCGCCCGGCACAGCGCCACGAATCAGGAGCAGGTTGCGCTCCAGGTCGATCTGCACTACCTGCAGGTTTTCGACAGTGCGACGCCTGACACCCATGTGGCCTGACATGCGCTTGCCCGGGAATACACGGCCTGGCGTCTGACGCTGGCCGATGGAACCCGGAGCACGGTGCGACAGCGAATTGCCGTGGCTCGCGTAGCCCCCCGCAAAGTTGTGACGCTTCATGACACCGGCAAAACCCTTGCCGATGGTCGTTCCCGTCACATCGACGATCTGGCCGACCTTGAACTGGTCAACCTTGAGCTCGGCACCCGCCTTGAGATCCACGCCTTCCTTCTCGGACAAGCGCATCTCCCACAGTCCCTTGCCCGCGGCGACATTGGCCTTGGCAAAGTGGCCCGCGGCCGGCTTGTTCAAGAGGGATTGGCGGCGGTTGCCGAGGGTGACCTGCAACGCGCGATAGCCGTCGGAATCAGCGCCCTTGACCTGCGTGATGCGGTTCGGCAGCGCCTCGATCACCGTGACCGGCACGGTTTCGCCGGCGTCGGTAAACACACGGGTCATGCCGCATTTGCGGCCAACCAGACCGATGCTCATTTGCATTCCTCTAATGGCGCCCGCTACGGTTGGCGCGCGCTCGGTTAATCCGGATGGTCCGGCGGCAAAAAAGGCGCTGAAACCGCCATTCTCAGGCTGCTTCTGCGACCGCGGACACGGGTCGTGCTGCTTCTTATTCGCTCCGCGCCCGCGCTTCCTGCGCTGGGGCGGGCCAAAAAGAGCCGCGAATTATATGCAGTGCCTAAGGGCCGTTCAACCCCAAGTCGGGGTATTGCCAGCCTTTTTTCTCAGTTCAGCTTGATCTGTACGTCAACGCCAGCCGGAAGCTCCAGCTTCATCAGGGCATCCACCGTCTTGTCGGTGGGATTCAGGATGTCCATCAGGCGCTTGTGGGTGCGAAGCTCGTACTGGTCGCGCGCATCCTTGTCGGCATGCGGCGAAATCAGCACCGTGAAGCGCTCCATCTTGGTGGGCAGCGGCACCGGTCCACGCACCGTGGCGCCCGTGCGCTTGGCCGTCTCGACGATCTCGCGTGCCGAATTGTCGATCAGCCTGTGGTCGAACGCCTTCAGGCGGATGCGGATGTTCTGGTTAGCCATGAATGTCTGTCCTGGATCGAGCTTTCGACACGCGTTGATTACTGAAGGATCTTCGACACGACGCCTGCGCCGACGGTCTTGCCACCCTCACGGATGGCAAAGCGCAGCCCCTCTTCCATGGCAATGGGGCTGATCAGCTCCACCACCATCTTGATGTTGTCCCCCGGCATGACCATCTCGGTCCCCGCCGGCAACTCCACCGCTCCCGTCACATCCGTGGTGCGGAAGTAAAACTGTGGCCGGTACCCCTTGAAGAACGGCGTATGCCGCCCCCCTTCCTCCTTGGTCAGCACGTACACCTCGCACTCAAACTTGGTGTGCGGGGTGATGCTCCCGGGCTTGGCCAGCACCTGGCCGCGCTCCACTTCCTCGCGCTTCGTACCGCGCAACAGCACCCCAACGTTATCCCCCGCCTGCCCCTCATCGAGGAGCTTTCTGAACATCTCCACCCCAGTGCAGATCGTCTTGATGGTCGCCTTCAACCCCACGATCTCCACTTCATCATTCACCCGCACAATCCCGCGCTCAATGCGCCCCGTCACCACCGTGCCGCGCCCGGAAATCGAGAACACATCCTCCACCGGCATCAAAAACGCCCCATCCACCGCGCGCTTCGGTACCGGGATGAACTGGTCCATCTCCTCCACCAGCTTCAGCACCGACTTCACCCCCAGCTCGCTGTCCTCGCCCTCCAGTGCCTTCAACGCCGATCCCACAATGATCGGCGTCTTGTCCCCGGGGAACTTGTACATGCTCAGTAGATCGCGAACCTCCAGCTCCACCAGCTGCAACAGCTCCGCATCGTCCACCATGTCAGCTTTGTTCATGTACACCAGGATGTACGGCACACCCACCTGGCGGGCGAGCAAAATGTGCTCGCGCGTCTGCGGCATCGGACCATCCGCCGCAGACACCACCAGGATCGCCCCGTCCATCTGCGCCGCTCCCGTGATCATGTTCTTCACGTAGTCCGCATGCCCAGGACAATCCACATGCGCGTAATGCCGGTTCGCGCTCTGATACTCCACGTGCGCGGTGGCAATCGTGATCCCGCGCGCGCGCTCCTCCGGCGCCTTGTCAATCTGATCGTAGGCCGTGAACTCCCCGCCAAACTTCTCCGCCATCACCTTCGTCAACGCCGCCGTCAAAGTCGTCTTCCCATGATCCACATGACCAATCGTCCCCACATTGACGTGCGGCTTGGTGCGTGCAAATTTTGCTTTGGCCATTAGAGCGATCTCCGCAAAGGACTAGTCTTTCTTCATCACCGCTTCCGCGACGTTCTTCGGCACTTCGACGTACTTGGCAAATTCCATCGTGAAGGTCGCGCGACCCTGGCTCATCGAGCGCACGGACGTGGCGTAGCCAAACATCTCGGCCAGCGGTACTTCCGCGGCGATAACCTTGCCGGAGGTCGACTCTTCCATACCCATGATCTGGCCGCGACGGCGGTTGAGATCGCCGATGATGTCGCCGTAGTAATCCTCCGGCGTCACGACTTCCACCTTCATGATCGGCTCGAGCAAAACGGGCTTCGCTTTCATGAAGCCTTCCTTGAAGCCGATGGATCCAGCGATCTTGAACGCCATTTCGCTCGAGTCGACGTCATGGTATGAGCCGTCGAATGCGGTGACCTTGACGTCGACGATCGGATAACCCGCGAGCACGCCGGTCTCGAGCACTTCCTTGATGCCCTTGTCGACAGCGGGGACGTATTCGCGCGGCACTGAACCGCCGACGATACCGTTGACGAACTCATAGCCCTTGCCCGCTTCCTGCGGCTCGATGCGCAACCAGATGTCGCCGTACTGGCCGCGGCCACCGGACTGGCGCACGAACTTGCCCTGCTGCTCGACCTTGCTGCGAATCGTTTCGCGATACGCGACCTGCGGCTTGCCGACATTTGCCTCGACTTTGAACTCGCGCTTCATGCGGTCGACGATGATGTCGAGGTGCAGCTCGCCCATCCCCGCGATGATCGTCTGGCCGGATTCCTGGTCCGTATGCACGCGGAACGACGGATCCTCCTTCGCCAGTCGCTGCAGAGCCATGCCCATCTTTTCCTGGTCGGCCTTGGTCTTCGGTTCCACGGCCACCGAGATGACCGGCTCGGGGAACACCATCTTCTCGAGCGTGATGATCTCTTCCGGATCGCACAGCGTGTCGCCGGTGGTAACGTCTTTCAGACCCACCGCGGCAGCGATGTCGCCCGCGCGCACTTCCTTGATCTCCGTGCGCTCGGCGGCATGCATCTGCAGAAGGCGGCCAATGCGCTCTTTCTTGTCCTTGATCGGGTTGTAGACCGCATCGCCGGAATTCAACGTGCCCGAGTACACGCGGAAGAACGTGAGATTGCCCACGAACGGATCGTTGAGGATCTTGAACGCGAGCGCGGCGAACGGCTCTTCGTCACCGGGCTTGCGCACGGCATCCTGCTCGTTGGGGAGCTTGCCCTTGGTGGGTGGCATCTCGATGGGCGACGGCATGAACTCGATGACCCCGTCCAGCATCGCCTGCACACCCTTGTTCTTGAACGCCGAGCCGCACATGGTCAGGCAGATCTCGTTCCTGACGGCGCGCTCGCGCAGACCCTTGCGAATCTCTTCGTCGCTCAGCTTGCCTTCCTCGAGGTACTTGTGCAGCAACTCCTCGTTCGCCTCGGCGGCGACTTCCATCATCTTGCCGCGATATTCCTCGACCTGCGCCTTGAGGCTCTCGGGCACCTCGCGATATTCGAAGCGCATGCCCTGCGTTTCGTCATCCCAGTAGATTGCCTTGTTGCGAATCAGGTCGACCACGCCTTCGAAGTTCTCTTCGGCGCCGATCGGCAGCTGGATCGGGACCGGATTGCCACGCAGGCGTTCCTTGATCTGCTGCACGCAGCGCAGGAAGTTGGCGCCGGCGCGATCCATCTTGTTGACGAACGCGATGCGCGGCACTTTGTAGCGGTTCATCTGCCGCCACACCGTTTCGGACTGTGGCTGCACGCCGCTCACCGCGCAGAAGACCGCGACGGCGCTATCGAGGACGCGCAGGCTCCGTTCCACTTCGATCGTGAAGTCGACGTGCCCAGGCGTGTCGATGATGTTGATGCGGTGCTCGGGGAAGTGGCCGTCCATTCCCTTCCAGAAGCACGTGGTCGCCGCGGCGGTAATCGTGATGCCGCGCTCCTGTTCCTGTTCCATGTAGTCCATGACCGCCGCGCCGTCATGAACCTCGCCCATCTTGTGGGACACGCCCGTATAGAAAAGGATGCGCTCCGTCGTCGTGGTCTTGCCGGCGTCGATATGAGCAGAGATACCGATATTGCGATATCTCTCGATGGGGGTTGTACGTGGCACTGTCGGGTCCTTCGTGCGGCGCCCGCCTGCAACACTCTCTGGCACCGCGTTCATAACTGTTACCAGCGGTAGTGCGCGAACGCCTTGTTCGCCTCGGCCATGCGGTGCGTGTCTTCGCGCTTGCGGACTGCGTTGCCGCGGTTCTCGGCAGCGTCCATCAATTCATGCGCGAGGCGATGCGCCATCGATTTCTCGCTCCGGGCACGAGCGGCTTCGATCATCCAGCGCATGGCGAGGGTCTGGCGGCGGCTGGAGCGCACTTCGACCGGCACCTGGTAAGTTGCGCCGCCGACGCGGCGTGACTTCACTTCGACCACCGGCTTCACGTTCTCGAGCGCCTGCTGCAGCAACAGGATCGCCTGGTCGCCGGGCTTGCCGGTTTTTTCTGTAATGCGATCGAGCGCACCGTAGAGGATCTGCTCCGCGGCGGATTTCTTGCCGCGCTTCATGACGACATTCATGAACTTCGCGAGCATCTCGCTGTTGAACTTCGGGTCCGGGAGAATGCTGCGGACCGGGGCTTGTGCACGTCTGGACATGGTCGGTCTCGTCTACTTCTTGGGCCGTTTGGCGCCGTACTTGGAACGTCCCTGCTTGCGGTCGGTGACACCGGCGCAATCGAGCGTGCCGCGGATGGTGTGATAGCGAACGCCGGGCAGGTCCTTCACGCGGCCGCCACGAATCATGACCACAGAGTGCTCCTGCAGGTTGTGGCCCTCGCCGCCGATGTAGCTCGTGACTTCATAGCCATTCGTCAACCGCACGCGGCACACCTTGCGAAGTGCGGAATTCGGCTTCTTCGGCGTCGTCGTGTAGACGCGCGTACAGACGCCGCGCTTCTGCGGACTGGCGCCAAGCGCCGGCACCTTGCTCTTATAGGTGGCCGACAGCCGCGGCTTGCGGATCAGTTGTGTCGTGGTCGCCATGTTTTTCCTGCGTGAGAAGAACCGGGCCGCCTTTTCAGGCGGCCCGGTCGTGAATTCGGTTTTTGGGCCCGGCGGAAATGGGCCGGGAAACAAAGGCCGCGGATTTTAGAAGCGGTTCAAAGACCTGTCAACCGGAATGATGCGCTGCAAGATCCCGCCAGACATGGCCTTTTTGCGCTTCCTTTCCCCGCCGCAGAGCCCGTCCCGTGTTTTCGGATAGATCGGCGTGAACGCATCCAGTAGGGTACCGCGACCCCATTCGGTTCCGGAGCCTCAACCCATGAGATCGCTGCTCGAAGATGCGGCGCAGCGCGCCATTCGTTACCTCGAAACTATCCCCGGGCGGGCTGTTGCCCCTTCCGCCGCTGGAATTGCGGGCCTGGCGGAACTCGATGGAGCGCTGCCAGCGGTCTCGACCCCTCCAGAGCAGGTTATCCGGTTGCTGGACCAGCATGTTCCTGCGGCGACGATGGCGATGTCGGGCCCCCGCTTTTTCGGCTTTGTCTTCGGCGGAGCCCTTCCGGTAACCGTCGCAGCCAACTGGCTCGCCGGGGCATGGGATCAGAACGCCGGACTCTATTTCTCGACGCCTGGGGTTGCGCGGCTGGAGGAGATTGCCCTGCGGTGGATGATCGAGCTGTTCGGCTTCCCGCCTGAGACCGGCGCGGGGTTCGTCACCGGCGCGACCATGGCGAATCTCAGCGGTCTCGCAGCCGCACGCAATCGCATCTACCAGCGTGCCGGTTGGAACGTCGAAGCGGATGGCCTGCTCGGCGCCCCGCCAATCACTGTCGTCGCGGGCGATGAAGCGCATCCGACGCTGCTCAAATCGCTCGGGCTTCTGGGCCTCGGTCGCAACCGCGTGACACGGGTGCCGGTGGACGATCAGGGGCGTATGCGCGCCGATCGTTTTCCGAGCGTCGACGCGCGCACCATCGTGTGCCTGCAGGCAGGCAATGTGAACACCGGCGCCTTCGACCCGCTCGCCGAGCTTTGTGCGCGTGCGCGCGATAGCGGAGCCTGGGTTCACGTCGATGGCGCATTCGGCTTGTGGGCGAAGGCCTCACCGGCACTCGCCCATCTCGCGGCCGGCATCGAACTCGCTGATTCCTGGGCCACCGACGCTCACAAGTGGCTGAATGTGCCCGCCGATTCCGGCATTGCTTTCTCGCGCGATGCCGCTGCTCTGCGCGCGGCCATGTCAGTGAGCGCGGAATACCTTCCCAAGGACAGCGTCAACCGCGACCCCAGCGAGTTCACCCCGGAACTATCGCGACGCGCGCGCGGCATTGAAGTGTGGACCGCGCTGCGTTGCCTGGGGCGCGAAGGGCTTGCTGAATTGTTCGAGCGCAACTGCCGCGGCGCGCGCATGTTCGCGCAACGCCTGTCGGCGGCGGGGTACCGGATTCTCAACGACGTGGTTCTGAACCAGGTGCTCGTGTCCTTCGGGACTCCCGAAATGACTCAGCGGGTGATCAAGGGCATCCAGCAGGATGGAACGTGCTGGTGCGGCGGCACGGTATGGCAGAAACAGACCGCCATGCGCATCAGCATCTGCTCCTGGGCGACGACCGACGAAGATGTCGAAAAGAGCGCCGCCGCGATGATTCGCGTCGCGCGACAGTGCGGAGCCGCCTAGCCGCGGGATCAGTCCAGATACGCCGGGAATTTCGGCAGCGAACGGAAATCGTCCGGATCGTGCTGCACGATGAAGCGCGCTTTGGTGTTGCGGACGATCGTTTCGATACGGTTGATCGACGCGAGCGTGTCCGCACGGCTGGCGTTGAACCCGGGCACTCGGGTGAATTCGCGATTGGCGCGCGTGTGATAGAGATCGCCCGACAGGATCACCCGGCCTGCCTTCTGCAGCATGACCTCCAGCACCTGGTGGCCCGGGGTATGTCCGGGCGCCCTGAGAATCCGCACGCTCCCGTCGCCGAACACATCGTAGTCACCATCGATCATCTGGGTCTTGGCATCCTTGTAGGCGCTGAAGCTCTCCGGAACCACGCCCCCCGGAGTCGGATCCGCGGTCGCCCAGCTCAACTCGTTCCTGTTGATGATCCAGGTCGAGGCGCCGAACGCATTGGCATTGCCAGTGTGATCGAGATGAAAGTGCGAAAAAGCAATGAAGGTGACATCCGCCGGCGCGAGGCCAATGGCTTTGAGCTGATCGGTCAGCGTCGTGGTCACCGTAAAGCGAATCCCGTTGAAATCCGCGCCCTCCTTGTTTTCCGCAATCTTGTCGCCGAGGCCCGTATCCCACAACAAGCTGCCCTTGGGGTGGCGAATCAGAAAGCAAGGTACGGCGAGTGCACCGGTCTTGCCGTCGTACTCGCCGGTATCGGAAAACATGCCCATGTCCTTGAACTCGGCACGGCCGCAGTCGAGCGCGTAAAGCCGCACGTCGGGCGTTTCATTGGCGGAATATGCCCGGGCTGTGAGCGCGCAGAGAATGATGAGCAGGGGAAGGCTGATGACACGCAGCAGAAACCGGTACGACACAGGCGTCTCCTTGCCTTGACCTGATAGAGCGTGCAAACCGATGCGTCGACTCAGTGCCGGTGAAAGCGGTTCCGCCCGACTGCTGAGCGACGCCGGAGCGAATCGCCCGCGTGCGCAAAGCCGTGTCGGGGCATTTCGCCCCGACACGACGGTGTGTCTCAGCCTGCGTGGGCTTCTGCGTCGTCGGCGACGCCCGCGCCGGACTCTTCCATCTCTGGCAGTCCGCCACCCACGTCCATGAAGCTGCGCCGCGCAGTGTCCTCCGGCTTGCGGCGCCGGCGCGCGTGATATGCGAACCCGGTTCCTGCCGGAATCAGACGACCGACGATGACGTTCTCCTTGAGACCGCGCAGATCGTCCTTGAGGCCACGCACAGCAGCCTCGGTCAGGACACGCGTGGTTTCCTGGAACGATGCAGCCGAGATAAACGACTCGGTAGCCAGCGATGCCTTCGTGATACCCAGCAGCACTGGCTCGAAGATCGCAGCCGACTTGCCATCCGCCTTGGCGCGCTCGTTGATGTCGAGGCCCCGCGAACGATCCAGCTGCTCACCGCGGAGCAGCCCCGTTTCGCCCGAACCTTCGACTTCAACCTTGCGCAGCATCTGGCGAATGATCACTTCGATGTGCTTGTCGTTGATCTTCACACCCTGCAGGCG
Organism: uncultured Gammaproteobacteria bacterium; assembly: GCA_963724625.1. Classification (GTDB taxonomy): domain Bacteria; phylum Pseudomonadota; class Gammaproteobacteria; order Steroidobacterales; family Steroidobacteraceae; genus DATBVX01. The sequence goes on along the minus strand of CAVRVO010000015.1, from coordinate 11,334 downwards.
ATAGACGTCCTGGATCTCGCGCACCAGGTAGTTCGCGAGCGCTTCCACGCCCTGCAGGCGCAGGATGTCGTGCGGGTTGGGCTCGCCGTCGGCGATCACCTCACCCTTCTCCACCTGCTCGCCCTCGAACACGTTGAGGTGACGCCACTTCGGAATCAGCTCCTCGTATTTCTCGCCATCCTCGTGAGTGATGACCAGCCGGCGCTTGCCCTTGGTCTCCTTGCCGAAGCTGACGGTGCCGGTGCGCTCGGCGAGTATCGCCGCATCCTTGGGCTTGCGTGCCTCGAACAGGTCCGCAACGCGCGGCAGACCGCCAGTGATGTCGCGAGTCTTCGAAGACTCCTGCGGGATGCGCGCGATGACATCGCCTCCCGTGACCTTGGCGCCGTCTTCCAGGCTCACGATTGCGCCCGGCGGCAGTGCGTAGACCGCGGGAATGTCCGTATTCGCAAAGGTGACTTCCTTGCCTTTCGCATTGACCAGCCGCACCACCGGACGCATGTCCTTGCCGGCCGAGCCGCGCTGCTTCGGATCGCTCACCACGATGCTCGACAGGCCGGTGATTTCGTCGACCTGTGCGTTTACCGTGATGCCATCCACGAAGTCCGAGAACTTGATGAAGCCCGCGACTTCCGTGACCACTGGGTGTGTATGCGGATCCCAGGTCGCCACAACCTGGCCCGAGGTCACCTGGTCGCCGTCATTGACGCTGATCATCGCTCCATAAGGAATCTTGTAACGTTCACGCTCGCGACCGAATTCATCCACGACGCCGAGCTCGCCTGAGCGCGATACCGCAACCAGGTGGCCCTTCTCGTGATGCACGGTCTTGATGTTGTGCAGCCGCACCGTGCCCTTACCCTTGATCTCGACGCTGTTGGCAGCCGCTGCCCGCGAAGCCGCACCACCGATGTGGAAGGTGCGCATCGTGAGCTGTGTACCGGGTTCGCCGATCGACTGGGCCGCGATGACTCCCACCGCTTCACCGATGTTGATGCGCCTGCCGCGGGCCAGGTCGCGCCCGTAGCACTGCGAGCACACGCCGTAACGCGTCGCACAGGTAATCGGTGAACGCACCAGGAGCTGGTCGACACCCAGCTGCTCGAGTCTTCGTACCCAGCCTTCATCGAGCAGGGTGCCCGCTTCGACGATGACTTCTTCGCTGCCCGGCGTCTTTACATCCTCCGCAACCACGCGACCGAGGACGCGTTCGCCGAGACCTTCGACGACATCGCCGCCTTCCACCATCGGCGCCATCATCAGGCCGTTGTTGGTGCCGCAATCGATTTCCGTAACCACCAGATCCTGTGCGACATCCACCAGTCGGCGCGTCAGGTACCCGGAATTGGCGGTCTTGAGCGCCGTATCCGCGAGGCCCTTGCGCGCGCCGTGCGTGGAGATGAAGTACTGGTTGACGTTCAGTCCTTCACGGAAGTTCGCCGTGATGGGCGTCTCGATGATCGAGCCGTCCGGCTTTGCCATGAGACCGCGCATGCCGGCGAGCTGGCGGATCTGGGCCGCCGAGCCTCGCGCGCCCGAGTCGGCCATCATGAAGATGGAGTTGAAGGATTTCTGGTTCACCTTGCGGCCGCGGACGTCCGTGGCCTCTTCGGTGCTCAGCTTCTCCATCATCGCCTTCGCCACCTGGTCATTGGTGCGCGACCAGATATCGACCACCTTGTTATAGCGCTCGCCGCTGGTCACGAGCCCCGAAGCATACTGATCCTGGATCTCCTTCACTTCGTGCTCAGCCGCGGCGAGGATGCGGGTCTTCTGCAGCGGCACGACCATGTCGTCGACACCGATCGACACACCCGCGCGGGTGGCGTAGTGGAAGCCGGTGTACATGAGCTGATCGGCGAACACCACGGTCTCCTTCAGACCGAGCGTCCGATAGCAGGCATTGATGATCGCGGAGATCGCCTTCTTGGTCATGTCCTGGTTGATGAGATCAAAGGACAGACCCGCCGGCAGAATCTCGAACAGCAGTGCACGGCCCACGGTCGTCGACACGACACGTGTGTTGTTGCGCAACTCGCCATCCGCATTCGGGTCCGGCAGCCGCTCTGTCAAGCGCACCTTGACGCGCGCCTGCAGGTCCGCGTTACGCGTCTCGTAGGCACGATGCGCTTCCTGCACGTCGGTGAAGAGCGAGCCCTCGCCCTGGGCACCCACGCGTTCACGGGTCATGTAGTACAAGCCGAGCACCACGTCCTGCGACGGTACGATGATCGGATCGCCATTCGCGGGCGAAAGAATGTTGTTCGACGACATCATCAGCGCACGCGCTTCGAGCTGCGCCTCGAGTGACAGCGGCACGTGCACCGCCATCTGGTCACCGTCGAAGTCGGCGTTGAACGCCGTGCATACCAACGGATGCAGCTGGATGGCCTTGCCTTCGATCAGCACCGGCTCGAACGCCTGGATGCCGAGGCGATGCAAGGTCGGTGCGCGGTTCAGCAGCACCGGATGCTCGCGGATCACCTCTTCAAGGATGTCCCAGACCTCCGGCCCTTCGCGTTCCACCAGACGCTTTGCCGCCTTGATGGTCGAAGCTTCGCCGCGCAGCTGCAGCTTGGAGAAGATGAATGGCTTGAACAGTTCAAGCGCCATCTTCTTCGGCAGACCGCACTGGTGCAGGCGCAGCGTCGGTCCTACGACAATAACCGAACGGCCGGAGTAGTCCACACGCTTGCCGAGCAGGTTCTGACGGAACCGGCCCTGCTTGCCCTTGATCATGTCGGCGAGCGACTTGAGGGGGCGCTTGTTGGTGCCCGTGATCGCACGGCCGCGACGGCCGTTGTCGAGCAGCGCATCGACCGCTTCCTGGAGCATGCGCTTCTCGTTGCGCACGATGATGTCGGGCGCATTGAGCTCGAGGAGCCGGCGCAGGCGGTTGTTGCGGTTGATGACGCGCCGGTACAGGTCGTTGAGATCCGAGGTCGCAAAGCGACCGCCGTCGAGCGGCACCAGCGGCCTGAGATCGGGCGGCAGCACCGGCAGCACGGTCAATACCATCCACTCGGGCTTGTTACCCGACTCGATGAACGACTCGAGCAGCTTCAGGCGCTTGGAGAGGCGCTTGATCTTGGTCTCTGAACTCGTCGCCGCCATGTCTTCGCGAACCTTCGCCGTTTCAGCGGCGAGGTCCAGCGTGCGCAGGAGCTCATAGACAGCTTCCGCGCCCATGCGTGCATCGAATTCGTCGCCATGCTCCTCGATCGCCTCGAGATACATCTCGTCGGTGAGGAGCTGTCCACGCGACAGCGAAGTCATACCTGGGTCGATGACGACGAAGGCTTCGAAGTAGAGCACCCGCTCGATCTCGCGCAACGTCATGTCCAGCATCAGGCCGATGCGTGACGGGAGCGATTTCAGGAACCAGATGTGCGCGACCGGGCTGGCGAGCTCGATGTGTCCCATGCGCTCGCGGCGCACCTTGGACTGCGTCACCTCGACACCGCACTTCTCGCACACGACACCGCGGTGCTTGAGGCGCTTGTACTTGCCGCACAGGCACTCGTAGTCCTTCACCGGCCCGAAGATCTTGGCGCAGAACAGGCCGTCCCGCTCCGGCTTGAAGGTGCGGTAGTTGATGGTCTCCGGCTTCTTGACCTCGCCGTACGACCACGAACGCACCAGGTCCGGCGACGCCAGGCCAATGCGGATCGAGTCGAAGTTCTCGATCGGGGTCTGCTGCTTGAACAGTTTCAGTAGATCTTTCATGTATTCACCATCTGCGAGATTCCCGGTTGTCAGCCCCGGGATCTCGGGCTACAGAATTTCGGAATCGCAATCACCGGCTCCGGGTCTCGCGACCCGGAGCTTCGCGCTTACTCCTGCTCCAGCTCCATGTTGATGCCCAGGGAGCGGATCTCCTTCACCAGTACGTTGAAGGATTCCGGCATCCCCGCTTTCATCTCGTGGTTGCCATCGACAATGGCCTTGTACATCTGCGTGCGGCCTTGCACGTCGTCGGATTTGACGGTGAGCATTTCCTGCAGCGTGTAGGAAGCGCCGTAGGCCTCGAGCGCCCACACTTCCATCTCGCCGAAACGCTGTCCGCCGAACTGTGCCTTGCCACCGAGCGGCTGCTGCGTCACCAGACTGTACGGGCCGGTCGAACGTGCATGCATCTTGTCGTCCACCAGGTGGTTGAGCTTGAGCATGTACATGAAACCGACCGTGATCTGGCGATCGAACTTCTCGCCGGTACGCCCGTCGTAGAGCGTCGTCTGCCCGTTGGTCGGCAGATCAGCGAGCTTCAGCATGCGCTTGATCTCATCCTCGCTCGCGCCGTCGAACACCGGCGTTGCCATCGGCACGCCTTCGCGCAGATTGCTCGCCAGCTCGACGATTTCCGTGTCAGTCAGCGACCCGAGGTTCTCCTTCTGGCCGCCCGACTCGTTGTAGATCGTGTCGAGGAAGGCGCGCACTTCCTGCACGGCGTTCTGCGCGTCGAGCATCCGACCGATCTTCAGCCCCAGGCCCTTGGCGGCCCAGCCGAGATGCGTCTCGAGCACCTGGCCTACGTTCATGCGTGAGGGCACGCCGAGTGGATTGAGCACGACATCGACTGGCGTGCCGTCCTCGAGGTACGGCATGTCCTCGATCGGGACGATGGTCGAGATCACGCCCTTGTTGCCGTGACGGCCGGCCATCTTGTCGCCCGGCTGCACACGACGCTTGACGGCGAGATACACCTTCACCATCTTGAGGACGCCAGGAGCGAGGTCATCGCCCGCGGTGATCTTGGCTTTCTTCTCCTCGTAGCGCTTCTCGAAGGCCTTGTGCTGCGTCTGCAATCGCTCCGCGGCCGCCTCGAGCTGCGTGTTGGCGTCCTCTTCGCGCACGCGGATTTCAAACCAGTTCTCGCGCGGCACTTCTTCGAGGTACTCGTGCGTGATCTGGGTGCCTGCCCTTAGCTTCTTGGGGCCGCCCTCGACAGTCTTACCTACCAGCATCGCGGCGACGCGCTGGTACAGGTCGTCCTCTAGAATGCGCTGCTGATCGGCGAGGTCCTTGCGCACCCGCTCGAGCTCAGACTTCTCGATCGAGAGTGCCCGCGCATCCTTCTCCACGCCATCGCGAGTGAAGACGCGCACGTCGATCACTGTGCCATCCATGCCCGGCGGGACGCGCAGGCTCGTGTCCTTAACGTCTGAAGCCTTCTCGCCGAAAATCGCGCGCAGCAGCTTCTCTTCCGGCGTGAGTTGCGTTTCGCCCTTCGGTGTCACCTTGCCGACCAGGATGTCGCCCGCGCGGACCTCCGCACCGATGAACGCGATACCCGCCTCGTCGAGCTTCACCAGCGCCGCGTCACCCACGTTGGGAATGTCGGCGGTGATTTCCTCGGGGCCGAGCTTGGTGTCGCGCGCGACACAGGTCAGCTCCTCGATATGGATCGTGGTGAAACGATCTTCCTGCACGACCCGCTCCGAGATCAGGATCGAGTCCTCGAAGTTGTAGCCGTTCCACGGCATGAACGCGACCAGCAGGTTCTGCCCGAGGGCGAGCTCACCGAGGTGGGTCGAGGGGCCGTCCGCCAGAACGTCACTGCCTTGAATCCGGTCGCCCGCCTTCACCAGCGGACGCTGGTTGATGCAGGTGTTCTGATTCGAGCGCGTGTACTTGGTCAGGCTGTAGATATCCACGCCGGGTTCGGCCGCGGTGGTTTCCTCATCGGAAACGCGCACCACGATGCGCGAAGCATCGACCGAATCGACCGTCCCGCCGCGGCGCGCGATCACTGTGACGCCCGAATCGATCGCCACAGCGCGCTCCATGCCCGTACCGACGACCGGTGTCTCGGCCCGCAGGGTCGGAACCGCCTGGCGCTGCATGTTCGAGCCCATCAGAGCGCGATTCGCATCGTCGTGCTCCAGGAACGGGATGAGCGATGCCGCCACCGACACGATCTGCTTCGGGCTCACATCCATGTACTGGACCTGGGGAGGTGTCGACAACGTGAATTCGTTGTCGTGCCGACAGGACACCAGCTCGTCGCTGAAGCCACCCTGCGCATCGAGAGTCGCATTGGCCTGCGCGATCACGTACTGACCTTCCTCGATCGCCGACAGATACTCGATCTGATCGGTCACGCGACCGTCTGTCACCTTGCGATACGGGGTCTCGAGGAAACCGTACTGGTTGGTGCGGGCATAAACCGCGAGCGAATTGATGAGGCCGATGTTCGGACCTTCCGGCGTCTCGATCGGGCATACGCGTCCGTAGTGCGTCGGGTGTACGTCACGCACTTCGAATCCGGCACGCTCACGCGTCAGGCCGCCTGGGCCAAGCGCCGAGACGCGACGCTTGTGCGTAACTTCGGACAGCGGATTGTTCTGGTCCATGAACTGCGAGAGCTGCGAGGAGCCGAAGAATTCCTTCACCGCCGCCGCCACCGGCTTGGCGTTGATCATTTCCTGCGGCATCAGTCCCTCGGTCTCGGCGAGCGTCAGGCGCTCCTTGACCGCGCGCTCGACGCGCACCAGGCCGATGCGGAAGGCGTTCTCCGCCATTTCGCCCACACTGCGCACGCGCCGGTTGCCGAGGTGATCGATGTCATCGACCTCGCCATTGCCGTTGCGGATGTCGATCAGGGTGCGCAACACGGAAATGATGTCTTCCTTGCTGAGCACGCCCGAGCCGGTGATTTCCGGCCGCCCGACGCGGCGATTGAACTTCATGCGCCCGACCGGCGAGAGGTCGTAGCGCTCCGGATTGAAGAACAGGTTCTGGAACAGGTTCTCCGCCGCGTCCTTGGTCGGCGGCTCGCCGGGACGCATCATGCGGTAGATTTCCACCAGCGCTTCCAGGCGCGTACGCGTCGGATCGATGCGCAGCGTGTCCGAGATGTACGCACCGCGATCCAGATCGTTCACGTAGAGAGTCTCGATCGACTGGATGCCCGCTTCGATCAGCTTGGCCACGGTGGCGGCGGTGAGCTTCTCGTTGGCCTTGGCGAGGATCTCGCCGGTCTCCTTGTTGACGACGTCGTGGGCCAGGATCTTTTCGTGCAGGTATTCCTGCGGCACCGGCAGCTGCTTGACGCCGGCATCTTCGAGCTGGCGCACGTGCCGCGCAGTGATGCGCCGGCCTTCCTCGACGATGACCTGCTTGCCGACGCGGATTTCGAAGCTCGCAGTCTCGCCGCGCAGGCGCTGCGGGATGAGCCCCAACGCGATTTCGCTCTTCGACAGGTGGAACGTGTTCTTCTCGAAGAACGTATCGAGCATCTGCTCCTCGGTGAAACCGAGCGCGCGCAGGATGATCGTGACCGGGAGCTTGCGGCGCCGGTCGATGCGGGCGAACACGCAATCCTTCGGGTCAAACTCGAAATCGAGCCACGAGCCGCGGTAAGGAATGATGCGCGCCGAGAACAGGAGCTTGCCCGAAGAGTGGGTCTTGCCCTTGTCGTGGTCGAAGAACACGCCAGGGCTGCGGTGCAGCTGGGACACGATCACGCGCTCGGTGCCATTGATGACGAACGTGCCGTTATCGGTCATGAGCGGCAGCTCACCGAGATAGACCTCCTGCTCGCGGATGTCCTTGACGGGCTTCTTCGAGCCCGGCGCATCCTTGTCGAACACCACCAGTCGCACCTTCACGCGCAACGGGGCGGCGTAGGTGAGACCACGCAGCTGGCACTCCTTCACATCGAACACGGGATCGCCGAGGCGATAGCTCACGTATTCGAGCGTCGCATTGCCCGAGTAGCTGGTGATCGGGAAAACGCTGTGAAACGCCGCGTGCAGACCCACCTCGGCGCGCTTCTCCTCCGGCACTTCGGCCTGCAGGAAGCCCTTGTAGGACTGCAGCTGGATCGCAAGCAGATACGGCACGTCCAGAATGCTCTGGCGCTTGCCGAAGTCCTTGCGAATGCGTTTCTTCTCGGTAAAGGAATAGGCCATTGCGACTAACCTCAATCAGTGCTGCGGCGAAGTGCCGCACCAATAGCGACGGGCCGGGCGGCGGAGATCCGCTGCCCGGCTAGCCGCGTCGTATGCGCGCCGGAAAAAGCCGCCATCCTTACTTGATGGCAACTTTGGCGCCGGCGTCTTCGAGCTTCTTCTTGATGGTTTCCGCGTCCGCTTTGGAAACGCCCTCCTTGACGGTCGAGGGCACGCCCTCGACAAGGTCCTTCGCTTCCTTGAGGCCGAGACCGGTGATCTCGCGAATGACCTTGATGACGCCCACCTTGTTGGCGCCAAACTCACTCATGGTCACCGTGAACTCGGTCTGCTCCTCCGCGGCGGGAGCGGCAGCGCCGGCACCGCCGGCGGCGGCAGCCACCGCAACGGGCGCGGCGGCAGTGACGCCGAACTTCTTCTCCATGTCGGAGATGAGCTCGACCACTTGCATGACGCTCATCTTGGAGATTGCGTCGAGAATATCTTCTTTGCTGACAGCCATTTTGGTCTCCGGAAAAATTACTTCTGAGTTACCCGATACGATGCGCGCTCAGCCCGCCGCCGCCTGCTTTTGATCGCGAATGGCAGCGATGGTCCGCACCAGCTTCGCCTGCGGCTCGGCCAGCGTGCGCACGAACTTCGAGATGGGCGCCTTCATCAGCCCCATCAACTGCGCAAGCGCCTGCTCGCGAGTCGGCAGGCTGGCGACCCTTTCGATGTCCTTCGGTCCCAGCAGCTGTCCACCCAGCGAAACGAGCATCGCCACCAGCTTGTCGTGATCCTTGGTGAACGCCTTGACGACGCGGGCGGCAGCACCCGGATCGTCGTTCGAGAACGCGAGCACCAGCGGTCCCCTGAGGGCCGGACTGATGCACTCGTACGGCGTGCCCGCGACGGCCTTGCGAGCCAGCGTGTTCTTGACCACACGCATGAAGACGCCTTGCGCACGCGCTTTCGCGCGCAGCTCGGTCATCTGCGCCACCGTGAGGCCGCGGTTTTCCGCGCCCACCACTGACAGCGCCTTCGCCGCCACCGCATTCACTTCGGCAACGAGAGCTTTCTTGTCTTCAAGGTTCATCGGCATGTGCTACTCCTGCTTGAAGATCCACCACCACCGGACGCGCATCCCTCGCGCGCCCGCCCTTGCTGGATGGTGACCTTCACCAGTGAACACTGATTCGGGTAACACCATCTGCGCAGGTTGTCCTCATTAAGGGTCCGTTAGACCCACCTGCGGTCTTCGACGGCACCGGCACCTCGCGGCACCGGCTTTCCATCAAATCGTCTCTAAAGATTCAAACTCGCCTGATCAACAGACACACCGGGCCCCATCGTCGAGGACACGGTGAGCTTCTTGAGATACACGCCCTTGGAGGTCGAAGGCTTGTGCTTCTGCAGATCGTGCAGCAGCGCGATCAGGTTCTCCTTCAGCTTCTCCGCCTCGAAATTCGCCTTCCCGATCGCGCAATGGACGATTCCGCCCTTGTCGACGCGATAGCGAACCTGGCCCGCCTTCGCGTTCTTGACCGCCCCAGCGACGTCCGGCGTCACTGTCCCGACCTTCGGGTTGGGCATCAGGCCGCGCGGGCCAAGGATCTGACCCAGCTGGCCGACGACGCGCATCGCATCGGGGCTCGCGATCACGACATCAAAATTGAGCTCGCCCGCCTTCACCTTGGCCGCGAGATCTTCCAGACCGACGATGTCGGCGCCGGCTTCACGTGCGGCGTCAGCGTTCTTGCCACCGGTGAACACCGCCACGCGGACGCTCTTGCCGATGCCATGCGGCATCACGGTCGAGCCGCGAACCTGCTGGTCCGACTTGCTGGCGTCGATGCCGAGGTTGACGGCTGCGTCCACGGACTCGGGGAACTTCGCCTTGGCGAATTCCTTGACGAGCGCAATCGCTTCATCGATCGAATACTGCTTGCCGGGAACGAGTTTGGTCTTCCAGGCCTGAATACGCTTTGCTGCTGTCGGCATGTCAGACCCCCTCCACATCGATGCCCGAGCTGCGGGCGCTGCCCGCGATCGTGCGCACCGCCGCGTCCAGGTCCGCCGCGGTGAGGTCCGGCATCTTGAGTTTGGCGATCTCTTCGAGCTGCTTGCGGGTGACTTTGCCGACTTTCGCCGTATTGGGTGTACCGCTGCCTTTTTCAATCCCCAGCGCCTTGCGCAGGAGCACCGAAGCCGGCGGCGTCTTGAGAATGAAGGTGAAGCTGCGGTCGGTGTACACCGTGATCACCACGGGAGTCGGCAGCCCTTTTTCCAACTTCTGAGTCTGGGCGTTGAACGCCTTGCAGAACTCCATGATGTTCACGCCCTGCTGGCCGAGCGCCGGCCCGACCGGCGGGCTGGGATTCGCCTGCCCTGCAGGAATCTGCAGCTTGATGTAGCCCTGAACTTTCTTAGCCATGTGTCACCTGTTGCGGGTCCAAACGCCGTGAGGCTCCCCGTTACGCCTTCTCGACCTGACTGAAATCCAGCTCCACCGGCGTCGAGCGACCGAGGATCTGCACCGCCACCTGCAGGCGGTTCTTTTCGTAGTTCACCGATTCGACCACGCCGTTGAAGTCGTTGAACGGACCATCGGTCACGCGCACCACTTCGCCCGGCTCGAACAGCACCTTGGGCCGCGGCTTGTCGACGCCCTCTTCCACGCGGCGCAGGATCGACATCGCTTCCTTGTCCGTGATCGGCGCCGGCTTGTCGCTGGTGCCGCCGATGAAGCCGAGCACCTTCGGCACTTCTTTCACGAGGTGCCAGGTGTCCTCGTCCATTTCCATCTGCACCAGCACGTAGCCGGGGAAGAACTTGCGGTCGCTCTTGCGCTTCTGCCCGTCGCGCATCTCGACCACTTCCTCGGTCGGCACCAGGATTTCGCCAAATTTTTCGTCCAGCCCATGGCGCTTGATGCGCTCCTTGAGCGACTCGGCGACCTTGTGCTCGAAATTCGAGTACGCGTGCACCACGTACCAGCGCAACGACATCATCAGCTCCCCTGTCCCGTGAGCTGCTTCGTGATCCAGCCGAGCAGGATGTCGAGCAGCCAGAAAAACACTCCCGACACGATCACGAATACGAACACCACGATCGTCGTCTGCACCGTTTCCTGCCGGTTCGGCCAGACCACCTTGCGCAACTCGACGCGCGCCGACTGCACGAACTGCCAGAAGCGGCGGCCGTAGTGCGACTGCAGGGCGATCGCGGCACCGATGCCCAGCCCGACGAGTACCGCCAGCCAGCGAATCGCCGGTGACTGATCGCCGAAGTAGTAGAACGCCCCAAGACCGGCGACCACGACGACGATCCCCAGCGCAAGCTTGGCGATGTCGAGGGCACTCGGCTCTGCTTCTACTTGTTCTGTCATGTAACGAGAATCGCGCGTATGGCAGGCCAGGAGGGAATCGAACCCCCAACC
>CAVRVO010000014.1:87500-104947 GCA_963724625.1 uncultured Gammaproteobacteria bacterium | reverse complement strand
AGATCGCCAGCGGAAACCCACTAGACAGCTGTGTCAACGGCGGGTCGTGGCTTGGCAGCGACGCTGTACCCACAATCGGAGCTCGCGTTTCTCTTCATGCTGATCCACGGATAAGCGATGTCACGATTACTAGCCGATAAATCGCTGACGGCGCATCAGGATCAGGAACAAGGGGACCCCGATCACTGCTGTGAGCGCTCCGACCGGCAACTGGCGCGGCGCGATGACGCTTCGCGCGAGCAGATCAGCGAGCACCAGCAACACTCCGCCCAACAGCGCCGAAGCGGGAATCACCATCCGGTGATCGCTTCCGAGCATCATTCGGGCGAGATGCGGCGTCACTAATCCCACGAAGCCGATGCTGCCGGCAGTCGTTACAGCGACAGCCGTGAGGAGCGACCCGGCAGCGAACACCATGACGCGCGCACGTCCGAGGCTCAGACCGAGCGCCCGCGCCTCGATCTCACCTCGCGCCAGCAGGTTCAATGATCTCGAGAACACCATCGAGCCGGCCAGCACCGGGAGCAGCACCGCGAATACGCGCATTGGCGACCCACTGGTCGAAAAGTCGCCCATCAGCCAGAACACCATCCCGCGCAGGCGGCTCTCAGCGCCCAGCGCAAGCATGAGGCTCACGATCGCACCGCACCCGGCCGCAACGACCACGCCGGTGAGGAGCAGTCGCATCGGCGTCCAGCCACCGGCGCCGTGGGCCAACGCAAACACCAGCACCGTCGCCGCAAAGGCTCCCAGCGCCGCGCCGCCGTCAATCCACAGGCCGCTGAGGCCGAGGAGCATCGCGCCGAGAGCCGCGATCGATGCCCCTCCTGAAACGCCGAGAATGTAGGGATCTGCGAGCGGATTGCGAAGCAGCACTTGCATCATCACGCCCGCAACGGCGAGAGTCGCGCCGGTGGCGAACGCGGTCAGCGCACGCGGGAGCCTGAGGTCCAGCACCAGGGTGCGGGCCAGGGATTGCTCCGGGTCGACAAGGCCTTTCCACACTTCCGCAGGCTCGAGCGCGGTACTGCCGACGAGCAGTGCCGCCAGAATACTCAGTGCGGCTGAGGCTCCGAGCGCGGAGAAGGTCACGGCGGGGGGCAAGCGTGTCACGCGTACGCAAGCCTACTGGCGCGGATCGGCGCTCACAAGATTGCGACAACCGCCCGCGGGGGCGCGGATTTCAGACCCGCATGGTTCTTATGGAAGAATGTTCGCGCCATGTCTGACTGCATCGATGCCCAGGGATTTCGCGCCAATGTCGGCATCATCCTGATGCGCGATGACCGCGAGCTGCTGCTGGGTGGACGCAACGGCGGCCGGGGGTGGCAGTTCCCGCAAGGAGGCATCCAGCAGGGCGAGGCGCTCGAGGAGGCCCTGTATCGTGAGTTGCACGAGGAAATTGGCCTCGGTTCCGCGGACGTCGAGGTGCTCGGTACGACGCGCTCCTGGTTGCGCTATCGCCTGCCGCCGCAATACGTGCGGCGCGATTCCATGCCGCCGTGCATCGGGCAAAAGCAACGCTGGTTCCTGCTGCGCCTCAAGGCACCCGAGGACAAGCTGCACTTCGATTCCACCGCCATACCGGAATTCGAGCGCAGTCGCTGGGTGTCGTACTGGACGCCGGTGCGGGAAGTGATCTATTTCAAGCGCCACGTCTACGCGCGGGCACTGCACGAGCTCGGCGCGCTGGCATTTCCCGATGGACTCCCGCCGTATCCGGACTGGTGGCCGGAGCGACTGCGCGAGCGTGCCGCCGTCACAAAACCGCGACGTCATCGCTGAATCACGCCGCGTTGCGCGCGGCTGGAGGCCGCTTGAGGTAATCTACCGCCCCAATTGCAGAGCGGTACTCGCTGATAGATGCCAGGTCAACCGGCCACACTCGTCATTCGCGCACGACGTCCTTGGGTGCGGCGGGCGATCTGGATTGCGGCTTTCGCGATCCTGCCGGTGGTGATCTATCTCACCTACGAGCTCGGGCGTCTCGATGGCGGCTATGACCGCTCGACGGTCGGTCAGCGGCGGCGCGAGCTCGAAGTCGAAATCGAGCGCCTGCAAAAGAACAATGCGGAACTGCGCGCCAATGTGGCCGAGCTCGAAACCGGACGCATCAGCCAGCAACAGGAACGTGAGGAACTGGCGCGCAGTATCGCTGAACTGCAATCGCAGGTCGGTCGCCAGAGCCAGGACGTCGCCTTCTATCGCGGATTGGTCAATACGACCCTCAACGCGCCCAACATCAAGGTGCAGAAATTCGAGGTGATGCCCGGTGAGACCAATGGCAAATATCACCTGCGCATGGTGTTGGTCCAGGCGGTGCGCCCCGACAACATCGTCAGCGGTACGGTCGAACTGACAGTGGAAGGTACGGAACGCGGCCAACCTGCCAAGTACGGCCTGGCGAGGCTCACCGGCGACGGACGCAGCCAGCTGTCGTTTTCCTTCCGCTACTTCCAGGATCTGGATCAGGAGGTTGCGTTGCCCGACGGCTTTCAGCCTGGGCGCGTGAACGTCGAAGTGAAGTCTTCCGGGCGCAGCGCGCCCCTGAGTCAATCCTTCAACTGGAACGGACAGAGTTCGTAGAGATACAGCACAGGAGTCCTGACGCCGATGTTCAAACGCAATAACTCCAGCGACGGTATGCGTGGTGAGATCGATACCCTGATCGGCCGCACGACGCGCATCAACGGCGATGTGACTTTCACGGGCGGTTTTCACCTCGACGGGCATGTGACCGGCAATGTGCGCGCCGAGCCAGGCACGACGTCGGTCCTGAGTGTGAGCGAGCACGGCTCGATCGAGGGCGTCGTAGAGGTGCCGCACGTAGTCCTCAACGGCGCGGTAAATGGCGACATCCTGGCACATGAAAGGGTGGAACTTGGCGCGAAAGCACGCGTCAACGGCAACGTGTGCTACGGTGTGATTGAAATGGCGATGGGCGCCTCGATCAATGGCAAGCTGATCCACGATCCGGAAGCGGCAGAAGTGGTCCTGGAGCCGGCGCCCGCGGGTGGAACCTGAAGGCTCTTTGACCGTGTTACCGCGGGCTCGCTAGACTTCCTGCACGACGCGTTGAGTATGACAAGCCGATGAACGACACCGCACAAATGGACCCGGAGGTTCAGATCCAGGATCTGACCTTCACCGATGCCGCTGCCACCAAGGTCGGCGAGCTGATCCGTGGGGAAGCGAATCCCAATCTCAAGCTGCGCGTTTTCGTGCAGGGCGGCGGGTGCTCGGGCTTCCAGTACGGTTTCACCTTTGACGAAAACATCGAGGAAGGCGACACCTGTGTCGAGAACCAGGGCGTGAAGCTGATCGTGGATCCGATGAGCTTCCAGTACTTGATGGGCGCGGAGATCGACTACCGCGAAGACCTCGAGGGCGCGCAGTTCGTGATCCGCAATCCGAACGCCACGACGACCTGCGGCTGCGGCTCGTCGTTTTCCGTCTGACCCCTGAGCAAAGCGCAAAGCAAAGTTCCGGACGTCATAGCGGCTGTCGATCTCGGATCGAACAGCTTCCACATGGTCGTGGCGCGCTATTCGCACGGCCAACTCACGATACTCGATCGCCTGCGCGAAATGGTGCGCCTCGCCGCAGGTCTCGACGATCAGGGCCGGCTCGACAAAACGGTCACCCAGCGTGCCCTCGAGTGCCTCGAACGCTTCGGGCAGCGCCTGCGTGACATGCACGCCCAGAGCGTGCGGGTTGTGGGCACCAACACTCTGCGCAAGGCGCATCGCAAGCAGACATTCCTGGAGCGGGCGCGCGATGCCCTCGGCCATCCGATCGAAATCATCTCCGGCATCGAAGAGGCGCGCCTCATCTATCTCGGCGTTGCCAACACGATTCCCAACGACCCAGGCCGACGCCTGGTGGTCGACATTGGCGGTGGGAGCACCGAGCTGATCATCGGTGAAGGCTTCAATCCCTTGCGGCTGGAAAGCCTGTACATGGGCTGCGTCGGGCTGAGCCTGACGCATTTTGGTGATGGCAAGATTTCGGAAAAGCGTCTGCGGCGCGCACGCATGGCGGCGCGGCTCGAGCTCGAGCCTGTGCAGGCGGCGTTCCGATCCCAGGGTTGGGAGCACGCGGTAGGCAGTTCCGGCACGATCCGCGTCATCGCCGACAGCATCCGGCATTTCAATCCCGCGGCGGTTGCGATCACGGCTGATGGCCTGGAACGATTGATCCACGAGACCATCGACGCCGGGCATATCAGCGAAATTCGCCTACCGGAAGTGACTGCAGAGCGTGCGCCAGTGTTTCCCGGCGGCCTGGCGATTCTCGCCGAACTGTTCGAAGCGCTAGAGATAGAGCAGATGCGCGTTGCGGACGGCGCGCTGCGCGAGGGACTGTTGTACGACATGATCGGCCGCTTCACCGCCGAGGATGCGCGTACCCGCACCGTGCGAGGCATGCAGCAGCGCTACCACGTCGATGGTGCGCAGGCGGAACGCGTCGAAGCGACGGCGCTCGCCTTTCTGCGCCAGGTCGCCTCCTCCTGGGGCCTGACTGATCCGCTGGCCGAACTGGCGCTCGGCTGGGCGGCGGCTTTGCACGAAATTGGCCTCGACGTTTCGCATTCGCACTACCAGAAACACGGTGCGTATCTCCTCGAGCACGCCGATATGCCCGGATTTGCGCGCGAGGACCAAATGTTGCTGGCAGCGCTGGTGGGCGGTCACCGGCGCAAGATCGTGATGGTGGAAAACGACGAGTTGATTCCGCCGTGGGACAAGAAGGCGCTCTACCTGGTGCTACTGCTGCGACTCGCCGTCCTCATGCATCGCGGGCGCAGCTCCGAACAACTCCCGCCCATCACGGTGCTACCGCGCGGTCAGTCTCTCACCGTGGAATTTCCGCGCGGTTGGCTGAAGGATCATCCGCTCACAGTCGCGGATCTGCTCAACGAGGTCGAGCATTGGAAGGCGATCGGCTTCAGGCTGCGGGTGTTCGACTTTACGCACTGACGCCGATCTGGCCCGGCGCCGCGTACGCCTCGAGCAGGCGTTGTTGCGCACTCACCGGCGCTGCATCGGCCGAGTGCACACGCGAATAGCTTCCATCGGCGTGCAACTCCCAGGCCTGCGCTGTGTCGCTGAGATACAGCTCGAGATCACGCAGGATGCGCTCGCGATGCTTCTGGCGCTGGATCGGGAAGGCGACTTCGATGCGGCGAAAGAAATTGCGTTCCATCCAGTCGGCGCTGGCGCAGTAGAGCTCTTCCTCTCCGCCATTCAGAAAGTAATAGACCCGCGAGTGCTCCAGGAACCTGCCGACGATCGAGCGCACCCGGATATTCTCCGATACGCCCGGTATGCCCGGCCGCACGGCGCAGATGCCACGCACGATCAGATCGATGCTGACTCCCGCACCCGAAGCCTCATAGAGCGTGCGAATGATCTCGGGCTCGATCAGCGCATTCATCTTGGCGATGATGCGTGCCTTGCCTCCTGCGCGTGCGTGCTCCGCTTCGCGCGTGATCTTCTCCATGAGCGTCGTGTGCAGCGCGAACGGTGACTGCACCAGCTTGCGCAGTTTCGGTACCTGCGTGAGGCTCGTGAGCTGCAGAAACAATTCGTGCATATCCTCACCGATCGCTTCATCACAAGTGAACAGACCGTAGTCCGTATAGGCACGCGCGGTGGTGATGTGATAGTTGCCGGTGCCGATGTGGCAGTAACGACGCAGGTGCCCGCCTTCGCGCCTGACCACCATGATCAGCTTTGCATGCGTTTTGTAGCCGACCACGCCGTACATCACGTGGGCGCCGGCTTCCTGCAGGCGGGTCGCGAGCTCGATGTTGGCCGCCTCATCGAAGCGCGCGCGCAGCTCGATGATCACCGTGACGTCCTTGCCTCCCTGTGCTGCCTCGACCAGTGCATTGACGATCTGTGAATCGGCACCGGTGCGATACAGCGTCTGCTTGATCGCGAGTACGTCTGGATCCGCTGCGGCCTGGCGCACGAAGTCTGCCACCGGCGTGAAGCTCTGGTATGGGTGCTGCAGCAGCACATCTTTCTGGCGCATCACGGCAAACAGATCGATCTGCCCGTGAAGGCGCTTGGGGATCCCGGCGGTGAAGGCTGGATACTTGAGGTCGGGCCGATCGACCAGATCGTAGATCGCCATCAGCCGGTTGAGGTTGACCGGGCCATCGACCTGATACAGATCGTTCGGCGTCAGCGCGAAGTGATTCAGCAAGAAGTCGGTGAGGTCGCGCGGGCAATCGTGTGCCGTCTCGATGCGCACCGCTTCACCGTAGCGTCGCTGAGCGAGTTCGCCCTCCACGGCGCGCAGCAGGTCATCGACCTCTTCCTCGTCGACGAACAGGTCGCTGTTGCGCGTGACGCGAAACTGGTAGCAACCGAGCACCTGCATCCCGGCAAAGAGCTTTGCCACAAAGGCTTCGACGATCGCCGACAGGTAGATGAAATCACGCTGTCCGCCTTCGCTCGGCACGCGAATGATCCGTGGCAGTGAGCGGGGCGCCTGTACGATGGCGAGAGTCGTGTTGCGTCCGAAGGCGTCCTTGCCCTTGACCTGCACGATGAAGTTGAGGCTCTTGTTCTGAATGCGCGGGAAGGGGCGTGCAGGATCGAGTGCCAGCGGCGTCAGCACCGGCTCGACCTCCTTGTCGAAGTGATCCTCGAGCCAGCGGGCCTGCTCAGCGGTCCAGTTCCCCGGATGAGTGAAGCGAATGCCAGTTGCTTCCATCGCCGGCGTCAGCACGTCATTCAGCAGCGCGTATTGCTGCTGTACCAGGCGCGTCGCGCGCTCGTGAATCGCGGTTTGCTGTTCAGGCAGGGACAGCGCATCCGGGCCGGCATCGACCGCGCCGAGTTCCAGGCGCTGCTTCAGACTCGAGACGCGGATCTCGAAAAATTCATCGAGGTTGCTGCATGAAATGCCGAGAAAGCGCACGCGCTCCAGCAGCGGGAGCGCGGAATCCTTGCATTGATCCAGCACCCGCTGATTGAACTCCAGAAAGCTGAGTTCGCGGTTGATGTAGAACTGCGGAGACTTGAGATACGGGGCATCCATCGGCGCGGCCTGTTGTGAACGCGAAGAATATCAGTACGTGCCGGATTACGAATGTATGACGTGGGTGCCGGCGGGGTGGATGGAGCCGAGCACGACCCGGTGGCGAGCCCCGGTAACTGAAGGAAGGTTCCCCGGCAGGCCCGCCAGCGTCCGGGATGCAAGCCACGCAAACGCCGCGGCCTCAACGAAGTCTGGATCCAGGTTGAAAGCTGCGGTCGTCGCGATGACGGTGGCCGTCAGGTGCACCTCGAGGCGGCGCCGCAGCTCGCGGTTGTGCGCGCCGCCGCCGCACAGCAGGGCGCGTTGTACCTGGCCGAGCTGCTGGCAGGCAGTCGCAATACTGCGTGCGGTGAGTTCGCACAACGTGCTCTGCACATCCGCCGGTGAGGGCTGGGGCTTCAATGCGCCGAGATGTGTGTCCAACCAACCCATATTGAACAGCTCCCGCCCGGTACTCTTGGGAGGAGGCTTGGAGAAAAATGGTTCAGACAGCAAGGATTGCAGCAGGCTTGGGTCCACACGCCCGCTTGCCGCCCATTCGCCGTCGCGGTCGAACGCGATGCCGCGGTGGCGTTCCGACCAGCCATCCATCAGGCAGTTGCCGGGTCCGGTATCGAAGCCGACGGGCGTGGCGTCCGGTGGCAGCCAGGTAATGTTGCCAATACCGCCGATGTTGATCACCGCGCGTGCTTCTGTCGCGCTCCCCAGAACAGCCTGGTGCAGAGCAGGCGCCAATGGCGCTCCCTCGCCCCCCGCGGCGACGTCGCGACGTCGGAAATCCGCTACGGTCGTAATACCAGTGCGCTCGGCGATGATGTCCGGGTTGCCGATCTGCCAGGTGAACGGGTGTGCGCCACCTGGCTGATGACGCAGCGTCTGGCCGTGACTGCCGATCGCAGTGATCTGCGCGCCATGCACATTGGCCTCGCGCAACAACTGTAACGCAGCAGCGGCAAACGCTTCGCCAACCGCGGTATCGAGCGCGCCTACTTCGTCGAGGTTGACGCCAACGGGACGCGAGATCAGTCGGAAGAGTTGCTCACGCAGTGCCGGTGCGTACGAGACCGCGCGCGCATGCTGGACCACGCAACGCGCACCATCGATTTCGACCAACGCCGCATCGATGGCGTCCATGCTGGTGCCCGAAATCAGCCCGACGTACAGGGCCATCGTCAGGGCGCCGCGATCAGCGGTTGGCGACGAGCGCGCCGCTCGCGAGCTGCTCGAGCTGCGCGAGATCGGGCGCCGTGCGCATCATGAAATCGGCGCGCAGATCTGCGGCAATCGGCGTGGCGTCCGGCAACTTGACCGTTTGCGGATTGCGATGTGCGCCGTTGATGCGGTACTCGTAGTGCAAATGCGGACCGGTCGCGAGGCCGGTGCTGCCGACGTAGCCGATCACCTGACCCTGGCGCACGCGCGCGCCCTGGCCGATGCCTTTCGCAAAGCGCGACAGGTGGCCGTAGAGCGTTGTGACGCCGCCGCCATGCTCGAGCACAATCGCATTTCCATACCCGCCGGAACGTCCACGCATCTGCATGCGGCCGTCACCTGCGGCGCGCACCGGCGTTCCGGTTGGCGCCGCGTAGTCCACACCCTTGTGCGCGCGAATCGTGTTGAGGATCGGATGCTGGCGTCGTGAGTTGAAGCGCGAACTGATGCGTGTGAAGTCCACGGGGGCGCGCAGAAAGGCCTTGTGCATGCTGCGACCGTCAGGCGCGAAATAATCGGTGCTGCCGTCGGGGAGCTGGTAGCGCACGGCGCGGAACGTGCGTCCATCGTTGGCGAATTGCGCCGCGACGATCGGACCATCACCCACCAAGGCGCCGTCCTGCCAGACCTGCTCATAGATCACGCTGAATTCGTCGCCCGCGCGGATGTCGAGCACGAAGTCGATGTCCCAGCCGAAGATGTTCGCGAGCGACAGCGCGGTTTGATCAGAAATGCCCGCGGCTGCCGCGGCTTCGAACAATGAGGTCGCGATGCGACCGCGCTTCGCCACCAGGTTCGATTCGATCGGGTTCTCGATGATCTCAGCCTGAAAACCCTCGGCCTGGCGCTGCACCGATAGGGTCTGGGTGAGGCTGATCTGGCGGGTCAGACCCTGCAGGTCGCCATTTGAATGAGTCACGGTGATCTGGTCACCTGGCCGCAGCAGGTCCAATCCTTCGCGGATGCCGGGCAGCAGCCGGATGCTCGCGAGATCCGTCAGACTGAGATCGAGGCGGCGAAAAATCCGGTCCAGCGTATCGTTGCGACCCACCACCACGTCGACGGTAGCGAAGGGAAATGCAGCGGCGACCGGTTGGGCGGTCATGTCGTTTACGGGTAGTGAGCCGGGGACGCTCGCCGCGCTTGGCTCTACGAGCGGGCCCGCGTTGCCAGGATCGGGCGCGATGTATGTCGTGCGCGAGACGAAGCCGCTGAGCGAGTGCACCGCGAGGCCAGCGAGGAGCAGCGAGGCAATAGCGGCGAACGCGCCCAGCCGCCGCGGCTTGGGCAGCGTATCGCGATCACGGTAGTCGACGCGCAACAGGCTAATAGGGGAGGTCACGAATCAAAACCCAACCAAAACAGGCGCTTAAACTATCTGCCGCAGTGCGTGCGGTCAACCGTTTATTGCGGCCTGAGCGCGTCGCGATGTTGATCCTGTGGAGTACTTCGCGTTCGGCTGACGCCCGCGTTGAGAGCCAAGCCTGAATTGCGCAGCGCAACGCGTGACTCTAGAGTGCCGAGTCCAAAAGTGCAGGAGACCGCATGCGTTCTGTCGACGAACAGCTCAGCGAATTTCGCCGCGGCGCGCAGGAAATTCTGCTCGAAGATGACCTCAAGAAGAAGCTCGCGCGTGGCAAACCGTTACGCGTCAAGGCGGGCTTCGACCCCACCGCGCCCGACCTGCATCTCGGCCACACCGTCCTCATCAACAAGCTGCGCCAGTTCCAGGAGTGCGGTCACGAAGTAATTTTTCTGATCGGCGATTTCACCAGCCTCATCGGTGATCCCAGTGGGCGCAACGCCACGCGTCCACGGCTGTCGCCCGAGGAAGTGAAAGACAATGCGCGTACCTACGAGCGGCAGATCTTCAAGATCCTCGATCGCGAGAAGACCAGCATCGATTTCAATTCGCGCTGGATGAGTGCCATGAGCGCAGCCGGGCTGGTTGAGATCGCCGCGAAGCACACGGTCGCGCGCATGCTCGAGCGCGATGATTTCGCCAGGCGCTATCGCGCCGGGCAACCCATCGCGGTCCATGAGTTTCTGTACCCACTGGTGCAGGGTTACGACTCCGTGGCTTTGAAGGCTGATGTCGAGCTCGGCGGCACCGATCAGAAATTCAATCTCCTGGTCGGCCGGCAGCTGCAGGAAGCGTATGGGCAGGAACCGCAGGTGGTGCTGACGATGCCGCTGCTCGAAGGACTGGACGGCGTGCAGAAGATGTCGAAATCCCTCGGCAACTACGTCGGCATCGACGAGCATCCGAACGACATGTTCGGCAAGTTGATGTCTATTTCCGATGAGCTCATGTGGCGTTACTACGAGCTACTGAGCTTTCGTTCCAGTGCCGAGATAGCGACGCTGCGCCACGAGGTTTCCCAGGGCCGCAATCCACGCGACGTGAAATTCGAGCTGGCGAAAGAGATCGTTGAGAGATTTCATGACCGGCGCGCGGCGGAAGCTGCGCACGCCGATTTCGTCGCCCGTTTTCAGAAGGGTCAGCTGCCCTCCGAAATGCGCAAGGTTGTCATCCCAGTCGGGCCGGCCAAGATCAAGATTGCGAATTTGCTCAAGGAGGCCGGACTCGCCCAGAGCACGACCGCAGCGTACCGCCTGATTGATCAGGGTGCGGTGCGTGTGGGGGGCGAGAAGCTCAGCGATCGCGACAGAGTGATGGGTGAGGGTACATACATCGTCCAGGTCGGCAAGCGGGAATTCGCTGAAGTGACTGTGAGCTACACGGTCGCCTGAGGCGTATCCGCTACCGACCGCAGGGAAAGCAGGCTGGCACAAAGCGCATGAGCCTCAGGGAGGGTCTGCAACGGGAGGCCGCGGCGTCCATCGAGACGCTCGAGCGACGGCTGGTCTCAAGCGGCGATATCCGGGAAAAGAGAGCTGTTGCTGCCGCGCTCATTGTCCTGAGCGACGAGCAACTGCGGCTGAAGCAAACGGATCTGCTGGTCACACTGCAATCTTTGGCGACTGCCCGAGATGAGCTCCAGAGAGTAGTGGGTGCCGCACGCTTCGGTCCCTTCGATGGTTATCTTTGCGCCCTGGAACGTCACCTCGCGCGTCTCGATCGCATCTCCGGCAGGCTCCACGCACAGCTTGCGTTGCCGAAAGCCACCTCGTCCCGGATGCGTGCTGGCGCGCCCAAGCGGCCCCCCGGGCGCCGCACCGCCGCGCGCGGAGTTCCAGCCCTCAAACACCCTATCGTCAGTACCAAGTTCGCGGACCTGCGCGCCGAATACGAACGCTGCTACTCGAAATGCAGCGCACGCCCCGAATGCCGCGCAACCGTTGGCTACTACGTGAGGAGGCTGCGTGCGGGGCAGCAGAACTACGAGCTCGTGCAATCAGCGCTCGGCATTCCATGGGGGTTCGTCGGCGTGATTCACGCGATGGAATGCGGGTTCAATTTTTCCTGCCACTTGCACAATGGCGACCCCCTCACCGCGCGGACGGCTCACGTGCCCAAGGGCCGACCAGTCGGGGCCGAGCCGCCGTTTACCTGGTTGCAGAGCGCGGTCGATGCTCTGCAGCTACGCAAGCTTGACGAAGTAACCGACTGGTCTGTACCTCATCTTCTTTATCTACTGGAGAGCTACAACGGTTTCGGTTATCGGCCGCACGGCGTACCGACACCTTATTTATGGAGCTTCTCCAATCTCTACTCGCAGGGTAAGTTCACGCAGGACGGGAAGTTCGATCCAGATGCGGTCAGCCGACAGTGCGGCGCCGCGCTCATGTTGAAGGACGTTCTCAACGCGTAATTGCTGCTCAGGGAGGTTAGTCATGGCTCGACGCGCGCTTCTCATCGGCATCAATCGTTATCTCATCCCTGGCGCGGATCTCCGGGGCTGCGTCAATGACGTCAGGAATATCCGCGCCACGTTGATGAAGTACTTCGCCTTCCGCAGCAATGACATCAAGGTGCTAACGGATCTGGGCGCCACCAAGAAGGCGATGCAGTCCGGGATCCAGGCGCTGGTGAATAGCGGCAAGAAGGGCGATGTGCTCTATCTGCACTATTCAGGTCACGGTTCGAACGTTCCGGACCGGAACGGTGACGAGGCCGATCATCGCGATGAGATTCTTTGTCCCAGCGATCTCGACTGGAAGGACCCGCTCACGGACGATTGGTTGCGCACGGCGTTCAACAAGCTGAAGTCGCGCGTCAACCTCACGGTGGTCATGGACTGCTGTCATTCGGGCACCAACACGCGCGCAATTCTGCCGCCCGACGCCCCGGTAATCCCGCGTTACCTCCCCAATCCATGGGATCTGATGGCCGAGGAATCGCGTCGGGCTCTGCGCGGCAAGCTTCGCAGGGCAAGGTCGCGCGCGGCGCGCGCGAGCGCTGACATCGTCGAAGCTGAAATCGGCGAAACGCTGATCACAGGTTGCCGCGCCACGCAGACATCGGCGGATGCGTATATCGGGCGGACCTATAACGGCGCGCTCACCTATTCGCTGGTGGCGGCGCTCCAGGCGGCTCGCGGCAAACTGACCAGCCGGGAGCTGCATACCGCGACCTTGCAGCGACTCAAGACCGGGAATTTCGATCAGGTGCCGCAACTGGAGGCCCGGCGGTCTGCACTCGATCGACCGTTCCTCGCTTCACTGGATTGAGAACGCCGACTCCTTACCAGGTAGCGCACGCCAGGAGCTCCAGTGTCGAAATCTCGCAAGCGCCCAAGCCCTCGCTCGACACGCGCCCGCAGACGGTCATCTGCGCGTGCCGCGAAGTCCAGCACCGCCTCGCTCTTCAGGCTGCGCGGCCCGCTAGCCGATGGCGCGCAGGAATCCGTACTCAAGCGCGCAACACCAGCCGGCGAAAAGCCACTGGTCGATATCGACGTCAAAGCGGAGTTTCGGCCCGCGAGTCGCGGAATCGCTCCGGAGCAGAGCATTGCAGTCGCTCCCGACGATGTGCTCGAGATTGAGTTTACCGATGGCACTCGCACCTGGCTGCGGGGCGACGAGTACCGCGCCCGATTCGGTGGCGCTGCGGCACGTGATGTCGGTTCGGTCGATCTGGAAGTCCCAACGAGCCTCGCGATCAGTCCGGCTGGTGCGTCGAGCCGCGGCGCGATCGGATGGGTACTGAAGTCGCTCAAGGTTCTTGGCGTGGACGTGCATGCGCGCACCGCCTTGGCCTTGGCCGCCAGCGTCGAAAAGCGCAAGGGGCTGCGACGGCCGGGATTCGGGCTTTATCGCTGTGCACTCGAAACCGGCCGGTTCCAGCTCGCGCCGTGCTCTCTGCCCACCAAGGCTGCAGATGAACGGCCATACCTGGTCCTCCTTCACGGCACGCTTTCAAGCACCTGGGGAAGTTTCGGTGAACTCTGGTCGCCCGAGCGCGCGCGCGAACTCGAGCTGCTGAAGGGCAGCTACGGCGATCGTGTCCTCGGTTTCGAGCACGCGACGCTCGCAGTGAGCCCATTGCAGAATGCGCTGGATCTCGCCAACGCGCTGCCGGTTGGCGCGACCGTTCACCTCATTTCGCACTCCCGTGGCGGCCTGGTCGGTGAACTTCTGTGCCGTTCACAATCCCGCGCCAGCGCCAAGGGGCGTGGCAATGAGTGGCGACCGGCTGATCCTTTCAGTGCTGACGAGGTCGGATTGCTTGCATCCCAGAGCCGTTTACTCGGGCAACTCAATCAGCTCCTGCAACGGCGTTCCTTGCGAACTGCACGGTTCGCCCGCGTCGCTTGTCCCGCGCTCGGCACGACCCTTGCGTCACAGCGGCTCGATCGCTGGTTCTCGCTCATTGGCAGCGTGGCAAGCAAGGCACTGCCACAATCACCGATCGCCGAAGTCGCTGGCGACATCGGTGATTTCATCGCGGCCGTCATCAAGGAGCGGACGGACCCAAAGACACTGCCGGGCGTCGAGGCGATGATGCCCGAGTCGCCGTTCATCAAGCTCGTGAATTGGCCCACTGCGGTCGTCGCAGGCGAACTGTACGTGATCGCGGGGGATCTCGACCCGGACGCATGGTGGGCAAAGCTCCTGGTCTGGGTGACCGATCGCTTCTACAGCGGCGGACACGATCTGGTAGTGAACACGGCGTCGATGTACGGAGGTGCCAAGCGCACCGATCCGGCCAAAGGGAGTTTCTTCGAAGGCCCGGCCGTCAATCACTTCAATTATTTTCGCAATTCGGACAGCGCGGCACGCATGGTCGCGGCAATGGCACGCGGCGAAAGCACCGGTTTCGAGGAGTTCGAGCCCAAGGTCGTCGATATAGCGCGCGCGATCGAGATGCGCGACGCCACCCCGCGTCCAACGGTGTTCATGCTTCCAGGCATCATGGGCAGCGAGCTGGGCGTGAAGCAGGACCGGATCTGGTTCGACATTGGCGATCTCCTCCTCGGTGGCATGGAGAAGCTCGCGATTGGCGTCAAGAATGTGCACCCGCTACAACCGTTCGCGCGCTATTACGGCGACCTGTTGCAGTTTCTGGCGACGAGCCATCGCGTCATCCCGTTCGCGTACGACTGGCGTCTTGACCCGCGTACCGAAGCGGATCGCTTGGCGGCACGAATCAAGGAAGAGCTTCCAGCCGCACGAGAGCAGCGCCAGCCGATTCGGATATTGGCGCACTCGATGGGCGGACTCGTCGCGCGCACCATGATCGCGCGACACCCGGATGTGTGGTCGCAGATGCTCTCGATACCCGGTGCGCGCTTGGTGATGCTGGGCACGCCGAACGGCGGATCGCATTCCATAACTGAGCTGCTCGTGGCGCGCTCCAAGACGCTACGTCAGCTCGCATTGCTGGATGTACGCAACGGCATGCGCGGGCTTCTGAAAGTGATCGCGCGCTTTCCAGGCGTGCTGGCAATGCTTCCGTCGGATCCACTCGAAGATTATTTCGACGCTGCAGTGTGGAAAGGCTACGCCGACCAGAGCGACGGTGGCTGGACACAACCCGCAGGTGCGGATCTGCTCGCGGCGCGGCAAGTGCGTCAGGTGCTGAACGACGCAGCCTTCGACCCGCAGTCGATGTACTACATCGCTGGTCATGCGCGTGCAACGTTGTGCGCGATGCGCATCGATGCGCGGGAGAAGGATCCCGCCAGGCGCATCCAGTTCGATGCGACCAATCGCGGCGACGGACGGGTGCCATGGGAAAGCGGAATTCCAGCGGGCTTGAAGACTTGGTACATGGATGTCGCTCACGGCGACCTGTCCGCCGCGGAAGATGGATTTCCGGCGATCGTTGATGTCCTCGCGTTCGGCAACACCATTCGGCTCGCGACCACCCCGCCCGTGGATCGGGCGGCTGCGGAAGTATTCCCTATGCCGCGTGACGTGGAGGTGGTCTATCCCGACGAGCCGGCATTGCAGGCCGAAGCACTCGGCGCCGAGCCAACGCGTACGCGTCGTGCGCGCAGCCGGCGCAGTCAGGCCGTGGTCGATGTGCGGGCGGTTCACGGCAATCTGGCGTTCGCGCGCTTTCCGGTCGCAGTGGGTCACTACGTCGGCGACACGATTATCAGCGCCGAGAAGGCTCTGGATCGCACGCTCGCGGGCCAACTTTCACAGCGCCTGCAACTCGGCCTGTATCCAGGTCCCATCGAATCGAGCGCCGTATTCGTCAACCAGCGTTTGCACAGCTACGACCGCGTAACGCCGAAGGGCGCAGTCGTTGTCGGCTTGGGCAGTGCTGGCGTACTGAGCGCCTCACAGCTGACGCAGACCTTCGTGCATGGGTTGCTCGAGTACGTCAGTGAGTGGGTGGAGCGCGGCGTCGTCTCGGTGGGGGATGAACCAGACTCGCTCGGCATCAGTGCGCTGCTCGTCGGCAGCGGCATGGGCGGAGTGGCGGTGGCCGATTCGGTGGCCGCATGCCTGCGTGCCGTGGCGCAGGCAAATGACATACTTGCTGCGTCCAATCAATTGCAACGCATCGGCGAAATCGAATTCATCGAGTTGTGGCGCGATCGCGCGATCCAGATCGTCAGCGCTTTTGCTCGCATCGAGAAGGATGAACCCACCCTCAAGGGCCGGTTCCGGTTTGACGGCAGACTCTCCCGACGCAAGGGCGCCCGCCAACGCATCAGTTACCAGGAGCCTGGCGGCTGGTGGCATCGGATCCAGATTCTCGGCGAAGCGGTCGCTGATTCCAGCGAGAAAGTGCTGCGGTTTTCCGCGATCACGCGTCGCGCGCGCAACGAGGTGCGGCTACTCACGACGCAACGAACGCTGGTCGACGGTTTCATTCGCCAGGCGATTCAGACGACGCAGCACGAAGAGCAGCTGGCGCGCACGCTGTTCGAGCTGCTGCTGCCAAACGAATTCAAGGACGCCTCGCTGGATGAGGACAACGTGGTCCTGATGGTGGACGACGAGTCCGCCGCCTACCCGTGGGAACTGCTCGAGGACCCGCTCGAGGGCCGCGGGCCGAATGATCGCCAACCCTTCAGTTGCCGCCGAGGCGTCCTGCGCCAGCTCGAGTCGCTGGAGTTCCGCGAAAACATTCAGCCCAGCACCTCGAAGGAGGCGTTGGTCGTTGGGGATCCGGTCAGTTCATTCGTGGAGCTGAAGGGGGCGCAGCAGGAGGCACGTGCTGTGGCGCGCGCGCTCGATGTAAGCGGGCAGTTCCGCGTGACACATTTGGATCGACCCAGCGGCACACAGGTGCTGAAAGCGCTGTTCGACAGGCCTTATCGGGTGCTCCACCTGGCGGGACATGGTGTCTACGAATACGCGCCCGCAACAAATGCTAAGGATCGGGTTACTGGCATGGTGATCGGCGACGGCATGTTCCTGACGCCGCACGAGATCGCACAGATGCGGAGCGTGCCGGAGCTGGTGTTCATCAACTGCTGTCACCTCGGCCGTATCACCGGCGAAGCGCCCGAACTCGCGAATCTGCGCCATGACTACAACCACATCGCTGCAAACGTTGCCCAGGAATTTATCCGCATGGGTGTGCGTGCGGTCATTGCCGCGGGTTGGGCGGTGGACGACGAAGCGGCGACGGCATTCGCACAGTCGATCTATGGCGACATGCTTGCGGGCATCACGTTCGGGCAGGCGACCCGTGCTGCGCGCAAGGGAGTCTATGAACGCTACCCGACGGTGAATACATGGGGCGCATATCAGTGCTATGGCGATCCGGACTATCGACTGGTCAGCGCCACTGATGGAGCAGCCACTGAGCCTGA
>CAVRVO010000014.1:0-82500 GCA_963724625.1 uncultured Gammaproteobacteria bacterium | reverse complement strand
GAGGAGAATATCCTAAGGCGCTTGAGAGAACTCGGGTTAAGGAACTCTGCAAATTGACACCGTAACTTCGGGAGAAGGTGTGCCTCCTGTGGTGAGTGGACTTGCTCCACGAGCTGCGAGAGGTCTCAGTAAATTGGGGGCTGCGACTGTTTACCAAAAACACAGCACTCTGCGAACACGAAAGTGGATGTATAGGGTGTGACGCCTGCCCGGTGCCGGAAGGTTAATTGATGGGGTCAGCCGCAAGGCGAAGCTCCTGATCGAAGCCCCGGTAAACGGCGGCCGTAACTATAACGGTCCTAAGGTAGCGAAATTCCTTGTCGGGTAAGTTCCGACCTGCACGAATGGCGTAACGCTGGCCCCACTGTCTCGACCCGAGACTCAGTGAAGTTGAAATCGCTGTGAAGATGCGGCGTACCTGCGGCAAGACGGAAAGACCCCGTGAACCTTTACTATAGCTTTACACTGAACTTTGAACCTGTTTGTGTAGGATAGGTGGGAGGCTTTGAAGCGTGGACGCTAGTCCGCGTGGAGCCAACCTTGAAATACCACCCTGGCATGTTCGGAGTTCTAACCCTGGTCCGTGATCCGGATCGGGAACAGTGTATGGTGGGTAGTTTGACTGGGGCGGTCTCCTCCTAAAGAGTAACGGAGGAGTGCAAAGGTACCCTCAGCGCGGTCGGTCATCGCGCACAGAGTGCAATGGCATAAGGGTGCTTAACTGCGAGACGGACATGTCGAGCAGTAGCGAAAGCTGGTCATAGTGATCCGGTGGTTCTGTATGGAAGGGCCATCGCTCAACGGATAAAAGGTACTCCGGGGATAACAGGCTTATTCCTCCCAAGAGTCCACATCGACGGAGGAGTTTGGCACCTCGATGTCGGCTCATCACATCCTGGGGCTGTAGCAGGTCCCAAGGGTATGGCTGTTCGCCATTTAAAGTGGTACGCGAGCTGGGTTCAGAACGTCGTGAGACAGTTCGGTCCCTATCTGCCGTAGGCGTTGGAGAATTGAGGGTGAGCTGCTCCTAGTACGAGAGGACCGGAGTGGACGCACCTCTGGTGTTCCGGTTGTCACGCCAGTGGCATTGCCGGGTAGCTATGTGCGGACGGGATAACCGCTGAAAGCATCTAAGCGGGAAGCCCCCCCCAAGATTAGTTCTCCCTGGGAACTCGATTCCCCTGAAGGGCCGTCACAGACTATGACGTTGATAGGCTGGGTGTGTACACGCAGCAATGCGTTGAGCTAACCAGTACTAATTGCCCGTGAGGCTTGACCATATAACACCCAAGCGGTTGGGTGTTTTCTTAGACGATGCGAATGCGACACGTCGAGAAAGCAAGTGTGCCGGATTGGAGGGAACGGCCGGAGCGTGAGCTCCGGCCGGGCTCTCGAAAAGTTTGCCTGGCGGATATAGCGAGTGGGAACCACCCGATCCCATTCCGAACTCGGAAGTGAAAACGCTCTGCGCCGATGATAGTGTGGCCGCAAGCCATGCCAAAGTAGGTCACTGCCAGGCTCTCAAACCAGAACCCCTGAAGTCGTAAGGCTTCAGGGGTTTTTTCTTTTTGCGCGATCAGAACCAGAAGGGACTCCCATGCCCGCTCCCGTGCTGCGCTCGCTTGTCATTGCATCGTTGGTGTTTGGCGCATCTCTCACCAACGCACGTGCCGCCGAACCGGCAATGGCAGGCTCGGCCGCGCCAACTTCGCGCCCGAAGATCTGCCTGGTGCTGAGCGGCGGCGGTGCACGTGGCGTCGCACACATCGGCGTGCTCAAGGTGCTGGAAGAGTTGCGTGTCCCGATAGATTGCATCGTCGGCACCAGCATGGGTTCGATCATCGGCGGCGGATACGCCTACGGAAAAACGCCCGCCGAAATGGAAGAAATAGTGCGCGTGGCCAAGTGGGACAGCGTGCTCCTCGATCAACCACCGCGCCCTGACCGCTCGCCGCGCAGCAAGGAGCTCGATCGCGCCACGATTGGCGCCGCGGAATTCGGCGTACGCGGTCTGGAGGTCGAGCTCCCGGCCGGTGCCATCATTGGCCAGCAGCTGGAAGTTTTTCTGCAAGACCTCGCGGGACCAAACGAGAGATTTCCAACCTTCGACACTCTGCCGATTCCGTTTCGCGCCATCGCCACGAATATCGAGGATGGATCGATGGTGGTGCTCGATCATGGCAGCCTTCCCGAAAGCCTGCGCGCGAGCATGTCGGTACCAGGGGTGTTTGCGCCCGCGGAAATCGATGGCCGATTGCTGGTCGACGGCGGTCTGACGCGCAACCTCGGCATCGATGTTGCTCGTGAACTCGGCGCGCAACGCGTCATCGCGGTGAATCTTGGCACCGGCCTCATGAAGCGCGACCAGATCCGTTCATTCCTCAGCGTCGGCTCACAGATGGTGAACATTCTCACCGAGCAGAACGTGCGCAAGTCGCTCAGCGAGCTCACGGAGCGGGACATTCTCATCCTTCCCGAGCTCGGCGACTTCAGCTCCGCAGACTTCGAGAATTCGCCGCAAGACCGTCGAAGTCGGCGAGCGTGCCGCGTGGGCGGTCGCCGATCGCCTGCGCCAGCTCAGCGTAAGCGAGTCCGAGTATGCGACCTTCGTTGCGCATCTGCGTGGCTCGCAGCAGCCGTCAGGCAGCTATGCCGGTGTGCAGCTCGATACCAAGAGCCTCACCCGTGTCAATCCGCGCGTCGTCGAGTCCACGTTCCGGTCAGCGACCGGCGACCGCCTCGATGAGAAGGCATTGGAGCGCGGGCTGAAGGAGTTGTTGGCGACGGACGACTTCCAGCAGGTGCGCTATCGGGTCGATAGCACGGACACCGGTCGCTACCTCGCCATCGAGCCGCGTGAAAAGAGCTGGGGGCCGAACTACATGCACATCGGCCTCAATCTCTCGACGGACTTCCAGGGTACCAGCGCATTCAACCTCAACGTCGATCACCGCATGACCTGGCTGACGGAGCGAGGACTCGAGTGGCGCAACCGCTTTTATCTCGGTGACCTGACTGGTATTGCCAGCGAGCTGTACCAGCCGCTCGATCTGGCGCGCAAATGGTTTGCCTCGTCGCGACTCGTGGCCGCGCAGGAGCTCGAGAACATCTTCGTCGATCAAGAGGCTGTGGCTCAGTACCGCAATCGTCGCGGCGAAATCGCGTTGGACCTGGGGCGCCGCATGGGAACGTATGGCGAAGCGCGATTCGGCTACCGCTTCGGCCAGGTGAGTTTTACCAAGTCGACCGGCAGCACAGCGCTCGATGACAGCCACGACGATCTTGGCGCCGTCTACATGCGCCTGGTGCTGGATCAGTACAACAACTGGAATTTTCCATCCAGCGGATTTCTCGCTGTTCTCGATCTCTCCAGCACCAGACCGAGCCTCGGAGCGGACATCGAGTACTACAGCGGTTCAGCGCGTCTTGAGAAGGCTTTTGGCACCGAAAACAATCATTTCCGCATCGGTTTCGATTACTACACGACCTTCGGGGGCGAGCGACCGATCTACAACGCTTTCGCCCTGGGTGGATTCCAGAATCTATCCGGCTACAGCCAGCACGAATTTCTGGTCGACGGCGCACTGCTCGGACGCATGGTCTATGAGCGCCGCCTGTTTTCGCTGCCCGCCTTCGGTAAGGGCATTTATTGGGGAGGTTCGCTCGAGGCGGCGGATATCGATAATCGACTCAATGGTCCCGATCCGAGTGGCGTGATCTATTCGGGCTCGATGTACCTCGCAGCCGACACGTTACTGGGGCCCTGTTACTTTGCGGTGGGCCTGTCCGAAACGGGAAATACTGCTGTCTACCTGTTCCTCGGGCGCCCGCTGTGACGGACAGCTGAATCCGGACAATGGTCGTTCCAAGTTCGCAGGAGCCCCAGGCCGCGCGCAGCGTCCTCATGGTGCGGCCGGCGCGTTTCGAACCCAATCCAGCCACTGCGGACTCGAATGTCTTCCAGGCGCGCAACGTTGCTGAGCCGATAGTCGCAATCCGTGAGCGCGCCGCCCAGGAGTTCGACGCTCTGGCCATTGCTCTCGCCGGCGCTGGCGTGGAAGTGTGCGTCGTGAACGACACGCCGGAGCTGGAAAAGCCCGACGCTATCTTCCCCAACAACTGGGTCAGCTTTCATGCTGACGGCACGGTGGTGCTGTACCCGTTGCTGGCGCCGAACCGGCGATGGGAACGGCGGCTCGATGTCCTCGAGCAACTTGTGTCGCGTCACGGCTTTCGCATCGGTAAAACGATCGATCTCAGCGCCCACGAGAATTCCGGTCAGTACCTCGAAGGCACCGGGAGCCTGGTGCTCGATCGCACGCACCGCCTAGCGTTCGCCGCGCTTTCGCCGCGCACCCAGCTCGATGCCCTCGGCGATTTCGCGCAGCGCCTCGATTACGAAATCGTGAGCTTCGAGGCCTGCGACGCGCAGCGGGTCGCGATCTACCACACCAATGTCCTGATGTGTGTCGGGGAACGCTTCGCCGTGCTGTGCGCGCAGAGCATCGCGGATGAGGCACGCCGCGCCGCCGTCACGCAGATCCTCGAGAATTCGGGCCACGAGGTCATCGGCATCACGCTGCAGCAGATGGCCGCATTCGCCGGTAACATGCTGGAGCTCGAGAATCGGAGTGGAGACAAGATCGTCGCGATGTCGGCGAGCGCGCAACACAGTCTCGACTCCGCGCAGCGCGCGCGCCTGGAGCGCCACGGCAAGATCGTGGCAGTGCCGATTCCCACGATCGAAAAGTATGGCGGCGGCAGCGTTCGTTGCATGCTGGCGGAAATTCACCTGCCGCGCCGCCCCTGAGATCCGTCCGCGGCACTCGAGATCAGTCCACATGTCGTACCTGAAGCGCCTGATCGTCGAGACTCCTGATTTTCCACGCCCAGGCATCCTGTTTCGCGACATCAGCCCGCTACTGCGCACTCACTTCGAGGCGACCATAGATGCGCTCGAGGCCCTCTTCACGGACGAGGAATGGAATGAGGTCGACGCGCTCGGCGGAATTGAATCACGTGGCTTCATTCTCGCCTCGGCACTGGCAGTGCGGCGAAACATGGGGTTCGTGCCCATTCGCAAGCAGGGCAAGTTGCCGCCGCCGGTCGTCGAGCTGGCCTACCACCTGGAATACGGCACTGGCTCTCTGGAAATGCATACCGGACACGGCCGCCTGCTGCTCATCGACGATGTCCTGGCCACCGGCGGCACGTTGCGCGCGGCAGCGGGTCTCAGCGAGCTTGCCGGTTACGAGGTGCGCGGTCTCGGCGTGCTGATCGATCTGAAGCTGGCGGGCGAATTTTCCTGGGGCCGGCACCATGCCAGATCCGTCATTCAGTATGGTTGAAGCATGGCCTGACATGATTGTTGTGATGGCGCTGCCGCTCGAGAGCCAGGGCCTGTTCGAGCGCGCTGGTGCGCCGGTGCTGTTCACCGGCCTGGGCAAGGTGAATGCGGCTTACGCCCTGGCGCGCCGGCTCGGTCAGTATCGCGGGCGGGCCGTCCACTGCCGCGCGTGGTCGACTTTGGAACCGCGGGCAGCCGGCGATTCACGACCGGAACGCTCGTCGCCTGCGACGCGTTCGTGCAACGAGACATGGATGTCAGCGCGTTGGGTTGCGCGCTCGGCGAGACGCCGTTCGAGGACTTCCCCGCGCGCATTGTATTTCCGGTGGCGTTCCCAGATCTGCCGCGCGCCACTTGTGGGACCGGTGACTCGTTCTACACGGGGAGCACACCAGCTGGCCTGCGACGTCGTCGACAT
This sequence comes from uncultured Gammaproteobacteria bacterium, assembly GCA_963724625.1. Classification (GTDB taxonomy): domain Bacteria; phylum Pseudomonadota; class Gammaproteobacteria; order Steroidobacterales; family Steroidobacteraceae; genus DATBVX01. Next base: position 76,735 of record CAVRVO010000014.1, on the reverse strand, counting down.
GGAGGCGTATGCGCTGGCCAAGGTGTGCGCGCTCGAGGATATCTCCTTCGCGTGCGCCAAGTACATTACAGACGGCGCGGACCACGCGGCTGCGAATGACTGGCAGGGCAACCTGCCGCAGGCGGCCGCGGGATTCTTCAGTTTGTACCGACGCCTCGTGACTCCTCAACAGGCTTGATGAGCGCGACTGCCCGCTGCACTGCGCTAGAATTGCGCTGATCGCACGAGGACGCTCATTGCTCGAGCTCGCACTCAAGACCCTGCTGAGCTATCTGCTCGGTTCACTCATGGGTGGCCTCATCGTCGGTCGCCTGCGCGGGGGTGTCGACATACGCGGCGTCGGTAGTGGCAACGCCGGCGGCACCAACGCCCTGCGCACCCAGGGAAAGGCATTTGCCTTCTGGGTTGTGCTCATCGACGTGACCAAGGGTGTGGTCGCCGCGGCTGTGTTGCCGCAACTGAGCATTCCGGGTGTCGGTTTCGATCCGGCGCTACACCGGGACTGGCTCGTCGCGGCCTGCGCCGCGGCGGCGGTGTGTGGGCACGTGTATCCGGTGTGGTACGGATTTCGTGGCGGCAAAGGCGCTGCCACTCTGGTCGGAACCTTGCTCGGAATCCAGCCGGTCTTGCTGATTCCGGTCATCGCGGTGTGGCTCCTGGTCGTGGTGTTGTCCGGATACGTCGGTCTCGCGACGATGTGCGCGAGTGTGACGCTACCGATCTATCTGTGCGCGACGCAGGCGCCGCCGCCCCTGGCCCTGACGACTTTTGGCATCGTGATGGCCGCATTCGTGATCTATGCGCATCGCAGCAACATCGCGCGCATGCTCCGGCGCAGCGAGCCGCGCGCGCACCGACTGTGGCTGTTGCGCCACTGAGTGCGCGGGACGCAGGCGCGGCGCGCCCCTGCGCGAACGCCTCATCCAGCGACTCGCAGACGGCCGGTTTCATTCGGGCGCGCGGCTGGCCGCGACGCTCGGGGTAAGCCGCACTGCAGTCTGGAAAGCGCTGCACGGAATCTCCGAGCTCGGCCTCGAGCTGCACAGCGTGCCGAAACGCGGCTACCGGCTGTCGCAGCCGATCGAGGCGCTGGCGCGTTCCCGCATCGAGAAACGACTCCCGGCAAGCGCGCGCCAGCGCTTGCGCAAGCTCGAAATCCTCGCGGAGATCGATTCGACCAACTCGCATCTGTTTGCGGTAAGCGACCTGCCCCCGGGTCGCGCGGATGTCTGCATCGCCGAATTTCAATCCGCGGGTCGCGGCCGCCGCGGACGCAGCTGGACCGCGCCTTACGGTGCTGGTCTATGCCTCTCGGTCAGTTGGCAATTTCCCGGAAACCCCGCGACAGGTCGGTGCGTTGAGTCTCGCGACCGGCGTCGCGGTGTTAAGGGCGTTGCGGCAGCACGGTGCGGCGGATGTCGGACTGAAGTGGCCCAACGACATCGTGTACCAGGGCCGGAAGCTGGGAGGCATCCTCATCGAGCTGCGCGCCGAAACCGCGGGCCCGGCGTACGTCGTACTCGGCATCGGTCTCAACTACAGGCTGAGCCCGCGTGCACGACAGGCGATCGAGTCAGGCGGCGTCGCGCCCGTGGATCTCAGCGAAATCGGCGCCGCCTCTGCGGCCGGGCGCAATGTGATTGCAGCCGAGGTCATCAACCGCATGCTCGAGTCGTTGTGCCAGTTTCAGCAGCATGGATTTGCGCCGTTCATGAACGAATGGCGCGACGCCGATGCCCTGGCCGGCAAAGCTGTCCGCGTGCTGACTAGTGAGCAGACGCAGAGAGGCATCGCGCGCGGAATCGACGCGGAGGGCGCGCTCATGCTCGAGACCCCGGCCGGCCTGATGCGATTCATCTCCGGTGAAGTCAGCGTGCGCGCTGGCACGTAGAGAGGACCTGATGATCCTGCTTCTCGACGTCGGCAACACGCGCATCAAGTGGGCGCAGCTCCTCGACGGGGCACTCACGCCCCAGCAATCGCTGATGCACCGTGACGTGGCGACCGAGGACTGGATCAAGCAGCTGTTCCGCGAGCGCTTCCGGCCGCAGCGCCTGTTGGTGGCCAACGTTGCCGGCGCGGGAATGGAGAACACGATTCGCTGCGAGGCGCAGCGCCTGTGGCAACTGACGCCCGAATTCGCGATGTCGCAGGCGCACGCGTGCGACGTGACCAGCGCATATCCGCAACCCAGCTCCCTCGGGGTTGATCGCTGGCTGGCACTCATTGCTGCGCGCCATCTCGCGCCGGGCTGGGCTTGCGTCATCGATGCGGGCACCGCGCTCACCATCGATGCGCTCGATGCCACCGGCCTGCACCTGGGTGGACTGATCATTCCCGGGAGCCGGATGATGATGGATGCCTTGCTGGATCGGACCGGTGACATCGCCCGCAAGGCACGCGAGTATGCGGGTCAGGCAGCGGGCAAGATTGCCGAGAAAGCCATATTCGCGAGTAACACCGCGCAGGCCGTGGCCAGCGGCTCGATCTACGCGCTGGCCGCCGCGTCGGATCGCGCCGTCGCGGATCTTACCCGGCGCGCAGCGGGCGACACACCGCGCATCTACCTCACCGGAGGTGATGCCGAGCAGCTCAAACGCGCCATGACGAGCCCGGCCGACGTCGTGCCCGATCTGGTCCTGCGCGGCCTGGCCGTGACCGCCGTGCACGCGTGATCCATGCGCCGGCGAAGTCGTAAGATCCGCGCATGAAGCCTCTGTTTCTGACGCTGCTGCTGGCGAACATCATTGTATTCGCCTGGACGCAATGGCATGCCCCGGTCGGACCGAGTGGCGCAGCACCGACTGCGAGCAGCGTGCCGACCCTGCAGCTCGCGAGCGAGGGCGTGAAAGGAAATACGCCGGTCGAGGCGCCCACCGAAGTAGCGAAGCCCGCGCCGCCTAGTGTGGCTGCCCCGTCGACGGAGTCCGCCGCGGGGGCCACCGCTCAATCGGGTGCGCTGCTCAATGGCGTCGCCCGCTGCATCAGCCTCGGACCGTTCCGCGACCTCGCGGAGGCCAGCCAGGCTTCCTCGACGATGCGTGGCTCAGGATACGCTCCACGTACGCGCCTCGCGCAGGGTGATGTGTGGGCTGGACTGTGGGTTTATCTCGCCGATCTGCCATCGCGTGCCGAAGCGCAGCGCGCGATGGCGCTTCTCAAGCAGCGCGGCGTCGCCGACGCCTACATCATGCCGGCGGCCGATCAGACGAACGTGATCTCGCTCGGCATCTTCAGCGAACCGCAGCGCGCGCAGCGGCGCGCGGAAGAGGTGCGTGCGCTGGGATTCACACCGACGATCGCGGATCGAACGCGCAAGGACACGGTGTACTGGATCGACATCGACCTCAAGCCCACTGACAGCATGGTGAGCCCCGCGGATTTTCAGAGCGAGAGCGGACGCATCGTGCGCCTGCAGGTCGTGGCCTGCCCGTCCGGCTCAGGAGCGACCGGCTGAGCAGGCGGTTCCCCTGAGCCTGCTAGAATTCGCTACAACGCCGGCTTAGCTCAGTTGGTAGAGCACCTGATTTGTAATCAGGGGGTCGGGGGTTCGAATCCCTCAGCCGGCACCAGCTGTAACGCAGTGCCTGAAACAGATCCAATCCTGGCGCATCGCCGCTTCATCCTGGTGGCGGCGCTCATCACGGTCGCAGTATTCGCGGCGGGCGTGTGGGCGACACTCGTGTTGCTGGAACCGACACCTCCGCGCGTCGTGGTAATGAGCACCGGACCTGCAGGCAGCACCTATGCCTCATTCGCGGATCGCTATCGGGAATTTTTCGCCCGCCAAGGCATCGAGCTGCGATTGCTACCCTCGGCTGGCGCGGTTGAAAATCTTGCGCGCCTGCGCGATGCGCGCTCAGGCGTGAGCATCGCCTTCATGCAGGGCGGCATCACTGACGCGCGCCAATCGCCTGACCTGCTTTCGCTCGGCACGATCTTCTACGAGCCCCTGTGGTTCTTCTATCGCGATGTCGAGCCCGGCCGTAACTTGGAGGGGCTGCGCGGCAAGCGCATCTCTATCGGAGCTCCAGGCAGTGGCGGCCGTAAGCTCGCCGCGGAACTGCTCGCGCGCAATGGCATTAACCAGGATCTGGCGCAGTGGCTTCCCTATCCGCCGCAGGAGGCAGAACAGAAGCTCCTCTCTGGGGAGATCCAGGCTGCCCTCATGGTGATGTCGTGGGACTCGCCGGTCGTACAGCGGCTGCTCCTCGCCAACGACGTGAAGGTCGTGAGCTTCCCGCGCGCGGACGCCTATGTGGCGCTGTACCCGTACCTCAACAAGCTGGTGCTTCCCGAGGGCGTCACTGACCTGGCAGCCAATCGCCCCCCTGCCGACACCGTGCTGATTGCGCCCAAGGCGAGCCTGGTCGTGCGCGCCGATCTGCATCCCGCCATCCAGTACCTGCTGCTCGACGCCGCGGCCCAGATTCACGGCGGTCCGGGCATCTTTCAGAGGGCCGGGCAGTTCCCGGCGCAGGAGTCGATCGATCTGCCGCTGAGCGACAACGCGCGTCAGTACTACAAGTCAGGACGACCGCTGCTGCAGCGCCACCTGCCCATCTGGCTCGCGGTGCTGGTGCAGCAGGTACTGGTGCTGCTCATTCCCGTGGCCGGTCTGCTGTATCCGATGCTGAAGCTGGCCCCCGCGGTCTACGGCTGGCTCATGCGGCACCGGATTTTCCGGCTCTACAAGGAGCTCAAGTCACTCGAGGCCCAAATTGAGCGACCGGGAGTGCAGAAAGACTTGTCGAGTCTCCTCGCGCGGCTCAATGAATTCGAGCAGCGGGCGCAGCATTCCCATGTTCCCGCCGCTTTCGCTCAGATGCTCTACACGCTGCGCCTGCACATCGATCTGGTGCGGGGGCGACTGGAAGGAAGCCGACACCCTCAAGAGCGTCAGGCCAACACCGGCTCTACAGCTGCGTCACATAGCACGTGATCAGAGCCCTGCGTGCGTCCGGCGACGGGCCGAGTGAGGGCGATCGGGTTACGGACGGACGATTTCGATTCGGACCAGCTTGCCATCCTCGAAGCGCAGCACGGCAGGGAATTTCGACGAGCCGCGATCGTAGGTCCAGGTCTCAACGTGGATTGTGCCGCTGACAAATGTCGTGCCGTTGGCACGGCGCACCTGCTGCGGAATGTCTTCGTCCTTGGTCGAGGTCGGCTCGCCGCAATGCCGGCGCACCTCATCGCGGCTCATCGTGGTATCGACGAGCTTCGACCCGCAGTGGAAAGTATCGTCGCCTGCCACCGCACTCGCGGCGGCGCAGATTCCCAATAGAGCAAGAACAATACGCGTGTGCACGCGACTACCGGCCCGCGTAGTTCTCCATCATCAGGCCAGTGCCGCCGCGCGAGACATGCGCAACGACCGCGGTGCGACGGTGGATCTTGGTGACTGTGCCGAGATTGATCGCGAACGCGAGCTCGACCGTCTGGCCCTTGCGTAACCCGAGGTTCTCGGTCTCGATGAACACACCGCTGGCGCTCAGGTTCTTTGCCTTGCAGATGCGCCCGCGCTTGCCCGGAAAGGTGATGTAGACGGTCGTTTTTGCGCGATGACGAGTGTGCAGACGTCGCTCCATGCACGGTCCCCTAGTTCTTCTATTGGCCAAGGCGTGCAACAGCGATTATGCCTGCTCGAACCGCAACGCAACAGCACCCAGGGAAAGGCCGTATTGCGGCGCGATATGTCAGGTCATTCTTGACCTGAATTTGACAGACTGCGTACCGGCACCGCACCGTCGCCACGCTTGGCCCCCTTCGCGGAGTTGTGCACATGCCTGCCCACATAATGAGAGCGCCAGACCCCGTTCCGTCGCTCACCCTCGAGGACATTCGCGCGGCACGGGAGTTGCTCGGCGATCGCGTTCTGACAACTCCGGTGCACGAATGGGCCGGGCAGACGCTCAAAGAATCCCTCGGACCCGGGACGCGCGTCTTTCTCAAGCTCGAGCTGCTGCAACGAACCGGAAGTTTCAAGGCGCGCGGCGCGCTGCTCAACATGCTGCGACTCGCACCGGCACAGCGCGAGCGCGGCGTCACGGCAGTGAGCGCCGGCAATCATGCCGTCGCCGTGGCCTACGCGGCGCAGGCGCTCGGCGTGAACGCGAAAGTCGTGATGATCAGAACCGCCAACCCGTTCCGCGTGGCGCTGTGCCGGGGTTTCGGCGCCGAGCTCGAGCTCGCGGCCGATGCGCACGTGGCTTTCGAGCAGGTCGCCAGAATCGAAAAGGAAGAAGGCCGCGCGCTGATTCATCCCTTTGAGGGTCTCGGTACCGCCACAGGTACTGCGACAGTCGGGTTGGAGTTGTGTCAGCAGGTCGAGCAGCTCGATGCGGTGATCGTCCCGATCGGCGGCGGCGGACTGTGCGCCGGTATCGCCTCGGCAGTGAAACTTCTGCAGCTGCGCTGCGCTGTCTACGGCGTGGAGCGGACCGGCGCCAAGTCCATGCATCGGAGCTTCGCCGCCGGCGAGCCGCGCTCGATCGAGCAGGGTTGCGACCGTCGCCGACAGTCTCGGTGCACCTTTCGCGCTGCCGATCTCCTTCGAGCTGTGCCGGCGCAACGTGGATGCGCTTACGCTGGTGAGCGACGATGAGCTGCGCTCGGCGATGCGACTCATGCAGCGCGAATGCAAGCTGGCGGTGGAACCGGCGGGTGCCGCCGCCATGGCCGCACTCCTCGGTCCATTGCGCTCAAAGCTGAGCGGACGGCGCGTCGCGCTCATCGTCAGCGGCTCCAACATCGATACCGCGACCTACGCCAGGTTAATCAGCGCCTGAGCACAGGCGCGTCGTATCATGCTGTTCCTTAACCTCGCTTAATGACGGTTACGGGTTCCGTGTGTGATCATTTCTCAAGCCAGAACACCGAAAAAGGAGATAGCCAATGATTCGAAGCAGTGATTTCAGGCGCGCAGCGATGGTGGTCGCAGCGATCTTACCGTGGGTCGTCGCGAGCGCTGCCGAGCCACCAGCGCCCGTTAAGGTGGAGGGTGCGGTCACAGCCACCGTTAAGGTCGTAGCCGTCGATCAGGCCAAGCGCGAGGTCACGGTGAAGGATCCCAAGAGCGGCGAGACCGTCACACTCGAGGTGAGCCCGGATGTGCAGAACCTCCCACAAGTGAAGGTCGGCGATAACCTGCATGTCGTCTACTACATGGCGCTTGACGCTAATTCAAGAAGCCGGGAACCGGGGTCCAGGGCGTACAGCAAAATGCCGCCTCGACCACCGCTCCGGCGGGCGCCAAGCCACGCGGCATGGTGGGCCAGCAGGTCAGGGCGACCGTCAAGATCTCCAACTCGGTCGATGCGGCCAACAGACTGGTGAGCTTTACGGGCCCGAAGGGTGTCAAGCGCACAGTCGCCGTAAAGGACCCCAAAGCGCGCGAGTTCGTCAAGCAGCTCAAGCCGGGCGATGAAGTCGAGCTGACCTATACCGAAGCGCTCGCCATCAGCGTGGAGGAGGCGAAATAGAAGTATGTTGACCGGCGTGTCGGGCACGTATGCGCCCGACACGCCGCCGGACGAGCCATGATGCGCTTCGGCAGGAATCTGTTTCTGATCTGCAGTGCCTTTCTGGCCGTTGGCTGCAGCACGCAGCGCGCCGGCGCGGTAGAGCACACGGGCTCAACGACGCTGGAAGATGTCCAGTGGACGCTGATCGAGCTCGACGGTGCAGCGCTTCGAGCGTCGGCCCGGGGCGCTCCAACGCTGACCCTGGCATCGAAGGATCGGCGCCTGTCGGGATTTGCCGGGTGCAATCGGATGCTGGGTGATTACGAGCTCGATGGCGATGCGCTCAAGTTCGGCGCGATGGCGACGACACGGATGGCCTGTGTCGATGTGACGCCCGAAGAGCCATTGCTGCGCGCGCTGCAGGCGACCACGCGCTGGAGGGTTACGGGCAACACGCTCGTGCTCTTTGATGCTGCTGGCACGGCGCGCACGCGCTGGACGGTCACCATGATCGAATCGGGGGGCAGCCAATGAACGTTCGCAACGCAGCGCGGTCCGGTTCGATGGTAGCGGCGGTTACTTTGCTCGCACTGCTCATCGGCGCCGGCTGTCAGCGGGAGCCAAAAGTGAGTGTGGTGAAGGCCGTGCTCGATCAGGACGAGGTCGCATACCGGCAGCAGGCCGCACTCTATGAAGAGCAGCTGAAGACTACGGAACGCCAGCAGGAACGTACCGAACAGCAGCTGCAACGCATGGAAGCGCTACTGGCGCACTGGGAAAAGCAGGCAGACCGATACGATGCGCTCCTGGCCCGCTGGGAAAAGCAGGCGGGCGTCAAGTCGAAATGAAATCCGAACCCATGAATCGAATTCATAAGGTCGGCACTGCGCCGGGGTAACCTCATGTTGCTGGAAGCGATGACTATGGCACTTGTACTGACATCCACTGCATTTTCCGCTAACGGCCCGATCCCGAAGCTCTACAGCTGCGAAGGCAGTGACATCTCGCCGCCGCTGGCCTGGAGCGGTATCCCGCAGGGAACCCGAGGCTTGGTGCTGATCGTCGATGATCCGGACGCGCCCGATCCGAAGGCACCGAAGCTCACCTGGGTCCACTGGGTGCTCTACAACATTCCCGCCGCGGCGACGGGGCTCGCGGAGAATGAGAAGAAGCAGGGCGTGCCGAAAGGTGCGCTGCCCGGGCTCAATGACTGGAAACGCACCGGATATGGCGGTCCGTGCCCGCCGATCGGACGGCATCGCTACTTTCACAAGCTCTACGCCCTCGACACGACACTGCCGGATCTGAAGCAGCCGACCAAGGCACAGCTCCTGCAGGCGATGCAGGGTCATGTGCTCGCCGAGACGCAGCTCATCGGCACGTACCAGAAAGGCCAGTGAGCGATATTCACGATGAGATATCTGCTCGCTGCGATCCTCGTACTCGCGCTCGGGGTGTGGATCGGTACGCGTCTGCAAGAGAAGCCGCAGCCGACCGATCCGCTCACGGTGATCGTCACACAGCTGAAAACCCAGGCGATCATCGAGCACGAGCGGCAGATCGCGGTGTGGTACAAGGCCTGTCCCGAAGTCGTCGGCGTCAATCCGCAGATGTTCGTGGCCTGGCCGGGCAAGCTCTCTTTCGAGCTGCCGCTCGATGACGTCAGGATCGAGCGCAGTGGCTCCACGCTTACCGTGCACACGGCCGCGATCCGGCCCGACGAGCCGGCGGTGCCCACTGACTCTCTCGAGTACCTTTCGACTGAGCCCATCCTGAACCTCGTCGATGAAGCCGAGCTCGTCAACGCCGAGCTGCGCAAGGCTTCGGCGATCGCGCGCTACCTCAGCTCCTATCACCTCAAGCGGGACACCACGCTCTACGACGCGATGGCCGATGAGCTCAAGTCACTGATTCTGCGTATCGCCGGCGCCATCGGTGCGGGTATCACCGAGGTGCGCGTCGACATTCCGCGCCCCGACCCCGAACTCCCGCAGCTGCCGAAGCTTGAGCTCTGCCCGGGAAGCGTCGCGGACGTGAATGGACTACCCTTTGCCAAGGACGAGAGCGGCTATCTGGTTCCGGTCGCGTTTCGCCCGCCGGGAAAGGCAGCCGAGTCGAGCGAGCGGCCGCGCGGTGCGGCCGTCATTTTCGAAGCACAGAAGAAATAATCACTTCGATACGAAGGGAGGTTCTATGAGCGGCGTTGGACTCATTGGGTTTCTGGTCATCGGGCTGCTGGCGGGCTGGATCGCCAACAACCTGATGAAGGGCGCAGGCATGGGCCTGGTCGGTAACCTCATCGTCGGCGTTATCGGCGCACTGCTGGGCGGATTTCTGTTCGGCCTCCTGGGCCTGACGAGCTATGGGCTCGTCGGTGCGCTCGTCACCTCAGTCGTCGGCGCATGCGTGCTTCTGTGGCTCATCGGCTTGATCAAGAAGAAGAGCCCCTGAGCGTACATTGCCCACCCTCTCGCCCCCCGGGGGAGGGTGGGCCGAAGCTCCGTTTCGGCTGCACGCGTCGTGCCATTTCGCATTTCGCCGAAAAGCGGCTCGCGAGCCGCTTGATCTCCTGTGGCAACAGGTTCAAATTCGATCACGTGACCTCACTGGAGCTGACTGAGATACATCAGGCTCTCGCCGCCGTGCAGCAAACGGTCGGCACGCTCACATTCCCGCGCTGCGATCAGGACGACGTGTTCGAGCTCATCGAGCGCGTCGAGGCGGAACTGCAGTCGGTGCACCCGAACCTGCGGCTCATCGCCACGTTCCTGAATTCGATCGCACGCAGTCTTCGAGCTCAACCAGAGGCGCGCGAGGCCTGCCTGGTGATCGAAGACGCGATTGAGCATGCCGGCATACCGAGCACCTGGCAGACGGGAATCTGAGCGGCGGCCCTTCGCTGAGAACCTCACTGCGGCGGCAGTGAGTACGGCAGCGTTCAATCTCGTTATGGTGAGCTCAAGCGAGCTGCAGATTCTGGTGACTGACGGCTAGCGGTCCAGCAGCTTCATCATCGCTTCGCTGTAGCGCTCGCCGCTCGTGACACCGGGAGCGAAATGCCGCGCGAGGAAATCGAGATCGCTTCGGCTCAGCTTGGTTGATGCCGCTGCGATGTTTTCCTGCAGGTAGCGGCGATGCTTGGTGCCGGGTATCGGCACGATGTCATCACCCTGGTGCAATAGCCAGGCGAGCGCGAGCTGCACGGGCGTGTGACCGGTGCGTGCGCCGAGCTCGCGCAGCTTGTCGACGAGCGCCATATTGCGGTCGAAATTCTCGCCGCTGAAGCGTGGCTGCCCGGCGCGCCCGTCCTTCTCGGCGGCATATTCTTCGGCGCGCTTGACGGCGCCGGTCAGGAAGCCACGACCGATCGGCGAGTAGGGCACGAAGCCGATGCCGAGCTCGCGGCACGTCGGCAGCACCTCCGCCTCGACGCCACGCTCCCAGAGCGAGTACTCGGACTGCAGCGCCGAAATCGGATGCACCGCGTGAGCACGGCGGAGCGTGTGCGCGCTCGCCTCGGAGAGGCCGAGATAACGCACCTTGCCGGCGCGCACCAGCGCCGCCATTGCACCCACTACATCCTCGATGGGTACCTGCGGATCGACGCGGTGCTGGTAGAGCAGGTCGATGTAGTCCGTCTGCAGGCGGTCGAGAGAGCCTTCGACGGCCGCCTGGACGTGCTCGGGACGGCTGTTCAGTCCCGAAATCTTGCCGTCCGCCTCGATGTTCCAGCCGAACTTGGTGGCGATGATCGCCCGGTCGCGGCGGTCGTGAAAGGCACGCCCGAGCAGGCGCTCATTCTCGAACGGCCCGTAAACCTCGGCCGTGTCGAAGAAAGTCACGCCGGCGTCCAAGGCCGCGTGGAGCGTCGCGGTCGATTCTGCGTCATCGCGGGTCCCATAGACCCAGCTCATACCCATGCACCCGAGTCCGAGCGCCGAAACCTCGAGTCCCTGTCTGCCTAGCTTGCGACGTTGCATGATCCGGGTAATCCTTCTGTGTACCTGGCGGGGGCTGCGGGACCTGCGAATCCCGCGCCGGCTGAACATATCCGCCGTTGACCAGCGTGGGCAACCCAAAGTTGCTCGGGCGTCGATTTCGCTTTGGATTGATCGCCGTTTCCGCGTGGGTAGAGTCCCATGGGTAGCGGACTTGGGACAGTGGGTACCGCCTGCAGGCCAGCGAGAGCAACTTGAGCACAAATACACAGTTCTACGGCTGGAAACTGCTGGGCGTGTACTGGCTGGTGGTCTTCCTCAACCTAGGCTTCCCGGTCTACGGCTCGAGTGTCATCAACGCCGCCATGGCGGGCGCTTTGCACCTCGATCGCAAGACGCTGGGCTCCATGTTCTCGGTCTACATGATCATGTCGGGGCTCCCGGGCCCGCTGGTGGCCGTCAGCGTCAACCGGTTCGGGGTCCGGCGCACGTTGCTCATCGGCAGCGCCATGGTGATCGCAGGCGCTGTGCTGATGGCGACAGTAGTGAGCACTGGTCTTGGAGCCGCCATCGCGTTCGGCGTGCTCGTCGGCACCGGCGTCGCTACGGGTGCCGCGCTCGCCTCGCAGGCCGGCCTCGCGAAATGGTTCGTGCGTCGCCGGGCCCTGGCGCTTTCGATCATGTACTCCGCCGGCGCGATCGGCGGCTTCGTCTCGGCGCCGCTCTTGAATCGCATCATCACCATGGCGGGCGACTGGCGCGTGGCCTGGTGGGTGATCGCGGGTCTCTCGACCTGCGCAGCCATCGTCGCGGCTCTGTTCGTGAAGGAGCAACCCTCGGATCTGGGCCAGGTGCCGGACGGCGTAGCCGGAGGCTCTGCCAGTTTGCGCGCGCGGCCGGTAGCCCCGTTCATCACGACGGAGCAGTGGACCTACCGCGAAGCCCTGATGACTCCTGCTTACTGGCTGATGGTGCTGTCACTGGTCGGCGGCAGCTGCGGCTACACGCTGTATCTCGCGCACGGTGTCGTGCATCTCGCCGACTTGGGTCACAGCCGCGCGGACGGTGCCTGGGCCGTCAGCATCCTCGCGGTGACCGGGCTCGGCGCCAAGTTCGTCGTCGCGCTCCTTGGCGATCGCTTCGATCCGCGTTACCTCTGGGCCTTGTTCACTGCGTTCTTTGCCTTAGGACTTTATCTCGTCATCGACGCGCGCGGCGAGCTGCAGCTGCTCGCCTTCGCCACCAGCCTCGGCATCGGTTTCGGTGGCGGCGTCGTTTGTCTGATGGCGGTACTGAGCAATTACTACGGCACGAAGGTATTCGCATCGCTCGCCGGGCTCGCGGTAGCGATCAACACCACTGCGAGCGCGTTCGCGCCGTACATCGCCGGATGGCTCTACGACAACGGCTATGGCTATCGGGGCTCATTCCTGACCTTCTCGGCCTGGTGCCTGATCGGCGCGCTGGTGCTGTTCGCAGTGCCGCCGCCCACGCGCGGCGTGCGGCGTGTCGCCGTCGCACACACCCGATGAGCATTCGAGTCAACGAAGGCGACTTGCTGTGGACGCCGGATCCCGAGCGCGTCGCCAATGCTCTGATCACGCGATTCCAGCGCTGGCTCGAAAAGGAGCGGGGGCGAAAGTTCTCGAACTACGACGAGCTGTGGCGCTGGTCGGTCACGGATCTCGAGGGTTTCTGGGGCGCACTCTGGGACTACTTCAAGATCGAGGCTTCGCAGCCTTACGAGCGCGTCCTCGGCAGCCGCAAGATGCCCGGCGCGGACTGGTTCCCGGGGGCGCGCCTCAATTTCGCGCAGCACATTCTGCGCAACGAGCGGCCGGGCGCCGAAGCGCTGCTGTATCTGAATGAGCGCTCGGCCGCTCGCGGAGATGTCGTGGACCGAGCTCGGCGGCAAGGTGCGCATCCTCGCGACGGAATTGCGCCGGCTCGGTGTGAAGCCCGGCGATCGAGTCGCGGCGTATCTTCCCAATATCCCCGAAGCGATGATGGCGATGCTCGCGACCACCAGCATCGGCGCCATCTGGTCGAGCTGTGGTCCGGACTTCGGTCCGCGCGGCGTACTCGATCGCTTTACTCAGCTCACACCCAAAGTGCTGTTCTGCGTCGACGGCTATCAGTACGCCGGCAAGCCGTTCGACCGCCGGCCGGATGTGCGCGAATTCCTCAAGCAGCTCAAGGCTATCGAGCACGTGGTCTACCTGCCGTATCTCGATCGCGAGGATCGCGAGCCGCTGTCCGGGAACACCATCTTCTGGAACGACCTGCTGAACCGGCCGCCGGTGCCGGCCGGTGAATTCAAGTTCGAGCAGGTGCCGTTCAAGCACCCGCTGTGGATCCTGTTTTCATCGGGCACGACCGGCTTGCCCAAGGCGATCGTGCACGGACACGGCAGCATGATCATCGAGCAGCTCAAGGCGCTGCACTTTCACATGGACCTGCATTCGCGCGAGCGGATGTTCTTCTACACCTCCACCGGCTGGATGATGTGGAACTATGTCGTCAGTTCCCTGCTCGGAGACGTCGTGCCGGTGCTCTACGACGGCAACCCCGCCTGGCCGCAGCCGGACCTGTTGTGGAAGATGGTGGAGGATTCCGGGACGAATTTCTTTGGCGCGAGCCCGACGTATCAGGCCATCCTGGAGAAGTCCGGGATCGTTCCCAAGGATCGCTTCGAATTTTCGAAACTGCGCACGATCATCCTTGCCGGATCGCCGGTGACCCCGGAGTGTCAGGCGTGGTTCTTCGAGAACGTGAAGGATTGCTGGGTGCAATCGGGCAGCGGCGGCACCGACGTCTGCACCGGCATGGTGGGCGGGGTGGTGACGCTGCCCGTCTACGCCGGCGAGATCCAGGCGCGCTGTCTCGGGGTTTCGGTGTTCGCCTTCAATGAGCACGGTGAGAGTGTCGTCGACGAGGTCGGCGAGCTCGTGATTACGGAGCCGATGCCCTCGATGCCGGTGGCCTTCTGGAACGACGAAGACAACAAGCGCTACTTCGAGTCCTACTTCCAGGAATACCCTGGCATCTGGCGGCACGGGGATTTCTTTCGGATCAACAAGCGCGGCGGATGCTTCGTGCTGGGCCGCTCGGACGCGACGCTCAACCGCTACGGGGTGCGCATCGGCACAGCCGAAATCTACCGCACGCTAGCTGAATCTGCCCGGCGTCGAGGATGCACTGATCGTGAATCTCGATTTGCCGGGCGGGAAGTTCTTCATGCCCCTGTTCGTCAAGCTCGCGGACGGCCTGAAGCTCGACGAGCGTGTGGCCGATACGATCCGCGCGAAGCTGCGCAGCGAGTACTCACCCCGTCACGTGCCGGACAAGATCTACCAGGTCGACTCGATCCCGCACACGCTGACGGGCAAGAAGATGGAGGTTCCGGTGCGGCGCATCCTCATGGGTGTGCCGCTGGAGAAGGCGGCGAACCGCGATGCGGCAGCGAATCCTCAAGCGCTCGATTATTTCGTTCAGTACGCGAAGACACAGAAAGATTACTCACTTCAATAGCGCGAGCCGCCGCCGAAGCGCGGCCGCACGAGCCAGGAGACGACGATGGAAGAAGTTCAGTTGCTGATTGGCGACCGTGACACTGCCGCGGCCAAGAACGCGACGTTCAATCGAATCAATCCCGTGACGGGTGAGGTGGCGACCAAGGCGAGCGCCGCATCCGTCGAAGATGCGCGCAAGGCGGCCGATGCTGCCGCAGCAGCCTTCCCCAAGTGGGCGGCGCTCGGCCCGAACGAGCGTCGTAACCGTCTGTGGAAGGCCGCGGAACTCCTCGAGGCGCGTGCCCAGCAATTCGCGACGCTCGGCCTCGCCGAGATGGGCGCGACCATCGGCTGGGGTCACTTCAACGTGCACTTCGCTGCCAACATCCTGCGCGAAGCGGCGTCGATGACGACGCAGGTGACCGGCGAGGTGGTTCCGTCGGATGTGCCCGGCAGTCTCGCGATGGCCATCCGCCAGCCGGTCGGCGTCGTGCTCGGCATCGCGCCGTGGAATGCCGCCGATCATCCTCGGCGTGCGCGCGATCGCGATGCCGCTCGCGTGCGGCAACACGGTGATTCTGAAGGCGTCGGAGGTCTGCCCCGCCTACGCATCGCCTGATCGGCACCGTGTTGAAGGAAGCCGGCATGGGCGAGGGCGTGGTGAACGTGATCACGCACGATGCGAAGGATGCCGAGGCCGTCACCGAAGCGATGATCTCCCATCCGGCCGTGCGGCGCGTGAACTTCACCGGCTCGACGCGCGTCGGCAAGATCCTCGCGCAGATGGCGGCGAAGTACCTCAAGCCGATCCTGCTCGAGCTCGGCGGCAAGGCGCCGCTCGTCGTGCTCGACGATGCGGACCTCGACGCGGCCGTGAATGCGACGGTGTTCGGTGCGTTCGCCAACTCGGGCCAGATCTGCATGTCGACCGAGCGCGTGATCGTCGACGAGAAGGTGGCCGATGAATTCGCGCAGAAGCTGGCGAAGCGCGTCGCCGCGCTGCCGACGGGCGATCCGAACAAGGGCGAGGTCGTGATCGGATCCGTGGTGGGCAAGCCGACGGTCGAGCGCGTGCAGACGACTCGTGAACGACGCCGTCGCCAAGGGCGCGAAGGTGCTTGGTGGGCGGGGAGAGCACGGGCACCGTCATGAAGGGCATCGTCGTCGATCGCGTCACGCCGCAGATGGCAGCTGTTCCGCGAGGAGTCGTTCGGGCCGCAGGTGTCGATCACGCGGGTGAAGTCGGTCGACGAGGCCGTGACGCTCGCCAACGACACCGAATACGGCCTGTCGGCGGCGATGTTCGGCACGAACCTCGCACGCGCGCTCGACGTCGCGCGCCGCATCGAATCGGGCATCTGCCACGTCAACGGTCCGACCGTGCACGACGAAGCGCAGATGCCGTTCGGCGGCGTGAAGGGCTCGGGCTACGGCCGCTTCGGCGGCAAGGCGGCGATCGACGAGTTCACCGAGCTGCGCTGGATCACGGTGCAGACCAGGCCGCGTCACTATCCCTTCTGAGCGACTGCAGCGCCGGCATCGGATCCGCTCCGACGTCGGCGCTCCGGCCGAGCGAGTCGTCATGCAGGATCTCAAGGACAAAGTCGTCTTCATCACCGGCGGCGTGAGTGGCGTCGGTCTCGGCATCGCACGCGCCTTCTCAGCGGCGGGTGCCAGGGTCGTCATCACCTACATGCGCGAAGCGCATCGCGAACGGGCACTTACGCAATTCAAGGATGCGCCGGGACGCGTCCACGCGCTCAAGCTCGACGTCACCGACCGTGTCGCCTTCGCGCGCGCTGCGGACGAGGCCGAAAAGGTCGTCGGCAAGGTCCACATCCTCGTCAACAACGCTGGCGTCAACGTCTTTGGCCCGATGGACGTGGCGACGTACGAAGACTGGGACTGGATTCTCGGCGTTAACCTGGGTGGCACGATCAACGGCATCGTGACTTTCATTCCCCGCCTGAAAACGCTCGGCGAGCCCGGCCACATCGTCAACGTGGCCTCGATGGCGGCACTCATCACGGGGCCGATGGCCGGCATTTACACCGCCTCGAAGTTCGCAATCCGTGGGATGTCGGAATGCCTGCGCGATTGCCTCAAGCCCTACGGCATCGGCGTCTCCGTATTCTGCCCGGGCCTGGTGAAGAGTCTGATCGGCGAGTCCACGATCAACCGGCCGGCACATCTCGCGCACAGCGGCTTCAACGTCGACGCCGCCACCATGAAGCTCTGGAACGAACTGCACGCACCCGGCATGGATCCACTCGAGGCCGGGCAAGCGGTAGTGCGTGGCGTGCGACGAAATGATGGCTACATCTTTTCCCACCCCGAGTTCCGGGAGGAGCTGAAGGAGATCTTCAACGAGATCCTCGCGGCGCTTCCCGAAGGCGAAGCCGATCCCGCACGTGCCGCGATCGACGACGCGCGGCGACGCGAGACTAAGGCCCTGAGGGAGAGCTGACGCGTACTGACTTGAGTGGTCTTATCGAATCCCTCTGACAAGGAGGACCTACGCCATGAAGTTACATCTCGGCACTCGGCCGTGGCTCGTCGCCGCGTGGATTGTAGGCGCCCTGCTCTCTGGCCCTGCCGCGGTGGCTGCCGTTTGGCTGCTAGCCGCAGCGGCAGGGGGTTTCGTCGTCTTACCTGACGGTGCGCCGCGATTCTCTGGGCCTCAGGGCAGAGAAGCGGATATCACCGAACTGCTGGCGACACGGGACCAAACCGGGGGATCGCTCGGCTATGTTTCGTCAGACCATCGCACCCAAGAGCGGGCCGCCCACCCACGTTCACCAAACCGAGGACGAGTTCTTCTACGTCGTGAGCGGGGAGTTCAAGGTCAAACTCGGCGACCGCATCATGAGCGCACCCGCTCAGTCCGTTATGTTCGTCCCTCGAGGAACCGCGCACACCTTCGAGAATGTCGGGACGGAGCCCGGCGTGGTGCTGGTCGGCGTGACGCCTGGGGGCTTTGAGAAGATGTTCGAGGAACGGCAGGGCGTGGATGCAGAGACAAACCGGGCGCTCATGAAAGCGCACAACATGGAGGTGGTGGGACCGCCGCTCAAGTGACCGCTCCTGGAGCACACAGCACGTCTTCGGGCTTACTGGGGGACCACATGAATAGAGATCAAAAGATCGTTGCCGTGGGTGCTGCGAGTGGAGTTACGACCATGGCACTGAGCGTGTGGATTCTCACCACAACCTTGCCGGTACCATCGATCGCAGATGCAGTCGCAGAGCGCCTCGCATACGCGCTGCGCGCGAATATCGTCGCCATCGTCCCTTTTTTCATCATGTTGATCACCGTCGGCAACTCGCGTTTCCTGAGCGAGGCGATTGATCCCACGCGCCGTGCCGAGAGCCCTTCGATGGTGATCGATGGACGCGTCGCGGATAACACGCTCCAGCAGAACTTCGTCTTTGCAGTTGCCTCGCTGGCACTGAGCACGGTGGTCCCGGTGCGTCTTCTGCAGGTCGTGTGGGCCTGCGCGATTGTCTTTGTGGTTGCGCGAGCGGTCTTCTGGCTGGGCTATCGGCTCAATCCACTCTATCGGGCGCCCGGGATGTCGGCGACCGCCTATCTGAACCTTGGCATGATTCTCTACATTCTCTTTTGCATGTTTGCGGGCCCGCCTTGATCGATCCCAAGCCCACGATCCTTGAGGGTAACGGCGTTCGGCTCGAGCCGATGTCGCCCGAGCATGCAGACGGTCTGCGTGCCGCAGCGGCCGATGGTGAGCTCTGGAAACTCTGGTATACACGGGTGCCCGAACCGGACGAGGTGCCTGCATACATCGCCGCGGGCCTCGCGGGGCAAGAGCAGGGTCACATGTTGCCGTGGGCGGTACGAGATCTGCGCAGCGGAACGATCGTCGGCAGTACGCGCTATCACGATATCGTGGCCGACATCGATCGCGTGGAGATCGGATACACCTGGTACGCGCAGCGTTTCCAGCGCACGCACGTGAACACGGCGTGCAAGCTTCTCCTGTTCACGCACGCCTTCGAGACCCTCGGTTGCAAGGTCGTCGGGCTGCGCACGGACAACTTCAATTTCGCCTCACAACGAGCGATCGAGGCGTTGGGCGCCAAGAAGGACGGCGTGCTGCGTCACCACCAGCAAAGGCGCGACGGTACGGTTCGCGACAGCGTGATGTACAGCCTGCTCGCGACCGAATGGCCCGACGTCAAGCGGTACCTGAGGCTCCGGTTGCAGCGTCGGTCATAGAGCGTTACCGCGAGATCCTGCTACAGGCGACGGCATCCACGGTGCGGTCACGCCGTAACGATGACCTTTCCGACCTGCTGATTCGACTCGAGGTAGCGATGCGCTTCGACAATGTCCTTGAGCGGGAAAGTCTTCGCGATCACCGGCTTGAGGTGTCCCTCGGCGAGCCCTCGCAGGATCAGGTCCTGCGCGCGCGCAAAGCGATCCGGGTAGTTCCAGATCGTCGATGCGACCCAGCCGCGGATACTCAGGTTCTTGAACGCCGCCTGCCAGTGCGGATGCATGGTCGGCTGGCCGCTGAGGCCACCATAAATGAAAAGCACACCATCCTGCGCCATCGCCTGCGCGAGCGTATCCACGTACGGGCCACCCACCGGATCGAAGACGATGCGCGCGCCCTTGTTACCCGTGATCTTCATCACTTCGGCGACCAGGTCGCTTTCTTCCGTCGCGATCACGTGCTTCGCGCCGTGCTCGAGCAGGGCGCGCGACTTCGTGCCGCGGCGCGTCGCAGCAATCGGCACCGCGCCCGCCCAGTTCGCCAGCTGAATCGCTGCGAGTCCGACGCTGCTCGATGCCGCACGGATGATGACGTAGTCGCCGAGCGTCGCGTGCGCGACCTCGATGATTGCCAGCGCGGTGAGATACTGCATCCAGATCGACGCCGCTTCGATGGGGGTCAAGTTGCGAGGCGCCGGAAGAATGCTGCGCGCCGGCACGATCGCCTTCTCCGCGTACACGCCATACTCGCCCAGGCGAAACGTCGGCAGCACGCACACCCGGTCACCGACTGCGAAACCCTGCACGCCGTCGCCCAGCGCTTCGATAATTCCGCACGCTTCATAGCCAATCAGCGTCGGCAGCTTCGGCTTCACCGGATAGAGTCCCGCGCGAAACGCGGCCTCCGAGCGGTTGAGGCCGATCGCCTCGATGCGCACTCGCACTTCGTCCGGGCCGGGTGGGCCCACTTCGAGTTCTTCGATGCGCAGCACTTCGGGTCCGCCGTGCTCATGAACCCGTACGACTTTGCTCATGCTATAGCCTCCAATGAGGGGTGGTATTTTCCTCCTAGAGAGAAACCCATGTCGAATCTGCAAACGCCGTACCTCCTCGGTGCCTCGGATTGCGAGCACGAGCGCCTGGCACGCCAGGCCGCGCTGATCGAGCCTTTCACGGAACGGTTGTTCCGTGACGCGGGCATAGGCAGCGGGCAACGCGTGCTCGACATCGGCTCCGGCGTTGGCGATGTCGCTATGCTGGTCGCTCGACTGGTCGGGCCAACTGGTGAAGTAGTGGGCGTGGAGCGGGACGCCGCCACGATCGCCAAGGCCACAGCGCGCGTGACGGCAGCTGGGTTGCGTAACGTGACATTCCTTCGAGCCGACCTGGGCGACCTTGCCGGTGGGCAGCGCTTCGATGCAGCCGTAGGGCGCTTTATCCTGCAATTTCTGCCCGATCCCATCGCCGTTGTGCGCTCCGTGGCAGACAACGTTCGCCCCGGAGGAGTTCTCGCATTCCTTGAGTCAGCCTGGGCACCATTTCTTCGGGTGATTGCACGCCTCCCGCTGGCATCCGCCTGCGCATCGCTCATGCAGGAAGCGTTTCACCGCTCCGGGGCGAGGACGGATGTGCCTCTTAGCCGTCTCCAGCTCCTTGCTGGCGGAGCCCATCATTACGTTCACTCCCCGGACCACCGCAGACGGCAAGCAGATCTGGATATACACGGCGCAGTGGACCCCGAAGGCGCTAATGGGCATAGCCGATAGCGAAGCGTGGTTGGCTGATTCCACCGGTAAGCAGATGGCGCGATACCAATTCTGCGCACAAGGCTGGGAGACTACGTCGCGGCGGGAGGCTTCCGGAACCCTCGTAGTCGAAGGCCGGTGCAAATAGTTTGGTTCACCATTCTCTGCCCGCGTTCGCTTCCGACAAGATCACTATCGCTGCTGAGACGCGCGAAGCACACCGGAAGATTTTCCAGATCGCTTTTCAAAAGAAGGATGGCAGTCTTTTCGTCTCCTTTCCCTACTATCGCGACGCATATGGTCTTCTGTCTCGCGCGACACTTCTTGCAGGCACTCAATATCCCACGAATGTGGAATTGACCAAAGGCGGCAAGTTTACGAGTCAAAAAGTCAAGTACTCCCATCATCCCGATGGAAAAGTGCTCTTTTCGCAGGACGGTAAGATTGTCTCTCGAATCCGCAAAATGTCTGTGCCGCTCACGGAGGCAGATGGCCATCTCTTCACAGTACAGGTTCAAGGTCTTAACGACTACGACGCGATCGGGCCTGACGAGATCCAGCCTTCCGCGACTGCAAAAAAAACAAGGATCAATTTTCGTTTTGGAGGCGAGCCGCCTATAGCCATCAAGTTCGTGGGACACTGGCACACGGAGTCGCAAGTCCTCCGTATGGGCCGCCCTGGTTCGCTTCCGTGGTATGTGATGGAGAGGCCGGACGGCACTCGCGTACATGGCGCAATTATCCGCGACCCGTATCTGGGGCATTCAGAATCGTGCTACCTATTTCTGAGCTGTGAAGGCATTACGCCACTGAGCAAGCATGAACACTCCGTTCTTACGTTTGTCGGGGGATTCGATCCGCCAGAAGTCGCCTTCAATGATGACAGAGACTTGAGCTTTCTTGCCCTTTCCTACCCGGCGTCGTCGTACGAGAGATTGGTCCGCGAAATAGGCAGTGTGGACTACGTGAAGGACAAGGAATCGTAGGTAAGGCTAGGCGAGGCGGATACGCGTTGATAAGGTTGTAAGCCTGCCCCCGCTACCACGTTTTGCCGCGCGGAAGCCGCAGCAACCAACGCCACGAGCGGGCTTGTCCTAGGTCCGCTAAAACGTCCACAATCGAACTACTTCTTTCGATCCTCCCAATCCACCCACTCGACGGGGTTGACCTCGAGGTAGGCATTCACTGCTTCGCCGAGGGTCGCGAAGAACGTCTTCTGCCGAACCGCGTGAAGAGCCCGAAGCGCTTCAGCTTGTCCTTCACCGGATCCTTCATCTCGGCGAAGCACAACTCGATGCCGGCCGCGCGCAGCGTGTCGTCGAGCTCGCCGAGAACGTCCGCGGCCGTGACGTCGACGCTCGTGACCGGCTCGGCGGCCACGACGAGCCAGCGCACCGGCGTCGGGGGAGCTCGCGACCGCGTCGAGCACGCGGTCGTGGAACAGCTCGGCGTTGGCGAAGAACAGCGGCGCATCCCAGCGGAACAGCACGAGCCCCGGAATCAGGCGCGCCTGCGGATAGCGCGTGATGTCGTGATAGCCCTTGACGCCGTCGACGCGCCCCAGCACGGCCGAGTGCGGTCGCCAGCCGTCCCAGAGGAACTCGATCACGGCGATCACGATCGCGAGCGCGATGCCGGGGATGGCGCCGAACACCGCGACGCCGGCGAAGCAGACCATCGACAGCCAGAACTCCCACCGCTGGATGCGGTAGATGCGGCGCAGGTCGGCGACCTCGAACAGGCCGATCGCCGAGGCGATGACGACGGCCGCGAGCGCGGTGTTCGGCAGGTGCTGGAGCAGGTTCGGCGCGAACACGCAGCAGCAGCGCGATCGCGATCGCGCCGACCACGCCCGTGAGCTGGGTCCTCGCGCCGGCCGCCTCGGCCACCGGCGTGCGCGACGAGCTGCTGCTGATCGGGAAACCCTGGAAGAACCCGGCGGCCAGGTTGGCGACGCCGAGGCCGACCATCTCCTGGTTCGGATCGACCGGCGTGCGCAGGCGCGCCGCATAGGTGCGCGAGAGCACGCTCGTATCGGCGAACGAGACGAGCGCGACGGCGACGCCGCCCGTCAGGATCGGCACCAGGTCGTCGAAGCCGGATCAGCGGGAAGCGTCGGCGTGGGCAGTCCCTGCGGCAGCGGACCGAGCACGGACGACGCCGCACGCGTCGCCAGATCGAGCGCGCCGACGACGACCGTGGCGGCGACCACCGCGATCAGGATGCCCGGGACGCGCGGCAAGCGCTTGAGCAGCAGGATCAGCGCGAGCGTGCCGCCGCCGATCGCGAGCGCCACGACGTTCGTCCGTCCCGCGAGCACCTGCTCGACGATGGCCCACACCTGGCGCAGCGGTCCGTCCGCCTCGACCGAGAAGCCGAACAGCTTCGGAACCTGGCTCAGCAGCACCGTGAGCGCGATGCCGTTCATGTAGCCGTAGCGGATCGGCTTGGAGAGCAGCTCGGTGATGAAGCCGAGGCGCGCCAGGCCGGCGGCGATGCACACGACGCCGGAGACGATCGCCATCATGCCGGCCACGCGCGACCGCGCGCTGCGGGTCGCCCGCCGACAGCGGCAGCACCACGGCGAGGATCACCGCCGCGAGCGCCGAGTCGGGCCCCAGCACGAGGATGCGGCTCGGACCGAACAGCGCGTAGGCGAGCAGCGGGACGATCGTCGCGTAGAGCCCGTAGATGCCCGGCACGCCGGAGGCCTCGGCGTAGGCGATGCCGACCGGCACCAGCATCGTCGTCAGCACGAGGCCGGCGACGAGGTCGTGCCGCAGCCAGGACGGCTCGTACTGTCGCAGGAGCTGAAGCCCGGGGATCCAGCGCAACCAACCGGCGCCTTCGACGCGCGCCGCAGGGTGCAGGACGCGGCCGGGCTCAGGCGCTGAGCCGGTGGAGGTGCGTTGCGGGCTGTCGCTCACTTGATGGGCAAGTTGATCTTCAGGTCTTCCGCAAGTTTCACGGCCGTGGCGCGTCCGGCGCCGAACACGCCACCACCCGGATGCTGGAAGGGTCCAACGAGATAGAGCCGTTCGACACCCGGGACCGTGAACTGGCCGAGCTCGGGGGTCGGCCGATGTGCGCCTGACTGGTAGCTAGTCGTGGCGATGCCGTGCAGATCGCCGCGCTTGAAGCTCGACGAGGTGCGCTCCATGTCGACCGGGCTGTCGCAGTGGTACTGCGAGAATGTCCTCTGCGTCGATGTTCTCGATGAAGCCGCCCATGTGTTTGAGCATCCGCTGCGCATACTCGTGTTTGGTCTCGTCCCAGGACTTTCCGTCCGGGCGATCGTAGGGTACGTAGTCCCAGGCGTGCAGCGTCGCGCGCCCCTCGGGAACACGTGATGAATCGAATGTCGTGAGCGAGCCGAAGCCCACGAGCGGATATTTGGAGAATCCGCCGTAACGCAGGTCATCGAAGGAGCGGCGCAGTTGCTCGTAGGTGTTGGGCAACAGTTCGTTCATGACCGCGCGCACGGGCGCTCCGCCTCTGAAGACGCAATGGCGCCTTGAGCGCGGCGTGGATCGTGATGCACGCGACCGGAGAAATCTGCGTCGCTTCAGCGGCGCGCACCACCTGCGCATCGATGCCCTCGACCATTTGCCCGAGCTGATGCGGATGAATCGCACCGATCACGGCATCGCGCGCCTCGTACTCCTGACCCGTCGTGGTTACGACTCCGGTCGCCCGTCCGTTCTTGGTCAGGACGCGCGCCACGTCGACGTTCGCGAGCACTTCCCCGCCGTGGTCCTTGATGCAGGCAATGAGCGAATCCGTCAGTTGCCCGCTGCCGCCGATCGGCACGCCGATGCCATAGGCCTCCATGAATCCGACGAACACGAAGACTCCAAGTCCCGTGGCTTTCTCATCGGGTGAGGCGAGGTTCTCGCCGGCGATGCGCGCGAAGTGCATGCGCACCTTGTCATGCTCGAAGTATTCGCACAGCAGGTCATGAGTGCTCATCTGCACGACACGCCAGAACTCGCGCCCCTCGCGGGCCTGGTCGAGCATCGCGAATGAAGCACCGAGCGGCGCCGGCGCGCTATACAGGGTCGCGGCGACCATCGGCAGCCAGGCGGCGGCTTGCACCGAGAGCCGGCGATAGGCGTCGGCGTCTTTTCTGGAGAATTTCGCGATCTCGGCGCAGGTCCGCTCGCGGTCGCGATAGATGGCCAGGGTGCTGCCATCCTCGAACATCGACATCATGGGCGGGTCGGGAAATACGTACCGCAGCCCGTATTTTTCCTTCAGCTTCAACTCGTCGGCGGCCAATAGCGGGTTGGCGTGGATAAAGATGTGTGCCATCGAGTGCTGGTCGTGCCGAAAGCCGGGCAGCGTGAGCTCCCGGGTCACGACCCCACCCCCAAACCAGCGCATTTCTCTCCAGGACCAGAACTCGCTTGCCGGCCGCCGCAAGATAGGCGCCGGCCACGAGACCGTTGTGCCCCGATCCAACAACGACAATATCGTTCGAGATCATGGTCGCCACCTACGAAGTCTTTGCCATCCGCTACGCTCACCTCGAGCGCACCGCCCGCCACAATTTCCTGGGCGGCGACGAGCACGACGGGCCCATGCCGCTGGACTATTACGTGTGGGCGATCGTCGACGCTGAACGCACGGCCAAGAAAACGATAATCGTCGACACGGGATTCGATCAGGACAGCGCGCGGCGCCGCGGCCGCCAGATCGTCCGCCCTGTCGCTGAAGGCTTGAAGGCCATCGGCATTTCACCTGACAAAGTCGAGCATATCGTGATCTCGCATATGCATTACGACCATGCGGGAAATCATGATCTCTTTCCGCGCGCGCGCTACCACCTGCAGGATGCGGAGATGGCCTATTGCACCGGACGCTGCATGTTGGACCCCGCGGTCGGCGGGGTCTTTGATGCCGGCGCCGTCGCCGCCATGATTCACAAGGTCTTCGAGGGCCGCGTGCATTTTCATGATGGGGACGATGAGATTGCTCCTGGCATCACCGTACACAAAGTGGGCGGTCATACGCGGGGCATGCAAGTCGTGCGCGTGACCACGGCGCGCGGTTGGGTCGTGCTCGGTTCCGACACCGCGCACTTCTACGCCAACCTCGAGCCCGACCGGGCGTTTCCGATTCTCGATGATCTCTGCCGCCTACGTTCAGGCGCAGCGCACCGCGTTACAGCTTGCGAGCTCGCCGCAGCATTTCATTCCGGGGCACGATCCGCTGGTGTTGGCGCGCTTCCCAGGTGCCCGGGCGGGACTCGAAGGCGTGGCGCCGGGTCGACCTGGCACCCATGATTGACCATGAGTCGAACATGAGTGAACCGATCGGCTTCATCGGCGTCGGGCGCATGGGTGGCGCGATGGTCGAGCGACTTGCTCGCTGCGGGATACCCAGTCACCGTTTGCGATGCCAGTGACGCCGCGATTCGCCCGATGCTTTCCCTCGGAGCCACGCGTGCTGAATCGCCGGCGGCCGTGGCTTCCGCTGCGCGCATCGTGTTCGCGAGTCTGCCGACGCCGCAAATCGTGCTCGAAGTCGTGCGCGGCGGGAATGGCATCCGCGATGGCAAGACTGTCCGTACGTTCGTTGACCTATCTACCTCGGGCGCCGCCGCGGCCATCGCAATCGACGAAGCCTTGCGCGAACGCGGCATCCACTCACTGGACGCGCCGGTCAGTGGCGGCATCGCGGGCGCGAAGGCCGGCACTCTCGCCCTCATGGTGTCGGGACCGCGCGCGGCATTCGACGACGTGGAGTCGATCCTCAAGCATCTCGGCAAGGTGTTCTTCGTTGGAGAAAAGCCGGGCCTCGGGCAGACGCTCAAGCTTGCTAACAACCTGATGTCACAGGCCGCGATCGCGATCACCGCGGAAGCGCTGGCGATCGGCGTCAAGGCCGGTCTCGATCCGCAACTGATGCTCGATGTGCTGAATGTCTCGAGCGGACGCAATACCGCCTCCGCCGACAAGTTCCCGAAGCACGTGCTGACGCGCGGCTTCGATTTCGGATTTTCGACCGGGCTCGCGCTCAAGGACTTGCGGCTGTGCCTCGAGGAGGCCGCGGCACTCGGCGTCCCGACAGCGGTGGGTCGCGCGGTCAGCGAACTGTTGTCAGCGACCCAGGAAAAATATGGCGCCGATTCCGATTGCACGAGTGTCGCGCGCGTGATCGAAGAGCGTGCGGGCTGCGTAATTTTCAACGAGGAAATAAATCATGAACGATCTCTATCAACGTGGCCTCGAAATCCGCAAGGCCGTGCTCGGCAAGGAGTACGTCGAGAAGGCGCTCGCCGGTGCGGACGATTTCAGCCGGCCGATGCAGGAGCTCGCGACTGAATATTGCTGGGGCCGCGTCTGGAGTCGCCCGGGCCTCGCAGCGGCGCGACCGGAGCCTGATCAATCTCGCGATGATCAGTGCGCTCAACCGGCCGCACGAACTCAAGCTCCACGTCAAGGGCGCGCTCACCAACGGCGTTTCGCGCGAGGAGATCTGCGAGATCTTTCTGCAGGTCGCGATCTATTGCGGCCTGCCCGCCGGCATCGATTCGGTACGCCTCGCGCGCGAGGCCTTTGCCGAAGTCGATGCCGCTGCAAACGTTGAACGAGGAGTCCACCATGGTCAAGGCGAACAATGAAAACGAAACGGTGTACCTGAAGTTCTTCGAGACGCTGAGCAGCGGTGACCTGGAAAAGATCCGCGCCACCTTTCACGACGACGCCGTCTGGCAGGTGCAGGTGAAGGGAATTCTCGGCGAGGGCTCGCATCGCGGGCAAGAAGGCCATCGTCGATGAGTTCCTCGCGCCGGTGCGCGGCATGTTCAAACCCGGCGATCCGAAGGTGACCGTCACGTCGCTCGCCTCGCAAGGCCCGCTGGTCATCGGTGAGTGCGAGTCGCGTGGCACGTTCGCGGACGGCCGTCCGTACGAAAACCTCTATGTCTTCGTCACTCGAGATCAAGGACGGCAAGGTCTGGCGGCTGCGCGAGTACATGGACAGCTTCTACATCGCCAAACTACAGGGGCTCGCCAAGTGAAACGCGCAACCAAGAAAAACGCGAGTGGCATGGACACCGCGCGGCTCCGGCACCTGATGGCCGTCATGCAGGAGGACATCGACGCGGATCGCTATCTCGGCGGCGTCATCGCGATCGGTCGCCACGGCAAGCTCGCGCTGCATGAAGCCATCGGCCATGCCGATGCGGAGCGCAAGCGTCCCGTGAAGAAGGACTCCGTCTTCAGCCTGTTCTCCGTCACCAAGGCCATCACCGTGGTCCTGGTGCTGCGTGCGATCGAGCGCGGCCAGCTCGCGCTCACCACGCCGATCTCGGATGTCGTCCCCGAGTTCAAAGGCCGCGGGCGCGAGGCAATCACGATCTATCACCTGCTGACGCACTCCTCCGGCCTGCCGAGTGTCTATTCGGCCCGCGAAGGGATGTACATCGATCGGCTCGACGAAGTGGTCGCGGAAATCTGCAAGAACGTTTTCCCCGAAGAGCCGCCGGGCCTGCACGTGAAGTACGCGCCGCTCGCGCATCACGCGCTCATGGGCGATGCGTTGCGGCGCATCGATCCGAAGAAGCGCTCGTATCGGCAGATCGTGAACGAGGACCTGCTCAAGCCGCTCGGCATGAAAGATACGTCGGTCGGGTTGCGCAAGGATCTGCGCAAGCGGCACCTGGTGCCGGTATTTCGCGGTAACTCGCCGACGCAACATCTCGGCCACAGCAACCTCGGGCCCAACGGCGCGTTCGAGGAAGAGCTCGCGGAGATGCCGTGGGTGGGTATCGTGTCCACCGCCGCGGACATGTACCGCTTCGCGGAAATGCTGAGACGCGGCGGCGAGCTCGATGGCGCGCGCATTCTCTCGCCGACCATGGTCGCGCGTGCGCGGCACTGCTGGACGGGCGACAAGCCCAACGAGCTCTACCGCAAGATCTTCGAGGGGCGCGGGTGGGAAGTGCTGCCGGCCTACATCGGTCTCGGTTTTACGCTGCGCGGCGACCGCATGGGTCATGCGCTCTTCGGCACGCTCACTTCGCCGGAGACATTCGGCAACCACGGCGCAGGCACGACGCTCTTCTGGGTCGATCCGGAGCTCGACATGTCTTTTGTCGGTCTAACGACCGGCGTGATGAACTCCGACGTGAACATCGAGCGCTGGCAGCGCCTCTGCGACATCGCGGTTTCAGCGGCGACGTAATGGCGACGTAATGGCCGACACATTCGACTATGTCGTCGTTGGCGCAGGCACCGCTGGATGTGTCCTGGCCGCGCGCTTGTCGGAGGATCCGAAGAACTCGGTGTGCCTGCTCGAGGCGGGCGGCGAGGATCGCCATGCGTTCATCCAGATTCCCGCCGCCGTCGGTGCGGCGATCGGGCGACCTCACCTGAACTGGCGATTCATGACGGCGCCACAGGCGAAGCTCAACAAACGACGCATACCGCTGCCGCGCGGGCACGTGATCGGCGGATCGGGTTCGATCAACGGCATGGTCTACTTTCGTGGGATGCCGCGGGACTTCGACGACTGGGCAGCCATGGGCAACCCCGGCTGGAGCTATCGCGAGGTGTTGCCGTACTTCATCCG
This sequence comes from uncultured Gammaproteobacteria bacterium, assembly GCA_963724625.1. Taxonomy (GTDB): domain Bacteria; phylum Pseudomonadota; class Gammaproteobacteria; order Steroidobacterales; family Steroidobacteraceae; genus DATBVX01. The sequence goes on along the minus strand of CAVRVO010000014.1, from coordinate 47,260 downwards.
CTCCGAAAGCAACGACTCCTATGCGGGCTCGCCCTATCACGGCAAGGACGGGCCGATTCGCGTCAGTCACATCCCGCGACCGAACCCGATGATCCCGGCGTTTCTGGAAGCGATGCGCTCGCTCGGCTTCAAGGCATGCGACGACTTCAATGGGCCGCATCCGGAAGGCTACGGTCCGCGGCAAGGGACCATCCGCGACGGGCGGCGCGATTCGACGGCGGTTGCCTATCTACGCCCGGCGCGTTCGCGCGGCAATCTCGAGGTGCTCACCGACTCGCTGGTGACACGCATCGTCATCGAGAACGGGCGCGCGACCGGCATCGAGTGCCAACGCGACAGGCGTCACACAGCGGCTGCACGCCCGACGCGAAGTAGTCATTTGCGCCGGAGCCGTTCAGTCGCCGCAGGTCCTGATGCTGTCCGGTATCGGTGACGAAGCGGAACTGCGCGCTCTCGGCATCGAGGTCAAGCACGCTTTGCCGGGCGTGGGCGCTAACTACCACGATCACCTGGCCGCCGGCATTCTCATGGAGATGAGCAACAGCGAGTCGTACGGAATCTCGCTGCGGGCCGCGCCGCGCGGGGTGTGGAACCTCATTCGAATACGCCCTGTTTCGCAGCGGGCCGCTGGCGAGCAACGTTTTCGAAGCCAACGCCTTTGTCCGTTCGACGGCCGGATCTCGATCGACCCGACCTGCAGATCGTTTTCCAGCCGGCGCGGCGCAATCCCGGCACGTTTCCGTTTCCGCTCGGGCACGGCTTCGCCTTGAGCGTCGTGCATCTGTATCCGAAAAGCCGTGGACGCGTAACGCTCGCGAGTCCTGATCCGCGCGCCCCACCGGTGGTCGACCCGAATCTGCTCGGCGATCCCGATGACCTGGCACCGACGCTGCGCGGACTGGAATTGTCGCGACGGATCATTGCAGCGCCGAGTTTCTCGCGTTATCGGGCGATCGAGGTTCAACCGGGACCGGAAGCGCAGGGCGCAGAGGCGCTCAGCGAGTACGTGCGCCGCGTGGCCTACACCGTTCACCACCCGGTCGGCAGCTGCCGCATGGGGCAGGACCCGAACGCCGTCGTCGATGCGCAGCTGCGCGTGCATGGCATTGCGGGATTGCGCGTGGCGGATGCGTCGGTGTTTCCGCGTGTCGTCGGCGGCAACACCAACGCCGCGGTGGTGATGGTGGCCGAGAAGGCTGCGGACATGATGCTGGGTATCGCGGCACCGCCGCCATTGGAACTGCCTCACTAGTTAGCGCAAGGAGAGGGGCATGGCGAGCGAGAACATCAGGCACTGGAAGATCGGCGACGTCGAGGTGGCCCGCATCGTCGAAGTGAACAACTGGGAAGACGACATCGCGATGCTGCTGCCGGACGGCAAGGCCGAATACGTGCAGAAGTTTCCATGGCTGGTGCCGCACTTCGCGACGCCCGCCGGCAAGATGCTCATTTCCTTTCAGTGCTTCGTACTCAGATCGCGCGACAAGGTTGTGATGATCGACACCTGCATCGGCAACGACCGGCAACGCGAATTCCCGGTGTTCTGCAACATGCAGACGACGTTTCTCGAGGATCTCGCGGTGGCCGGCTTCCCGCCCGCCACCATCAACACGGTGATGTGCTCACATCTGCACTTCGATCACGTCGGCTGGAACACGCGCAAGGTGAACGGCAAGTGGGTGCCGACCTTCCCGCAGGCGCGCTATCTCTTCGGCAAGCAGGAGTACGAACACTGGCAGCACCTGCGTGACACCGGCGGCTACCACGACCTCGCTCACTTCGCCGATTCGATCGACCCCATCATCGAAGCAAAGCTGCACGAATTCATCGGGACCGACCATCGCATCACGGATGAAGTGTGGCTCGAGCCGACGCCGGGCCACACGCCCGGACACGTGAGTGTCCACATTCGCTCCAAGGGCGAAGAGGCGGTCATCACCTGCGACATGATGCATCACCCGATCCAGCTCGCTGACCCCGACATGCATGGCAACTTCGACATGGACAAGGAACAGGGAGCGAGGACGCGCCGCGCATTCGTCGAGCGTTATGCCGACAAGAAGGTGATGATCATCGGCACCCACTTCTGCGATCCGACCTCCGGCTGGATCGTGCGTGATGGCGCCGCGTGGAAACTGGCGTTGAAATAGACCCTATGGCCATTCAACACGATTTCAGTGAGCTGGCAGTTCTCGTGACGGGCGCGGGCCGCGGTCTCGGACGCTCGGTGGCCGAGAAACTTGCCAGCTGCGGCGCGACCGTCGGACTCATCGACGTCGACGGCGACAATTGCAACGCCGTGCAGCCGGGTATCCGCGCTGCGGGCGGCAAGGCCTTCGCCTATGTCGCGGACGTCTCGGATCGCGCCGCGTTTGCGGATGCCGCGGCCCGATTCGCGCGGGAGCGCGGTCGAATCGATGCCGTGGTCAACAACGCGATGCTGCTGCGCTACGAACCGATCGATAAGGTCACTGACGAGGTACTCGACCGGATGCTCGGAATCGGTATCAAGGGTTCGATCTGGGGCGCGCAGATGTTGCTAGCGCACATGGACGCCGAGCGTGGCGGCGCGTTGATCAACATGGCCTCCCCCGTTGCCGAGCGCGGCTTTCCGAACACCGCGGTGTACAGCCTCGTGAAGGGCGCGATCGTCACGCTAACCAAGACGCTGGCCGCGGAACTGGGTCCGCGCAAGGTGCGCGTGAACGCCGTCGCCCCCGGATCGGTGCCGACGCCAGGTGCGATGGGGCTGAATGACAAGGCCGAATACGAGCGGCGCGCACGGACCATCCCGCTGCGCCGCCTCGGACGCGAAGAGGACAACGCCGAAGCCGTGGCATTTCTGCTGAGCCCGGAAGCCTCCTTCATCAACGGCGAAATCTTTCATGTCGACGGCGGCATTGCCGCCGCGAATTGAGCCATGCCCGCAACCCTCAAGCACGAAGGCACAAGTGTGTATCGCCTCACGGTCAGTGGGGTATTGCGCAAGAGCGAGGCAGAGAAGATTCAGTCCGTTGCGGCACAGGAGATCGCGCGTGCCGGCAAGGTCCGGTTGCTGTTCATCCTCGAAGGATTCCAAGGCTGGGAGCGCGGCGCGGACTGGGGCGATCTGCATTTCTATGAGACGTACGGTCAGAACGTCGAGCGGATCGCAGTCGTCTGCGAAGAAAAGTGGCGCGAGCAGGCACTGATGTTCCTGCTCGCCGACATGCGCAAGGCGCCGGTGCGACATTTTCAGCCGACCGAAACCGACCAGGCGCGCGCATGGCTGTCACTGTAGTCATTGATCAGCGTTTGCGTATTGCCGCTGCCGGCTGAGGTCATGGCGCTCTCGACTCCTGTCTGCCATGACGACCTCTTCAGCCGCGAGGCCGAATTATCGGCAAGGCAGGATCTGGACACGCTGGCGTAACGACATCGTGGGCGGCGAGATCATTCCCGCCATCGAACATTGAGCTCCCCGCGACCACCACGCTGAGGCCCGCACCAAGAACCATGCGGCTCTGGACGCTGCATCCGAAATATCTGGATCCGCAGGGTCTCGTCGCCCTCTGGCGGGAGGCGCTGCTCGCGCGCGCCGTGCTGCGCGGCGAGACGAAGGGCTATCGTCACCATCCCCAATTGCATCGGTTCCGGGCTCACCCCGCGCCTCGCTCGGCGATCAACGCCTACCTTGCTCTCGTGCTCGCCGAGGCGATCTCACGCGGCTACGCCTTCGATCGGCGCAAGGTCGGTCCTGTGCGCACCCGGCCAAGATTGACCAGCACGACGGGCCAGCTCGAGTACGAATGGCGACACTTATTGCGCAAGCTGAGATCACGCAGCCCGAGCCAGTATCGCCGCTGGCGCGAGGTAGAAGGGCCCGAGCCTCACCCCCTGTTTCGCATCAAGGCGGGCCCGATCGAACCCTGGGAACGGCCGCGCCGCAGCGGCGGGCGTCTGCGCACCTGAAGCCAGACGATGCCGTGGGCGGTAAGCCCATCGAATTGCGCCGGGAGAGTCTATTATCCTCTGCATCCACGAGGCGGGGGATGGAATGTGGCTGCACCGACGCTAGATGACTGGAAGCAGATGTATCACGCGCTCTGGCGGATACGGTTGTTCGAGGGTCAGGTGCAGCGGCTCGCCGCCGCGGGCGAGATTCCCGGATTTCCGCACCTGTCGACCGGACAGGAAGCCGTTGCCGTCGGCATCTGTGCGCACCTCTCCAGCGACGACGTATTGTTCACCAGTCATCGCGGCCATGGCCACGTGCTCGCCAAGGGCAGCGACCTGCAAGCGACGTTCGCAGAAATTCTCGGCCGACAAGACGGCCTGTGCCGCGGCCGCGGGGGCTCGATGCACCTCGTCGACGCAGCGAATGGAGTGCTGGGTGCAACCGGAGTCGTCGCAGGCAACCTCGCTCTCGCTGCGGGCGCCGCGTGGGCGGCGCAAGCGCAAGGCAAGCAGAACATCAGTGTGGTGTTCTTCGGTGACGGCGCGACGGGCGCGGGCGCATTTCACGAGACGCTCAACCTCGCCGCACTGTGGAAGCTTCCGGTGCTCTTCGTCTGTGAGAACAACGGCTACGCCGAGTTCACGAGTCGCGAGGAGCACTCCAACGTCACGCACGTCAGCAGCTTCGCGGCGCCGTACGCCATTCCCACGAAGACGATCGACGGCAACGACCTGCCGACCGTGTACGCGGCCGCGCGCGAAGCGATCGCAAGCCTGCGCGGGGGCGAAGGTCCGTATCTGCTCGAGTGCATGACATTCCGCATGGCGGGCCACTACGTGGGCGACGCGCAGCAGTATCGCTCGAAGGAAGAGCTGGCAGCGATTCGGGAGAAATGTCCGATCGAGCGCCTGAAGCGCCATCTCATGGAGCGTGGCGTAAAGCTGGACGAGCTCGACGCCATCGGGGAGCGTGCCAAACTCGAAGTGCAGCAGGCAGTGGAACGCGCTCGCACTGCGCGCCGCCCCGACGCGGCGACGGTGCTCGATGATGTCTACCGTGCGCCATCCCTCAACGCGATACCGGGCTGAGCGTCCATGGAGCACACCTTCATCGAAATTCTTCGCCGCGCGCTCGACGAGGAATTGGCGCGTGACGCCTCAGTCTATCTGCTGGGCGAAGACGTCGCGGCCGGTGGGGCATTCGGCGTCACCCGGGGCCTCGCGCAGAAATTCGGTGCCAAGCGCGTGCGCAACACGCCCATCAGCGAGGCGGCAATTACCGGCCTCGCCACCGGTGCGGCGCTGTGTGGTCTCAAGCCCGTGCTCGAAATCATGTTCATCGATTTCGCAACCCTGGCGATGGATTGCCTCGTCAATCAAACCGCCAAGTACCGCTACATGTCAGGCGGCCAGCTCGCGGTTCCCTTGGTCGTACGTACACAGGCCGGTGCCGCGGGTGGCGCAGCAGCACAGCACTCGCAGAGCCTTGAAGCCTGGTTCGTTCACGTGCCTGGGCTGGTGGTGGTGACGCCCTCATCGCCCGCCGAGGCTTATGGACTCCTCAAGAGTGCAATCCGGCTCGGCGACCCGGTGCTCTTCGTCGAGCACAAACGGCTCTACACGATGAAGGAGGCGCTGGCCGACGGCGCGCAGCTCCCGCCGATCGGCAAGGCCCGGATCGCGCGCGCGGGAAAGGATGTCACCCTGATCGCGTATTCGGCCATGGTGCGAGATGCACTGGCAGCGGCGGAGACTCTGGCGCGCGCGGGCATCTCGGCTGAAGTCATCGATCTGCGTACTCTGGTGCCGCTCGATATGGTGACCATTGCGGCGTCGGTGACCAAGACCCACCGGGTGCTGATTGCACACGAGGCAGTGCGCAACGGTGGCGCAGGTGCCGAGATCGCGGCGCGGATCGGCACCGAGCTGTTCGACGAACTCGACGCTCCGGTACTGCGCGTTGGTTGCCCCTTCGCACCGATTCCTTTCGCCCCAGAGCTCGAGCGAGCGCTGCTCCCGGGCAGCGAGGACATCGTGCGCGCAGTGCGCCAACTGTTCGGCCTCGGAGCACCGGCGCAGGAGTAACGAAACATGACCTTGGTTGCGCAGGAAATACCTAAAGTCGGGCTCGTGATGGAGGCGGTCCGGGTCACTCGCTGGCTCAAGAACGTCGGCGACACCGTGACACAGGGGGAACCGCTCGTCGAAGTAGAAACGGAAAAGTCGGTCGTTGAAATCGAGGCGACGGTGAGTGGGCGCCTGACAGAAATCCTGGTGCAGGTGGATCAGGAGGCGAGTGTCGGCGACCAAATCGCCTGGGTCGAGACCGGCGAGGCACAGCCTGCGGGCACATTGGCGACGAAGGCCCCGACGCGCGAACCCAGGGAGGTGCAGCAGCCTTCAGCCGTCAGGTTGGAACCGGGCGGCGGCGAGCGCATCCGAAGTTCTCCCGTCGCGCGCAAGCTTGCTGCCGAACACGGCCTCGAGGTTGGCCGGATTGCAGGATCGGGACCGCGCGGACGCGTGCAGCTCGAGGATGTGAGGCGAGCGATCGAGACGCCGGCTGCGGGGGAAGGATCGCCCGTTCCCGCATCGGCGATGCAGGGGTTGCCCCCGATGCGCCGCGCGATGGCACGCGCCATGACCCTGAGCAACGCGACCATTCCACAATTCATGGTCGAGCGCTCGGTCGACTGGACCGTGCTGCAGGCGTTGCGCGCCGAGTTTTCATCGACGCTGGCGCGGGGATCGCCGAAGCTCTCCGTGAACGATTTCCTGCTGCAGGCGGTCGCTCGGGCGCTGATCGAGTTTCCCGCGTTGAACGGGACGTTCTCGGGGGATCCGGACTCGCCCGACGCGCGCATCGTGCCAGCCAGCGGTGCGCACATCGGCCTGGTGGTCGCCGTGGAGGACGGCTTGCTCGTGCCGGTACTCCACGATGTCGAGCGGCTCAGCCTCACGGAGGTCGCACGCCGCCGCGCGGATTGCGTCGAGCGCGTCCTGCAGGGTCGATTGAAGGCCGAAGAGCTCGACGGCGCGACGTTCAGCATCTCGAACCTCGGCGCGGAAGGCCCCGACCGCTTCACCGCGCTGATCAACCCGCCGCAATCAGCGATTCTTGCCGTCGGCCGGCAGCGAAACTGCGTCGTGCCGCGGAATGGAAGCATCGAGGTGTGCCCGCTGTCCGAGCTCACGCTCACCGTGGATCACCGCGTCGCCGACGGACGTCTGGCTTCGGAATTCCTCGCGCACCTCGTCGAGCGGCTCGAGGGTCTCGACTGGCGATTGGAGTAGCGGCGGTAGGCCGCGGTCGGCAGGTCGCCGGTAAGGTCTACCGGCGACCCTTCAGCACGCTTCGAACGCCAGCGATGATCCGCTCCTCGTCCGGGATCACGTAGGCCTCGAGCGGCTCGCTGTAGGGAACGGTCGCATCGCGTGCCGTGACCTGCACGATCGGTGCTTTGAGCGACGAGAAGCCGTGCTCGGCGACATCGCCAGCAATGATGCCGCTTACTGAGACGTGGCGTGGCGCCTGATCGACGAGCACGAGCCGACCCGTCTTCGCAACGGACTTGAGAATCGTCTGCAGGTCGAGCGGGGCAACGGTGCGCGGGTCGATCACCTCCGCCTGGATGCCTTCGTCGGCGAGCTTTTTGGCTGCGGCGAGCGACCGGTGAACCATCCAGCCGGTGGAGACGATCGTGACGTCGCCGCCGGAACGGCGAACCTCGGCCTTGCCGAACGGGACCAGATGCTCGCCGTCGGGCACTTCGCCCGGCTCAAGCGTCAGCATGTAGTGGTGCAGGAAAACGACCGGGTTGTCGTCGCGGATCGCCGTCGCCATCAACCCCTTGGCGTCCGCGGCGGTGGATGGGACGACGACCTTGAGGCCGGGGACGCCCATGAACATCGCGGTCAGCGAGCCCGTGTGCTGCCCCGCCCAACCCGCGGTGAAACCGAAACCCGCCTTGAGCACGAGCGGCACCTTGACCTGCCCCCCGGACATGTACCGGAATCGTGGCGCTTCGTTGACGACCTGGTCCATGGCGACGAGCATGAACTCGGCCATGTAGAGTTCGACGACCGGGCGCAGGCCTGCCATGGCGGCGCCGATGGCGATGCCGATCTCCGCGGTCTCGGAGATGGGCGTTACGCGCACGCGGTCGTGCCCATAGGCGGCGACGAACTCGTGGTTCTCCGTCGTCGCCATGTTCTGGCCAAAGTAGAGGACCCGCGGGTCGCGCCGCATCTCCTGGTGGATACCGGCGTCGATCGCGGCGATGAAGGGAAGCTGTGCCATGGGTCGCTCCGGCCTATGCGTAGACGTTTTCGAGGGCGGATTCGAGCTTGGGGAAGGGGCTCTTGATGCCGAAAGTCACCGCCGCGTCCATTTCCTTGGCCGCTTGCGCTGCGAGTTCGTCGGCCTTACCAGGGCTCAAGACGCTGCTCTTCACCAACACGCCGCGAAAGCGCGGAACCGGGTCGCCGCGCAGGGCCGCTTCGTATTCCTCGCGCTTGCCGAACACCGTGATCGCCTCATGCTCGGGGTAGTGCAGCGGCACGCCAGGCGGGGCGATGATGTTCCCGTGCGCCGACAGACGGTAGACCTTGGATTCGACCAGCGTAGGGCCATTACCCGCGCGGGCCCGCTCGACCGCCTCGCCGACCGTGGCGAACACCGCCAGCGGGTCGAAGCCGTCGACGGTCACGCCGGGCATCGAGTAGGCCTTCGCCTTGATCGACAGCGGCTCGCCGGCGGCGGCATTCGCGTCTTCCTGCGCGGTGGTCGTGACGACGTTGTAGCCGTTGTTCTCCATCACAAAGATCACCGGCAGCTTCCACAGCGAGGCGATGTTGAGCGTCTCGTGGAAGGCACCCTGCTTGGACGCGCCGTCGCCAAAGAAGGAAAGGACGACCTCGCCCTTCTTGCGGATCTGTGCGGCCCAGGCAGCGCCTGCGGCGTGGGGAATACCCGCGCCGACAATACCCGACGTACCGAGGAAACCGCGCTTGACGTCGGTGAGGTGCATGGACCCGCCGAGGCCCTTGCACAGGCCGTCGACGCGACCGTAGATCTCGGCCATCATCGCCTTCGGGTCGCTGCCAAGAACGAGCGGGTAGCCGTGACAACGATACGTGGCCAAAGCCGCATCGCCGCTGCGGAAGTGGCTGAGCGAGCCGACGATCGACGCCTCGGCGCCGTCGGCCAGGTGCGTGTGACCGCGGATCGCGCCCGGGTGTTCGGTGAAGGTCCGCTTGACGCGTTCCTCGAATGCGCGGATGCGCAGCATCTGGGTGAAGATCCAGATCTGTCGCTCGGCATTGGGCGCCTGTACGCTCATTTGATCTCCTTGTGTTTGGCGACGGCTGATTCCCGATCGCATCGGGTACTTTACTCGGGCTGGTCGGCAAAGTACCAGAAGGGGTAGCGCACCATGAAACAGCACCGCGGGTTCGTTATGGACGCGTTAGATCAAGGGCCTGCTCATCGTCCTGCCCATTTACCTGGCCGTCTTGCTGCTGCTTAAGGCCATGCAGTCGTTGGTACAGTTTGTACGGCCACTGGCCGCGATGCTCCCGGCATGGCTTCCCGCGGAGCACGCGCTCTCGCTTCTCCTCGTCCTGATTTTCTGCTTCCTCATCGGCGCAGCCACGCGCACGCAGGCTGGCCGCGCGATCGGGGAGCGGATAGAGAAGGGCCTGTTCCAGCGAATTCCCGGATACGCACTCTTCAAGAGCCTGGCTCAGCAGCTGGCGGGGGAGGGTCGGGACGACGCGTGGAAGCCAGCGCTGGTAGAGATTGAAGACGCTCTGGTCCCCGCGTTCATCATCGAAGAGCTCGAGGACGGGCGCTGCACGGTGTTTGTCCCCTCGGTGCCTACGCCTCTCGCCGGGGCCGTTTATGTCATGGAGAAGGAGCGCGTGCATCCGCTGAACGTCCCGTTCACGCAGGCGATTCAAGCCGTCTCCCGCTGGGGGTCGGGCTCCAGGGAGCTCGTCGCGGCAATGAAGGCCGCAGAGGCGTCCGGTCGCTAACAGCCGCGCCGCAACGCTCTAGTGACGGCTGGAGCAGAGACCGGAGAGCGCGATCACGCCTCCTGGCTGAACTGCGCGAGCGTCGTGTTGTAGGCTGCGGTGACGGTCTTATCGAGCGGCCAGGTGCGCAGTTCCTTGGACAGGACTTCGATGCCGATCGGGCCGCGGTACGGCGAGCTGCGCAACGCCTTGACAAACCCCTTGATGTCGAACTCGCCCTGGCCGCAGAGCTTGCGGTGACCGGTGGTCTCTTCGACCAGGTCCATGCCGGCCGGCGCCTTGAGATAGCCGTCGTTGATTTCGACGCCGTAGAAGTACTGCTTCGGGAAGCGCGCGACGCTCTCGTACGGGATGCCGAGCTTCACGATGTGCCAGAGGTCGAAGATGATCCCGCCGTTGCGGGCACTCGCACCTTCGACGAGCTCGCGCGACAGTTCCAGTGAATCGATCCGGGAAAACGGCATCATCTCGTACACGATCTTCGTGCCGCGCTCGTCCGCTTCGCGGCACAGCTGCGCGAACTCCTCGATCAGCCGCGGCATCGGGCAGGGCGTGGCGAAGAAGTCCCCGACCTTGATGTGGCGCGCCCCGAGCGCCTCGGCGGCGGTCAGCAGCAATTCGCGGCGCTGATCGGACGCCTTGCGCTTTTCGCCGTCGACGAACCAGTCGGCGAGAAATTCGAGCTCGACATACTTGATGCCGTTGTCGTCGATGATACGGCGCATGTCGGCCAGCTTGCGGCGCTCCAGGATGTGGGCCAGATCCGCGTGCCAGATGCCGATACCCTTGAAGCCGACCCGGGCCGCGGCTTCGACCCGGTCCTTGAAATCGAAGGTGCTGTATTCCTTGTCGGTGTGCGGCAGGGCACCGCCCGCCAGCGTCCAGTACGAGGCGATCAGCTCGACGTCCGCCATGTGAATTCTCCGCGTTGCTGCGTTCAGGCCGCGTGGGTGAACTGCGTCAGTGTGGTACTGCGCGCGGTCTGTGTCACCTGTTCCAGTGGCCAGGTTCGCACCTCGGAGGAGAGCACCTCGACGCCGTACGGTCCCAGGTAGCCGGCCTTGCGTAGCGCGGCCAGGATGCCGCGCACGTCGAACTCGCCCGTGCCGCACATCTTGCGATGGTTGATGGTCTCCTCGAACAGGCTCCATTCGGGCGGCGGCTTGCGAAACCCGTCGTTCATCTCCGCACCCAGGATGTACTTGAGCGGCACGCTCGCCAGCTCCTCGTGGGTGATCTTGAGTTTCTCGACGTGCCAGAAATCGAACATGATGCCGCCGTTCTTAGCGCCGGCGCCGTCGAGCATCGTGAGGGTCTCCTTGAGCGTGGTGAGCATGGAGAACGGCATGAGCTCGAACAGGATTTTCGTGCCGTGATCGGCGGCATCCTTGCACAGCGCCGCAAAGGATTCGATCAGCTGCGGCATCTCGTACTTGAGGTTGTCGAAGTCGCCGACCTTGACATGGCGCGCACCCAGCGCCTCGGCAGCGGTCAGGAGCAGCTGCTTGCGCTCGTCGGATTTCCTTTTTTTCTCCCCGTCGAGGAACCAGTCGGTGAGGAATTCGAGCTCTACGTACTTGATGCCGTTGTCGTCGAAGATCTGCTTCATTTCCTTGAGGCTGCGCTTCTCCAGGATTCTGGCGAGGTCCGCGTGCCAGATGCCCATGCCCTTGAACCCGGCCCTGGAGAGCGCTTCGACGCGATCCTGGAAATCGAACGTCGCGAACTCTTTGTCGGTATGCGGCAGCGCGCCGCCGGCGAAGGTCCAGTACGAGCCCAGCAGCTCCACCAGGAGCGTAGTGCCGCCGAGCGTTGGCTTCGCGTCGGCCAGGAGCGGCAGGCCGTTACTGTGCGTCGCCAGGGGCGCCAATGCGCCAGCGGCCAGTACCGAGGTGGAATGACCCAGAAAGGCTCGTCGATCCATTCTGCGCCTTAAGCAAAGGGCGCCCCGCGTCGCTGCACGCGGAGCGCTCGCGCCGAGCGCCCAGCAGGCGTCTTATGTGGGATGTTCTCCCCCTCGATGTTCGTATCCGGACTGACCGGTGCTCGAAATCAGGCTAGACAGTCGAGCCACCTCTCCCTCGCGTACCACGCGATGCACACCCCCGCTGTCCGTGAACTGCATCATCGCCGGGGTGTTGGGCCCCGTGTGGCCGCTGCGATACAGGTCGAAGGACGGCACTGGGTGGACCTATTGGCGAGCGTATCTAGCCGCACTTTGAGCGCGGCAGACTCAACCATTACTGAACGAAAACTCGATGTGGAGCGTAACGCCGCGGTTATGCGCACGGTCGGCGGTAGTGTTTCGCCGCCGCGACACTGGCGGACCTCGACGGAGTCGACGACTGAGCCGAAGCATTGTGAGCTGACCGCGGTCAGCACCGGCGGACCGACCAGCGATCCAGAAGCGACGTATCGAACGTGCCCGCGACGAACTCGGTTCGTCCAGCAACAGCGCATGCAGCGCAACAATGTTGGTAACGCCTTCGATGCGGCAGTTGGCGAGCGCGAGCCTCATCGCTCCAGACACTGCGCCCGATCGCGGCCGCTCACGATGATCTTGGCGAGCAGCGAGTCGTAGTACGGCGGAACCGACGATCCCGCTTCAATGTGCGTGTCCACCCGGATCCCTTCGCCGGCGGGGAACACGGCCGACAACACCGTGCCGGGACCGGGCTGAAAGTCTCGCGTCCAGTCCTCCGCGGTAATGCGACGCTCGAGCGCGTGACCGGACAGCCCTACCTCGCGCTGCGCCATCGGCAGGTCTCGGCCCTCGGCCACCGCGATCTGCTCGGCGACGAGATCGAGGCCAGAGTGCACAGCCTCCGTGACCGGATGCTCCACCTGGATGCGCGCGTTCATCGCCAGAAAATGGAATTCCTGGCGCTTGCGATCGAACAGGAACTCGACAGTGCCGAGCCCGCGATAATTCAGGTGACGCCCGAGCTTGACTGCGCCCGCGTGCATCGCGTCGCATGCCGCTGCGGCAGCCCGGGTGCGGGGAGCTTCTTCGATCAGCTTTTGGTAGCGGCGCTGGATGGAGCAATCGCGATCGCCGAGGTGGATGACTTCGGCGCCGTCACCCACGATCTGGACCTCGACGTGTCGTCCGGACTCGACCAGTCGCTCCAGGTAGACGCGCGCGTCGCCAAAGGCTGCATGCGCTTCCGCCATCGCGAGGTTGAGAGTCGCCTCCAGCTGCCTCGATTCGCGCGCGGGCTTGAGGCCGCGGCCACCGCCGCCGCCGACTGACTTGATGCGACCGGCCACCCGATCTGCTCGGCAAGCTCGCGTGCCTCCGTAACGCTGCCGACCGCTCCACCTGTCCAGTACCGGCAGGCCCGCCGCGATCGCGTGCTGCCGCGCACGCAGCTTGTCGCCCATCGCATCGAGCTGATCCGCCGTCGGCCCGATGAAGATGATCCCGGCCTCGCTACAGCGACGGGCGAGTTGCGAGTTCTCGGCGAGGAAGCCATAGCCCGGATGCACGGCGTCAGCCTTCGCCGCCACCGCGGCCGCGACGATCGACTCGAGCGTTGAGGTAGCTGCGGCTGGAGGGCGGCGGACCGATACACACGGTGCGATCCGCCAGTCGCGCCGGTACGGACTCGAGGTCCGCTTCCGAGGCGGCAAGCACCGTCTCGATGCCCAGCTCGTTGCACGTGCGGATGATCCGGACCGCGATCTCGCCGCGGTTGGCGATCAGGATGCGGCGCAGCCTCATTTGCCGACCGGCTTGAGCCGCATCAGCACGCGCTGCGCGTCCACGACCTCGCCGTTCGCGACGCAGATTTCGCTCACCATTCCAAGTGCGCCGGCATAGACGGAATTCATGAGCTTCATGGTCTCGACGATGCCCACCACGGTCTCGGGCGCAACGTGCGAACCGACCTCGACGAACGGTGCCGCCCCTGGCTGCGGCGCACGGTAGAACGTACCCATGATCGGCGGACGGATCTCGATCACATCGGCTGCCGGGGCAGGCGCCGGTGACGCTGGAACCGACGCTTGCGCCGGCTGCGGCGTTGCAGCCCGCGACCCAGCGCCGGCTGACAAGTGTGCGGCTCCTAGCGTCTGTCGTTCCTGCGTCCAGCCGCCCGCGCCACTGCGGCGCAGCGTGAGCTTGAGACGGTCAGTCTCCAGGATCAGCTCATCGAACGACGATGCGTCGAGCAGCCGCAGGATCTCCTGCACGTCGTCGTGAGTGAGGTTCATGGCGAAACAGCGAGCATCATGAGCTGGATTGTAATGCGCGGCCAGTTGGTGAACTTCCTGTCAATGCAAGCGTCTGGCGATTTCCTTCCCAGTGGATCACAGCTTCGCGCTGGGTTGAGTGATCGCAGCCGGCGTTCCGGCCAAATGCGGCACCCCCTTTCCGGAGACCACAGTCCCGATGCTCGAGCTCTACCACGCCGAACCCGTTGCCAATTCGATGAAGGTACTGCTGTGCCTGAAGGAGAAGCAGATCGATTTCGTCAGTCATTACGTCGACCTGCTGCGCTTCGAGCAGCACAGGCCCGAATTCGTCGCCATCAATCCGAACGGCCAGGTGCCAGTGCTGGTCCACGACGGGGCGATCATTACCGAGTCGACAATGATCAACGAGTACCTGGAAGATGTGTTCCCGCAGGTGCGCCTGCGTCCCGATAGTCCGGTGGAACGCGCGCAGATGAGGATCTGGAGCAAGTTCGTCGATGAGTATTTCTGCCCGGCGCTGAGTATGATCGGCTGGCACACCCTGGTGCGCAAGGTCGCCCAGCGCCTCAAGGGACCGCAGTTGCATGAAATGCTGTCGCACATCCCGCTCAAGGAGCAACGCGACAAGTGGGCGACGGTCGCGGGCAGTTCCTTCTCCGAGGAACAGCTCAATGACTCGCGTCGCCGCATCGGAGTCTTCGATCGAGCGCATGGAGACGCTGCTGCAGAAGTCACACTGGATCGCAGGCCCGACCTATTCGCTCGCTGACGTGAATACCTACACTATGGTGACCGGCGTGCCCCGCTTCTTTCCGGAGTTCATGCAACCGCGCTGCGCCGAATGGCTCGAGGAGATGAACCAGCGTCCCGCCGTGAAGGCCGCGCTGGCGATGCCGAATAAAGTGCCGGAAGTGCTGCGCGCGGTCGTCGACTAGACGCCGAGGAGGATTGTCATGCTGGAGCTCTATCACTACGAACCTTCGGCCAACTCGATGAAGCCGATGCTGTGCCTGAAGGAGAAGGGCCTCGAGTTCGTCAGCCACTACATCGATCTGCACAACTTCGAGCAGCACTCGCCGGAGTTCGTCCGGGTCAACCCTAACGGGCAGGTGCCGGCGCTGATCCACGACGGGGCGATCATCACCGAGTCGACCGTGATCAACGAGTACCTCGATGACGTGTTTCCGCAAGTGCCGCTGCGCCCGCGCAACCCAGTGGCACGCGCGCACATGCGCATCTGGAGCAAGTTCGTGGACGAATATTTCTGCCCCGCGCTCAGCATGCACGGCTGGAACGTGCTGGTGCCCGGCATCGTCGCACGCCTGCAGAGCGGCGCGTTCGACAAGCTGCTGGAGCGCATTCCGCTCAAGGAGCAGCGCGACAAGTGGAAGACCGCGGCCACGCACGCGTTCACGGCCGAGCAGCTGGCGGATTCCAAGCGCAAGGTGGGCGTGTCGATCGAGCGCATGGAAAAAATACTGGCCAAGTCCGCGTGGCTCGCGGGCGATGAATACTCGCTCGCGGACATCAATACCTACTCGATGGCCGTTCCGGTCCCGCGATTCTTCCCGGAGTTCATGAACGAGAAGGTGTCGCCGCGCGCGCTGGACTGGGTGCGCAGGATGAACGAACGGCCCGCGGTCAAGGCGGCGCTTGCAATGGCGCGGCAACCGGCGCCAGGCTCGGCTGCCGCCCAGCGTGCTTCGGTCGGCGGCTGAATTCGGCTAGCTGGTCGATCTCTGAATCTGTCACCTGATGGGGAGGGGAGGACACATGCGAATTTCCAGTCGATTGGCCGTGCCTTTGCTGTGCGGACTGGCTCTGTCGTTCACGGCAGTCGCCGACAAGGCGCTGACCACCAATTCCAACGGCAAGCTGGTGGTCGCGTTCCTCGACATGGTGTTCAACCAGAAGAAGGTGAAGGAGGGCTTCGACAAGTACACCGGCCCGACCTATCGCCAACACAACCCGTTCGCGGCGGACGGCGCGCAGGCGGCGATCGACTTCCTCGCCCCGTACCTGGCGAGCCACGCCGAGTATCGCTACGACTTCAAGCACGTTTACGTCGACGGCAACATCGTGGTGGTGCATTCGCACGTCACGCGCGATGCGAGCGATCGCGGCTCCGCGGTCGTCGACATCTTTCGCATCGAGAAGGGGAAGGTCGTGGAGCACTGGGACGTGGTCCAGCCCATCCCCGAGAAGTCGGCCAACACCAACACGATGTTCTAACTAGTCCGCGGGCCTCGGGGGTGAGTATTTCGGCCTGTCATTCCCCGAGCCCGTTTGGATTTGATTACGAGGACCTCACGTTGCCGCTCAGCGCGAACGGCAACGTGCGCAATCCCTCGTCGTCTCGTTCGTGTCGGGCTCAGGGGGACGACAGGCCAAAATACTCACTCCGAAGCCGAGCGGACTGCTGCTACTTCGCCTGGTCGAGCACTTCCTTGAAGATGGGGTTGGAGAGCAGGTAGCGGATCGCGTCCGCGCGCTCGGTGTTGAGGGGCTCGTCGGGGAATGAAGCCACCATGGCGCGGTAATGTTCCTCGGCGCCCTCGCGGAACTCGCGGTGGGTGAAGATGTAGAGATCGTTGCGCCGGATGCCGCGCAGGATGCGCTCGCCGCACTCCTCGGGATCCATCCACAGCGGTGAATTGGGGCGCTGCTCCAGGCGCTGCTCGAGGTCGGCGAAGCCGCTGTCCTTGCGGAACCTATCGGGTCGCGTCTTGCCGCTCTCGCGGATGTTCGTCTGCACCGGACCGGGACAGAAAGCCGAGACGCCGATGTTGTCGGGAGCAAGCTCGCCGCGCAGCGACTCCGACAGGCCGATCAGCGCCGCCTTGGCCATGATGTAGATGGAACAGTTCGGGATCGGTACGACGGCAGCCATCGATGAGGTGCTGACGATGTGCCCGCCTTCCCCGTGGGCGAGCAGGTGCGGCAGGAAGGTCTGAATGCCGTTGATCACGCCGACGATCATTACGCCGATGCCCCAGTCCCAGTCATCGAAGCGCGCCTGCTTGATCGGGCCGAGCAGGCCCATGCCCGCGTTGTTGACCAGCAGGTGAACCTTGCCGAAGGCGCGCAGCGTGTCCTGCGCCGCCTGCGCGAAGGCCGCACGGTCGGTGACGTCGAGTTGCAGCGTCAGTACGTCGCGCTTGTGGCCGCCTTGCGCAAAGAACTCCGCGGCTGCGGCGAGGTGATCCTCGCGCACGTCTGCCATCACGACTTTCATGCCGGCCTTCACCAGCACCTTGCTCAGCCCGAGACCGATGCCGCTCGCGCCACCCGTGATGAATGCCACTTTGCCTGTTACTGGGTCCATAGGTTTACCTCATTTCCAAAGCCGACGGCTCGCGAGCTCGGCGCCCGTGACGAGTGCGGCCAGTTTGCGGTAGGCGATCTGCGGATCGACCTTGCCGACGCCGGCAAAGGTTCCGAAGCCGCAGTCCGTGCCCGCGATCACGCGCTCGCGTCCGACAATATCCGCGAACTGGCAGATACGCTGCGCGATGAGTTCCGGGTGCTCGACGTAATTTGACGTCGATATCAGGAGCCCGGGCACCAGAATCTTGTCCCCGGGTATCGGGGTGTCGCGCCACACGACCCACTCGTGCGCGTGTCGCGGATTTGAAGCCTCGAACAGGATGGCGGCAGGCTTAGCCTTGAGCACGATCGCGATGATCTTTTCCAGCCCAATGTCATGATCGTGCGGCCCTTCGTAGTTACCCCAGCACACGTGCATGCGCAGCGACTCGGCAGGAATATTGCGCAATGCGTGGTTGAGCACCTCCACGTGCAGCGCGGCGCGCTTCAGGAACTGCGCTTCGCTGAGATCCTGGAATCCGGTATGGCGCGCCATGGCGAGATCGGGGCAGTCGAGCTGCAGGAGAAATCCTGCTGCGACGATCGCCTCGTATTCCTCCTGCATGGCGTTCGCGATCGCCTCCACGTACGCCTCGTGGCTCGGGTAGTAGCGGTTGGTCTGGAACGCACTCACGACACCGGGCGATGCCGAATCCATGAAGGCGCCGCGGGCTCCGTGCGTGTCGACTGCGGCGCGCAGGTTCCGGAGATCCTTGTGCAGCGACTCGCGTTCCTTGACGAGGATCGGGCCGATGCAGGACTGGCGCATGAACGACTGCTTGCCGGCCACGAGCGCTATCCGCTCGCGAAACTCGGGGTAATCCTTGAGGTCAAGGGCAATCTGGCGTTCGCTGTGACCGCCAAATCCCGAGAGCCGCTCTTTGATGTAGGTGGCGTATCCGATCTTCGCGGTCTCGCCGTCGCTCACGATGTCGATACCGGTCGCGACCTGCTTCTGAACCGTCGCGGAAACCGCGGCCGCCATTGTGCGGTCGAACTCGTCAACATCGTAGGGTTCGCCCTGGTCCCGTTTCATCAGCAGCTCCGCGACCTTGTGCTCGCGTGGCAGGCTGCCGACATGCGTGGTGAGGATACGATCGGTGCTCAAACATGGACTTCCGGGGCAGGCGTGGGGTGCGAGGCAATCACGTCACGGGGGCCTTGTAAAGGCCCGCCACCGCTCCACAAGGGGCTGCGCCGTGTGCTGCGACAGGCACAGGATTACCGCACGCCACGATTTCGCTGTGGGTTGAATCCTTGGTCGTTGATGGTTGAGCCTGCCGGGTCGCTTTTGCGGCCCCATTGGAGTCCAATGAAGTACGCAGCCCGGGCGTCCCGGATGCTGCTGTTGAACCTCGCCGGAGGAACTCCCCGTGAACGCTTCGCTTGCATCGCAACGAGAGATTGCCCGGCAGCCTGAGCCGTCCCCAGCGGTGGCTCGTTTCCTGAAGCGCGGACCGCGCCTGCTGATAGGCGGCGAATGGGTCGAATCGAAATCCAAGGAGTCGATCGCGGTGATCGATCCCGCGACCGGGCGCGAGATCGCCCGTGTCGCCGACGCCAACTCCGAGGATGTTAATCGCGCCGTGGCCGCCGCGCGCGCGGCGTTCGAAAAAGGGCCGTGGCCGGACATGCTGCCGGCACAGCGCGAAGCGCTGATGTGGCGCCTGGCCGAGCTGGTGGACAAGAACGCGGACGAGCTTGCGGAGCTCGAGAGCGTCAACAACGGCAAGACCAAGTTCATGGCCAGCATTATTGATGTGCCGGGGACCAGCGGTTACTTCCGCTACATGGCCGGCTGGGCGACCAAGATCAGCGGCGAGACGATTCGCAACTCCATTGGTGGAATTCCCGGCGCCAAGTTCGTCACCTACACGCTGCGCGAGCCGGTCGGTGTCGTCGGCGCAGATCGTGCCGTGGAACTTCCCGCTCGTGATGGCCGCCTGGAAGATCGCGCCGGCGCTCGCGGTGGGCTGCACCGTGGTGCTCAAGCCCGCCGAACAGACCCCGCTAACGGCGCTGCGGCTCGGCGAGCTGATGATCGAGGCGGGCATTCCGCCGGGCGTCGTCAACATCGTCACCGGCCTCGGCGAGACGACGGGCGCCGCGCTGGTCGCGCATCC
This sequence comes from uncultured Gammaproteobacteria bacterium, assembly GCA_963724625.1. Taxonomy (GTDB): domain Bacteria; phylum Pseudomonadota; class Gammaproteobacteria; order Steroidobacterales; family Steroidobacteraceae; genus DATBVX01. The sequence continues at coordinate 27,602 of CAVRVO010000014.1, read as the reverse complement.
CGGTGTCGACAAGATCGCCTTCACCGGTTCGACCGCGGTCGGCAAGATCATCCACAAGTCCGCGACCGACACGCTCAAGCGCGTGTCGCTCGAGCTCGGCGGCAAGTCACCGGTCGTGATCTTCCCGGATGCGGACCTGGAACGCCGCGATCGGCGGCGCCGTCAACGCCATCTTCTTTAATCACGGCCAGGTGTGCTGCGCGGGCTCACGCCTGTATGCGCACGCGCAAGGTGTTCGACCAGGTGGTCGAGGGCATCAGCGGTGCGGCCCGCACGATCAAGCTCGGCCCGGGCCTCGATCCGCAGACGCAGATGGGGCCGCTGGTGTCGAAGGAGCAGCAGGAGCGCGTGCTCGGCTACATCGAGTCCGGCAAGGCGCAGGGCGCCTCTATTGTCGTAGGCGGCGGCGCGCCTTCAAGCTCCGGGTATTTCGTCGAGCCGACGGTGCTCGTGAACGTGAAGCCGGAAATGCGCGTGGTGCGCGAGGAAATCTTCGGCCCGGTGCTTGTGGCACAGCGCTTCGACGATCTCGATGAGATCGCTGCGATGGCCAACGACACGGAATTCGGCCTGGCGGCGAGCGTGTGGTCGAAGGATCTCAGTACCGTGCATCGCATCGTGCCCAAGATCCGTGCCGGCACGGTCTGGGTCAACTGTCACAATTTCCTCGATCCCAACATGCCGTTCGGCGGCTACAAGCAGTCGGGGTTCGGCCGCGAGCACGGACGCTATGGCATCGAGCTCTACACCGAGATCAAGTCCGTTTGCATGGCGGTGTGAAACCGTGAGCAACACACGTCTGGTAGTGGCTTCATTCGTGGCCGTGGCCGCGCTGGGCGGCTGCGGCAAACCTTCCGCCCCGCCCGAGCAGGCTGCCGAAGCGAGCCGCAAGCCCGGAGCAGTCGATGCGGCTCGCATCGAGGCCGCCGACAGCGAGCCGGGCAACTGGATGACGCACGGTCGCACGTACGATGAGCAGCGCTTCAGTCCGCTGAAGCAGATCGATACGCGCAGCATCCGCGACCTGAAGCTCGCCTGGCACTTCGATGTCCCCACCGATCGTCGCGGGCAGGAATCGACCCCGCTGGTCGTCGATGGCGTGATGTACGTGACGAGCGCGTGGAGCAAGGTGTTCGCGCTCGATGCCCGCACCGGCGCGCTGCTGTGGCAATACGATCCGAACGTGCCGCGCGAATGGGGCGCCAATGCCTGCTGCGACGTAGTGAACCGCGGTGTGGCGGTGTGGAACGGCAAGGTCTATTCGGGAACGCTCGATGGACGCCTGCTCGCGCTCGATGCCGCCACCGGCAAGCTTCTGTGGGAGAAGATGACGATCGATCCGAAGTGGCGCTACACCATTACTGGTGCGCCGCGCGTCGTTAAGGGCAAGGTGCTCATCGGCAACGGTGGCGCCGAGATGGGCGTGCGCGGCTACATCTCGGCCTACGACGCCGAGACGGGAGAGATGAGCTGGCGCTTTTACACGGTGCCGGGCGATCCCTCGCAGCCGTTCGAGAACCCGATTCTCGAGAAGGCTGCGAAGACCTGGAACGGCCAATGGTGGAAGCTCGGCGGCGGCGGCACGGTCTGGGACTCGATGGCATACGACCCGAAGCTCGACCTGCTCTATATCGGCGTCGGCAACGGCTCACCGTGGAATCGCAAGCTCCGCAGCCCAGCGGGCGGCGACAACTGGTTCCTGTCGTCGATCGTCGCCCTGCGTCCGGAGACCGGCGAATACGTGTGGCATTACCAGACCACGCCCGGCGAGTCGTGGGACTTCACGGCGACACAGCACATGATCCTCGCCACGCTCAAGATCGACGGCCAGGATCGCGATGTCATCATGCAGGCGCCGAAGAACGGCTTCTTCTACGTGATCGATCGCAAGACCGGCGCGCTGATCTCGGCGCAACCCTATGTCGCCCTCAACTGGGCGACCGGCGTCGACATGAAGACGGGTCGCCCGATCGAGAACCCGCAGGCGCGCTATGGCGAGACCGGCAAGCCGTTCCTTTCGATTCCGGGTCCGGGCGGTGCGCACAACTGGCAGCCGATGTCGTTCAGCCCGCTCACCGGCCTCGTCTACCTCCCGGTGACGGAGATGGCGTTCCCATATGTCCCGGATACGAAGTTCAAGACCAGGATCGTGGGCTGGAACACGGGAGCCGACTTCGACGCGGGAAGCCTGCCGCAGGATGAGAAGGTCAAGGCGGATGCGAAGGAGCATCTCAAGGGGCACCTCGCGGCGTGGGATCCGGTTGCGCAGAAGGAAGTGTGGCGCATTCAGTACGATGAGCCCTGGAACGGCGCGCTGCTGTCCACCGCCGGCAACCTCGTGTTCCAGGGAACGGCAATGGGCGATTTCGTCGCCTACCAGGCGAGTGACGGCACGCGGCTGTGGTCCGCGCCGACCGAGGCCGGCGTCATCGCGGCGCCCGTCACCTACGAGGTCGGCGGCGAGCAGTATGTCGCGGTGGAAGTGGGTTGGGGCGGCATCTTCGGGCTCGCGCCCGGCGAGCTCACGCTCGAGAAGCACACGCGCTCGAACACGCCGCGCGTGCTGGCCTTCAAGCTCAACGGGACGGACACGTTGCCACCGACAGAGCCGGCGCCGGTCAAGACTCTCAATCCGCCACCGGACAAGGCGGCGCCCGCGGTGCTCACCGCAGGCAAGGCGCTGTATCACACCTATTGCGGCACCTGCCACGGCGATGCGGCGGTGAGCGTCGGCATCCTGACCGACCTGCGCTACTCCGTCATGCTCAATGATCCCAAGGCCTGGCAGAGCATCGTGCATGACGGCGCGCTCAAGGGGACCGGCATGATCGCGTTCGGTGCGGAGCTGAGCGCGCAGGATGTCGACAAGATTCGCGCCTACGTAATTCACCGCGCGCACGAGAGCATGCCGAAGACGGCGAGCAACGCACCGTAGTCGTCCGTGATCGAACTGTTCACCTCCGAGACGCCGAACGGGTGGAAGATCTCCATCGCCCTGGAGGAGATGAAGCTTCCCTATACCTATCGCCACATCCACCTGTCCAAGCGCGAGCAGAAAGAGGAGTGGTATCTCAAGCTCAATCCGAACGGGCGCATTCCGACCATCATCGATCACGACAACGATGACTTCGTGGTGTTCGAATCGGGTGCGATCCTGATCTATCTCGCCGAGAAGACGGGCCTGCTGATGCCGCAGGACATCAAGGGCCGCTCGCTCGTGATCCAGTGGCTGATGTTCCAGATGGCGGGCATCGGCCCGATGATGGGCCAGGCGAACGTCTTCTACCGTTACGCGCCCGAGAAGATTCCCTACGCCATCGACCGCTACCAGCGCGAGTCCCGCCGGCTCCTCGAAGTGCTCGACACTCGGCTGCGCGATCACGAGTATCTTGCCGGCGATTACTCCATCGCCGATATCGCCACCTGGGCCTGGGCTCGCGGCTCACGAGTGGAGCGGCATCAACATCGACGGCCTCGATCATCTCAAGCGCTGGCTGACGCTGATCTCCGCACGTCCCGCGGTACAACGCGGCAAAGCGATCCCGCCGGCCGAGGATCTCGGCGATCGTGCGCAGCAGACCGTCGAAGCGGCGCGCAATTTCCTGGTTTAGGCTCCGTGCCGGAGAAACAAGCGATGCTGAAGCTGTATCACTGGGAACCGAACGCCAACTCCGGCAAGCCGATGCTGGCGCTCGCGGAGAAAGGGGTCGAGTACGAAAGCCACTACGTCGACCTGCTCAAGTTCGACCAGCACCAGCCGGAGTACCTGAAGATCAACCCGGACGGCACGATTCCGACCATGGTGCACGGCGATCTCGTGTTCACCGAATCCACGCCGATGATGGAATACGTGGATGAGGCCTTTCCCGGCCCGCCGCTGCGCCCGCTCGATCCCAAGGAGCGCTGGCGCATGCGCTGGTGGATGCGCTTCTTCGACGCCTACTTCGCGCCCTCGCTCAGCATGATCGGCTGGAGCGTGTTCGTCGGCCCGGCCGTGCGCAAGCGCGACCCGAAGGAGCTCGAAGCGGCGATCGAGCGCATTCCGCTCGAATCGCGCCGCATCGCCTGGCGCAAGGCGATGTTCAACGAGTTCAGCGAGGCGGAGCTCGCCGAGTCCAAGCGCCGCGTGCTGTTCTGCATCGGCGTGCTCGAGCAGCATCTCGAGCGCCACGCGTACATCGCCGGCGAGCGAGCTACTCGCTCGGCGATGTGAACTGCTTCAACCTGGGCTACGCGCTGCCGCTCTCGCAACCCGATCACTGCAACGACCACCAAGACGCCGCACATCATGGAGTGGCTGCGCAAGCATCTACGAGCGCCCGGCCACCAAGGCCACCTGGGCCAAGGGACGCACCGAAATGGCGGCGCGCGTGAAGCTGCTGGAGCGCCAACCCAATGCTTGAGCTCTACCACTGGGAACCGAATACCTACTTCCTGAAGCCGCTCATCGCACTCAAGGAAAAGCAGGCGGCCTTCACCAGCCGCTACTTCGACCCCACGCGCTTCGAGCAATTCGCGCCCGGATTTCCGCGCAACGTCGAGTCCGAGCTCCACCTCGAGCGCGAAGGTCCGGTCCTCGTACACGATGGCACGATCGATCAGCAGCTCGTTCTTCATGCTCGAGTACATCGCTGAAGCGTTGCCGGGCACCGAGCTCTATCCCGGTAACGCCTACGAGCACTATCGCGCGCGGGCCTGGGGGCAGTTCCTGACGCTGGGGCTCGGAGCAGGAGTCAGCGCTCTCGGCTGCGCCCGCTACCTGGCGCCCGTCCTCAAGCAACGCGATGCCGTGCAGCTCAAGGCGCAGATCGCCGCCATCGAGCCGCTGGAACGCCGCGCGGCGTGGAACGCAGTGATCGACGGCACCTACAGCGATGCGGTGCTGGAGGCGATCAGGAAACGACTGGAATTCCCGCTCAAGCGGCTCGAGACCACGTTGAGCCAGGGTCCCTGGCTCGCCGGCTCCGCCTATTCAGTCGCCGACATCGAAGCCTTCTCGATGCTGAACGCGCTGCCTGATCTCGCACCCGAGCTGGTGAGCGAGAAGTCGGCTCCGCGGGTCGTCGAATTCCTGCACCGGATGCGCGAGCGGCGGGCGGTGCGCGAAGCGCTCACGCTGAGCAGGACCGGCAAGCCGCAGCAGGCGTTCGTGCCCGGAAGCGAGTCTTCGCGCTGGGGCTGAGCCCGACACAGGAGAGACTGCCGTGCAATTCCGCCGCATTGCGACCGAAGAAGCCTGGGCTATTCCGGAGCAGTTCGACGCCTGGCGGGATCTGATCAAGAAGAGCACGACCTACGATCCGGACCTGTTCCTGGCGCGCGCGCAGACCGATGGCGGCCAGCTCTCGCAGCGCCTCCTCGACGTCGATGATGAGCGGCTGCGCATCATGGACGAGGCGGGGATCGACGTGCACCTGCTCGCGCTCACCTCGACCGGTGTGCAGGCCCTTGAAACGGAGCTGGCCGTGTCCATCGCCACGCTCGGCAACGATCGCCTCGCCGCAGCGATCGCTCGCCACCCCGACCGGTACGCGGGCCTTGCCACGATCGCGCCCCAGGATCCGAAGCGTGCGGTACGGGAGATGGAACGGGCGATCAAAACGCTCAAGCTCAACGGCGTCATGATCAATTCGCATACCAATGGCGAGTACCTCGATGAGAGCAAGTACTGGCCGATCCTCGAAGCTGCGGCGGGGCTCGGTGCGCCGATTTACATCCACCCGCGCTCACCTTCGCCTGCGATGGCACAGCCTTACCGCAAGTACCACCTCGAGCACGCCATCTGGGGCTACGCGGTCGAGACCGGCCTGCACGCAGTGCGGCTCGTCATGAGTGGCGTGTTCGACGCCTATCCCACGCTCAAAATCGTGATCGGCCACATGGGCGAGAACATTCCGTATGCGCTCTATCGCATGGACTGGATGCATGCCCGCGCAGCGGTGGCGATGGACCGCCCGAAGCTCAAGCTCACGCCGAGCGAGTATTTCAAGCGCAACTTCATGATCACCACCAGTGGTGTGAACTGGCACGCCCCGCTCAAGTTCTGTATCGAAGTGCTCGGCGCGGACAACATCATGTGGGCGGTCGACTATCCGTACCAGGAGACGCACGAAGCGGTGCGCTTCATGAACGAGGCGCCGATTCCGGACGAGCAAAAGGCCAAGATCTTCCATCGCAACGCCGAGCAGGTGTTCCGCATACCCAGCGCGGCGCCCCGGTTCTGATCTGCAATCTGGCTGGCCTTCTTTCCCCAGAGCCCGACACGAACGACACGCCGAGGGACCACGCGCGTTACCGTTCGCGCTGTACGGCAGCGTATCGTCCATGTAATCAAATCCGGACGGGCTCGGGGAAAAGAAGTCCAGCCAGATGCAGATCAGAAGACCGTGTTCGCGTAACTGAGCTATGCAGACGCTGCGCCTAGCTGCACTCGTCATCCTGTTCTTTGCCGGACTGCTGCTGCGGCACTGGAAGGTGCTCGATGCCGGGCACGGCAGGCGCCTGCTGACCATCGTGGTGTGGATCGGGCTGCCGCCGCTCATTCTGGGCGGCGTCAGTCGCATGCCTCTGCACGCCGAGCTCGTCTGGCTGCCGGCCACGGCAATGATCACGATCGTCCTCGCCACGGCCGTGATGGCGGTGGTCGGCCGCAGGCTTGCGCTCGAAGGGCAGACCTTTGGAGCTTTCGTTACCTGTGGCACGGCGCTCAATACAGCCATCGAGTTTCCGTTCATATTGACGACCCACGGGGTGAACGGCTTTGCAGAGTTGGCGCTCTTTGATCTCGGCAATGCCTTGCTGGTGTGCACTCTCAGCTATCTCGTGGCGGCCCGGCTGGGTCACGGGGCCGGCGGCTGGAGCCACGCGTTGCGCCGACTGGGTTCGTTTCCACCGCTCTGGGCACTGGCGCTGGCGCTGATCATCAACCTGTGGCACCTGCCCATCTCCAGCGTGGCGCTGGACACGCTGCAACTCCTGGGCGGCTGGGTGGTGCTCCTGGTGCCGGTCGCGCTCGGCATCCTCTTCGACGGCCGGCGCGCACTGTCCCGGCCCGCGCTGGCGGCGGTCGGAATACGATTTGGCGTCGGGCTGGCCACCGGGATTGCATGCGCGCTCCTGCTCGATCTGCAGGGCCTGACGCGCGCAGTGGTGATTGTCGGCTCCGCGGCGCCCATCGGATTCACGGTCGTGGTGCTGGCCCAGCGCGAAGGTCTGGACACGGAGCTCGCGGCCAGCGCCACCTCGTTATCAGTGCTGCTCGGCCTTTTCTACGTTCCGCTGGGGCTTCTTTGGCTGCGCTGAGGTGCTATTTCGAGAGCGAGGCCTGTCTGCCCACATTCCTTTCATATACGTGGCTCGGACACCACAAGTGCACCTGTGAGCTGTACTTAGGTGCGCTGTGGGTTGACTCGTCGTTCGCTGTGGATCGACTATTGTGCTTGAAGTCGCGCTGTAATCGGGACGAACGCATGGGGTTCGATCCATTGGATGTGTTGCCGAATGCGCGAGCCATGTTCCGTACCATTTAGACCACAACGACCTGGGGGGCACCCCGTCTGCGAGGGCGATCGATCATGAAAAAATTCATCTCATCGGCGATCCTGACCATCACCGCTCCGCTGCTGCTGCTCGGTGCGACCACTGCGCTGGCGCAGCAACAGCAGGCCCAGGTCTCCGCGAGCGCTGCGGGCGCTCTTGAGGAGATCATCGTCACCGCGCAGTTCCGCGAAGAGAAGTTGCAGGAGACACCGATCGCGATCACCGCGATCACGGCCGAGGACATCAAGCAACGCAATTTCACCGAGGCTTACCAGATTGCGTACACCGTGCCTAACCTGTCGCTGCGCCCGACGCAGGCCGCGTTCGGCAACACGATGAGCGCCTACATCCGCGGCATCGGCCAGTATGACTTCCTCGCCGAGTTCGAGCCGGGCGTCGGCATCTATTTCGACGACATCATTCACCCGATGACGATGGGCTCGATGGTGGATCTCATGGACCTCGAGCGCGTGGAAGTCCTGCGCGGGCCGCAGGGCACACTGTTTGGCCGCGGCTCGCTCGGCGGCGCCATTCGCTACATCAGCAAGAAGCCGGTGGGCGACAACACCGGGCACATTGCGCTGACCTACGGGCAGTTCAATCGCATCGACATTCGCGGCTCGTATGATTTCGCGCTGTCCGACCACGTGTTTGCACGCGTGACCGGTGTCTCCAAGCAGGCTGATGGTTATCAGAAAGTGTTCGACTTCAAGTGCCTGTACCCGAGCGCGGGCGGGACGCTCCCGCAGACGATCTACAACCGCAAGTCCGATTGCCAGACCGGCACACAGGGCGGCACGGACGTGTCAGGCGCGCGCGCGCAACTGCGCTTTGCGCCGAGCGATGCATTCGATCTCACGTTGACCGGCGAGATCGAGGATGACAACTCCGAGGCGCGGGCCGACACGCTGGTGGCGATCTCCCGCCTCACAACGGGTCCCTTCGCCGGTCAGCTGCCGGTGCCATTCAATTTCTGGAGTGCGGGGAATGTGGCGGCCTACGGCGTCCCCTATGACGAGCGCTTCATCACCAACAGCCCGTTAGCAACCTTCGCGACCTATTCCGACCCGATGAGCGGAATCCGGTTCAAGCCTGTCACGTCGATCGAGCAGCACACCTACTCGGCCAAGGCCGATTGGCACGGGAGCGAGGCGTTCCGCGTCGAACTCATCGGTTCCTATAGCGACTTCGCCAGCCAGTTCGCCACCGACGCAGATGGCTCACCACTGGGCGAACAAACCGTCGACGGACGCGAGACTTTCAGGGGCACCACTGGCGAACTGCGAATCAGCGGCCGTGCGGCGAACTTCATCGACTGGACTGTGGGTGCCTTCTACTACGACGGACATATGGAGAGTGCCCAGCAGGTCTCGATCCCGGCGTTTGTTCCTGGCCCGTTCCTCGTCAATGGTCTCAACAAGACCGACTCGAAGAACCAGTCGGCGTATGCTCACGCGGTGTTCGATATTACCGACAAGCTGAGCCTGACAGCGGGCTTGCGCTACTCGAAGGATGACAAGGACGAGAATTTCGACAACACAATCGTGCGCACGACCCTCAGCACGTCGGAGAATCACACCGACTGGAAGGCCGGCATCGACTACAAGTTCACTGACTCGTTCATGGCTTATGCCTCGGCAGCTACAGGCTACCGTCCGCAGGCCTTCAATCCGCGCCCCTTCCAAGTCACGCAGTTCGTAAAGGTGGACGGGGAGGAGGCGACTTCGTACGAGGTCGGCATGAAGGCGGACTGGGCGGATCGGCGCCTGCGTACCAACCTGGCCGTTTTCTATATCGACTACAACCAGCGCATCCTTCCGGTCGGTGGCACAGAGTGCCTGCTGATTCCCGGATCGAATCCGCCGGCGTACAACCTCGACCCGAATGGAATATTCACCGACTCGCTCGGCCAGACTTGCAACGCGGTCACGTCACGCACGTTCTATCAGAATATTCCGGCGACTATCCAGGGCGCGGAGCTCGAGATCGCGTTCCGGCCGACGGATGCGCTCAATATCTCGGGTCAGTATGGATACACGGACTTCAATGGCGATGAATTCGACAACCCGAGCCTGCTCAACAACCCGACCCTGACCAAGATCACGAGCGACGAACCCATCTACGTGCCGAAGTACAACTGGAGCTTCAGCATGTCTTATGACTTTGGCATGGGCAACGGCAGCAAGCTGACGCCACGGCTCGACTACTACGGACAGAGTGAAATCTGCCCGGGGCTGCAGACGAACCTGACCGGCACCGCAAACAACATCAGCGCGAAGGACTTCTGCTCGGCGTCGTACTCGTTGTTGAACGTGCGCCTCGAATGGGGCAGCCCGGAGAACACCTGGCAGGCGGCCGTGGGTCTCGACAACGCGACCGATGAGGACTACTACCTCAACAAGTTCGACCTGACCGCGTTCGGCCAGCCGACGCTGGAAGGTCAGCCCGGCATGCCGCGCACCTGGTACGTTCAGTTCACCCGCAACTTCCAGTAATGCGGATCGGATAGGGCGCGCCCGAAGCGCGCCCGAATCCTTCGAACCCGAGGCGCGTCCGGCAACACGGCGCGCCTCTTTTCTTTCGAGACCGTGCGGGTACGGAAGCTTCGATGATCTGGCGCGCGCCTGTTCTCCTCCTGACGCTGTTCGTCCTGACGCCCTGCGGCGCGCGCCGACGTGCTGAACGAGGCGGACGCGGACGCCATCCACGCGTACATCATCGATGAAGCTCGCAAGCAATTGCAGGCAGGTGACCATGAAACTCACTGACAGCGAACAGGCCATGCTCGACGGGCGCGAGGGCAAGGCGCGGCAAAAGGCGATGGAGCTGCTGGTGCGTTACGCCGAAGCGCTGGGCGCGGAGCGCTTCGTCGACACCACCAACGTCGCGGGCGTACCGGGCTCGTCGAACCCGTACCTGCAGAACTACTACAAGGATCGCGGCAACTCCTACGATGCCATCTTTTCGCACTTCGATCTCGACAGCGACGAGGTGGTCGAGGTGCCGCGCGTCGCCGTGCACAGCTGCCACCTGCAGGGCGGACTCGATCCCGAACAACTGGCAGCGCCTCGGGGGCAACCCGAGGCGTTCAAGATCAGCCAGGACAGTGAGCACGACGCTGCGGATCGCGGCATCCGGATCCTGAAGACCTGCACGCCGTATCTCGCGGGAAATGTTCCCGTCAGAGGCGAGCACTGCGCCTGGATGGAATCGTCCGCGGTCGTGTACTGCAATTCGGTGATCGGTGCGCGCACCAACACGGAGGGCCGCGAGAGCACCAGCGCCGCGATGCTGACCGGCAAGATTCCCGATTGGGGCCTTCACCGCGACGAGAATCGCTTTGGGACGCACCGCATCGATGTCGAGGTCGACGTCGCGAGCGTGATGGACTGGGGCATGCTCGGCTACTTCGTGGGCGAGGTGGTGCGGCGAGCGCATTCCGGTGCTCAGTCGGCCGCTTCGGCGAGCCCGACCTGATCCGGCACAAGCACTTCGGCGCCGCGGCCGCGTCGTCCGGCGGCGTCGAGATGTATCACATCGTCGGCGTGACTCCGGAAGCGCCGAGCCTCGAGCGCGCGCTCGGATCGAAAGCTGCCGTCGAGACGTTCACGTACGGCAAGGCCGAGCGGCGCAAGATCTACGAGGTGCTGAACGCCAGCGGGTCACAGCACCGCGGTCGACTACGTGATGCTGGGCTGCCCGCACTATTCACTCGAACAGATCCGGGACGCGTGCGCGCTGCTCGCGGGACACAAGGTCAGTGCCAACTGCAGCCTCTGGATCTTCACTTCGCGCGTGGTCAAAGCCGAGGCCGAGCGACTCGGCTACACGAAGATGATCCGCGACGCCGGCGGCGTCCTGATGACCGACACCTGCTCGGCCATCAGTCAGGCCGTGCCACCGGGAACGAAAGTGGCCGCGCTCGATTCGGCGAAGCAGACCCATTACCTGCCGGCGATCATGGGGATCGAGGCGTGGTTCGGTTCCACGAAGGACTGCATCGATGCGGCGCTGAGCGGCCGCTGGAAGGGAGAAGCCCCATGAGCGCGCGCACGATCACGTTGCACGGGCGCAAGGTCGTCGGCGGCAGCGCCGAAGGCGAGGCGCTGGTGACGAACGAGACGATTTCCGGCTGGGGTGGCGTCAACCCGACGCAGGGCACCATCATCGAGACGCGCCACGAGCTGCGCGGCGTGAGCTTCAAGGACAAGGTCCTGGTGTTCCCCGGCGCGAAGGGCTCCTCGGGCTGGTCTGCGGTGTTTCACATGACGCGGCTCGATGGGCACGGCACCGAAAGCGATGATCTTCAATGAGATGACGACCAAGATCGCGCTCGGTGCCGTGGTGATGCGTGTGCCCTCCATCACCGATCTCGACCAGGACCCGCTCACAGTCATCGAGACCGGCGACTGGGTGAAAGTGGATGCCGATCGCGGCATCGTCGAGGTCCGCAAGGCCGCTGCCCGCGTGGGCGCCACCGCATGAATGTCGCCACGGCGCACGTCGTCCCCGGTAAGGCCGACTGGACCGCGAGCGGCTTCTCCAGTCCGGCGGAGTGCCCCCGGCTCCTCGGCTTCAAGTTTGTCGAGTCTGCGCGGCAATCCAAGAGCCAGAATTGAGCGCCGATACCACGGCCGAGGCTTCCAGCAACGCGTGGCCGCATCCGCGACGCGCGTGGTACGCGCTCGCGGTGCTCTCTGTGGCGCTACTCATCGCGACGATCGATCGCAGCATCCTTGCGCTCCTGGTCGAGCCCATCAAGCACGATCTCGGGCTGAGCGATACGCAGATCAGCCTGCTCATCGGCTTCGCCTTCGTCTTCTTCTACGCCTTTCTCGGCCTGCCGATTGCGCGCCTCGCCGATGTCCACAGCCGCAGGCTCATCGTCGGCCTGGGCATCGCGTTCTGGAGCGTAATGACCGCGCTGTGCGGAGTGGCGCACAGTTATTGGCAGCTGTTCTGGGCGCGCGTCGGTGTCGGCGCCGGCGAGTCCTCCTTCGCACCGGCCACGTATTCGATCCTGACGGACTCTTTTCCAACGGAAAAACTGCCGCGCGCGATGGCGGTGCTGAGCATCGGCTTCTTCTATGGCAGCGGTCTGGCCTACATCGTCGGCGGCAGCGTGGTGCAACTCGTCTCCGGCATGCCGCCGCTGGTGTTGCCCGTGATCGGCGCGATTCGTTCCTGGCAGCTGGTGTTCTTCGCAGTCGGGCTGCCCGGCCTCGTGCTCGCAGCGATCATGGCCACCGTGCACGAACCGAGGCGCCGCGGCCGGATTTCGCGTGCCGATGGCGTGCACGGCCGAACGCAGGCGGTTCCCGTCAAGCTGATCGCCCGCTTCCTCCGCGAGGACTGGAAGACCTTTGTGCCGATCTTCGGCGCCATGGGCGTGAAAACACTGCTGTTGTTCGGCACGACACTCTGGGTGCCCGCGCTATTCATGCGCACCTACGGCTGGACTGTGCCGCAGATCGGCTTTGCGCAGGGCCTCATCATGTTGGTCGTGTCGCCGCTCGGCCTGATGTCGGGCAGCTGGCTGGCCGAGCGTTACACGAAGCAGGGCTACGATGACTCGAACATGCGGGTGACGCTGATCGCGACGATCGGCACGCTGTTGCCGGCAACTTTGTTTCCGCTGATGCCGACCCCCGAGCTCGCGCTGCTGCTGTTCGCGGCCACCCAGTTCATTGCTTCCCTGGGCGTCGGACCCAGCAACGCGGCCCTGCAGATCGTCACACCGAACGAAATGCGTGGCCAGGTGCGCGCGCTGTTCCAGTTCGTCTTCAACGTGATCGGTTACGCGCTCGGCCCGTTGTTCGTAGCGCTGTTCACCGACTATGTATTCGGGGACGAATCCTACCTGCGCTACTCGCTGTCGAGTGCCGCCGCAATCAGCGTGCCGCTCGCGATTTTCATCACCTGGTACGGCCTCAAGCCGTACGGCCTGAGTGTCGGGCGCGCTCGAGCGTGGGCTTGAGAATCGCATGAACGATCAAGCCATCACCACCACTCGGGCGCCCACCGCGGAGTCGAACTGGCCGAGCCCAGCGCGCGCGTGGTACGCGGTCGGCGTGTTCGCGGTGGCGCTGCTCTTCAACTATCTCGACCGGCAGATCCTGGCGTTGCTGGTGGGACCGATCAAGCACGATCTGCAGCTGACGGATACCGAGATCAGCGTGTTGATCGGTTTCGCCTTCGTGAGCTTCTACGTGCTGGTGGGCATTCCGATCTCGCGCCTGGTCGACACCTACAGCCGGCGACTGATCGTCACCGTCGGCATCGCGAGCTGGAGCGTGATGACGGCGCTGTGCGGCATGGCGCAGAACTTCTGGCAGCTGTTCGTGGCACGCGTCGGCGTGGGCGTCGGCGAGTCCTGCAATGGCCCGGCAACCTATTCGATGCTCAGCGACATGTTCCCGCGAGAGCGGCTCCCGCAGGCCATCGCGGTGCTCAACTTCGGCTTCATGTTCGGTTCCGGCCTGGCGCTGATTCTCGGCGGCAGCGTGATCGAGCTCGTCTCCTCGCGGCCTGACGTGACGCTGCCCCTGGTCGGGACGCTGCGGCCGTGGCAGCTCACGTTCTTCATCGTCGGGCTGCCGGGACTCCTGGTCGCAGCGTTGCTGGGGACCGTGCGCGAGCCGGTGCGGCGCGGCTTTGCGACTTTGCCTGTGCCGAACCAGCAGGGCCGGCGCCGTGCACTGCCGGTACGTGAGATCGCGCGCTTCCTGCGCGAGGATTGGAAAGCCTTCGGCCCGCTCTTCATCGGTACCGGACTCAAGGCGCTGCTCGCTTTCGGCACGAGCCTGTGGATTCGCAACCTTTTTCATACGCAAGTTCGGCTGGTCCATCGGCGAAGTCGGCTGGTCGCAGGGGCTGATCCTGCTGACCGTCGCGCCGCTTGGCCTGGTTTGCGGTGGCGCGCTGGCCGAGCGCTTGGCCCGGCGCGGCCACGCCGATGCAAACCTGCGCGTCGTGCTCATCGCGACGCTTGCGGTGGTGCCCGCTTCGATTCTCTTTCCGTTGATGTCGAACGCGTACTGGGCACTCGGGTTCATCGCGCTGAATACGTTCTTTGGTTCTCTGGACCGGGGCCGCAGAACGCGGCGTTGCAGACCATCACGCCCAATCCCATGCGCGGGCAGGTGACGGCGCTGTATCTCGCGGTCTTCAACCTGATCGGTTTCGGGCTCGGACCGCTCGTGGTCGCGCTGCTCACCGATCATGTCTTCGGCTCCGAAGCGGCGCTGCCGTACTCGCTGGCCGTCGACCGCCGCCGTCCTCGGTCCCGTGGCGGCTTTCGTGGTCTGGTATGGCATGCGCCCGTACGCGGCCAGCGTCGTGCGCGCGCGCGCCTGGGTGTGATGGAGAAACAGCAATGAAAGATCTTACCGGCAAGGTGGCGTTCATCACGGGCGGTGCGAGCGGCATAGGCTTCGGCATGGCGCGAACTCTTCTGCGCGGCCGGCATGAAGGTCGTGATCGCAGACGTGAGCCAGGATCACCTCGACACCGCGCCGAAGCACTTTCGGTCGAGCCCGGCGCGCGTGCACGCGATCCGCCTGGATGTTACCGACCGCGAAGCCATGGTGCGGGCGGCCGAGGAGACCGAGCGCGTCTTCGGCAGCGGATGTCCTTTGCAACAACGCCGGTGTCGGCGTCTTCGGCTCGCTGCTGGAGGCGAGTTACGACGACTGGGACTGGGCGCTTGCGGTCAACGTGGGCGGCGCCATCAACGGCGTGCAGACCTTCCTGCCGCGCATGCTCGCGCACGGCGAAGGCGGTCACATCGTCACCACCTCTTCCATGTCGGGCCTCCTTGCCGCAGTCGGTGGCATCTACATCACCACCAAGTATGCGCTGGTGGGCTTCATGGAAACGCTGCGCATCGAGCTCGCGCCGCACGACATTGGCGTGTCCGTGCTGTGCCCGGCCTCGTCAATACCCTCCATCTTCGAAGGTGAGAACTCACGGCCGGCGCGCTACCGCAAGACGCGATTCCGTGCGCTCGTCAGCGACGCCCCAGGGGATGTCATGCGCGAGCAGGTGCTGCCGACGGGTATGGATCCGCTCGAAGTCGGCCGGCGCGTGTTGCGCGGCATCCAGCACAACGATCTCTACATTCTGACCCACTCGGAGTATGAGGCCGGCCTGCGCGAGCGTTTCGAGGCAATTCTGGCGTCATTTCCACGTGAGAAAGCGCCGGCGGATCGAGTCGCTGCCTGCGCGGCCGTAGTGCGGCACCCGATGTTCGCGGCCGAGCGCGATCGCCGCCTGGCGGAGCGTAGGGCGCGCCGCGCGCGCACCTCCCGGACACGGCCGTTCGAGGACGGCAAAGAAGTCCGGTTCACGCACGAATTCCACGAAGCGCACTGTGCGCCGCGGGCGTGCGCGCAGAGCGAAGTAACCGCGGACGAGGGGGGAACATGAAAGAAGTACAAGGCAAGGTTGCTTTCGTGACGGGGGCGGCAGTGGATCGGCCTGGGGCTCGCGAAGGTTCTCACGGCCGCGGGCATGAAGGTCGTCATCGCTGACATCCGCCGTGATCACCTGGACAGCGCGCTCACCGCGTTGCAAAGCGCGGGCCGTAACGTGCATGCCATCGAGCTCGATGTCACCGACCGCAAGGCTATGGAGCGCGCGGCGGAAGAGACCGTGCGCGTGTTCGGCAAGGTGCACGTGGTCTGCAACAACGCGGGCGTCAGCATCTTCGGCCCGATGGACCAGGCGACCTACGAGGACTGGGACTGGATCATGGGCGTCAACGTCGATGGCGTGATCAACGGCATCCAGAGCTTCGTGCCGCGCATCAAGGCGCACGGCGAGGGCGGTCACATCGTGAACACCGCCTCCATGGCCGGGCTGATCGTCGGCCCGGGCATGGGCATCTATCGCGCGTCGAAGTTCGCGGTCTTCGGGCTGACGGCGTCGTTGCGCTATGACCTGGCACCCCACAACATCGGCGTCTCGGTCCTGTGCCCGGGCTTCGTGCGCAGCAATATCCATGAAGCCGTGTTCAGCCGTCCGAATCACCTCGCCCGCAGCGGTTACCGCGTGAGCAAGGAGGATATCGCGCGGCTCGATCAGGTGTTGTCGGTCGGCATGGCACCGGTCGATGTGGCCAAGCGCGTGCTCGAGGGCATTCAGCGCAACGAGCTGTACCTGTTTCCACATGCCGAGTTCAAGGAAGAGCTGCGCGAGCTGTTCGACGGTATTCTGGCGGCATTGCCCGACGCCGTGCCCGATCCCAAGCGCATGGCCATGGAAGACGGCCGGCGCGCGCGCAAGAAGGAATCGCCGGGAATGACACAGTGATGCGAATGCGAGGTGAGACTTGAACGATCTGGCTTCCTCGGCACAGGCAGCACCAGCCACCGACAGCAAGCCGTGGCCGAGCCCGCGTCAGGCCTGGTACGCGGTGGCGGTCTTCGCGCCTCGCGCTCATGATCAACTTTCTCGATCGCGGCATCGTCGGCCTGCTGGTTCAGCCCATCAAGCGCGATCTGCACCTGAGCGACACTCGCATCGGCCTGATCATCGGATTCGCCTTCGTGTGCATGTACGTTATCCTCGGCCTGCCGATCGCGCGCATGGTCGACGCCTATAGCCGGCGGATAATACTGGCCTGCGGGATCACCGCCTGGAGTGTGGCGACAACGCTGTGCGGTCTGGCGCAGAGTTTCTGGCAGCTGTTCGTTGCGCGCATCGGTGTCGGTGCCGGCGAATCGTGCAGCGGCCCGCGACCTTCTCGATGATGGCGGACCTGTTTCCGCCACGGCAGCTGCCTCGCGCCATCGCGGTGCTCAACTTCGGGTTCATCGCGGGAACCGGCCTGTCTCTGCTAGCGGGTGGTGCGGCGATCGCATGGATCAGCTCATGGCCCTCGATCTCGCTACCCGTGATCGGTAAGTTGTACGACTGGCAGCTGGTGTTCATCGTCGTGGGCCTGCCGGGATTCGTCGTAGCCGGCTTGATGTTGACGGTGACAGAGCCCATACGCCGCGGCGTCGCCGCCGTTTCCAGTGCAACGGGCACGCCGCAGTCGATCCCGATCCGCGAAGTCGTGCGCTACCTCCTGCAACACTGGAAGACCTACGCACCAATGTTTATCGGCGTCGCCTCGAGCACCGTGCTCGCTTTCGGACACCAGGCGTGGTACGCGGCGTTCTTCGCACGCACCTATGGCTGGAGCGCGCCGCAGTTCGCCACGACCTTCGGCATCGCCATCGTGGTCCTGGCGCCGTTCAGCCTGATCATCGGCAGCACACTGGCCGAGCGGCTCGCGAAGCGAGGCAAGCTCGATGCCAATCTGCGCGTGACACTGCTCGCATCGCTCCTGAATCTTCCCGGCGCGCTCATCTTTCCCTTCATGCCGACGCCGCAGCTGGCTATCGCGCTGATCATCTTGAGTTTTCTGTGTGCAATGCTGAGCCCCGGGCCGTACAACGCTGCGCTGCAGATCGTCACACCCAACCGGATGCGTGGCCAGGTCACTGCGCTGTTCCTGTTCGTATTCAACATCGTCGGATTTGGCCTGGGCGCGAATATCGTGGCGAGCTTCACCGACTTCGTGTTCCATAACGAGTCGATGCTGCGCTACTCGCTCGCGGCCACGAGCGCGATCATGGGTCCGATCTCGATTGTGTGCTTCTGGCTCGGGCTCAAACCTTATGCGCGCAGCGTCGAACGCATGGGCGCGCACCACGCGTAAACGGGTCGACTGATGTACACCGCCGGTTCCGCTATCCTCGAGGCGCTTGCAACGAAGCGGGCGTCGAATACCTGTTCGCGAATTTCGGCAGCGATCACCCCGGCGCTCATCGAGGCGATCGCGCAGGCGCGCGGCCGCAGCACCGGCCGCTGCCCGAAGGTCATCACCTGTCCCGCACCGAGATGGTGGCGATGTCAGCCGCCGCACGGCTTTCGCGCAGGCCACGGGCCGCGCGCAGGCAGTGCTGGTGCATGTGGACTGCGGCACTCAGGCGCTCGGCGGCGCGGTGCACAACGCGGCCAAGGGACGCGTGCCGGTGCTCATCGTTGCGGGCATGTCGCCTGCCACGCAGGAAGGCGAGGCGCGTGGGCAGCCGCAACGAATTCATCCAGTGGATCCAGGACGTGCCGGATCAGCGCGGCCTGGTGCGCGGCTACGTGCGCTATGAAAACGAAATCCGCGTCGGCGCGAACGCCAAGCAGATCGTGCATCGCGCGCTGCAGTTCGCGCTGCAGTGACCCGCGCGGCCCGGTGTACGTGACGGCGGCGCGCGAAGTCCTGGAGAGCGAAGTCACGCCCGTGACCATCGACCTGCGCCAGTGGCAGCCGATCGCCGCCGAGTGCGCTCGCGCCCGACGTGCCGCGACACATCGCGGCGGCCGCTGGCGAGGCACGAGCGGCCGCTGATCGTCACGTCGTATGTCGGTCGCAATCCCGCCGCGGTCGCCGAGCTGGTCGCACTCTGCGCGACGCGTCGGCATCGGGCGTGCTCGAGTCCGTGCCGAACTACTGTGAACTTTCCATCCGACGATCCCTGCTACCAGGGCGTGCAGTGGAACGAACGGCGCCAGAACGACGCGCTCGCCGCTGCGGACGTAGTGCTGGTCATCGACAGCGACGTGCCGTGGATTCGCGCGGTGAGCAACCGGCCGCGCGCCGACGCGCGCATCGTTTCACATCGACGCGGATCCGCTCAAGCAGCAGATGCCGCTGTGGTACATCGGCAGCCCGCAGGCGCTTGCCAGGCCGATGCGCCACGGCGCTCAGCGCAGCTGACGCGCCGCTCGAGCGCGGCTCACGCTCGCACGCGAGCGCGTCATCGAGGAGCGGCTGCCGGCACTACTGCGCAGATGCACGCACGAGGCGCGAGAGGGACTTGATCGCCGCGCACGAGGGCCGCGGACCGAGAAGCTCACGCCCGCAATTCCTCATCGCGCCATGCGTGCGCCGCGCGCTCGGCGAGACGCCATCGTGGTCGAGCGAGGCCGTCACGAATTTCCACGTGCGTCTCCCAGCACATGCAGCGCACGATGCCCGGGCACCCTGTTCTCGAGCGGCGGCGGCTCGCTCGGCTAGAACGGCGGCGCCGCGGTCGGCATCAAGCTCGCGAGACCCGACGCGCTCGTGGTCGCGATCTGCGGGCGATGGCTCTTACCTGTTTTCGCATGCCCTCGACCGTGCACTGGATGGCGCGGCGCTACAGCACGCCGTTCCTGCAAGTCGTATTCAACAACGGCGGCTGGCAGGCACCGCGCTACTCGACCCTCTCTGTGCACCCGAAAGGCGAGGCGAGCCGCGCCGCGGACCTGGGCATCAGCTTCGAACCGCCGCCGGATTACGCGGGCATCGCAGCGGCCGCCGGCGGTGCTCATCCGGAAATCGTGCGTCGGCCTGAAGAAGTCGCGCCCGCCCTGGAACGCGCCCTGCGCGCGGTGCGTGAGGAGCACCGCTGCGCCGTCATCGACGCCTGGTTGCCGCGCTGAGGATCGAACGTGAGCACGTTTGTTCTGGTTCATGGCGCATGGCACGGAGCCTGGTGCTGGTATCACGTCATCCCGCGTCTGCAGCAGGCCGGGCACCGGGTCATCGCGCCGGATCTCGCCGGCCTGGGTCGGGACAAGACTCCGGTGGCGGAGATTACGCTCGAGCGCTGGACACGCGATGTGTGCGCGATCCTCGACGCAGCGCCTGAGCCGGTCATCCTGGTGGGCCACAGTCGCGGCGGGATCGTGATCAGCTCCGTCGCCGAGCAGCGGCCGGAGCGGATCCGTACGCTGGTATACGTCGCGGCGATGCTGGCGCCGAACGGCAAGACTCTCTACGACATGCGCGCGCAGGTCGACAACCCGTTCGTGGATGCCAACGTGGTCGTGTCCGAAGACGAAAGCACGACGAGCATCCATCCGAAGGCGATCCAGCAGATTTTCTACGGCGAATGCTCCGAGGAAGATGTGACTCTGGCGCGGCTGCTGTTGTTGCCGGAACCGGTGAGACCTAATGCGACTCCGCTGCGGCTCACAGATGAGCGCTACGGTCGGGTGCCGCGCGTGTATATCGAATGCCGGCGCGATCGCGCCATCCTGCCGGCGCTACAGCGAAAGATGTATGCCGATCTGCCGTGCCGCAAAGTATTCTCGATCGATACCGATCATTCGCCATTCTTTTCGCGGCCGCAGGAGCTGACCGAGTACCTGTTGGCCCTTGAGGCGGAGACCTCTCGATGATCACAGTACGCGGTGCGGGGCTCACGATCCGGGATATCGCGCTGGTCGCGGGAGGCGAACCGGTGGAGCTCACCCGCGATGCCACGGTCCACGAGCGTGTCGAGGCGTCACGCACGTTCATCGCGAACGCTGTCGCCACCGGCAAATCGATTTACGGCGTCACCACGCTTTTTGGTGGCATGGCAAATCGCGCCGTTCCACCGCAGCTCGCACGCGACCTGTCGACCCACGCCATCTGGTCGCACAAGACAGTTACAGGAGCAAGGCTGCCGGTGCAGGACGTACGTGCAGCGATGCTGCTGCGGCTGAACTCCCTGCTCCACGGCATTTCGGGCGTGCGTTGGGAGATCCTCGAACGTTTCGTCGCCTGTCTCAACGGCAACGCATTGCCGCACGTGTTCGAGCTGGGTTCGATCGGTGCGAGCGGCGACCTGGTGCCGCTGGCCTACATCGCCGGATCGCTCCTTGGGGTCGACCGCGACTACAAGATCGACATTGGTGCTGAGACGCTGGATTCACACAGTGCATTGGCACGGCTGGGCCTGGAGCCGCTCGCGCTCGAGCCCAAGGAGGGACTCGCGCTCGTGAACGGCACTTCGGTGTCCTGCGGCATCGCGGCGAATTGCGTCGCGCGCGCACGCACCGCGCTCGACTTGACGCTCGCCCTGCATGCGCTCTACATCCAGGCGCTGCGCGGCACGGACCAGTCGTTTCATCCATTCATTCACGAGCACAAGCCGCACCCTGGGCAGGTATGGACCGCGCGCGAGATGGTGCGGCTGCTGCAGGGTTCGCGGCTGATCCACGACGAGTCGAGTGGCGATCGGCAGCACCGGCAGGGATCGTTGATCCAGGATCGCTACTCGCTGCGCTGCCTGCCGCAGTACCTCGGCCCCATTGTCGATGGCCTCGGCACGATCGCCCACCAGATCGAGACCGAGGCGAACTCGGCCAACGACAACCCGCTGATCGATCCCGCGAGCGGCACGATCTTCCATTGCGGCAATTTCCTCGCGCAGTACGTTGCCGTGGCGATGGACCAGCTGCGTTACTACGTGGGACTGCTCGCCAAGCACCTCGACGTGCAGATCGCGCTGCTGGTAATGCCCGAGTTCAGCAACGGACTGCCGCCCTCGCTGATTGGGAATCCGGATCACCCGATCAATGTCGGCTTCAAGTCGCTGCAGGTCGTCAACCATTCGATCATGCCGCTCCTCACTTTCTACGGCAGTTCGCTGGCGGACCACTTTCCGACACACGCCGAGCAGTTCAACCAGAACATCAACAGCCAGGCGATGGGCTCGGCCAATCTCGCGCGCCGTGCGCTCGACCTCTTCGACCATTACCTCGCCAACGCACTGCTGTTCGCCGTGCAGGCGGTCGAGCTGCGCACCCAGGTGCAGGAGGGGCACTACGATGCCAGGCGCTGCCTCTCAGCGCCGACTGCGCGGCTCTACGAAGCAGTGCGTACGGCGCTGGGCAAGCCGGTCACCGGTAATCGTCCCTTGGTGTGGAATGACAGCGAGCAGTCCTTAGAGCCCATGGTGCAGCTGCTGCTGGCGGACCTGACGCACAACCGGCGCATCTTGGCCTCCCTGCGCGGCTAAATTAGCAATCGTTGCAACGTGAGGTGCTTGACTGACCATCAGCGCCACGTAGTCTGTTGTCCGCAATGCTGCTGCTTCGAACCATGCCCAACCTGGAAGACGTGCCCGCCAACGCGGCGTTTCGGCGCTACTTCTATTCCAAGTGGGGCCGGGAGCATTGCATCATCTGGGGGCGATCGAACCGCGCCGAGTACCTGCCTTTCGAGCAGAGGCTGTCGATCAAGGCTGCCTGGGGTGGCGTCGAGCAGTACTTTGTCGATGAGCGCCGCGTCGCGGTGGACGACGACAGCTATCTCATCATCAACGATGACCGCAAGTATGGCAGCCTGATCCACTCGGCGCGTGCCGTCGAATCCTTCAGTATCTTCTTTCGTCCCGGATTCGTCGCGGAGGTGCTCGCAGGCGCGAAGCACTCCGGTGGAGCGCGCGCTCGCTGACGGCGGCAACACGCGGCCGATGTCGGTGGAGTTCCACGAGCACCTGCGGCCGCACGACGGCACAATCACGCCGGTGCTGCGCTACATCCGTCACCATATTGGAGCCGGGATCGAGGATGAAGCGTGGTACGAGGAGCAGCTCGGCTTCCTTCTCGAGCGCATGTACAAGGTACACGTCGGCACAGTGCAGTTCATCGAGAGCCTGCACCCGGTGCGCGCCACGACCCAACGCGAGATCTATCGACGCATCGGGCTGGCCACGGATTTCGTCCAGAGTAATTTTCACCAGCCGCTGACCATCGATGACCTGGCGGAGGCGGCACACCTGTCCAAGTATCACTTCATCCGCCTGTTCGAATCGATTCACGGCGTCACGCCGTTCACGTACCTGCAGACCAAGCGCGCACGCACGGCGCACCGGCTCCTGCAGAGCACCGACCTCAGCCGCGAGGAAGTCGTGGTGCAGACCGGATTTGGTCACCGCTCCACGATGTTCCGCCAGCTGCGCCGCATTGGAGCAGTGGCGACCCGCTCGCGACCCAGGGTTTGCCATTCCTGAGCCATTCATGGGGGCGACATGATCGAGCGAGCGGCCCGGGCCGTAATTGTCTTGCTGTTCGTCGTAGCGATGAATACATCAACTCCACTCCAGGTCTCTGCCGCACCAGCCGCGGAAAAAGAAAAGCCGTGCTCGGCCGCCCCCTACCGCCAGTTCGATTTCTGGCTCGGGTCCTGGGATGTGACCGAGAAAGGCAAGATGGCGGGCACGAACCGCATCGAGAGAATTCTCGGCGGCTGCGCCCTGCACGAGAGCTGGCATGGTGCGGGGGGACTGCACGGCAACAGCATCAACTACTACGACGCGCCGCGGGGCGTGTGGCATCAGACCTGGATCGACGAGAGGGGCAACGGTCTGGTCCTCGAGGGCGAGTTCGAGAACGGCGTCATGCGCCTGGAAGGCAAGCGTCCCGGCTCCGCGCCGGGCGCGACGGACTCTGCACCGCATCACGTGGACTCCCCTTTCCGGGCGGCAATGTGCGTCAGCTGTGGGAGACCTCGTCCGACAACGGCAAGACCTGGAACAAGGCCTTCGATGGCCTGTACGCGCGCGCGAAATAGCTGCGGGCGCTGGCGGTTTCGTGCGTTCGCCGCGGTCTGGCTGGCGACGGCGTTGCCGGCCATCGCGCTGAGAATGGCAGGCGCTTCGGACGCTGCGTCGGCACAGACGAGCCGCTCCTGCACCAGCGAGCCGCGGCTGCACGCGCTCGACTTCTGGCTCGGACAGTGGGACGTGTATTCCGGCAACGAGAAGGACGGCACCAACCGCATCGTCAGAGTCCTGCACGGTTGCGCCGTCGAGGAGCATTGGCGCGACGTCGAGGGAAGCGAGGGACAGAGCCTGTTCTACTTCAATCGCGCCGGCGCGCGCTGGAAGCAGGTCTGGGTGACCGAGCAGGGCCTCGCCATCGGTGGCACCAAGGAAAAGTCCGAGCAGACCGAGCTCACGACTCCCACGCAGCTGCGATTCCAGGGCCAGTATCCCGGGCGCGACGGTGCGCCGATCCTCGATCGCACCACGCTCACGCACAACCCCGACGACACCGTGCGCCAGCTGATCGACATTTCCTTCGACAACGGCCAGACCTGGCGAGTGACCTTCGATGCGATCTATCGCCGTCACGAGAGTCGCGGTCGCGATTCGTCTTCTCCCTGACTTACATCTGCAGCGTGTGCCCGCGCGCTGCGCGCGCATGACAACCACTCATCTCCGCAACCGTCGCAACACCTGTAGCGGCGGTTCGCAACCACTGCACCCCGCGGCCACACGCGCGCCACTAGAGTGCCGCCAGCACTCGCACTCGCTCCAACGAACAGGAGACACTCGATGACGCGCAACACTCCGCTCGCCCGCGCCATTCAACGCGCGTTGGCTCTGAATGCCGTAGCTGCCGCAGTCGCGAGCATACCCGCATTCGCACAAGATCAACAGGAGGCCAACGCCCCATCGGAGATGGGCACCGTCGTGGTCACAGGCTCGCGCATTCCGCAACCCAATCTCACCAGCATCAGCCCGGTGACCGTCGGTCGGCGCGCGAGCAGCTCAAGATCGAAGGCGTCACGCGCGTCGAGGACCTGATCAACAATCTGCCGCAGGCGTTTGCCGACCTCGGCGGCAACCTATCCAACGGCGCGACCGGCGCCGCGACCGTCAATCTGCGCGAACTCGGCTCACAGCGCACGCTGGTGCTGGTCAACAGCCGCCGACTGATGCCGGGTGATCCGACGCAGAACGCTGCCGCTTCGCCTGATCTGAACCAGATTCCCGGCGCGCTGATCGAGCGCGTGGAAGTGCTGACCGGCGGCGCCTCCGCCGTGTATGGCGCCGACGCCGTCGCGGGCGTCGTCAACTTCATCATGAACGATCACTTCGAGGGCGTTCGCCTCGATGCGCAGTACAGCCTTTACCAGCACAACAACAACAGCTCCATCGGCGACATCGTCGATGCGCGCGGCTTCGAGTCTCCGGACAGCAACGTGACGGACGGCTACGCCAGCGACTTCACATTCATCATGGGGATGAACACCGGCGACGGTCGCGGCAACGCGACGGTGTATGTCGGCTATCGCAAGCTCGACGCTCTGCTAGCAGTCGCAGCGCGACTTCAGCGCCTGCACGCTCAACTCCGGCACCACGGCGAATCCGAATTTCACCTGCGGCGGCTCCTCGACGTCCTTCCCGGGCCGCTTCCTGCCGGTAGATCAGGATCCGGCCGCATCCGGCGCGCCGGTGATGGCGACTGACACTCGGTCCCGGGAACGTTGCGATTCCCTACGTCTCGGCGCCGATGCCTACAACTTCGGGCCGACCAACTACTACCAGCGCCCGGACGACGCGTTATACGGCGGGCCTGTTCGCGCACTATGAGCTCAACGAGCACGCGACTGCTACACCGAATTCATGTTCATGGACGACAAGACCGTGGCACAGATCGCGCCGAGCGGCGCGTTCCTGGGAAGCGGGACCGGCTACGCCGCCGTTCTTCGGCAACTACGGCGTCAATTGCGATAACCCCTACCTGTCGCCATCCATGGTGCAAGCCCTGTGTAACGACCCGGCGGTCAACCGGCCAGCAGGGCAGACGGACGTACTGGTGGGAATGGGGCGTCGGAACGTCGAAGGCGGCGGTCGGCAGGATGCGTTCGATCACACCTCCTATCGCGGGGTGCTCGGCGCGCGCGGTGATATCGGTGACACGTGGAAGTACGACGTGTACGGCCTCTTATGGCACGACTGTCTACGCGCGAACTACCTCAACGACTTCCACTCGCGCGCCTGACTAAAGCGCTGACCGCGGTGACCGATCCCGCGACGGGCAACGTCGTGTGCGGGGTGAACGTCGATGCAGACGTCACCAACGATGACCCCTCATGCGTGCCGTACAACATCTGGCAGACGGGTGGCGTGACGCCGGCGGCCGTCGAACTACGTTTCGGTGCCGGGCTTCCAGGAGGGATCGACCAAGGAGGAGATCCTGAGCGGCGCCATCACTGGCGATCTCGGCAAGCACGGCGTGAAGACGCCGTGGGCGAGCGACGGCCTGGGCGTCGCCATTCGGCGCCGAGTACCGGCGACGAAGAATCGGAACTCAGGGCCGACCAGAGCTTCCAGACGGGCGACTTGCTCGGTCAGGGCGCTCCGACCCTGACAACACCAGGGTGCCTTCGACGTGTGGGAGTTGTTCGTCGAAGCACGGCTGCCGATCGCCAGGGCCGCAAGGGTGCCGAGGCGCTTTCGCGGAGGCCGGCTACCGCTACTCGGACTACAGCCTCGGCTTCGACACCGACACGTACAAGTTCGGCGCTGACTGGGCCCCGTGCAAGACATTCGCCTGCGCGGCAGTTTTCAGCGCGCCGTGCGCGCGCCGAATATTCAGGAGCTGTACCTGCAGCCGCGGGTCCAGCTCGATGGCAGCAGTGATCCGTGCGTAGGGCCGGTCGATCCGATGACCGGCACGGTGGCCTCCGGCGCGACGCTGGCGGAGTGCGCCAGCTCCGGCGTGAGCGCGGCACAATACGGCACCATCCTCGAGAACCCGGCGGCGCAGTACAACGGCCTGGTCGGCGGCAACCCGACGCTCGACCCGGAGAGCTCGGACACCTATTCGTTCGGCTTCGTGCTGACGCCGCGTTTCCTGCCGCGATTCAGCTGGTCGGCAGACTATTACGACATCAAGGTGGAGGACCTGATCGGCTCGATCGGCGCCGACGTCATTCTTAACAATTGTCTTAACAACGGCGATCCAACCTTCTGCGCACTCGTGCACCGCTCCCCAGGCTCCGCCTCGCTGTGGCTGGGCAGATCCGGCTACATCGACGATCCGATCGTCAATACCGGCTCGCTTCGCACGAAGGGCATCGACACCGAGATCAATTACAACCTGGAGCTGGGAGGCAGTGCCGGACGCATCGCGCTTCAGCTGATCGGCACCTACGTGGATGGAGTTCGTGGTGCAACCGCTCACCGGCAGCGCCACTTACGATTGCGTGGGCCTGTATGGCCTGTCCTGCGGTGTCCCGATACCGGACTGGCGCCACAAATTCCGCACTACGTGGGTCACGCCCTGGAACCTCGACCTGTCGCTGAGCTGGCGCCACATCAACAGCGTCGCGCTCGATACCACGAGCTCCAATCCACAGCTGAACGGGTTCGCCAACCCGACCGAAGCGAAGCTCGATTCGGTCGATTACCTGGATCTGGCAGGCTCGTACACTTTCCATGACAACATCACGCTGCGGATCGGCATCA